>CALHAR010000001.1 GCA_937931645.1 uncultured Alphaproteobacteria bacterium
TAGGAGAGAAAAATGAAACCAGTATATTTAAGTGCTTTAACATTACTTTTGGCTGGAATAGTCAGCTATGCCACCACCAAGGCCGTGCAACCAACAGCACCCTCCTCCAGCACCACCGAAGTAACACCAAAAAAATCTGATGAATCCGTTTATGACCGCGTCATCCGTACAGGTAAAATACGATGTGGGTATATCCCCTATCCGCCCGCCATGTTTTTAGACCCTAACACGAATGAAAAATCTGGTGTTTTTTATGACTTTATGAATGAAGTAGGTCGACGCCTTTCCCTACAGGTTGAATGGGTGCAAGAGACTGGATGGGGGACATTCATTAGCGATTTAAAAGCAAATCGATTTGATATGATGTGCTCTATGGCTTGGACAAATTCAGCTCGAGCAAGAGAAGTAAACCACACCAAACCCTTATATTACAGCGGTATAAGTGCATGGGTTCGCCCCAATGATGATAGATTCAACGATGGGTTAGATGTCTTAAACTCGGGCAAATACTCAATAGCCATCGTGGATGGAGGGACACCCGCAACGATTGCGGCAACAGACTTTCCAAATGCTAAACTATTTTCTTTACCTGAAATTACCGCTGTATCTGATATGATTTTAACAGTCAGTACAGGGAAAGCTGATGTAACTTTTATCGAAGACTATGTTGCACAAGAGTTTTTAGTTAACAACCCAAACAGTATAAAACGAGTAGGAGAAAGCCTAAGGTTTTACGGCAATGCGATGCATTTAAAGAAAGGTGAAAATGATTTACGCCTAACAATAAATACCGTTATTGAAGAAATTTTAAACTCAAACTTCTTAACAAACTTATTTAAGAAATATAACATCCCAGAAAACTCCTATATCATACCATTAAAACCAGCAGAGAAAAATTAAATACAAAATGCTAACCGCAAAGAACATTCATAAATCTTTTGATGACAAGCATGTTTTGCAAGGTGTTGATATGGATATCGCGCCGGGGCAAATCACCTGTTTAATTGGGCCGAGCGGAACAGGAAAAACCACCCTATTACGTGCCTTGGCTTTGCTGGATTACCCATCCAAGGGGCAAATTTCTGTCGATGATAAGAAATATGATTTTCCTTTAGCAAAAGAAGATAAAATTGACCCGCCATGGCCACACATGACCGCGGTGTTTCAGTCTCTTTTCTTATGGCCGCACTTAACGTTGCGGGAAAATATTATGCTGCCTGCGCGCAACCGCAATGAGAGCGCAGAAAAGGATATTGAAGGTCTTATCAACTTTCTTGAGATGGAAAACTTCATCGATAATTTTCCTAACGAAGCCTCCATAGGTCAACGTCAGCGTGTTGCCCTTGCCCGTGCGCTTATCTTAAACCCCAAATATATCTTACTGGATGAAATCACCTCTGCTCTTGATATTGAGCAAACGGCCAAAATTTTGGACAAATTGAAGCATTTAAAAGAGCAAGGTATTGGAATTTTCCTTATTACCCACCATATTGGCTTTGCAAAGCAAGCCGCCGACCAAATTGTCTTTATGAGCGATGGTAAAGTCACCGAACAAGGCGGACCAGACATCATCACCGCCCCAAAAACCGAGCGTTTACAGCAGTTCCTCTCTATTGTGAAAATGGTGAATTAAAGAGCGGTACGCTACGTCACCTCAAAGTCTAGGTTTTTCGTATATTTCGTAACGTCTTTACACCTATTTTCTTGACATTAACGGCAAGTCTTGTATATTGCGGCGTTCTGAAGGAAGAAAAACACATTAGCGATTCTTCTTAAGGCTTTGAAAAAATTATAAATATTAGGATTTAAAAAATGTTTGCAGTTGTACGCACAGGCGGAAAACAATATAAAGTGACCAAAAATGAGTACCTAGAAGTACCAAAAATGGACATAGAAGCGGGTAAAAGCGTTGATTTAGAAGTACTTATGACGTCTGACGGTAAAACAGCCGCTATCGGAGAAAAAGGTGCAAAAGTCAGCGCAAAAGTCATTGAGCACACACGCGCGGACAAAATTGTGGTATTTAAGAAGAAACGTAGACAAGGATATCGCCGTACAGCGGGACACCGTCAGGATCTGACAGTGATCGAAATTACTGATATCAAAGCTGCTTAAATAAAAAAATAAAAGAAATCGTAGCGGGTTTACCCGCCTGAGATAAAACAAAAACACCTCCTCCCGCTTGCGGGCATGAGGGTAAACAAAAAAGTCTGGAGGACATTAAAGATGGCACATAAAAAAGCTGGTGGTAGTACAAGAAACGGTCGCGATTCAGAAGGTCGTCGTCTCGGCGTTAAAAAATACGGTGGTGAGTCAGTTATCGCTGGTAACATCATTATCCGTCAACGTGGTACAAAATATGGTGCTGGTAAAAATGTTGGTATTGGTAAAGACCATACAATCTTCGCTCTTATGGATGGAGATGTTTTGTTCTCAAAAGGTCGCGGCGGCAAAGCGATTGTTAATATCGTTCCTGCGAATGACGCAAGACCAATGGCGGCTGAATAAGCTCTCGCCTCGTTAATAATTTATAAGGGGGAGGCTTAGCTTCCCCTTTTTTAATGGAAAGAGTCCTCTCGCTTGCGAGTATGACGTATTAAATGGAAAGAGTCCTCTCGCTTGCGAGTATGACGTATTAAATAGAAAGAGTCCTCTCGCTTGCGAGCATGACGTATTAAATAGAAAGAGTCCTCTCGCTTGCGAGTATGACGTATTAAACAAGTGAAATTTCTCGATCAAGCAAAGATATATGTGAGCAGTGGCAATGGTGGGCCTGGCTGTATCTCGTTCCGTCGTGAAAAATACGTACAAAATGGAGGGCCAAACGGCGGTAATGGTGGCCGCGGGGGTTCTATCATCTTTGAAGCCGTTACGGGGTTGAATACTCTTATTGATTTCCGATACGCGCAACATTTCCGCGCCGATAATGGCGTTGGTGGATCTGGTCGTGACCGTAGTGGCGCAAGCGGTGAGGACTTGGTTATTAAAGTTCCCGTTGGGACGGAAATCATCGATGAAGATAAAGAAACTGTCCTACTTGATATGTCCGAAGAAGGTCAACGTGTTGTCTTTCTAAAAGGGGGCGATGGCGGCTTTGGTAATGCGCATTATAAAAGTTCAACCAACCAAGCCCCCCGTAAAAAAACACCGGGGTGGCCAGGTGAAGAACGCGCCCTCTGGTTGCGGTTAAAACTTATTGCGGATTCTGGTTTGGTCGGTTTACCAAATGCAGGGAAATCTACGTTCCTCGCCGCTGTTTCAAAAGCAAAACCAAAAATTGCCGACTACCCTTTTACAACACTTCACCCTAACTTAGGTGTTGTAAAAGCAGGCGAATATAGCTTTGTTATCGCCGACATTCCCGGCCTTATTGAAGGCGCACATGAAGGCGTTGGTTTGGGTGTTCGTTTCTTGGGGCATGTTGAACGCACCTCCGTTCTACTGCACTTAATTGATGTAACACAAGACGACGTTGTTAAAGCCTATAAAACAATCCGTACTGAACTACAAAAATATGGCGGTGGATTGGCGAAGAAACCTGAAATCATTGCCCTGACGAAAACAGATGCCATCGGTGAAGAACTTGCCCTCGATCAAGCCCGCATTTTAGAAGAAGCAACAGGGCAAAAAGCCATGGTTATATCCTCTATTTCTGGAAAAAACATTGATACAGCCCTCTATAAGCTGGCGGATATCATTAAAATCAAAAAGGCGGAAGAGTATGACGCCGCATGACCTTATTCAAAATTCAAAACGGATTGTCATTAAAATAGGCTCTGCCTTAATCGCCGATGAAAAACTGGGTACGCCCCGTCAAGACTGGTTAAACAGCGTTAGCAACGACATCGCCGCCCTTATCCAACAAGGCAAAGAAATCGCCATCGTTTCTTCTGGTGCTATTGCATTGGGACGACAAGCCCTCAACATTGCCTATACAGATCGCCCTGCTTCTATCCCTTTAGAAAAGAAACAAGCCGCCGCCGCGCTTGGGCAGGTTGAAATATCCAAAGCTTACGCCGCCGCTTTTTCTCCGCATGGTTTCAAAACGGCACTCGTCTTGCTCAGCCCGAAAGACACCGAAGAACGCCGCGCGCATTTAAACGCTCGTGCCACTTTACTAACGTTAATACAAAATAAATCTGTCCCTATTATTAATGAGAATGACACAGTCTCAACCATAGAAATTCGCTTTGGTGATAATGACCGCCTCGCCGCCCGTGTCGCGCAAATGATAGAGGCCGACCTCCTCATCCAACTTTCCACAACTGACGGATTATATACCGCTGACCCGAGCCAAGATAAAACAGCCACGCATATCCCCCTTGTTGAAAAGCTCACCGATGATTTATTCAAAATGGCTGGCGATGCTCCTGCCGGCCTCAGCACAGGTGGTATGAAAAGTAAATTAGAAGCCGCCCGTATTGCGACACAGGCAGGTATTCATATGATGGTCGCCAACGGGAAAATAAACACCCCTCTTTCAATCATAGAACGTGCAACTATTTTTAAAGCCTCTGATAAACCCATCAGCGCCCGTAAAAAATGGATTTCAAGCCACGTCAAAGCCGAAGGTGCTATTATTATTGATAAAGGCGCTATTGAGGCTCTAAAATCAGGTAAAAGCCTACTCCCCGCTGGTATTGTCAAAGTCACTGGCGATTTCAACCATGGTGACCCCGTTGATATACTGGATAAAGAAGGTACAAAATTAGCCACAGGTTTAAGCTCATACAGCATTCACGAAGCCAGATTAATTTTAGGCGTCAAAAGCACTGATATTGATAACATTTTAGGCTTCACCCGTGGAAATGTCCTCGTTCATAGAGATAATTTAGTCTTGCAAGCATAGCCTCCACTTGCCACAATAACTCCCTTAACAACATATAGGGATATTATGCGCACCGACACACCACAGGAAATTCACTTAAAAGATTACAAAGCCCCCGCTTTTAAGGTTGCGAGTACCGAGCTTTCTTTTGATATCCATGATGGCAAAACCATCGTGACAAACAAAACGCAATATACCAATAATAATGATTGTAAAGAGCCGCTTTTCTTAGAAGGGGAAGAGCTTAAACTTATTTCCTGTAAGCTTGATGGTAAAGATATCCAACCTAAAATTTCTGATAAAGGTTTAACGCTTCCCTGCCCTGGTAAAGATATCTTCACGCTTGAAATCGTTACCGAGATTTATCCTGAAAAAAACACTGCGCTTGAAGGGTTATATTATTCTGGCGGCACATATTGCACACAATGTGAAGCGCAAGGCTTTCGCAAAATCACATATTATCCAGATCGCCCTGATGTCATGGCAACCTTTAAAGTCACGGTTGAGGCTGATAAAAAGACCTGCCCTATTCTGCTATCGAACGGTAATAAAATTGACGAAGGCGATGCCAAAGATGGTCGTCACTTCACCGTTTGGGAGGATCCAACGCCAAAAGGTTGCTACCTATTTGCCCTTGTTGCGGGTGACTTGGTGCGCGTAGAAGATAAATTCACAACGATGTCTGGTTTAGAGGTTGACCTTCACATCTACGTCAAAGAAGGCGATGAAGGCCAGTGTGACCATGCCATGCAAAGCCTTATCAAATCCATGAAATGGGATGAAGAAGTTTACGGGCGTGAGTATCAATATAACATCTTCAATATCGTTGCCGTCAGTGACTTCAACATGGGGGCGATGGAAAATACGTCCTTAAATATTTTCAATACCGCCCTCGTTCTGGCACAGCAAGAAACCGCAACCGATACAGATTATATCCGTGTTGAAGGCGTTATCGCCCATGAATATTTCCACAACTGGACAGGCAACCGCGTCACCTGCCGTGACTGGTTTCAGCTTTCTTTAAAAGAAGGCTTAACAGTTTTCCGCGACCAAGAATTTTCAAGCGATCTAAACTCTCGCGCTGTGCAACGCATTGATGATGTTACGCATTTACGTCGCTCACAATTCCCAGAGGACGCCTCCCCCCTCGCCCATCCTGTACGCCCCGAAAGCTATATCGAGATTAATAATTTCTACACCATGACCATCTATGAAAAAGGCGCGGAAGTTATTCGTATGTTCAATACATTGCTTGGGCCTGAGCTATACCGTAAAGCAACAGATCTTTATTTTGACCGCTTTGATGGTAAAGCTGTGACGATTGATGATTGGGCGCAAGCCATGCAGGACGCATCGGAAATGGATTTAGAGCAGTTTAAACTCTGGTATTCCCAAGCAGGCACACCAGAAATAAAAGCATCAGGCAAATATAGCGCGATAAGAAAAACCTATACGCTAACGCTAGAACAAAACATTCCTGACACCGCAGGTCAAACAGACAAACAGCCTATGCATATTCCTGTCGCGGTTGGCCTTGTTGACGCCGATGGTAAGGACATGATTGAAACGCAAGTCCTAGACCTGAAGAAGAAAAAACAAGATTTCAAATTTAAAGATATTACATCAGAACCTGTTCCCTCAATTTTGCGTAACTTCTCTGCCCCCGTTAAACTAACGACAGATTTAACCCAAAGTGATTTAGCATTCTTAATGGTCAATGACAGTGATGGTTTCAACAGATGGGAAGCGGGACAAAAATTAGCGATGAGCGTTATCAATAAAATGCTCGCCAATAACACGACAGACGTTCCAAGTGACTACATCGAAAGCTTAGGCGCATTGATTGATAAAGCCAGCGATACTAATAGTGATAAAGCCTTAATGGCGCGTGCGCTCTCTTTACCAAGTATTTCAGAAATTGGACAAGCACAAGAGCTTGTAGACCCAACAGCGATTAACAACGTACGCACCGCCATCCAAGTTGCTATCAAGAAAAACTATAAAGAAAAGCTTCTGGGAATTTATGAAGCCAATGAAAATGAAGGTGACTTTAGTGTTGCGCCAGACGCAATGGGGCGTCGTTCTTTACGTAACACTGTCCTCACCTTGTTAACGGCGACCAAAGGCGAAGGCTGCTCAACCCTCGCCAAAGCGCACTATGATAACGCCGATAACATGACAGACCGCATGGCGGCTTTTGGGGCATTGCTTGACAACCCCAACGCACCGCGCGACGAAGTCACGCGAGATTTCTATGATAGATTTAAAGATTATCAGTTGGTCATTGATAAATGGTTTGGCATCCAAGCCAGCTCCAACCACGATACCATCTTTGATGAACTTGAAAAACTTCGTAACCATCAAGACTTCGACATGAAAAACCCAAATCGCGTGCGCTCCCTCTATGCTGCCTTTGCAATGAACAACCCTGTTGCGTTTCATGATGCCAGCGGACGGGGTTATAATTTCTTAAAAAATGCGATTATTGAGTTAAACACAATCAACCCGCAAATTGCCGCACGTATGGTTACGCCTCTTCGTGAATGGAAGCGTTACACGCCCAACCGCCAAGACAAAATGAAAGCGGCTTTACAAGAAATTCTAGAAATAGAAAATCTATCGCCCAATGTGTTTGAGTTGGTGAGTAAAAGTTTAGGGTAAGCAATTGCAACCTTACTATGGGGAATTTGGCGTGCAGCCGCCACTCCCTACGGCAGAGCTATAAATAATATCTGCAATTTGCATTCTATCGCCTTGGTCTTCCGCTCCAAAGATAACCAAGCTCATAACCCCCCTTCCTGGAGTTTGGACACTGGCGGCAAGGTTGTATCCAACAGAATCTAAATGCCCTGTTTTAGCAGCTATGACATTATCTGGGTGGTTTTGTAAAAATCCACTTGTTGTGACTTCGGCATTCCCCATTGCATACCTCAAGGTTTTTGGCATCTCTTGTTCAAAAGCGGTCATGAGTTTTAAAAAATCTATCGGTGTTCCTATATTTCCACTATCACCAGTGACATTTGTAAAAGAGGTGTTATCCATGCCTAGAGTTTGAGCGGTTTCATTCATTACTTGAACGAAGCGTTCATATTTTTCCGCACCACTACCTTCCCACCCTTGCGCATTCGCCGCCGCCATAACCAAAGCCACCGTAGTACGAGCCTCGGACAAACCGCCGCTTGTCTCCAACAGTTGTGCTACCGTATATTCGTTACCAACTTCAAATTCTTCAAACTCTTTTAATCCCTTAGATTCTTCAATCGCAATCGTTGGAATCGCTACGACACTATTAAGATTAAAACTTATGTCAGGCCTTTGCATGACTTGCCCAACAACATATAAGGTCATCAATTTTGTTAAGGATGCGGGCGGTGCTGCTTTATTCGCATGACGGCTAGCCACATGTTCATCAGAGCAATTATTAAACGCAGCAACAAAAGATAATGAAGGTACAGGGTCTCCAGAATCTGACGTTAACGAAGACGCCATGATAGTAGCAACGAACGCTCGACCTAAAGACGGAAAAAGCCAAATATCACGTTTCATCTACACAGACCCTATAAACACAGCATATACTCTTACTCAAAATGGGATATCAATAAACATTTCCCCAGATCACCAGTAACTTGTATCTTTGCTATATTACTATAATCTGTATTGCAGAATGCTTATAAAGCATTCTCATTAATATGTCAATAAAAGAGGTGGGAACTTCAAATGGAAATGGTTCAATATATTGTTTTAGGCGGCATTGCTTTTTATTTTCTTATCATGATTATAGTAGGCTTACGCGCCAGCCAAGACCAATCCCATGAAGGTTTCACAATTGGTAACAGAAATGTTGGTTTAATCCCAACCATCGGTTCCTTAGCCAGTAGCTTTCGAGACGGTATGGGAGCCGTGTTCTGGGTTGGGTTTGGAATCACCGTTGGGTATGGTGGACTCGGTATGGGATTTGGCGTCTTAGTGGGATACCTGCTTTATGCCGTTTTTGGTCCTAAAGTACGTGAAAAAGCCAATAACTTAAATATCATTACGGTTGGTGAAATGATCCGTCATTCTATTGGACGTATCACAGAAAAATCCTCTGCGCTTATTGTCGTTTTTTACAGCCTCATTCTTATTGCCGTTCAACTTTTTGTATCAGGTAATATTTTTGCTGAAGTCTTACAAATCGACGCATGGATTGGTGTTATCAGTGTCGCTTGCGTTGTTGGAATTTATTTATTCTTTGGCGGTTATAGCACGGTTGTAAAAACAGATGCTATTCAGTTTTTTCTTATTATTTCATTTATAATTGTTCCATTTTTAGTTCCACCCGCGTCAGAAGACATGCTAAACGTAAGCTCTCTTTTTTCCCTTCCTGTCCTTGATCAAATAGCTCTCTTTGGTATAGGTCTTGGTTACGTCTTAAGCAGTTCAGATGGGTGGCAACGCTTGTTTTCGGCAAAGAATAACAACGTCATTCGTATTGGTTTCCCTATGGCTGGTATTGCCTTTTTCCTCATGACATTAAGCCTTATCTGGTTTGGTATGGGGGCAAAAGGCCTGCTCACTGGCGATATTGACGATAGCCGTGCTTTATTCGACATCTTTACACAAAATGCATTATCACCGTGGATATTATCCTACGTCGCTATCATCATCATGGCGATTACCATGTCATCGCTTGATACATTTTGCTATCTCTTCGCCTCGTCTTTAACCAAGAATATCCTGCCTGTGCATAAAACAAAAAACCGCACGTCATATATTCGTTCTACACGAATTATCATGTTAGTGGCTTTGGTTAGCATGAGCGTGGTCGCCTTAACAATCTCTGATGTGATTCAATTCTTATTAAGTGCCTCCAGCCTAGTTTTTATCCTATCGCCTATTTATGTTGCCGTCGGGTTTGGATGGTTTAAGCAATCAAAAAAACTCGATATATTCACCACCCTTTCCATGGGTGTAAGCACGATAGTCTACGTCACCATGTTCATACGTGGTGATTTGGAAAATATGATTATGTTGATGGTTCCTATTACATTGAACACAGCCTTTGTCATACTCGGTTTACTGGGACAGCGTTTATTTGCAAAGTAAATTATGAGAAAGTTCGACCAACAATTTAACGCGCCAGTTTGTGGTATTGACGAGGTTGGGCGGGGGCCTTTATGTGGCCCTGTAACCTCGGCTTGCGTCTATATTCCACCGGAAAACCTTGATAACCCGCTTTGGGATCAAATTAACGATAGTAAGAAAATATCTGCCATTAAGCGTGAAAAACTGTTTGAACCGATAAAAGAGCTTTGCTTTTTTGGCATTGCCGAGGCCACGGCGCAGGAAATAGACCAATTCAACATCCATCACGCCACGCTTCTCGCCATGAAGCGCGCTTATGAGGATATGGTTGATAAATTCTCAATTTCACCCCAAACAGCCCTTATTGACGGTAAATTCGCGCCTGACATCCCCTGTGCCACTCAAACCGTCATCAAAGGCGATAGCCTGTCGCTATCCATCGGCGCCGCCTCTATTATCGCAAAAGTCACGCGAGATAGATTAATGAGCCAACTCCATGAAAAATTCCCCCATTATGGCTGGGACAGCAATGCAGGTTATGGCACCAAAACCCATATGGAAGGCCTGAAAAGCCACGGCCTGACTCCGTTCCATCGTTTATCTTTTGCACCGTGCAGAGCCATAAAAAATAAAGCTTAACCGAACTCTACCCGTAGCGCGTTTACGCGTCCTAGGGTGTAACTTTTTACATTAAATATTTAAGTTAGAGTCCTGACTCTAAACAACTTTTTTGATTTTTATCTTGACGACGAATCGAGAATGACTCATGATGCCTCTTCAATTCATACAGGAGTTATCCACATGGTCAAAAAGGCAAATAAGAAAATAATTGGCGCGCCCCAAGATGCACCAAAGCTCAATCAAATTACGAAAGGTGACTGTATTGAGGTTCTTAAAGCCACTCCTGCTGGCTCTGTTGATATGATTTTTGCCGATCCCCCTTATAATCTACAGCTTGGTGGTGACCTTCACCGCCCTAACAATACAAAAGTTGATGCCTGTGATGATCATTGGGATCAGTTTGACAGCCTGAAAGTCTATGATGATTTTACCCGTGAATGGCTCTCCGCCGCGCGCGAAACATTAAAAGATGACGGCTCTATTTGGGTTATTGGCTCTTATCATAATATTTTCCGCCTTGGTGCAATTTTACAAGATTTAGGATATTGGATTTTAAATGACGTTATTTGGCGTAAAACCAACCCTATGCCTAACTTCCGTGGTCGTCGTTTTACCAACGCGCACGAAACCATGATTTGGGCGGCAAAGTCTGAAAAATCTAAATATACTTTCAATTATGACTCCATGAAGGCCCTCAACGAAGACCTTCAAATGCGCTCTGATTGGTTCATTCCTCTTTGTACTGGCGGAGAACGTTTAAAAGACGAGAACGGTGATAAAGCACATCCGACACAAAAACCAGAAGCCCTACTTCACCGCGTTATCTTATCATCGACTAAGCCTAACGAAGTGGTTCTTGATCCCTTCTTCGGGACAGGAACGACGGGCGCGGTTGCTAAGAAATTAGGGCGCGACTTCATCGGTATTGAACGCGAGGACGACTACATTAAAGTTGCTGAAAAACGTATTGAGAACATCACCAGATGTGACGAGGATTCAATTAAATTGGTTCAAAAACGTGAACAAATGCGTATCCCTTTTGGCTGGCTGTTAGAACATGGCTACTTAAAACCAGGAACTCAGCTACAAGACTCTAAAGGGCGCAATAAAGTGAAAATCGCCGCTGATGCTAATATTAAGACAACTGAGGGCACACATCGCGGCTCAATCCATAAGGTTGGTGCGGCGGTTCAAAATGCGCCATCTTGTAATGGTTGGACATATTGGCATTATAAAGAGGGTGATCAACTTGTTCCCATAGATAACCTACGTCAAAAATTACGATTGCAAATTGAAAGTGATATTGCTATTCCCAAGAATGCAACAATTCAGTAACACTTAATATTAAGCAGGGGCATTATGAATAGACTATTTAAAACAATCACAAAATCACAAAATCAGGAATCTATTATCCCCCTACATAAAACCCAATCTACCGAGCATAAAGTTCTTATTGAACAATTAGAACTCGACATGTTCATCGGTATTCTACCCGAAGAGAAAACTAAAAAACAACTCGTTATCATTAGTCTTGAGCTTCACCTTAAACCAAAAGATAACTATAATGATAAAATAGAAAACACAGTTTGTTATGGTGGTATTATCACAGCCATAGAAACACTAACCGCAAGTAAGCATTTTAATTTAATAGAAACATTAGCAGAAGAAATCACAGCCGAGTGCTTTCAACACGCCACGGTTAAAAAGGTAGATATCTCTATCAAAAAACCAAATATTATTAACAGTGCAAAAGCTGTAGGTTTTTCAATGGTTACATCCAAAGAGAGTAACTGTTAAAAATCAACAGTACTGAGCAAACCTGTCTCATCTTGATTTTCAAAAATATCTATACCGTCAATCTCTCCAAATATAGTAGAGGCTGGTCTTTTATTATCACCAGTAACCACCCCTTGATATTGAAGAAAGCTCATTCTAACCCGTGCAAAAACTAATCTGTTAAATCGTTGCGAACGAAGTTCTTTAGGTTTGTCTAAAATCGATTTGTTTTTATCTCGTAAAATCAACGCTTGAGCCACATCTTCATCAATCGATACGAACTTGTAACTAAGGGGTTCATTTAAAATAAAAGAAATGCTCCTTGGGTATTTTTTTACGTCCCTAACACGGCCGCAAACCCTATCCTTTCTGCCGCCAACCTCAACATGGCGTAAATCTTCAAATTGGGTGCCATTAATAATAGGAAAACCTTTTTTTTTCGGATCATACCGACCTAAATCAACAGGAACTATAATTTTATACTTATCAGAATATGTGGGTATGTCTTCTTTAATAATTTCACGTGTCGCATCACGAACTTTTTCCCAATTAAAGTCGTCTTTTAAATATTGTTGATAAAAGTCGCATTCATTAATCATTACAAAATTATCTATAGCCGTATCATCATCAAAACTAAAAACGTTTTTCAGCCAATATAACTTAGAGAAGTTTTGAATATTGCTTTCCTGATATTTATCCGCGTATTTATCTTCAAGATACGTCACCTCTTCCAACGTATCGGTTGCAACAATCTGGCTCTCTTGTTCTTGAGAGAATGCAGAACCCACCACACAGAACGAAAAAGCGACTATAAGAATTATTCTTTTCATACCTAGTAGTATAAATCTGATTTGCCCTTCAAATCAAACACTCCCTATAATGTTCTACCTATTTGGCAAGCTTTACCACTTTTTTGAATAAAGTTGGCAAGCCCAACGCCCCTAAATCTGTGGTTGGCACCCAAACAGGGGAACTTTGAGACAAACGCCCACCTTTTCTCAGTTTCTTCGTATATATCTCCAATTTTAAATCAAAATGCGTAAAACTATGGGTAATAAACTGCCCTAAAGGTTTATACCCCTTTTCTGGTTGAATATCCGTATCTGTCAAAACCCATTCAGATGTTGGCAACCCTAACATACCACCCAGCATTTCTTTTTCATCACGCCGAACAAAACAGATTTCGTTCTTATCATTGGTTATCCAATAAACCGCGCCATGCTTTTGTGGTTTAGGCTTCTTCGCTTTACGGACAGGCAAGCTCGCCGCAATATCTTGCGCTTTGCCCGCGCATAAATCCCTGACAGGGCACAACATGCATTTAGGGGGTTTTGGCGTACAAATTCCTGATCCTAAATCCATAAGGGCTTGGGCATAGTCACCAGGTCTGTCTTTACGACCATCTGCTAATCCCCCTGCTAATTTCTTTAAATGCGGCTTGCTGTTAGGTACAGGCTCTTTCACGGCATAGATACGCGCCATCACACGTTCAATATTACCATCAACAACATTAGCAGGTTTTTGAAACGCAATCGCGCGAATAGCCGCACTGGTATAGCCCCCTATCCCTGGTAATTTTTCTAAATCCTCTTGGGCGGCGGGGAAAACTCCATTCAACTCTCCACTCACCACCTTGGCGCATTTATGAAGATTACGCGCCCGCGCATAATACCCTAACCCTGCCCATTCATGCATAACATCATCTTGCTCCGCCGCTGCTAAGTCATGAACCGTTGGCCAACGCTTAATGAATTTATCAAAATACGGTCCAACAGTCACAACAGTCGTTTGCTGTAACATAATCTCAGATAGCCATACATAATAAGGATTGGCTTTCTTCTTCCCAACATTGCGCCACGGCAGCACGCGTTGGTGCGTATCATACCATTTCAGAATTCTATTTCTAAAATCATCTATATTTACATTGTGAAGTTTAGTCGAATTTGCCATAGTTAATCTGTTATGTGTGCCCTAAAACTTGTCTCAACTGCCGTCCCAAAAGTGACGAAGAAAACCTTTAAGCGTAAATATATCGCTTTAGGGCGAATTGTCACGCAATGGGGTGATATTATGGGCGAAAAAATGGCGGCGCACGCTCAACCTCTCAAAATTCACTATCGCAAAGCAAAACGTAAAGGTGACAGACCAACGGCTAGACTTGATATTGCGGCCTCCTCTGCTTACTCCTCTCTGCTTATTATGCAAAAAGGCGTTATACTAGAAAAGATCAACCATATTTTCGGCGAACAACTTGTGACCGATATTAAATTTGTCCATCAAGTGACCAATCGTAAAGAAAAACCGCCCAAAATAACAAAACCTTTGACTGAAGTCGAAAAAAACAGTTTATCCGGCATGCTAGATGGGATAGAAGATAATGAACTAAAACAGCGTCTTGCCTCAATGGGTGAAGCGCTCATGCAAGACAAACACGAATAACAAATTTTTACACCTAAAACCCGAGCAAATAAAACCCAACAAATAAAACCCAACAAATAAGACAGAGTGAATAGGATAAATAGAACATGAAGGTTACCGCCATAACTTTACGCAAAGGCAATGTACTTGACTATAACGGCAAGCTATCAATCGTCACAAACTACGAGATTATACAACCCGGTAAAGGCGCGTCTGTTATCCAAGTTGAAATGCGCGACATCCGCTCTGGCAACAAAGATAACATACGTTTTCGCACCCAAGAAACTGTTGAGCGCGTCCGCCTAGACCAAGCAGAGCATCAATATCTATTTAGTGATGAGAGCAGCTATACTTTCATGAATACCGAAACTTACGAACAAGTTATGGTCTTAAAAGAAATCATCGGGGACGCTGCCGTGTTCTTGCAAGATGGAATGCTTGTCCAAATCGAAAGCCATGAAGGCGAACCTTTAGGCGTCACATTACCCGATACAGTCATCATGGAAATTATTGAGGCCGAACCTGTTGTCAAAGGTCAAACTGCAACCACCTCTTACAAACCTGCTATTGTTGAAAATGGCGCAAAGGTTATGGTGCCGCCTTTCATTGATATCGGCACACGAATTGTTATCAGAACAGAAGATTCCACTTATTTAGAACGCGCAAAGGATTAATAAATAAAAAATCATGGCACAAAGCACCTCCCCCTTAATGAATATCATGATCCGCGCCGCTGAAAAAGCCGGACGTAACCTTACGCGTGACTTTGGTGAAGTAGAAAATTTGCAAGTCTCTCGTAAAGGCCCTGCTGATTTTGTAACCGCCGCCGACAAACGTGCCGAAGAAATTATCTTTGAAGAGCTGAAAAAAGCACGCCCTGATTATTCTTTCCTTATGGAAGAAAGCGGCTCTGTTAAAGGCGCAAACGAAGACCATAAATGGATTATAGACCCTTTAGATGGCACGCATAACTTCATGCACGGTATTCCACACTGGTGTGTTTCTATTGCCCTAGAAACCAAAGGTCGTATCGAAGCCGCTCTTATTTACGACCCCATTAAGGAAGAAATTTTCCGTGCCGAACGTAGTAATGGCGCCTTTGTTAATGGCAAGCGCCTTCGTGTTTCTAACCGTAGTGACCTTGAAAGCTCAACTATCGCTTTTGGCTCTGCCCATATTGATGCCGTCAAGCAACAAACTTTTATTAATGAACTCAACACTGTTTCATCTGTCGCACCAATGGTACGCCGTTTTGGCGCCGCTGCCCTTGATTTAAGTTACGTGGCCGCAGGACGTTTTGATGGTTATTGGGAGCGCGGCATCAAACCTTGGGACGTAGCCGCAGGGATATTAATCCTTAAAGAAGCAGGCGGTTTTGTAACATCCATAGATGATGAGACCAACCCCGTTTATAGCCGCCAAATTGTCGCAGGTAATCAAAATATTTATAATCATTTGCGTAAGACATTGCGCGAAACGGCAAAAAAAGCAGCGTAACTATGAAGAAGCTGACATTACTGACAGCCATTTTTCTTCTCATTCCCTTTCAAGTAAAGGCGCAAGATAATGCGCCTACAGAATCTTATACGCCGCCCCCAATGTTCGGCGCACCGCGTCCTGTCCCCCCTAAAAAAATTGCTCCCGCTACGCCTAAACTGCCAAAGATATCCGTACCTGCCAGTGATATGCCAAGTGATACACCAAGCACGCGCACAGAAACGAATACGCAACAAAATAAACCTAAAAAAACCAAAACGCCTCCGCCAGCCAAAAGACAAGCCCCCACCAAACAGAAGCAAATAAAAAAGAATGATGCTCAACCCCCGAAAGCCCCTGTGATCCCCCCCAAGAAACCTGAGCATCCAAAAGATCAGTTTGAAGGTACACCAATAGGGCAAGTCCCCGAAAACGGAACAGTTGAAAGAAATGAAGTTAAGCCTGGAATTGAACCAATAGATCTTATTAGGAAACAGTCACAACCTATTGAACCAGTTCCTCTTAAACCTGCTACTGTTGTACCCTCTACCCCTACACCAATCACTGCACCAGACCCTACATTCAAAGGGGTCGTTAAGGGGCCAAAAACTATGCCTTCCGTTAAAAAACAAAGCGTGGATACTGAAGTTTTATTTGAGCCTGAAAGCACCCCGCCCGCACCTATCATAAACCGTATCAACATTGAAGAAACGCCAAAAGATCAAAGCAATGAAAGCGCCACAGCTGTAACGCTGAATGAAAGCTATACGCTGCCAACATTAAGGACCGATAGTGATGGAAACCGTAAACTAAATTTAGTGTTTGAAGAAACCCAAGATAAACTGACCCCTGAACAGCTTCATACTTTAAGCCAGCTTATTATTCCTGCCTTGCAACAAGATACAAATACACGCCTCTTGCTCGAAGCATTCGCTAGTCCACAAGATGATAGTTTAAGCGGTGACAGGCGGCTTGCCTTAACCCGCGCCATGGCCATTAGAAGCCATATCCTTGCTCAAGAAGACATCGCGCCCAACAGATTAAGCGTGCGCTCCCTTGGTTCTCAAACCGATATCCAACCTATGGATCGGGTTGAAATCCTTCTTGTTCAGTAAAAGCACTGTGGATAAAGCCCTTTCCCCCGTCCCCACAGATTGACAATAAAGCCCTCAATACCGCACTTTATAGTAGATTTCTCAAAGCAACTGCTTTACATATCAACTTGCAATATAGCAAATGATTGTTTGGGCATAATAAAAACGAAAGGTTTAGACGCATGTCTTCCGATAAAAAATCCAGTGCTTCACTGATTATTCTTCTACTCGTCTTCGCACTTATCGCAGGCGTAAGCTGGTTTTTCTTCAGCAAGCAAAAAGGCGATGTTACTGGTGATGTTGCAAAAACAAAGCAAGAGATCATTGATCAGCTTTCTAATGCAACAGAACAAGACAGTCATACGGGTCATGACCACGGGCATGGAGATCACAATGACGCCCATGGCACAACCGCCACCTCCTCTGCGAATAATGAACAAGTTGGCATAAAAGGGACAGTGCATAAACTAAACCCTCCTGCTATCTACGGAAGACGCGCCGTTGGTAATCCAAACGCGCCGGTTCAAATCCAAGAGTTTTTCTCTTTAACATGTAATCACTGTGCAGACTTTCATAAAGGCACATACCAAGACATTAAAAAGAATTTGATTGATACAGGTAAAGTTTACTTCATCTATGAAGAATTTCCCCTTAATGGCCCTGCGCTTTATGGATCAATGATTGCACGCTGTCTTCCTGAAGAACGTTATGCAGGCTTTATTGACATCTTATTCCGTACCCAAGATCAATGGGCATTTGGCGGTGACTTCAAATCTGCCCTTCTACAAAATGCGAAACTTGCTGGTATGAGCGAAGCTGAGTTTGATACCTGCTTTAACAATAAAGATTTACAAAAGGCCGTTGCCGTGAACATCAAAGACGCCTCAGAAGCATGGAAAGTAAACTCCACGCCAAGCTTTGTTGTGAATAATGGTGAGCGTATCATTTATGGATCTAAACCTTATGAAAGTTTTGAAAGACTGGTACAGCAATTAATGGATGCAGAAAAACCCTCTGCAACAACAGAACCTGCAACAGATACGGTCTATGAATAACGAATAATTGCCGCTATGACGACCACGATAAGACGACCACGATAAAGAGTAACCTATGATCCAATTTAAAAAACTAAGACTAAATGGCTTTAAGTCCTTCGTTGATAAGACGGAACTTGAAATCAGTACTGGTTTGACGGGAATTGTAGGGCCAAATGGATGTGGTAAATCTAACCTTGTTGAAGCCTTGCGTTGGGTTATGGGTGAGTCTTCATCTAAGCGTATGCGCGGATCAGGCAGCATGGAAGATGTTATCTTCAACGGAACAGGCACGCGCCCTGCCCGTAACTTTGCTGACGTTTCACTCTTACTTGATAATACAACCCGTACCGCACCTGCCGCTTATAACGCTGATGAAGATATTGAAATCACACGTAAGATCGAAAAAAACAAAGGTTCGGTTTATAAAGTAAATGGCAAGACAACCCGCGCCCGTGATGTGCAGATGCTGTTTGCTGATACTGTTACTGGGGCAAACTCCCCTGCCTTGGTTTCGCAAGGTCGCGTGACGGCAATGATTAACGCCAAACCACAAGAACGCCGTTTAATCTTAGAAGAATCTGCTGGTGTTTCTGGATTATATGTTCGCCGCCATGAGGCAGAGCTGCGCCTTCGTGCCGCCGATAAAAACCTGCAACGCGTTGAAGATTTGGTTGGTTCAATGGATGGTCGTTTAAACGCCCTGAAAAAACAAGCACGCCAAGCCGTTCGTTATAAAGACCTCAGCACAGAAATTCGTGAGCTAGAAACTTCTATCGCCTATCTGGAATGGCGCGTCTTAGTTGAAAAAATCAATAAAGCCAAAGCCAAGTTCGGTGAAGCTGAAACTATTGTTGCGGAACATTTGGCAACCGTAACCCAACTTAATAAAACACAAAATGTGCAGGCTGAAGAGCTCCCTGGCTTGCGCTTAAAAGAAGCAGAAAGTGCCGCCGCCCTTCAAACACAAAAACTAACCTTGCAACGTATTGAAGACCAAGAGCAAGAAATTGAGAACCGCCTTAACGAAGCCAAGCAACAGCTTGAACAAGTCGTCCATGACAAAAGCCATGAGCAAGAAAGCTTAGCGGAAAACGCCTCAACCTTAGAACGCCTAAAACAAGAAGAAGAAAGACTACAAAACACGTCTTCTTCTGATGAGTCCGTCTTGGCTGAAAAAACTGCAATCAAAGACCGCCTTGAAAAAGAAGTTGAAGGCTTAGAAGCCGAATATGAAAGCTTTATGGCGACCTTGGCCGAAAGTCGCGCCAGCCGTCAAACTATTGAACGCCAAGTCCATAATGACGAAAACCGTTTAAATCAAGCGCAGGACCGTAAAACCAAGCTTGAAAATGACCTTCAAAATGTCCAAGAAAGATTTCAAAGCGATAACCAGCACGATGCTTTAAAAGCATCCATTACCGCGTTTGAAGCAGATAACGTTTCAATCAGGTCACAATTACAGGCCGCTGAATCTAACGCCGAACAAGCAGAAAAAACATTAGAAATCGCGCGGGAAAAACAACAAGAGCTAGAAAAAATTGAATCTAAAATCCTGACAGAAATTAAAACATTAGAAACTGTTTTGGATTCCAAAGACAAAACAGAATTCAAACCTGTTCTTAACGATATTGAAACAGAAACAGGGTTTGAGACCGCGCTATCTCGCGCCCTTGGTGATACCTTAATGGCATCAACCGACAGTGACGCGCCTATGGTTTGGATTTCTCGTGACTTCGACACATCACAATTCCCGCCGTTACCACAAGGTGCAAAAACGCTTGAACCACACGTAAAAGCACCACAGCATTTAAAAGCCGCCTTGACGCTTATCGGGGTTGTTGAAGATAACGAAACTGGTAGAGCCTGCGCGGCGCAATTAAAACCTGGGCAATCTATTGTTTCACAAGATGGCGCGTACTGGCGTTGGGATGGCTTACACATTAAGGCCAATGCCTCTGACCGTCACGCACTGTTCTTACAACAAACAAATCGTTTGAAAGAATTACAAGATCAATTACCTGACGCCCAAAGAAAGGCGGAACAGGCGCAAGAGGTTTTGGAAACTGCACGTTCAGAAAAAACAGAAAAACAAGATAACTTTGATTCATTACGCGCTGATCTGCGTCAAAAAGAACAAGCCCTCGGTTCTGCGCAGTCTGAATTAAGCGCCTTAATCGAGCAACGCTCAGGCTTATTTGCAGAAATGGCAAAATGTGAAGAAGCCCTTTCTAATATAAACAAAGATATCGAAGGCCTAACGACCTCTCTGACAGAAAATAAAACCGCCCTTGAAAATAATGACGCGCAAGCGTTAGAGGATCAAAATGAGCGGGTTGAACAAGTCCGCGCTAAATTAACGAATGTTCGTGATGGTTTGAGTGAAGCCTTACGTGAGCTTGACCGCGTTCAACAAGAGCAAAGCCGCCGTAAGGCACGCTTACATGGTATCGCCGATGAAAACATTAACTTACAAAATAAAATTATCCGTTCTCAAGAACGTTTAAAAGAACTAGAAGAACGTGAAGAACAACTCACCGCAAAACGTGATGAACTACAAAGTGCGCCAAAGACAATTAGTGCCGACCGCGAAGGCCTAATGTCACGCATTAGCGAGCTAGAACAAAAACGTAATGCCGATTCCGACAGACTCAGCGCCGTTGAAAACGAATTAGCAGAAACAAATCGAGCCTTAAAAGAGGCTGAAAGCACATTGGGTGAGGCTCGTGAAGCCCGCGCCCACTCGCAAGCCACCGCGTCTGCTGGTCAAGAACAGCTTGATGAAATCGTCGCCAGAATTCGTGAAAAGTTTGATATGGCACCTGAAGCATTAATCGCTGAAACCAAATTACAAATCGCAGAAGATCAAGAAGTCCCTGCGATTGAACCGCTTAAAGAGAAAAAAGAAAAACTAATCCGCAGTCGTGACCTTATCGGTGCCGTAAACCTACGTGCCGAACAAGAAGCCACAGATCTTGAGAAAGAAGTTGGCGGTATGCTTGAAGAACGTAATGACCTCATCCAAGCCATTACAGAATTGCGTGACGGTATTGAAACATTAAATGTCGAAGCGCGTGAACGCTTAACCACGGCATTTGACCACGTCAACGCGCATTTCCAACGCCTCTTCGTTCAACTTTATGATGGTGGCAAGGCGCATCTGGCGTTAATTGAGTCTGATGATCCGTTAGATTCTGGACTTGAAATCTTTGCTCAACCACCAGGAAAATCATTGCAATCTCTTTCCTTGCTATCGGGCGGTGAACAAACACTGGCGTCTATCGCGCTTATATTTGCGATGTTCCTCACTAACCCCTCACCAATTTGTGTGCTGGATGAGGTTGACGCCCCCCTTGATGATGCGAACGTTGATCGTGTCTGTGACCTGCTGGACGATATCGCTGCGCGTGGTGAAACCCGCTTCCTTATCATTACCCATCACCGCCTTACCATGGCACGGATGGACCGCCTCTATGGTGTAACAATGGCCGAACGCGGTGTCTCACAACTTGTCTCCGTTGACCTCAACGACCAAATGGACTTCCTCGAAGCGGCGGAATAATGACCCCTCTTTACTTCAATTTATTCTTGGCTGGGTATTTAATGCTCTTAACACCTGGCCCTATTTTTGTTGCCAACCTTTCTTTGATATCGCGTGAAGGACGTTTAAAGGGGTTTCAGTTAATGTCTGGTGCATTGATTGGAGACATGCTCTGGTTAGCCTTAACTTTTTTATCTTTAATTGAATCAGATCTTTTACCCCCCATACTTTTTAAGGGATTAGCTGTTGTTTGCGGGTTATATATTATGCATTTAGGCTATAAAGTTTACAAAGCGGCGAACCTTAAAAATGAAGCAAGAATCTTTAAAAAACCTTTTGTAGACGGTCTTTTGTTAGGCATATTACACCCTAAAAGCTACCCTGCTTTTCTTGCTATTTTCTCAGCTCTTATTTTTAAGCATATTGATAGCCTTACTTGGGCAGACTTCCCTGCTATGTTTCTTTTTGGAACACTTGGATTCATTGCTTCATACGGCACAACATTATTTTTTGCCGGATTTAAACCTGTAAAGGACTTTTATAACAATAATTTCAAATACTTATCTTATTTCTTTGCCTTTATCTTTATATATTTTGGCGTGAGTCTGATTATAGGAATTTTATAAACATGCCAATTACCCCTGATGATGACCCTAAATTACAAAAGCTGGATTCTGAGTTAAAAGCAGCACGTCAAGAGTTTGAAGAAGATTACAATCCTAAGTCCAATCCTGCTGATGAAAATATTGGTGTTGGCGCCCGTGCGGGGGTTGAGCTGGTTGGGTCGGTTATCGGTGGCGCCCTCATTGGTTATGGAATAGACCATGTGTTTGAGACCTCTCCTGCCTTCTTCTTAACCTTCATTTTATTGGGGGTTATTACTGGTTTTTACAATATTTATAAAATAACTATGAATGTAGGCACTTCTGTGGGGTTTAAGGGCTTGAAATCAACGTCAAAAGACGCTAAACAAACTCCAAATAAGGACGAATCTTAAATCGTCTACAGGTGATGACTTAGTAAAGGAATAATAGTGGCGAACCCTATTAAGCAATTTGAAATATACTCCCTTGTCGATATGAACATCGGTAACGTCGATGTTTCCTACACAAACTCCTCTTTATGGATGAGTATCGCCGTTATTGTCTCTATCGCTCTGTTCACAATCTCAATGCGCCGTAAAGCCTTAGTCCCTGGCCGTATGCAGGCCTTTGCAGAACTGACCTATGAGTTAGTCGCCAATACAATCCGCGAGAATATCGGCACCAAAGGTCGCCAATACTTCCCGCTTGTCTTTACCTTGTTTATGGTGGTTTTGTTGGGGAATATGTTAGGTATGATCCCTTACTCATTCACCTTTACATCTCATATCATTGTGACTGCGGCTTTGGCCTTTTTGGTCTTTTTCACTGTTTTAATTATGGGCTTCATTAAACATGGCTTTCACTTCTTTAGCCTATTTCTACCGCCTGGTGTGCCGTGGTGGTTGACCCCCCTTATACTCCCTATTGAAATAATGTCATTTCTGTCACGTCCCATCACATTATCTGTACGATTATTCGCCAATATGATTGCAGGCCATATCATGCTGAAAGTTTTTGCCGGGTTTAGTACAGGTATGATGGCCATCGGAACAATAGGCCTATTACCGGGACTGTTACCAATGGTATTCAATTCAATAATGATTGGTTTTGAATTTTTAATTGCTTTCTTACAAGCCTATGTTTTTGCAGTGTTAAGTTGCATTTACTTAAAAGACAGCGTAGAAATTGACCATTAAAAAAAGATTTTAAACTATTAACTTTAAAACCATTAGAAAAGGAAAAAAAAATGGAAATAGAAGCCGTAAGATTATTAGCAGGAGCCCTAGCCTTATTACCACTATTTGGTATTGGTTTAGCTTTGGGTAATATCTTCTCATCATACAACGAAGCCGTTGGCCGTAACCCTAATGCAGCAGAAATCTTGGATAAAAAATACTTCCTTGCTTTCGCATTAACAGAAGCTTTGGCTATTTTCTGTCTTTTGATCGCTCTATACCTCGTTTTCGTAGGTTAAGTTTTAAAGGGCTGAGTTTCAAAAGAATGAAAAAACTTGCTACCATTTTTGTAAGTGCCTATGTAATCGCAGTTTCTGCTGCCCCTTCTTTAAGTTGGGCGGCAGACGATGCTATACATGGTGATGAAACAACCGATCATATCGTGGATGAACACGCCCTAACAGGCGATCATACATTGGATAACGCTGCTCAGGCTGTTGAGCATGCCGAGTCCAAAGGGGGTCTTCCACAATTTGATCCTGAATGGTTTGCTTCGCAAGTCTTTTGGCTCGTTATTTTCTTTGGGTTTCTTTATTTCTTTTTTGCGAAAAAGACATTACCTGACATTTCTGGTGTTATTGAAAACCGTAAAAACCACATCGCTTCTGACTTAGAAACTGCTGAAAAACTAACGGCGCAGGCTGATAATGTTCATGACAGCTATCAAGCAGGCTTAAACAAAGCACAAAGCGATGCGGCAGCGGCTATCCAAGATGTAGAAAACAAAGCAAAAGCAAAAGCCGAAAAAACTCTTAATGACCTTCGTTTGAAATCAGAAAAAGAATTACAAGAAACTGAAGAACGTATAGAAGCCTCTAAAATTGCCGCGATGGGTGATATGAACCAAATATGTGTTGATGCCGCCGCGCAAGCCGTACAAAAGATTATTGGGTTAAAACTTGAAAAAGATAAAATCCAGACTGTTGTAGAAAATATAAACGGTGATACGCCACCCAGTAAAACAAAGGCCGCATAATGTTAGATTTACTTGCACATGATACTGGTATTTGGGTTGCTGTTTCTTTTGTGGTGTTTGTCGTTGTTGCCTATAAGCTTGGCCGTAAGTCAATCTTGGGGGTTTTAGACGCTCATATTAACGATGTTAAAAGTGAGATTGAAACCGCAGAGCGTCTACGTGTTGAGGCGCAAGAGCTATTAGCACAATATCAACGCAAACAACGTGATGCCGAAAAAGAAGCCAGTGAGATTATATCTCGCGCTCAATCTCAGGCAGAACAGCTTGCTAAGACATCAGAAGCCGAGCTTGAAGAAACAATGAAGAGGCGCGAAACTCAGCTCACTGAACGCTTAAAACGTTTAGAGGAAAACGCTATTTCCGAAATAAAAAACCACGCGGCAGATATCACAGTTGCCGCGACGACTGAAATTATGATTCAAACATTGGATGCGAAAAGCAACGCAGACCTAAACGAGAAAACAATTTCAGCGCTCCCTCAAAATTTAAATTAACAAAGTCATATAATCCCCTTACACTTACTATTACTTTTTTAGGGAGATTAGAGGGGCAAAATGACAAAGCAAAGCAACACGCCGCAACAGACCCCCGATATTTCTTCAAATATTATCATCAGTGATATCGGCTGTCAGGCAAAAGAAGCAAGCGCGATTATTGCCCAAACCCCTATAGATGTTCTACATAACACCCTCAATGATATTGCTGGGGCTTTGCTGGAACAAGCAGATATCCTGATTAATATTAATCAAAAAGATATTCAAGGCGCAAAAGCTAAAGGCCTCGCCCCTGCCCTGATTGATCGTTTGACATTAAATAAAGACCGCATCGCCGCCATGTCTGATGGCGTTAAAACTATTATTACTTTGGATGATCCTGTCGGCACTTTATTAGAGACAACAACACGCCCTAATGGTTTGGTTATTGATAAAGTTTCCGTCCCCATTGGTGTGCTGGGTATGATTTATGAATCCCGCCCTAACGTTACGATTGATGCGGCGGCGCTTTGCCTTAAATCGCGTAATGCGGTTATCTTGCGCGGTGGATCAGAAAGTTTTCATACCTCGCGTGCGCTTCATGCCCTTATCCAAGATTGCTTAAAAATAAACAACCTGCCCGAAGCCACCGTTTCTATGTTGCCTTCCACAGACCGTGCCCTTGTTGGCGCAATGCTGCAAGCCAACAATTATATTGACGTTATGATTCCACGGGGAGGTAAAGGTTTAACAGGGCGCGTTATGGACGAAGCAAAAATGCCTGTCTTTGCCCACCTCGACGGTAACTGCCATATCTATGTTCATGACAGTGCTAAACAAGAGCTTGCCATCAACGTCATTAAAAACGCGAAGCTACGCCGAACAGGTATTTGCGGCGCGGCAGAATCTTTATTATTTGATGAAACGCTAGATAAAAATATGGTCACGGCAATATTACAAACCCTCCTTGATGAAGGGTGCGCTGTTGTTGGTGATGCCGCCATTCAAAAACTAGATGAGCGTATTACCGAAGCCTCCAACGATGATTGGTCAGCCGAGTACTTAACAAATAAAATAAGCGCAAAGTTTGTTAAAAATATTGATACCGCCATTCAGCATATTAATAAATTTGGCTCCCACCATACTGACGCTATTTTATCTGAAGATGATACCGCGACAATGGCTTTTCAAAACCAAGTCGATAGCGCCATTGTCATGCACAACACCTCAACACAATTTGCCGATGGTGGAGAATTTGGTATGGGCGCAGAAATTGGCATCGGCACAGGCAAGCTTCATGCGCGTGGCCCTGTTGGTTTAAAGCAACTCACAACTTTTAAATATTTGGTCAAAGGGTCTGGCCAAACGAGGGCTTAAATTTAAAATGAAACGCCCTCCTTCCAAATTAACACCCCCCACCTTAAAAGACGCCCATCGTTGGCGCGGTTTGCGTGTTGGCTTATTTGGTGGGTCTTTCAACCCTCCCCATGCGGGGCATATTCATGTGGCACGCTTGGCAAAAATAAAGTTTGGGCTTGATTTCGTTTGGTGGATTGTAACACCGCAAAACCCCTTAAAAAGCACAAACCAAACACGACCCTATGAGGAACGTTACGCCAATGTTGAAAAAATGTTAGCCAGTTACCCTAAACAGCTCCCCACTCATTTAGAACTTGAGTTAGGCTCAAATTATACCTACGAAACCGTTTCCGCTCTAAAAGATGTTTTCCCTCAAACCGACTTCATTTGGGTCTGCGGTATGGATAACGCGCATATTTTTCACAAATGGGATCGATGGCAAGACATCATAAAAACCATGCCTGTGTCTTTTATCGCCCGCCCGCCTGCGACAGATTTGGTTAAATCATGCCCCTTACGCATGACAACCAATATCACCCATAAATTCGATACGCTGGGTCATAAAACAAACTTAAAAGAGCCTGCAATATACTGGCTTTCTTCAAATAAAATGCTTGATATATCCTCAACCGATATTAGAAAAAACCATATAAAAACAAAGGTTTAGCTTATTTGTCGCGGGTATTTATTGTTGATTAAGAGAATTCAGTGTATACTGGATATAGTTAAACATTTTTGAAAAAGGATACACATGATAGAAAGAGAGGGTAATTGGTTCTAAAAACTAATATTTCATTTACCTATAATTTTTCAAATGCTGTTGACAGTACGTAAGCTGGCCTATTAAAGAGGTCGGCTTTTTTGTTATAATTTTCTCAAGCTATGCTTAACTATATTATGTTGAAACAAGAAAAGGAGATACACACATTTTAACCAGTGACCACAAAGGACCGTTAGATCTGTCCACTTTTAAAAGCTTTGTCACACAATCATTAGACGATGATAAAGCCTTAGATATTGAAGCTATTGATATAGGTACGCAATCTGCCATCGCCGATTATATTATCGTTGCTTCAGGAACCTCATCCACCCACGTCAAAGCTATTGCCGAAAAATTAAAAAACCGTCTTTCGGGTCGTGGTATCAAGAACGTCCGTATAGAAGGCTCTGCTCAGGGAGACTGGGTTGTCGTCGATGCTGGTGACATCATTGTCCACCTGTTTAGGCCAGAAGTACGCGAGTTCTATAATATAGAAAAAATGTGGAGTATGGGCGTACCATCCTCAAACACTCAAGACGGCCTACACATAGCATAATAAGTAATTGCTATTATTGGCTTATAGCTTAGGCTTTTCGCCGAAAACCACTTTATTTTTATGCCTGAATCAGGCATCCATAAAGGATGAGCTTTCTTTCTCAAATCATTGCTGTTGGACGGATGAAAAACACGTCTCCTTTTTACAGCGCCTATATGGAGTATGATAAACGCCTTAAAGGTAAAATCGAACTTATTGAACTTGAAGGCCGCGATCAAAAGCAAGAACTCGAAAAGATTAAAGCTAAGCTCTCCCCCTCTTCTATCCTCATCGCTTTAGATGAAACAGGTAAAACCCTTTCCAGTATTGAATTATCTAAAAAGATCATAGACCTACAAACGATTAAACCTGGCAAGGTTCAGTTTATCTTGGGCGGTGCAGATGGTCTTGATAATGATATACGCGGTCGCGCCGATCTGGTTTTAAGTTTTGGTCGCCTCACATGGCCACACATGTTGGCACGCGTGATGTTGGTTGAACAAATTTATCGGGCGCGCCTTATTGCTACTAACCACCCATACCATCGGGAGGGTTGAAATGTTACACCTCTTGATAGTTACAATCGCTTTATTGGTCACAGCCCCTGTAATGGCCAACACGCCCACCCCTGCCGAACATCCCATGACAGAGATTGAGCAACAGTTAAAAAACAAGAAGGCCAAGGAAGCCAAGCTAAAAACTGATTTAAAAAACATTAAGAACGAGCTATCGACACAAAGAAAAAAGCTTATCTCTATCGCCAAAGACATCAGCCGTAACGAGAAAAACTTAGTCGAGCTAGAAAAAAACATTGCAGATAAACAGGCCGAGCAACAGCAAATAGAAGAACGATTTAAAGAAGATAAGAAGTCTATATCTGACCTTGTCCTTGCGTTAGAACGCATCAGGCGTATTCCGCCAGAGGCCATCATATCACGCCCTGACTCACCTTTAAAAACCGCCCAAAGCACAATGCTGCTTCAAAGTATTTTACCACGGGTTCATAAACGTGCAGAAAAGCTAAAAACCGATTTAGAAAAACTCAACTCTATTCTTGAAAGTTTAGAAAAAGATAAAAAGCAAGCGCTCGGTATTTCTAAAGATTTAAAGAGTAATCAGAAGAAGCTCTCCAGCCTTCTCTCTAACCGTGAAAATATTTATGCACGGACAGAAAAAGATATCGCCAAAGAGCAAGCCGCCCTTACTCAAATTTCTCTACAGGCTAGAAACTTAAAAGACCTTGTAAAAAAGATCGAAGAAAAACAGGCAAAAGAGAAAAAGCGAAAAAAGAGCAACAGCAAAAACAACTTAAATAAGAAAACCACCCCGACCAGCACCCCTATTCCAAAAGCAGGTCAGGCGCAATTACCTGTTAGTGGCACTATATTTGTGGGTTACGGAAAAACGGATGATATTGGTGCCGTGTCTCAGGGACTTAAGATAAAAACGCGGCCAAACGCCCTAATCACCGCTCCAATGGGCGGTGTGGTCGATTATGCAGGGAAATTTAAGGGATATGGGCAAATTATCATCTTAAAACATCAAAAAGGATACCATAGCCTTATTGCAGGATTGACGAAAATTGATACAGTAGTGGGACGCGCCGTCGCAGCAGGAGAACCTATTGGTAAAATGTCAGGATCCAAGAATGCGGATACGGGGCAAGTGTTATATTATGAGCTGCGTTATAAAGGACAGCCCATTAACCCGTCTAAGAAAATTTACGGGCTCAAATAGAATTTTTACAGTGTAAAGGAATACATACAAAATGCGTACTTTCGGTTATCTAGTTTTAAGCTTAGCTCTTCTCTACTCTCCTGCCACTTTTGCACAAGAAGAGGACAGAACGGCCCTGACGCAAGAAGAAAAGCTGAAAGAACAAACAGCGCAAGATACATACCGTCAATTAAATTTATTCGGTGATGTTTTTGAACGCGTCCGCGCGCAATATGTTGAAACTTTAACCGATGAAGAAATTGTTGAAAAATCTATCGATGGCTTATTAACCAGTCTTGACCCTCACTCTTCTTATTTAGATGATGATGACTTCAAAGACATGCAAGTACAAACACGCGGTGAGTTTGGTGGCTTAGGTATTGAAGTCACCATGGATAATGGCTTCGTCAAAGTTGTCTCCCCTATTGATGAAACACCTGCGGCCAATGCTGGTGTTCAGGCGGGGGACTACATCACGCACTTAGATGGCGAACAAGTTCTCGGGCTATCCCTCTCCGAAGCTGTCGATAAAATGCGTGGCAAAGTTGGTGAACCAATCATACTGACCATCGTCCGCGAAGGTGCAGAAGAAAAAATAGAAGTTGAAGTCATTCGTGACATTATTAAAATTCAATCGGTTAAAAACCGTGTTGAGCAAAAAGATATCGGCTATATCCGTGTAACAACTTTCAACCAAAACACCATGCCTGGTGTTGAAAAGGCCGTTGCCGAAATCAAAAAAGAAGCAGGTGATAAAATTATTGGTTATATCATTGACCTCCGTAACAACCCCGGTGGCTTGCTAGACCAAGCAATCAGCGTATCTGACGCGTTCCTTGATAAAGGAGAGATTGTCTCCACCCGTGGCCGTAACGAAAGCGATACAAAGCGTGACAACGCAACACCGGGTGATTTAACAGATGGTAAACCGCTTATCGTTTTGATTAATGGTGGCTCTGCTTCTGCCTCGGAAATTGTCGCTGGTGCGTTGCAAGACCATCGTCGCGCTATCATTGTCGGAACGCAATCCTTTGGTAAAGGCTCTGTTCAAACCGTTATCCCATTGCCGGGTCATGGCGCCATGCGCCTGACAACAGCGCGCTACTACACCCCTTCGGGACGTTCTATTCAGGCAGAGGGGGTTGAGCCTGACATTATTGTTGAGCAAGCAAAACTGGAAGAGCTTCAAGGTAGCACACGGACACGCGAAAGCGATCTTCGTGGTGCAATAACAAATGACAGTAAAGTCGCCAAGAAACTTAAAGAAGAAGCCAAAAAAGCGCTAGGTAAAGATGGTGAAACAGATAAGCCCGTTGATTATCAGCTAAACCGTGCGCTTGACCTTTTGCGAGGCATCGTTTTATACGGTGACAGAACTCAACCTCAGCAAGCTGCTTCGACTGTGAAGGTAACTCAATAAAAAAGAAATGAGCGACTTTCAAAGCAATTTAGATGAAGAAATGAAAAAGCGCCAAAGCACCGAAGCTGAATCCACGATGGATTCTGGCGCTGTTTCTAGCACCTCTAAAAAAACTAAAAACAAAAGTCGTTCAAAATCTTTTTCTTTTCGTTCTTTCTTTTCTGGCTTGGTTTTATGCTCGGTCTTTACTGCCGCTCTTATTGGCTGGGCATGGTATAAAGCCGAAGCTACAAACGCAGAAATAGTAGAAAAACTACCCTCAAAAACCGCTATTGTTGAAGTGTTAGAAGATGGCTATATCGAAAACACTCAACCTGTTTTGACAATGCCACCTATTAAAGACAACACGACTGAAGAAAAAACAATAGCCAGCAATAATACGCCTTCTCAATCTTCTTCTCAACCCGCCCCCCAATCCACAACTGAAGAAACCACTCCGCTTAATATTGATTCTGATGCTAAACCGTTTAAAATACACAGCGCGGCTTTCACCGCGAGAACTGAAAAACCACTATTGTCTTTTGTTATTAACGACCTTGGTCTGTCTGCCAAGAAAACAGAAAGCATTATTCAAAATTTTTCAAAAGAAATAGGCCTTTCCTTCTCCCCTTATAGTAAAAATTTAAGCCTTCTCACCGATACTGCTAAAAAAGATGGCCATGAGATATGGCTTGCCTTACCTTTAGAAACCAAAGAATATCCCCTCAATGACCCTGGACCATCTACCTTGTTGGTTAATGCCAGCGCAGAAAAAAACAAATCACGCCTTAATGATCTTTTAAAAAGCACTCAAGATTATGTTGGTTTTATTAGTCAGCCTAATCATGTTTTCAAAACAGAAGATGCGAACGTAAACCCAACTATTAAAGAAATATTTGAGCGCGGCCTTGCCATCATTGATGGTAATATGTCCTTGCGTAGTTTCATTGCCCCCCTTGCGGATAGAAATGATTATCCCTACGCCCAGAATAATTTATGGCTGGATGATGATTTAGCCCCCCTTGCCCTTAACCAAAAAATCCGCAAAATTTCAGAATACGGCAAAAAAGATAAAAATATTATTGTTATGCTCCGCCCTTATCCGGCCAGTTTAAAAGCCGTACAAAAGTTTTTAAACTCTAAGGCCGCTGAAGAATTTGAGCTTGCTCCCGTTTCGGCTCAACTTAAAAATAATTACTAAGATGACCACATCACCTGTTCACTCCCTATATCGCCCTTGTGTTGGTATTGCGCTCTTTAATAAGGCTGGAAAAGTCTTTGTTGGTGAACGTATTGATACACCTGGCGCGTGGCAAATGCCCCAAGGTGGTATTGACCCGAACGAAGATTTAGAAGCCGCGGCTTTTCGTGAATTAAAAGAAGAAATTGGGACAAACAAAGCAACTATTCTCAAAATCCACGATGAAAGTATTTTCTATGACATTCCCGATGAAATTTTAGAACGCCTACGTAAGACATGGGATACACCCTATAAAGGCCAAGAACAAACATGGATTGCCATGCGCTTTGATGGCGATGATAGTGACATTATTTTAGATGGCGACGAGCGTCCTGAATTTTCTCAGTGGCAATGGATTGACCTTGATAAAACGCTTGATCTAATCGTGCCATTTAAACACGATACCTACAAAATAGTCATAAACGCGTTCAAAGAGTTTTCAAAATAACCAAACGTACCATATAAATTAATCATAAATTTCGTCATTGCGAGAAACGAAGTGACGAAGCAATCCATTAGAAATCTGGGTTGCCGCGCTCCTTACAGTCGTTCGCAACGACATTTTTTTGAATCGCTTTATTTAGAGCTGGCCACAGCGTTAAATGATTTATTTTTAAATCAAATGATACATATACAAATCAAGGATTTACAGGCGACCATGCGGGGTCAGACCCGCCCGCTGGCGTTTGCAAGACGCGTTCGTTATATCCCGTTAAATCAATCGTATAAACTTTGGCACTACGCCCTTTACCACCTTGGGTACGGACTTCTTTAAAATATGTCAGCACACGCCCATTAGGCGACCAACTTGGACCTTCCACGTGGTATGCCTTCGTAATAAGACGTTCGCCAGATCCATCAGGTTTAATCACACCAATATAAAACTGCCCACCCAGTATTTTCGTGAAAGCAATTAAATCACCACGTGGTGACCATACAGGGTTGGCGTAATTCCCCTTACCAAAAGTAATACGGCGCGTGTCGCCACCATTACTGTTCATCACATAAAGCTGTTGCGAGCCACCACGGTCAGATTCAAACACAATGCGGCTACCATCTGGTGCATATGATGGCGCAGTATCAATCCCGCTATGCGTGGTCAACTGGCGCGATTTACGGTTACGCAAATCCAGCTCGTAAATATCACTATTACCATTCTTGGCCAGACTCATGACAACGCTGTTACCACTGGGTGAAAAGCGCGGCGCAAATGTCATGCCCGGAAAATTCCCCAACAGTTCCTGACGACCTGTATCAATATTATAAAGATAAACACGCGGCTTACCGCTTTTATAGGACATATAAGTAATTTCCTGCGCGGTCGGTGAGAAACGCGGAGTCAGCACCAGCTCCCCTGCTGGCGTTAAATAACGATGATTCTTTCCATCTTGATCCATAATCGCAAGGCGTTTTACACGGCTGGTCGCCGCACCACTCTCCGCAATATAAACAATACGCGTGTCGAAATATCCATCTTCACCGGTAATGCGTTTATAAATTTCATCTGAAATAATATGCGCAATACGACGCCAATTTTGCTCGTTCGTCATATAGGCCATGCCTGTTAATTGCGCCTGCGAAAACACATCCCACAACCGAAATTCAACACGGGTACGCCCATCTTCGGCTTTGGTGACAGAGCCAGAAACAAGCGCCTGCGCATTAATCGCGCGCCATTCCCCAAAACGCGGATTATCAACTTCAATAGATTCAGGTGACTGAATAAAACTTTGCGGGCTAAGCGGGTCAAACAAGCCCGAGCTTTGTAAATTCCGCGCAATAATCGCTGGGATATCTCGTGCAAAATTTGCATAGACAGGGTCTTGAGGGTGAAATTTACTCACCGCGATGGGTAACGACTGCGCGCTGCCTCCTGTCACGGCTGGTGCTTTAATTTGCGCATTTGCTTGATCTATACCATAGCTGGTTAAACCAATCATAAAAACCATAACCATTAAGGTTTTTAATAAATATTTCATCTTCACATCTCCTGCTTATCTGATGTCACATATCCTCATATAACATACTCTAGGTAACATTATCTTACGTCACGTGACTGGGGTCAAAAGGAACAACGATATATTGGTCCTTCCATACATTATATTTTTCTTGCGGAATATCGAGCGGACTACATTGAGGGTTCGTCACCGCGCGCTCCGCGCTCTCTGCCAATGCCCTAAAGGCTGGATCGGCAACCATTCGTATTCTATCCTCTGCTTCCACACGGCGTACCGTACGGTCGGCATTTACCCATATTCGCACATTGACAACCATATCGCTAATATCTTTCGCCCCAATGGGAATCTGCCAACATTGCACCAACTGATTAGAAAGCGAGTTCAGCTCATTCTGCGTCATATATTCTGAAAATGGCGCATCAGGTGTTGCTTCGGCAATTTCGTCCGTGCCTTCAATATCAGAAAACTCTTCACTCTCTTGCAAATTCTTCATAAGAGATTCCAACGGATCTTCCTGCTGAATGGCTTCCTCTTTATCTGTATCCTCGGCTTTGGGTTCAGGTGGCTTTGGCTTTTCTACTTTTTCTGTCGGTAATGGCGGCGTTTTAGGCTTGGGTTTCACCGTCTCTTTCTTAGGCTCTGGTGGTTTTTCAAGCGGCTTTATTTTAGGGGGTTCTTTTGCTTCTACCTTGGGCGGGGCCTCAACCTTCTCTTCAACCTTTGGCGTTTTTTTTGGTTCTTCCACCGCAGGCTTTAACTTACTCTTCGGTGGCGGTTTATTGGTCGTTGTGATGTCCGCAGGGTTAATAATCTCAATCGCAATCGGTTGTGAAATCATTGGTGGTTTTGAAATATAAGGCAGCACCACCACCCCCGACAGCACGATTCCAACATGTAACAATAAAGAGATACCAAGAGCCTTTTTCACCTCTAGCGTAAACTCAAATCCGTCTTGTGAAAATATCGCGCTCATACTGGGAATCTAGAAACCTTTTATGGCCTTTTTGTGGAGGCATTGGAAATGAGAGCAACCTTACGGAAACCTGCCCCATTAATATTACCCAAAACTTTCATAACCTGCCCATAATCAAGCGATTGATCGGCACGAATATAAATACGGCGCTCTGGGTCATTATTGGTCAAGGAACCAAGCAATGCCACAAGCCGTGCCTCCTTCACTTCTGTTTCACCAACAAAAATATTACCTTGTTTATCAAGGCTGACTTCTAAAGGTTTATTATCTTCATCGCTCATCGCGGGCGCATTCGAGTCTGGTAAATCAATCGGCACACCTGCCGTTAATAAAGGCGCGGTCACCATAAACACAACCAAAAGAACCAGCATAATATCAACGAACGGCGTGACGTTAATATCCGCCATCGGGCGATAACTACCGCCGCGATTACTCCCTCCTGAATTAAGACGTGCGCCCATTTAACCAATCTTCCTTTTGGGTGTTTTATCTTGCGATTCCAAATGACGCGATAAAATAGCAGTAAATTCAGTCACAAACGCATCAAGCCGCCCTGCATATCTATTCAACCGATTGCTATATCCATTATAGGCAATAACCGCAGGAATAGCCGCCACCAACCCAAGCGCGGTGGCAAATAACGCCTCCGCCATACCGGGGGCAACAACCGCCAATGATGTGTTATTTGTTTCTGCAATCGCTTTAAAGCTATTCATAATCCCCCACACTGTTCCAAACAGGCCAATAAAGGGCGCGGTTGAACCAACCGTGGCTAAGAAAGTCATGCCACGCTCCAACCTATTCATCTCACGATTAATCGTCACCGTCATGGCGCGTTCAACACGTTGACGTAAACTCGCCTGTAATTCTTCACGGGCTGGTACGCCAGATTGCACCGTGTTTTGCCATTCTTCCATACCGGCAGAAAATGTTTTTAAAAGAGGATCATGCGGGCTTTTCTTGATACGTTGGTACAGCTTATCCAGTGATTCACCAGACCAAAATGCGTCTTCAAATTTCTTCGCTCGTCGTGCCAATTTGCCAAGCGTTGCGCGTTTTTCAAAAATCACAACCCAACACCACACAGATGAAACAACCAACATCAGCATAACAAGCTTAACAATAATATCCGCCTGTAAAAACAGCCCTAACATGCTGAGGTCATGGTCTCCCACACTGCCCGCTAAGGCGGCACTATCAACGGCTCTGTTTGGTAACTCATCCATCTTTATTCATCCTCTAAATAATCTTTAAACTTATCTCTTAACATTTCAGGAATGCGAACGGGCTTGCCCGACTCATCAACACATACTACCGTAACATTCATCGAAAATATGGCGTTATTTTGACATTTGATGGATTGATTCATAACAAATGAACTGTTTTTGATTATTTTTAAGCTTGTTTCTACACTCAACAGGTCATCAAGACGCGCCACAGCCAAATAGTCGGCTTCTAAATGCCGAACAACAAAGCCAACACGTAATTTTTCCGTAACTTCAGAAGCAGGAACACCTAAATCCCGCAATAGGTCAGAACGTCCACGCTCACAAAAATTTATATAGTTACTATGATACATAATGCCGCCCGCATCGGTATCTTCATAATAAACCCGAAATGATGATTTATGTATTTTGTTCATTTTATTTTGGAGCCTCCCTTTTCTTGTCCCGCATCAATCGATAAATTGTTGTCGCATTTGTTCCTAAAATAAAAGTATTTGTAACAAGCCCCCCTAAGGACTTTATAACAATAGAGTAAATTGTCCATCCAGCTTCTGTGAATAAAAACATAATCCTAAGCTTAATTCCTGACAGCTTATAAAAAGCAAAGGTGGCAATGGCACCTGAGAATATAGGTAATAAGTCAAGGGGTCTTTCATACACAATGATACCTGCCACAACATAGAGACAAAGAAATCCTATCAATATATAATTAGAACCATGGAACTTCATCGAAACCAAAGTCCGAACACTATTTAAAAAAGTAATAATCGCCCCCGCATACGCCGCCAATAGGAAAAAATGTAACGCAAATGTAAACGTACCCGCCGCAATACAAAGCTTAAAACGTCTGTCTGATTTTTGCGCAAATGCTGTAATAACCAAAGCACTCGCAATAAGTCCAATAATCTGCGCTATCAAATCATCACTCATTCGGCACCCGACACTTCATTCTCTATATTTTGTTGGCTTTTCTTGTCCCGCATTAACCGATAAACCGTCACCGACCCTACGAAAAATAAAATGCACGCTTGTATCGTTCCACCAATTGACCCAACCACAACATTATGTACAATCCACATCACCACGGCAATAACCACCAAAACCCGAAATCGAATACCACCCAAAAAGAACATACCTATACAGGTTATGAATGATGCAAAAGTAGGTAAAATATCAACTGGCGACCCATAAGTAACATATGCACCCACGCCATATAAAACAGTAAACACAATGAAGGCTAACTTCGATTTATAAAGAAAAATTGACGATGCATTGCGCATCGCGTTAACAATATTTACAGCACAGGCCGTAAAAGCACCTAGCATAAAAAAGTGAGCAGAAAAAATTAAAGACGACACAACCAAAACAATTTTAGTTTTTTTATCATGCTTAATACCATACCCTATTAATAATATAATACTGGCAATGTAGCCCAATACTTGCTCAAAAGATAACCAATTACTCATTCTTCAAACAGACTTGGGTCAGTAATTTTCTTTGGTGTTAAGCCCAGATATTTATATCCTTTTTCGCTCATGCACCTCCCTCTTGGTGTGCGTTGAATAAAACCTTGCTGTACCAAATATGGTTCAATCACATCTTCAACAACATCACGTTGTTCAGACAGAACTGCGGCGATTGTTTCAACACCTACAGGGCCACCGCCATAATTTTCTACAATACAGCTCATGTAACGCCGATCCATCGTATCCAGCCCTTGCGCGTCAACATCCATACGCTTCATAGCAAGGTCAGCAATCTTCGCATCAATTTCTTTAGACTTTGCCACCTGTGCAAAATCACGGACACGGCGGGTTAATCGCCCTGCAATACGCGGTGTACCACGCGAACGGCGCGCAATTTCATACGCGCCCTCTTCGCTCATATTCATATCCAATATCCGCCCTGAGCGTTGAACAATCTGCGCCAGTTCATCATTATTATAAAATTCAAGACGAAGCGGAATACCAAAACGGTCACGCAAAGGATTGGTCAGTAAACCACTGCGCGTTGTTGCGCCAATCAATGTAAAGGGGGGCAACTCAATTTGAACCGAGCGCGCCGCAGGGCCTTCGCCAATAATCAAATCCAGCTTACGATCTTCCATCGCAGGGTAAAGAATCTCTTCAACCGCGCTATTCAAACGGTGAATTTCATCAATGAACAAAACATCATGCGGTTGTAAATTGGTCAGTATCGCCGCCAAATCCCCCGCCTTACCAATGACGGGGCCAGACGTGGCACGAAAACCAACGCCCATCTCTTTAGCAATAATTTGCGCCAATGTTGTCTTACCCAACCCAGGCGGGCCAAATAGTAAAACATGATCCATCGCATCGCCGCGTGATTTTGCCGCCTCAATAAACACCTGTAAATTCGCCCGCATCGCAGGTTGCCCAATAAATTCAGACAGCGTTAAAGGCCGCAACGGATTTTCTTCAAACGCTTCGGCTTCATGTTGTATGGCTTGTAACGCTTCATTCGTCATAACGCTAACTCCTGTAACGATAATCTAATCATTTCACCAAGGTCTAATTCACTTTCACCATTACCGTCATCATTGGCTGCTTTTTCTTTAACATTCATCACCGCGGCATAGGCATCGGTACGTTGATATCCCAAGTTAATCAACGCAGATACCGCATCTTGTGCCACACCGCCCTCGCCCATATTAGGCGCGGCAACAGAAATGCTCACGCCTTTGGCTCCTAAATTTTTGCCCGCTTGCAAGTCAATTTTACCTGCCTTGTCTTTTAATTCCGTCAAAATACGCGCGGCCAGCTTTGGCCCCACACCATCGGCACGTTGAATGGCAGGCTTGTCCCCTGCCGCAATCGCAAAGCCAAGCTGTTCTGGTGGACATGCGGTCATAATGCTCATCGCCGCTTTTGCGCCCACGCCCTGCACACTGGTCAGCAGACGAAACCATTCCTGCTCTGCCGTGTTTTGAAATCCAAAAAGCTTGATATAATCTTCTTTAACATGTGTATCAATCAACAATGACAATGGCTCACCCACGCCCGTACATTGCGCCAACGTTGATGACGAGGCATAAACCTGATACCCCACCCCCTGCACATCAAGGATAAGAAAGTTTTCATGGACACTGTCTAATATACCGCTAAGTTTTGAAATCATTTTACACCCCACTTTATGTCCATTTCAGGCACCTTATCCAAACTCAACAAACCGTAAGAATGTCTATCAACAAAATCACCGTTATTCATTTTGCTTGCTTGTTTGAAAACACCTTCCTTTTCGTAACCAACCTTTTCAATAACGCGCTGACTTGCTTCATTTCCTTCATCATAAAAGATAGACACCCTATGTGCCTCTAATACTTTAAAAGCATAATGCACAATGGCTGTTGCTATCTCTGTCGCATACCCCTTATTTGTTTCAGAACTTCTAACCCAATACCCTGTTGTGAATGTCTTTACACGCCAATCAAGATCATGAAGACCTGAAGCCCCTATAAACTTATCCGTTTTACGATCAAAAGCATGAAGTCTTAAATCTTTTCTTAAAATAAAATCTGCGCTCTTTTCACGGCACATAATTTCATCTATTTCAGCAGACAGATTTTCTTTCTTATCATCAATCCAAATCATCCATTTTAAAAGTTCATCATAGCTTTCAACCTTTGCGTCATGCATCATCTGGCCATCCCCCTCTTGCGGAGGACGAATAATTAAACGTGGCGTTACAATGGGCATAGGAACATCAATAAGGACATCTTTATTCATCGTGCCGCTCCTATCATTTTGCCGCCCATCAGGGTGTTGCTCATTGAGTGATGAGCATGACAGATTGCTACTGCCAGCGCGTCCGCCTCGTCTTCTACTATCTCACCACTGGCTGGTAATAAAGTCCGTATCATCATCATCACTTGGTCTTTGCCCGCCTTACCCGCGCCAACGACCGATTTCTTCACTAAATTTGCAGGATATTCCCCAACAACAAGCCCCGCCCGCGCCGGTACAACCATCGCCACACCACGCGCCGCGCCTAATTTTAATGAGCTGGCCGCATTATTATTCACGAAAGTTTCCTCAATCCCCGCTTCATCGGGTTTAAAACGCAGTAAAATTTCTGTCATTCCCGCATCTAATTGCGCTAAGCGTTCGGGTAGTCCCTTACTGGCCGTTGACTTAATCAAGCCTGATGCCACATAAGACAGCTTATGCCCTTGGGATTCAATAATGCCCCATCCTGTTTTTTGTAAACCTGGGTCTATGCCTAAAATTCTCATTTTCACTATCCGTCATTGCGAGGAGCCACAACTTTACTCGGGGCGACGCGGCAATCTATTATAATTCAACTTTCTGGATTGCTTCGTTTAAACAAGTTTAGACTCGCAATGACAATTCAGAATCTTACAATTCCATTAAAGCACAAAACAAGAACATTTGATACCCCTCTTTTATGCTTTAGTTACGCTTTCGCTATCCCTCCGCCGTCATTAATTTTTCCATGACCTCGTCGGACATATCCATATTGGTGGTTACAACCTGCACATCATCATCATCTTCCAGCGCCTCAACCAACTTCATGACCGTTGACGCCTTATCCGCATCAACCTCGCTCATGGTATTGGGTTGCCAAATCAGCTCCGCCTTTTCCGCCTCCCCAAATTTTGCTTCCAAAGCATCACGCACCTTGGCCAACTCTTCCAATGCTGTCGTAACATTATGATATGTTTCATCGCTTTCGCAATTTTCTGCGCCCGCTTCAACCGCGGCTTCAAACATAGCATCCGCATCGGCTTTATCCGCTGGATATAGAATGCTACCAACGCGGTCAAACATAAATCCGACTGAGCCTTCTTCGCCTAAATTACCGGCAAATTTTCCAAATGCGGTTCTGACCTCGGCAAAAGTACGGGCGCGATTATCCGTCAACGCATCAACCACAATCGCCACACCGCCTGCGCCATATCCTTCATAACGCACTTCTTCATAATTGGTTTGGTCGGCGCCGCCCGCACCGGTTTCTATTGCCCGCTTAATACGGTCATTGGGCATATTCACGGCTTTGGCTTTGGATATTGCAAGACGAAGCCGCGGGTTCATATCAGGGTCACCACCACCAAGCTTTGCCGCAACAATAATCTCACGTCCGACTTTGGTAAAAGCCTTAGACCGAAGCTTATCCTGCTTGCCTTTTCTGTGTTGAATATTCGCCCATTTGGAATGACCAGCCATGATGAAAACCTTTACTATAGTGAATCAATAAAATCCTACTCATATTAGAGATTTAACGACAGAAAACAAAGCTCTTAGGCGTTTTTTTATACAAAAAGACAAAAACATTATCCTGACCGCATTGCCAGCACCCTTTCCCTTCCCTATGATGCACAAATGCCAAAACAACCTATCATCATATGGTTTCGACAAGACTTAAGAATATCCGATAACCCTGCTTTACAGGCGGCTTGTGAAACGGGCGCGCCCATTATCCCTCTCTATATTCTAGATGATAATAACGCCAAAGAATGGAAAATGGGGGCGGCGTCACGTGTATGGCTACATCATGCCCTTGCCTCTCTTAATCAGGATTTATCCGAAAACCTTATATTTAAAAAAGGCGAGGCCAAGAAAATCATAGAAGAGCTTGTACAAGAAACAAACGCGCACGCTGTTTTTTGGAACAGATGCTACGAGCCTTGGCGTATCAGCCGTGACAAAATAATAAAAACAACTCTCGAAAAAGAAAATATTGAAATACAAAGCTTCAATGGCTCTTTACTCTGGGAGCCATGGCACATCAAAACAGGCGGCGGCACACCTTATAAAGTTTTCACCCCTTACTATCGCAAAGGATGTTTACAACAACCACCGCCGCGTACCCCCTTGCCAAAAGCCAAGAGCATTAATTTTGCAAAAACACAGATAAAAAATCTTACGCTCAGCGATTTAAACCTTATGCCGCCAACACGTGAAGGCGACTGGGATGAAAGGCTTTGTAAATATTGGGACATAAGTGAAAAAGGCGCGCACCAGCGCCTCAATGACTTCTTGGAAGACGGGCTTAAACAGTACAAAAAAGGACGCGACCACCCCGCCGACCAAAACACATCACGCCTCTCCCCTTATTTACATTTTGGACAAATATCCCCCAACACTGCATGGTACGCCGCCCAAGAGCGCGGTGTTGCCGAAGGCTGGGAAACAGATATGGATCATTTCTTAAGCGAGCTAGGCTGGCGTGAATTTTCTTATAACCTCTTATTTCACTTCCCCGACATCACGTGGAAAAACCTCCAAGACAAATTTGATAACTTCCCTTGGACAAAAAACAAAACAACAGAGATCAAATCTTGGCAACAAGGTAAAACAGGATTCCCTATTGTTGATGCTGGTGTGCGTGAACTATGGGAGACAGGCTATATGCACAATCGGGTACGTATGATTGTAGGTTCATTCTTGGTTAAAAACATGCTGACACACTGGCATGTTGGTGAAGAATGGTTTTGGGATTGTCTTGTTGATGCAGACTTGGCCAGCAACGCCGCCAGTTGGCAATGGATCGCAGGGTCTGGCGCTGATGCCTCGCCTTATTTCCGTGTATTTAACCCTATCCTGCAAAGTCAAAAATTTGATAAAGACGGTGACTATATTCGCCGCTTCGTGCCCGAACTAAAAGACTTACCAAAGGAGCATATACATACCCCATGGGAAACGCCTGAGCTTATTTTAAAATCCGCGGGTATTGAACTGGGCAAAACATATCCCATCCCAACCATGATGCACAAAGACGCACGCGATCGCGCTTTGGCCGCCTACCAAACAATACGGCAAGCTAAAGCTGAATAATATATTTAAAAAGTCGGAATTTCTTCCGCTAAACGTCCGCCAATACGGACAGGGGCAATATTCTTGGACAACCCTGTCATGTCATCGGTTTCAATAAATGTTCCGCAAAGCGTTGCTTCACCTTCTGCAGGTTGCATACGCTCCCTCGGTACTTTGCGTGAGAAATTATGAATCGGTGCCTGCGCTTTCGCGCCAATGACACTATCATAATCGCCGCACATTCCCGCGTCACATTGAAACGCTGTGCCCTTGGTGAAAATCTGCGCATCCGCCGTTGGCACATGCGTATGCGACCCCACAAGGCCAGATATACGACCATCTAAACATTGCGCCAAAGCCATTTTTTCAGACGTTGCCTCCGCATGGAAATCAACGAAGATATGACTACCCTTGCCTATCTTATGGCTGTCTAAAAATTTGTTTGCGTAATCAAATGGGCTATCAAAATGATGCGTCATAAATGTTGTACCACCCAAATGCAGCACTGTTATTTTTTGTCCAGAAAACTCTCCAACCCAATGCCCTTTACCCGGTGTTCCTTCTGGTAAATTGGCAGGGCGGACAAGGTTTGAAATATTTTCAACCCCACAAACCATTTCACGTTGGTCCCAAATATGGTCGCCCCCCGTCAAACAATCCGCGCCATAAGATAAAATCTCTTTTGCTGTTGCTTGGGTTGTACCGCGACCACTGGCGGCATTATCAACATTAACGATTGTAACATCAGGCCGTAGAGTTTCTTTTAAAAGTGGCAAATGCTCTTTCACCGCTTCACGACCAGAACGCCCCGTCACATCCCCTAAAAATAATATTCTCATATTCCTTGCTTTCTAAGCCGCTCGTTTAATTTCTAGCGGCAGGATGTTTTTTTACTTCGCCGTCATACGCATAAATGCGAGGACGCTTTCTTTTTTACTTCGCCGTCATACGCATAAATGCGAGGACGCTTTCTTTTTTATTTCGCCGTCATACGCATAAATGCGAGGACGCTTTCTTTTTTATTTCGCCGTCATACGCATAAATGCGAGGACGCTTTCTTTTTTCTTTTGCCGTCATACGCGTAAACGCGAGGACGCTTTCTTTTTTACTTCGCCGTCATACGCGTAAACGCGAGGACGCTTTCTTTTTTACTTCGCCGTCATACGCATAAATGCGAGGACGCTTTCTTTTTTATTTCGCCGTCATACGCATAAATGCGAGGACGCTTTTATCTTTCAAAATCAATAACATTTTGCGGGGTCAACATATAATCCAGCGGAATATCATGCGCCTCCCTTGGTAATTTCAATAGCACAGCCTGTTCGCTAAAGCCAATCCCTATGTAAGTCACGGGTTTACGCTCCCTCAACGCGGCCAAGCTACTATCATAATGCCCACCCCCTTGCCCAAGGCGATACCCCTTTTGGTCAAAAGCCAGCAACGGTGCCAATACTATATCAGGATACAGCTCTTCCCCCGCTTCAGGTTCAGGCACATTCCATGCGCCCGTTTTCATTTTTGTTTCGTGCGTCCACTTAACAAACCCCATAACACGGTGGTTTTCTTGCTCACTTTTATTGCTTTGCTCGCTTTGCCTCAGGCGCGCAGGCGCGCTACGGCATTCTTTACTCGCCACAGGTAACGCACATTGATAGCCCCGCTTCACCAATTCATCGAGTAAGAACCGACAATCAAACTCCTTACCGACAGGCCAATAAGCCGCAATAATCTTATCTTTAGACGGTGAAAATTCTTCAAAGAAAACATCAATAACGCGCTCAAAATCGCTTTGGTCAACATTCAACCTATCACGATGTAACCGCGCTTGCTCTCGCATATTTTGTTTTTGGGATTTTAGATCATTCTGCATAACATAGTTATAAAGGTAAACTACCCCAAAGTAAAAGCTTCAGCTCTTTTGAGGAACTGTTGAAAAGAAGGAACAGATACATTTTCAGATGCCGTTAAAACATCAATCCTTCTGGATGATGAATCACCTTCAGACGAATAACCAGGATTCATATAGATAGAAATGTTAGGCGACAAACCGTACAATCCTAGATTCTTATATTTGCCATGCTCAATACAAACCACCCCAGGGCCTTTTCCGCCTTCTCCAATAACGTCATTAGGGTCATGCGAAAGGCCGTATGTAAGCAGGTCGTAAGAAACAAAAAAGCCATCTTCAGTTTTTTCTTTGAAAAACCTTATCCCAGGTTCTAACTGATGATCACAAAACACCTCTTGTGAAACGCCTGTCAAAGAATTCGCCACCCCCGCAAGCAATGTTGACTTTCCTATATTTGGGGTTCCATCAATAGTGACACACAAAACTTGTTTATTTTCTTGAGCTTTTCTAAAATCAACAGTCAAAGCAATCAAACGCCCTAACTCAAACGTCTTCTCTGGAGTGTTCGCTTGAAATAAAAAGCTTTCAACAGGACTATCTTTAGTTATTCTGAACATGGCGCAACATAATTAATTTTAAGTATTATGTCAATAAAATATTTTTTACCTCTACGCGCATAACATATAATAAAAAAACGCCGTAGCGTACCTGTATGCCTGAGGCTCTTTTAATTAAGTCGCTTTAATTAGGTCGCCGCGGAAGCCGTGCCTTTGGTTCATATTCATCACGAAACCCTAAAAATAAGGTGGGCTCTACGATAACCAGACCACGATCTGGACAGAGGCGGATCCCTGATGAAAAAACATCGGTCTCAAGAATATTGAAGGGTCACCTGCCCCGCAGCTTCCCTTACTATAGAATATAGGACGCTTTAAACACAACTAAATTATGCTCGGGAAATTGTGCCGAGGAAATAGCCTCTTCGCGCTTGCGGGCATGAGGGCTCTTAAAAAAGCTTAGATTTTACCCAAACCGCCAGCGATCTTCTCGATACGCTCCGCCATTTGGTCAATCGCATTCACAATCTGACCTTCATCTTCATTTGTAATTTGAAGACCGTTCAATGGTGTTTTATTACCATTCGCCGCCGCCGCATCGCGCATATCAAATAATTCATCAGCCATAACAATAGACGTTAGAACCAATAAATGCTTTTCGTTTGATCCCGCGCCAGAACCCGCGATTTCCTTCACACGACTATCAACAAAATTGGCAAGGTCAACCACGCGTTGTTCTTGCCCGTCATCACAAGCAATATTAAACTGATTACCATTAATACTTACACTGACTTCAGCCATATTTTATTACCCCTCTTCTTTTAGCAGTCTTTCGACCTTGGCGATTGCCCCATCTAAACGGCTCGCCAATGCTTTTGCATCAACATCGCCATTGGCGCTTGTAGGAACAGTAAATAAATCTGGCGGGCCTTTCTTGGTGGCCTTTTGGGCGGCTCTTTCAACATTCTTCTTGGCATTATCCTGCGCTTGCGCGGCAGTTTGCTCCAACCCTTGTAAGGTTTCATGCAGTTTCGTTAGAGATTCTTTAATGGCTACAGTCACTTAAACCCTCGTTCTTAGATTTTGATTAATATTCGTAATAATAGGAACTATGACTTCACATCGTCAAGCGTGACCCTTGAGTTTTCCCCTAGATTATACAAATTTATTTATGCCCCCCTTATTGACCTGAGCGCCGCAAAATTGCATTGTAGCTCCCGTAAATCACTCACTTTAGGGAACAACCACAATATGGCTCAAGCACAAGTAGCAACCAATACCGAAATTAATCTAGACCACATGAAAATGGCCAACGCTATTCGTATTCTTGCATTGGACGCTATTAAAGCCGCCAATTCTGGTCATACAGGTATGCCAATGGGCATGGCCGATATTGCAACAGTTCTTTATTCTAAGTTCCTAAAGTTTGATCCAAAAAATCCACGTTGGATGAACCGTGACCGCCTCATCATTTCAAATGGTCATGGCTCAATGTTACCATACTCTTTGTCTTACTTGACAGGGAACGAGAAAATAACCCTCGATGAGCTTAAAAACTTTCGTCAACTTGGCTCTCACACCCCTGGTCACCCAGAGGTTGATTTTGATGCCGCGATTGAAACAACAACAGGCCCCCTTGGCCAAGGTATCTCAAACGCCGTTGGCTTTGCCATTGCTGAAGAAATCTTAAATGCCAAACATGGTGACGACTTAAACCACTTCACCTACTGTTTCTTAGGAGATGGTTGCTTAATGGAAGGGGTCAGCTCCGAAGCGTCTTCTTTGGCAGGTCACTTACGCTTAAACAAACTCATCGCTTTTTACGATGACAATAACGTGACCATTGATGGTACGATTGATTTAACCTTTACCGAAGATGTCCAAAAACGTTACGAGGCCTATGGCTGGGATGTCCAAGAAATTGACGGGCACGATCCAAAAGCTATCGAAAGTGCTATTATCCATGCCCAAAAATCTGACAAGCCAAGCTTCATCGCCTGTAAAACAAAAATTGGTTATGGTTGCCCAACGTTGGAAAGCCAACCAAAGGCGCATGGCGCGATTACTGGTGACGATGAAATTTCTGGTGTTCGCGCCAACCTTGACTGGCCACATGCACCATTTGAAATTCCAAATGATATCCTCACCATGTGGCGCTCATTAGGCACCAGCGCCCCTGCAGACACAAAAGATTTCAGCATTGATTTATCAAGCTTAGAAGGTGTGATTAAAGATCTTAAAAAATCATTCGCCGATGAAAAACCATCAAAAGCCACCCGCCAAATGTCTGGCGCTTGTTTAGAAAAAATTGTTCCTGCCCTTGGTTGCATGGTCGGTGGTTCTGCTGATTTAACTGGCTCAAACAATACCAAAGTCTCTGCCTCTAAATTTGTTGGCAAAGGCGACTTCCACGGTAACTACATCAACTATGGTGTGCGGGAACACGGCATGGCCGCTATTATGAACGGTATGACACTGCATGGCGGTATCATTCCTTATGCGGGAACCTTCATGCAATTTGCCGATTACTCTCGCCCTTCCATTCGTTTGGCCGCGCTTATGGAACAACGTGTTATCCATGTATTAACTCATGACTCTATTGGTCTTGGTGAAGATGGCCCAACCCACCAACCTGTTGAACACATGTCTGCGCTTCGCGCTATCCCTAACCTTTATGTGTATCGCCCTTGTGATGGGATTGAGACTGCAGAATGTTGGGAGCTTGCCCTTCAAAAAGAAGACGCCCCTTCTATTCTTGCCCTCACACGTCAAGGCGTACCAACCTTGCGTGACTATGATGATGTTAATAAATCATCACTTGGTGCTTATATATTAGAAGAATGCGAAGGCGATGACCCAGAAGTTACAATTTTTGCTTCTGGCTCAGAAGTTCAGCTCGCTATGGAAGCCGCCGAACAATTAGGTGGAGGCGTGCGCGTTGTCTCCGTTCCTTGTATGGAACGTTTCTGGGAACAAGATGGTGACTATATCCAAAGCTTAATTTGCAACAACTCTATCAAGGTAGCCGTGGAAGCTGGCGTTCGTCAAAGCTGGGATCGCTTCATTGGCGGTCACGGAATCTTTATCGGCATGGATGGCTTCGGCGCATCTGCTCCGGCTGACCAACTCTTTGAACATTTCGGCATTACAACAAACGCCATTGTTGAAGCCGTGAAGAAGAGACAGAAATAAACATAAGGACTCAGCAATGAAAAATATAATCTTAACATTCTTTTTACTCTTAATTACATTCCCTGCAATGGCAAAAGATGGGGAGTCAACTTATGAACGTGTTGTCCGTACTAAAACTTTAAAATGTGGTTATATTATTTACCCTCCCGAACTGTCTGTTGACCCCAATACAAAAGAACTATCAGGAATTGTTTATGACGTAATAGAAGAAATAGGAAAACAAACTGGAATAGAGATAGATTGGGCAGAAGAAGTTGGAATAGCAGAAGCGTTTGATGGTTTATATACAAACCGTTACGACGCAGTATGTGCTTCCTACTTTGAAAATCCTCCGAGAGCCACACGAGCAATCTTTACAAACCCGTTAAATTATACAGCCAGCTTTGCTTACGCTCGTATTGACGACAATCGTTTCGGAGATAACTTTAATATAATCAACGACCCTGCAATTACAGTGGCTGTTATTGACGGCGAAATAAGCCAATTCATTGCAAAAGAAGACTTTAAAAAATCAAATATTTTTGCTTTACCTCAACTAGCGTCTAACCCAACAAGTGCACTAGTTGCATTAGAGAACAAAAAGGCTGATATTGTTTTTTCTTCAAAGGCCACCGCAAAACAATATATGAAAAAAAACCCAGGAAAAGTGAAATTAATTAGTGAAAATCCTGTTCAAGCTTATTCTCAAAGCCTTGCGAGTTTTCATCCTGATGATTACCAAATGAAATTTTTGTTCGATAGTTCATTGCGCGCGTTATACGCAAGCGGTTTCATTGAAAAAACGCTCAAAAAGCACGATCCAGAGTTAACAACATACTTACCATTAAAAACGCCTTGGAAAGAATAGATAGAGGCAATAAAGCCAACAACAATCTTAATTACACCTATACCAAAAGAAGGAAAAAAGAAAATGACAATTAAAGTAGCAATTAATGGCTTTGGCCGTATCGGACGTAACGTAACACGCGCCCTTTTTGAATCTGGCAGAACTGATATTGAAATCGTCGCTATTAATGACCTCGCGCCCCTTGCCACAAACAAACATCTTTTGAAATATGATTCCGTTCATGGTGCTTTTGGTTTTGATGTTGAAACGGTTGATGAAGACACCATCATCGTCAATGGTAAAAACATTGATGTTTGCCAAGAGCGTGACCCGACAAAATTACCATGGGGCAAGCTTGGCGTTGATATCGTTTTTGAATGTACGGGTATTTTCACATCACATGAAAAAGCCTCCATGCACCTTGCCGCAGGCGCCAAGAAAGTTCTTATTTCTGCCCCAAGCGGCGATGCCGACATCATGGTTGTTTATGGTGTGAACTCTGACAAGCTAACCAACGATCATACCATTGTTTCTAACGCCTCATGTACAACAAACTGTCTTGCGCCAATGGCCAAAGCGCTCAACGATGCCATTGGTATTGAAAGCGGCTTCATGACAACTATTCACTCTTACACGGGCGATCAACGCATTGTCGATACGGCACATGGTGACCTTCACCGTGCGAGAGCCGGCGCGGTCAATATGATCCCGACCTCAACTGGGGCGGCCAAAGCCGTTGGTAAAGTCTTGCCCGAACTTAACGGTAAATTGGATGGCGTTTCTATGCGTGTTCCAACACCTAATGTTTCTGTGGTTGATTTCAAATTCACAACATCTAAACCAACAACAGTGGAAGAGATCAACAACGCTATCCTCGCCGCCGCTGGTGGTGACTTGGACGGTGTTCTTGGCACGTATGACGAGCCTTTGGTTTCTGGTGACTTCAACCATAACCCGCTCTCTTCTATCTTTGCGGTAAATGAAACAAAAGTTCTCGGTGAAAATTTAGTCCGCGTTATGAGCTGGTATGATAATGAATGGGGCTTTTCAAACCGTATGTTGGATACTGCTACTAAAATGCATGAAGTCGGCTACGCCGCCGACAGCAAAGCCGCTTAATAAAAAAAAAAAAAAAAAAAGGAAAGACAATGAACCAAGAACAACTCGACAAAGTATCAAACGCCCACGGCTTTATCGCCGCGCTGGATCAATCTGGCGGCTCAACACCAAAAGCCTTAGCCGCCTATGGGGTGAACGAAAACGACTATAATGGTGATGACGAGATGTTCGCCAAAGTCCATGAAATGCGTAGCCGTATTATCACTGCACCAGCCTTTAGTGGAGAGAAAATCCTAGGAGCTATTTTGTTTGAAAAAACAATGGATGCCAGCGTAGAGGGCTTACCAACAGCGCAATATCTTTGGGAAAAACTAAATGTTGTACCTTTTCTAAAAGTAGATAAAGGCCTAGCCGACGAACAAAACGGCGTTCAGCTAATGAAGCCCATGCCTGACCTTGACGCCCTCCTTGAGCGTGCCGTTGCAGCAGGCATTTTCGGTACAAAGATGCGTTCTGTGATTAACAGTGCAAACCAAGAAGGAATTGCCGCCATTGTCGCTCAACAATTTGAGGTTGGTAAACAAATCATTGGTCACGGCCTTGTTCCCATCATTGAACCTGAAGTATCAATAGGCAACAGCGATAAAACTGAGTGTGAAGATATTTTGAATGCTGAAATTTTGAAACAGCTTGATGCCCTTAATGAGGACCAACTTGTTATGTTGAAACTCACTTTGCCAGAAAAGGCTGATCTTTACAGCCCCCTTATCGCCCATAAAAATGTTGTCCGTGTTGTTGCCCTCTCTGGAGGGTACGACATAGAAGAAGCCTGTAACCGTCTTTCTAAAAACACAAACATGATTGCCAGTTTCTCGCGCGCGCTTTCAAATGATTTACGCGCTTCACAAAGCGATGAAGAATTTAACACTACCTTACAAACAGCTATTGATAAAATCTATCAATCTTCGATTAACGGTATAACAGACTCAAAGGCGGCATAGTGCTTAAACTTTTGAAATCGAAACGCGCTTTACTTATCACCGCCATCGTTGCGGTGCTGGGTTGGGCGGGGGTTCGTGTTGCTGAAAAAGATGTCGCCAGCATCGTTAACCTTGCCTTGCAAGATGGGGAAACCGCTGGAGAGCCTCAACAACTTCACCCTCAACAACCTCACCCTCAAAAAACCAACACTACAAGCCAAGCTACATCAGACGACTCATCAGTAACCGACAGCTTTAATAAAGCCAGCCGCATCTCCCCTCAACGTCGTGAACATATCCTCTATGGGGACGCAACAGGTGGCGGTCATAAGCATGGCGCAAACAAACCTTGTAAATCTGAATTCCCCGCTCATTGGGATGATGACACCATCATTAAAGAAGTAGAAATGATTGCCGCCAATGATAACTTAAATTGGGAAGAGCAACGCAACGGTTATTATGTGACAGAACAAAAAGTTGGCACTGTGAAGGTTCGCGTTGTTAAGGCGCGCAACGGCAATGATGTTATTACCGCCTACCCAACCAATGTAAAACGTAACCCCTGCCCGCCCAAAGAATATAACGGCACCGCAAACGATAATTAAAAAAAACCGAAACCCACACAACAATAGAAAAAAAAGGATACCTATAAAATGACAAAATATATTTTACTCAGCAGCTTTCTAATCGCTTTTGCATTCCTCTCCGCACCAATTTCAAGTGCCAATGCGGCTTGCGCAAAATGTGCCGAAGCACAAGCTTACTATGACGCTAAAAAATCTAAGAAAGCGGGAAAAAAGTGCGGTTGTAAAAAAGCAAAAATTTGCGAAAAAACTTTGACGAAGAAAAAAACTTGCGTGAAATGCCTCAAAAGCGAACAAGCCTATGAAGCAAGCAAGTCCAATAAAAAAGGAAGCCTCGTTATAAAAAGCGGGACAAGTTTCAAATCAGGTGGCACAGCGTCTTACAATCAGTAAGACAATCAACAACAGTAACCTTACTCAATAAAAAATCAAAATAACCTCCGCCTTTGCTGAGGTTATTTTTTTGCCTTATAGGCAGTAACAATTAAATAGAAAGCCCCATACCTTGAGGCGTAGACTTTGGACGGTTATCAGCAGGAGCACCTTCCCTCTCTACCTCTTCATTCAAGCGATTCAGTAATGTAAGAGAAATTGCATTATTAGGATCCTCCGCTAACACTGCTTCAAACAATTCACGTGCGGCATCTAAATCACCATTTCTCATCTCTAAAATACCTAAAGAATTAAGCGCAGCCCCATCTTCAGGGTTATTTTCCAGCACTTTATCAAAGTACTCATACGCCAAATCTATATAACCATCTTTCATTTCTAAGTGTCCCAAAGAATTAAGGGCAAACTTATCAGATGGGTTAATTTTTAATATTTCATGATACACATCTCTTGCTTCATCAAAATCACCCAACTCCCTCAATATATCACCCAACGTTTGGCGCGCCTTCATATCCTTTGGCGTACAGGCAACATGAAAAGAAAAGACATCATACGCCTCTTCCATTCTATCATTATCAATTAAAAACACGCCCATTCTCGTTCTATATTGTGGAAACCCTTTCAAATTACTAGCCTGATAATAATTATAAGCTTGGTCTACCCCTTCTATCTTAAGAATTTCTTCTAACTTTTGGTAAGATTCTTCTAAGTTTACAAATACTTTGTGAGCTGATGATTGCAAACGACTTAATGTATTATTTTCAGACGTCTTTCGCTGTGCCGCCTCTACTCTATACTGACGCAAACTCATTCTGGTTACCTTTTTTTATAATTTGAATATAAACAAATATATAGAAACTTATCATTATGTCAACACCAATAATGATTATATTCACCAACTCAAAGCCCCTCCCATCATTCAGTACGTCATTGCGAGCCTAAATTTATTTAGGCGCGGCAATCCAGAAAAACGCGGTGGGTGAGAATAATCACTAGATACTTGCATAAAACAGGTATGAGCCCCCCCTCACCTTTAAACTTAATATTCACATATAGGAAATAATTCCTTTGTTTTGGTCTATATATCTGCTATATTAGTAGCACTGTCCGTTGCGACGCCCTTCGGTTTATCGACATAGTGACCGACATGGCGTTTGCTAAAACCACGGCACCGCTTTATGGGAGACATCGTAAAGCCAAGCATTCGTTTATAACTGCAGGCTTGTCTTATAAAAAGCGTCCCTTCCTCAGACTTGCTCGCATGGCGGCTACTTAAATAAGGCTACCCCCCTCCCCCCAATTTCCGATGAACAAACTGAGTAACTCTATTCGTTATTATATATCAATAGGTTGCAGAGCCGTTTTTTAGTAAAACATGATAAAAGATATGCGCAAAACAGCCTATTCACACCACATAACATCGGCGATATCTTCGACACCGCAGGCCAGCATAACCAAGCGGTCAACACCCAGCGCAATACCGCCACTATCGGGCATACCATGACGAAGGGCGGCGATAAACGCCTCGTCTAACGGGTAACGCTCACCATATAGGCGCTCTTTCTCATCCATTTCTATGTGATAGCGCCGCAATTGTTCCTCCGCATCCGTCAGCTCTGAAAAAGCATTGGCCAGCTCAATTCCACAAACATACAGTTCGAATCGTTCGGCAAAGCGTGGATCATTTTCCTTCGGTTTAGAAAGCGACGCCATAGAAATGGGATAGTCACACAAGAATGTTGGCGCCCCCATTCCTAATTGTGTCTCGATACGGTCATCCATGACACGGAAGAACAGGTCATCCCACTCATCATCATCCGCCGTATGCAGGCCAAGCGCGATAACCGCCTCTCTGAGCTTAACCTTATCATCCAACATGGCGGTTAAATCTATCTCTGCATAACGCATGAACGCCTCCCTTACGGTCAGACGTTCATAATCTGCCCATGGGTCGCACCTATGCTCCTTATATTTAAAATGCGTGACATTGGCCGCTTTCGCGCAGGCCTGCAAAAGCCCTTCGCAATCCGTCATCATATCGGTGTAATCCGCATTGGTACGATACCACTCCAGAAGTTTGAATTCGCAGCGATGGCGTTTACTGCCCTCAGCATTACGAAAGACAGAGGCGATTTGATACATCTTGCTCACCCCTGCAACCATCAGCTTTTTCATGTCAAATTCTGGGCTGGTATGCAGGTAAGGCGTTGATTGAACTTTCAGGTCAACACCCTTCAGTTCTGTCTTAAAAGCATGGATATGTGTGTCCATAACGGGGCAAACTTGAAGAATCGGTGTTTCAACCTCATCAAAGCCTTGGCCATCAAAATACGCTCTAATTGTCTTGGTGATTGCCCCACGAATCGCTAAATTTGGCTTTTTTTGAGAAAAACTCTCTGGATGCCACCAGTTTCCTTCATAGTTTGCTTGCATTTTATTTCCATTCCTTGTAAAAGATGAACAAATTTACTCTAGAGGCACATGAAATGAAAGCTAATATACACCCAGATTACCACGAAATAACAATCGTGCAGACAGACGGTACAGAATTCAAGATTCGTTCAACTTACGGTAAGCCAGGCGATGTTATGAAACTGGACGTTGATCCTTTGTCACACCCTGCATGGCAAGGTGGAACAGGACAAGTTATCGAAAAAGGTCAACTCGACAAATTCGAAAGCCGTTATGGTTCATTCATGGCTGGTGGTTCTTCTAAGAAAAAAGAAGAAAAAACTGAAGAGAAAAGCGCTTAACTTAAAGTGCTATAACCTCACTGGTTATATCTTGAATTTAGAATTATCCTGAATATATAAACTTGGAAATATCGACTAAGCGCTCAATAAAAGGGCTTAGTCGTCAAAAGCACGTCTAGCGAGCTTCTCTAATTCCTTTTGGACAATGCGCTCAACCATTGGTGGTAGATTATCATCCATCCATTCACGTAACATCGGGTGCAACATTTCACGGACAATATCTTCCAGCGTTACACCATCGTAAGAACGAGAGTTGTTAATAGGCATTTGCTTCGTTAGCTTGGAAATACTGTTCATCGCCGCGTTCTGTGTCGTGGATGATAAAATATCAGAAGGAACAGATTTTGGTGTTGGTGCAACCATAACTTCTTCTTCCGGTTCTTCTTCTATTTCTGGTTCTGGCTCAGCTTGCGGTTCTGGTTCAGGGTCACGCATCTCTATTTCTGGCTCAGGGTCAACTTCTGGTTCAGCTTCGACCTCAACCAAGTCTTCTTCTGTAAGCTCCAAGACATCATCATTATCTTCACGTACAGGGCTTTCCAAGACCTCTTCCGGAGCCTCTTCATCATCATCAGAGATGATTTGGCGAATAGAAGCCAATATTTCTTCAATAGACGGTTCTTGTTCAGATGAATTGTCAGACATGTTTGGACCACGAGAGAATCATTAATATTTCTGAGTAAGTTTGTGCCATCAGTTCCATATTGTCAAAGCATGACAATATAAAACTTCATTCTGTCCTCATAATTTATCCACATTTTGGGGATAAAAGCCTGTATAAGCATTGGGATTAATCAAGGATTAATAGTGGAAAACCCCAGATTTTGAGGTACGAGCAACCCTAAACTCTGCGCCACAGCAAACTTGGCCACAACCTCATTACGCTTAGACGTGACCAAATCAACCTGCGCCGATAACAGCTCCTGATTAGCGTCCAGAACGTCCAATGTCGTTCGTTCACCAAATTCAGCCTCATAACCAACACCTTCTTGCGCAATAATCGCCGCGTTGACCTGAGACAGTCGAGCCTTAGTTTCAGCCTTCGCCGCATCCCAATCTTCCCAATTGCGGATAACCTGTTGCTCAACGCTCTTCTTGGCTATATTAATTTGCTCAGCACGTTGCCTTTCCACTTTCTTTGCCTGCCTTATGCGTGACTTAACCACACCACCCGCATAAAGCGGCATGGACACGGTCAAACCAACAGAAGCCTGCCTTTGTTCATCAATAAAGTCCGTCGGGGTATAGGTTTTGTTCAAACGTCCAACGGCATCCAGCTGGGGCAGTAACTCACCTTTAATACTCTCGACTTCGCTTGCGGCGGCTTGCTTAGTAAAGTGCGCCTGGATGATGTCACGATTATTAGTTTCAGCCAGCGCCAAAGCTTCGTCTAGAGTTGTCGGCATATCAAACTGAACAAGCGGATAGCCTATATTCGTAGGCGGTTCATTCCCCACAATCTGCTTGAACCTTGCCCGCGCCGTATTAAAAGCAGCACGCGCATTAATAAACTCCGCCTCAGCTTGTGCCAGCCTTGATTCTGATTGACTGACATCAGTTCGTGTAATTTCCCCAACCTTAAATCTAACTGTGGCTTGATCTAACTCTTTCGAAATAAGGGCTTTGTTATTTTCTTGTAAACTCAGTATCGCCTTATCACGATAAACATCCATATAGGCGATAACCGCGTCATAGAGGGTTTGCTGCTCTATCGCGCTCAAGCTAAATTGTTGCGCGGCTATAACATTCTCTGCCTGATTAACATTGGCACGCGTTGAGCCACCTTTAAAAAGAGGCTGGCTGACGTTAAGAGAGGCCGTAGATGATGTGTTCCCCCCTTCAGACGTGATAAAGGAGCTACCCTCTGTTTCTGTATCAGCGTAGGTTACATCCGCATCAACACTGACGTTAGGTAAATAGCCACCACGCGCTTGTGACACCCCCTCTTTCACCGCCAAGAACTCCTCTCGTGCAGCCTGAATAGTTGGGTTATTTGAATAAGTTAGCTCCAAAACCTGATGTAAAGGATTGCTTGCTTCTTGAGCCATTACAGGACAAGAAGCTAAGGTAAGAATTAAAAAGAACTTCTTGAAGTAAGCCATTAAAAAACAAATTCTTTTTCAGGTTCAAAACCTTTCAAGTATGGCGTCCCAGAATCAAACAGAACGACATCAGAGAAAACATCCTCTTTCACACGTTCAACCAGCGTAACTTGTGCCATCATACGCCCGTCTGGCTTTATAGGTGCAACTAAACGTCCACCAATGTTAAGCTGCTGTTTAATTTCCAAAGGTATTTCAGCAACAGATCCATTCATCATTATAATGTCGTACGGCGCATTAACGGGAGCCCCCTCGCCTTGCGGCCCTGTCACAGCAACAATATTACAATATGATAGCTTGTCCCAAATAGACTGAGCCTGCTTAACGAGCTCCATATCCTCTTCTAGCGCCACGACTGTACTCACCAAATGGGAAAGAATAGCTGTGTTATACCCCGTTCCAGACCCTATGGTTAAGGCAACATGGTTAGTTTGAGGCTTTAATGCCTGAATCATTCGCGCCAAAACCGACGGCTCCATCATATAACGCCCAGGCGTAACCTGAACATCTTCATCACAATAACAGATATGCTGCAACGCCTCAGGAACAAACATCTCACGCGGCACATCTGCAAACGTGGCGAGAAGCTTCTCTGAAACCACGCCCATTGGGTGGATTTGGCTGTCAATCATCGCTTGGCGCGCCATTTGAAAGCTATCTTCAGTTGGGTTTAAAGCTGAGTCCATAGGCGTTCTTTCAAAAAAATTGAGCTTAAAAAATTAAACTTAAGGTTTATTACCCGAAATAAGGACTTTTTTCCAGTTATAAAAGTAGAAAATGGAGGTTGCCTAAGCAGGAGAAGTTAGTGTACAAAACAGACCTATAAGGATGACCGTCCCCGCATATGCGCGGATGATGACTTTATAAAACGAGGCGCGGTGGCAGAGTGGTTATGTAGCGGACTGCAACTCCGCGTACACCGGTTCGATTCCGGTCCGTGCCTCCATTTAACCTATTCATTCCAAAGCCATGCAGCACCGCGAACCCCAGATGAATCTCCATGACGGGGAGGAACTATTTTAGTGTGAACAGTATCAGAGTCAATGTACACCCCCCAACGAGCCGGCACCATTTCATAAAGTTCTTCAACATTACTCATGCCACCACCTAAAACAACAACGTCTGGATCCAAAGTATTAATCACAACAGATAAAGCACGAGCTATTCTATCGGCATAACGTTCCAAAGCAAAAACGGCTTTTGGCTCACCTTTTTTTGCATTAGCAATAATATCATGTGTTGATAAATCTTCTTTTTCCACGCGTTGATAATCCATCTTAAATCCCGTGCCCGAAATCCAAGTTTCTAAGCAACCGCGCTTTCCACAAAAGCACATTTCACCCGGGTGCTCGGCCCATTTTTTATTTTTTTCGTTATATGAAATATCACGTCCACTTGCATAAACAGACTCTGTAAATTTGTTAGACGTATCTTTCCAACCAATCGTTTTAGGATAAGGAAGTGGATTATGCCCCCACTGCCCCGCAATATTATTCACACCCGTTATTGGTTTACCATCGACAACGACACCGCCGCCGCACCCCGTACCAATAATAACACCGAACACAACGCGATGACCTGTGCCTGCACCGTCAACAGCTTCAGACGTTGCAAAACAATTAGCATCATTTTCAATGCGCACCGTTCTGTTCAGCACTTCTCCTAAATCACGCGGTAATGGCTTGCCATTCACCCATACCGTATTCGCATTTTTTGCAAGCTCTGTACGGCTATCAATGCACCCCGTCATTCCCATACCAACAGTCGCCTTTACGCCCAAGTTTGACTCAGCTTCCTCAACTAAATTTTTAATATCATCGACTGTCTGATTATAGTTATCACGCGCGGTGGGAATACGCTTACTGTACATTTCTTTACCATTGCTACCATCTAAAACAACAATCTCAGTCTTGGTGCCACCAAAATCTATACCAATGCGGAATTTATTATCTGTCATTCTGATTGTAGCTTTCAATAGTTATTACTTCGGACAGTAACCGTGTCTAAGGACACAAGCATAACGTTAAAATATTACTGATCAAGTGATTATAGAGCTGCTACCAACCTAGACTGCACAGCCGGACTTTCTGTAACGCTTCTGTCTAAAACATGACTCAAAAAAGCGCGATGGTTTTCAGGTTTATCAAAAACAATATGAGAACAGTCAGGTGCCTTCGGTCCAACACCAAGACAAATGCCACCTTCATTAAACACTTTTGTCATGACAGCCTCGTCCCCACCACTATCACCAGAAAATACCGTAAGACCTACACTATCCAAATCCCCATTATCTCTTAAATATTGAAGGGACTCAGCCTTACACGCCCCATTGGGAAGAATTTCAACAACAGCATTGGTCGGTGTCACAGTATCAAGAACATTAACACCCACTGCCCCAATATTCTCGAGAATTTGAGAAGAAATATCTATAACACGCTTCGTTAAACTCGTCATACGTTCCATCATCTCTGGCGGTATCGTTGCAGTTCCTTCAGGGTTAATAAGGCCTGTAAACCCTAATGTTGCCGTAGATTGTTTATAGTCTTCTATTTGAACCTTGCTCAAGTCAGAGTCATTCGCTTGCGCTTCCCTAAAAGCAGCTCGGAATTGTTTCATTTTTTCCGGATCTCCAACCCTAGCGACAAAATCAATATCAGAAGAAGGTGAAATCTCTGCGCCATGCTCAGACCCAGTCAGAAACCTTCGATTAGGAAAAACGTTATGCACAAACTCAGCAGGACGTCCCGTTAACATAAAGGCGTTACCCCCTGTTACATCGTTTAGGTTATTAAATAACTGAGTCAGAACAGGGTCTGCAGGCACATTTTTATGCTCGCCAGGTACCGCATGAACCAAAGTGCCATCAATATCAGCCCCGATTACAATACCTTGACGAATAATAGCCGCCACCATTCTATCTTCAATCTCTTGGATATTTTCAGAACCTCTCCGTACAGGGTACATATCACTCATTATATTTACTCACACCTCTAAATATTAAATTAGTTCTATTAAAACGGATATTATTTGCCAATCAAGGACTTATTATGCTTATCCCCGTTAAGTTACACAGGGCTCATTATTAAGTTCCGTCTCACTGCAGCGTTAACATCTGCTGCCTTAGCCAAGTGCCAACCAGCATCTTGCATTTGAAGAAGAGCGTCCTCCTTTGTGGGCCAACGACTTCCCTGTTGAATAATAGTAGCATTATCAACAGCATCAGCCACAACTATTGACGTAACGCCCTCTTGCCGTTTGTTGTCAAGTGCCGTCGCTAAAACGCCCATACTTGCACTAAACCCCGTTAAAATGTGCACAGGAAGATTACGTAAATCAACAGTAAGATGATAACTGCCATAAGCAGAAGCGTCACTCCCCCAAGATTGCCTGTCAACAATGTCCATTAACTCAGGGTTAACTGGATTATCATCCATTGAATCCATCTTATAAGAATTATCGCACAAAGCCGTTGCCTGGACGTGAGCACCTGCGTCTTTAAACTCTTTTGCAAGCCTTATTATTCTTTCGGCTGTTTCAACTCTCGTTGGGTTGTGATGAGGACGTGTAGGTTCTCCTGCAAAGAGTCTTTGCACACCATGAGCAATAAAGAGTATTTGACCCGCAGGGCGAGAAAAAGCTGACTTTAAATCAGTAGCACTCATAAATTGTTGTGGAGTTAATAGTGTCATTTCAATACCTTTCATTTTCCATAGATTTTAACGTTTTTAACACCAGACTATCAAAATTGCAATAACAAAATGCGTATTATCCTGCTTTTAAATATAAATAGAATAAAGTTTACTAGAAATTATTGACACTTAAGCCCGATTCAGTCATAAAACGTTTCTAGTGTTCCCCAGTAGCTCAGTGGTAGAGCGAGTGACTGTTAATCACCAGGCCGGAGGTTCGACCCCTTCCTGGGGAGCCATTTTCATAAGAAAAGACTTTACCCGTGATTAAAGAAAAATATTACATTCTTTCCTTTTGTCTTCTGACGGCAATACTGCCTATTACTGCCGTAGATATGCCGCGAAGCATGGCATTTTCATCGAGTATCATTAGCCTTATCTTTGCTGGCTTGTATTATTTTACATTTCAGCAAAAACTTCACTTTTCAAAACCAACTATTTACTTGTGCCTTATTACCTTTGCTATGGCTGCGCTCAGTATTATATGGGCAAAATTTCCTGATACATCATCAGAGCAAGTCATAAAACTCGCCTTTGCACTCCCACCGCAAATTTTACTTATCTCGCTAGCTTTATCCTTCAATAAAGAGCAGCTTAAGCCTTATATTCATTTCTTCTCTTATGGGTTGGTTATTGCCTCGTTCTATTTATGTTTTGAGCTATTAAGTAACGGAATAGTTTTTAACTTCATCCGCGGTGAAGACATTAACGCGAAGGTTAACCCCGCAGAGTTCAATAGGGTTTCGGTTTTTATCGTTCTTTATTTTTTCAGCGCAGTGACGTTCTTAAATATTCACTTTAAAAAGTCATTAGCCTTCTTAATCATGCTAATTCCCATTATCGCTTTTTTATTGATAAGCAATAGTCAGTCCTCTCTGCTCGCGTTTATTGTCGGATTGATTTTCCTCTTCTTATTCCCTTACAAATCAAACAAGGCGTGGCTTGGCCTTAAAATAATAATCCTCATAGCCATGCTGATAGCCCCCTTTATCATGAGTTACATCTATGACAATTTTGCAAACCATGTGCAGGCACTCCCCTTAATGCCCAATGCCTATGCAGGTCACAGATTGGAAATATGGGATTATATCTCTCGTTATATTTTACAAGATCCACTTCATGGCTATGGAATAAAAGCCACACGATTAATTACAGACTTTGATTCCAAGCTTGTCTTTGCTCCTGTAAACACTGTGCTTCACCCACATAATTTTGCACTACAAATATGGATAGAATTTGGCCTGATTGGTATTGTAATGGCTATGTTCATCATGGAAAGAGCCATATCTCTCATTCAACATAAATTCACACTCAACCAACAAAAAATATTGCTACCGACCATGATGGCGGCGCTTGGCCCCTGCTCAACCGCATATGGAATTTGGCAAGGGTGGTGGATCGCTTTATTATTTCACGTTGCTGCAATGGCTCTTATTGCTTGTAAGTTTACAAACAGCGAAACGAAAGAAGCATAATGCCCTCTCAACCCACAATAGCCATTATCGACAGCGGATGCGCCAATATCGCGTCAGTATTTTATGCGCTGAAACGGTTGGGGCATGAAGGCACATTAACGTCCGATAAAGATGTCATTAAAAATGCGAACCGTGTCATTCTACCCGGTGTTGGGACAGCGCGCGCCGCCATGAAGCAACTGCATGAGCGTGACCTTGTCAATACCATTCAAAACCTAACGCAGCCCGTCATGGGGATTTGCTTAGGCATGCAACTACTGTTTCAACATTCTGAAGAGCTGGACACAGATTTACTAAATATCATTCCTGCCAATATTGTTAAGTTCAACAAAGACATCGATATCGTCCCTCACATGGGATGGAATAATGTGAGCCTGAAAACATCATCACCTGTTTTCAACAAAATTCCCGATGAAAGTTATTTTTATTTTGTTCATAGCTACCTCGCCCCTGTTGGTGATTATACAATTGGGGAATGTACCTATGGTAATAAGTTCTCGGCGATTGTGAACCGTGATAATTTCTATGGCTGTCAGTTTCACCCAGAACGCTCGGGCGAAGTTGGGGCAACGATCCTTCAAAACTTTATTGAAGGAGGCTTATAATGCTCACCAAACGTATTATCCCCTGCCTTGATGTTAAAGATGGCCGTGTCGTGAAAGGCACACAGTTCCGCAACCATCGCGATGTTGGAGACATATTAGAGCTCGCGCAACGCTATGCCGATGAAGGGGCAGATGAATTAGTGTTCTATGACATTACCGCCAGCAGTGATGGCCGTGTCGTTGATAAAAGTTGGATTGGTAAAATTGCACAACTGATTAATATTCCATTTTGTGTGGCGGGCGGCATAAGAAGCATCGAAGATGCGCGTATTATCCTCAATGATGGAGCCGATAAAATTTCTGTGAACTCCCCTGCCCTTGAGCGTCCAGATTTTATTACCGAGCTGAGCGAGACATTTGGCACGCAATGCATTGTTGTGGGTATTGATAGTCGTGAAGAAAATGGCGCCTATAAAGTTTATCAATATACCGGTGATGAGCATAAAACGATCAAATCCAAATTTGATACGGTTGAATGGGCGCAAAAAGTTGAACGCCTCGGCGCAGGTGAAATTGTTTTAAACTGCATGAATAATGACGGCATGCGACAAGGGTATGATTTAAAACAGCTAACTAAAGTCCAAGAAGCCATCACAATCCCTTTAATTGCCTCTGGCGGCGCAGGTCATGAAGAAAACTTCTTAGACGTGTTCAAAAACACTAAAATTAGCGGGGCTTTGGCCGCGTCGGTGTTCCATAGTAGGCAAATTGCGATACCAGAGCTGAAGCTATACCTAAAAAATCACAATATCGAGATGCGGTTAACCCATTAGAATCATTGAAAACCACTAAAAACGTTGGAAAATAAGGGTTAAAAATATCCTTGTATGTGATTTTTGCATGGGTCGCGCATATAAAATGCAAAAAACGCTTGCCTAATTTGCGGGATAGTATATTATAACTTTATACACCCTCTATTACCGCTATTGCTCGGAGTTCTTAGAAATAAGACTTCCGGGCACTTTTTTTGTTTTTTTTCGAGGGAAGCTATGAGGCTTATTCTGCGACTTGGTAAGGTTTAGGAACACGTAAGATCGTATTTGGATACTCATCATACTTTTTAATAATTTTCTCTACTGTCCCATTATTTAATAGCTCTTCAAAAGCTACATTGACCATACTTTTGAATTGTTCTTCATTTTTATTAAAAGCAATTGTTCCACCATATACCTCTAAAAATGTACCATTACCTATCCGCTTTAAGGTTTTTGGATTATTAGCAATAAAGTCTTGCCCCGTATAAGTGTTAATTACAACTGCATCCGCTTTTTTTGTTACTACATTCATCATCATCTGAGTGTAATCGGTTAGTTGCGGTAAGGACAAAATTTTCGCTTTTGGAAAATGTGCTTGTGTTACCTCTACATTATCACCATCAACTGCTGAAAAATGATATTCGGAGCTATTAAGTTTACTAAAATCATCATCAAAACGATCATCATCATACCTTACATATACTCCTCTGCCTAAATAGTACGCAGGGATAGAAAAATCTATATGTTTTCCACGTATTGACTCTGGAAAAATACCAGCACACATGGCATCTATACGATTAGTCTTTAAAGCTTCAATAAAGTTACTCCACCCGAGTTCCTCTACCCACTTCACCTCGATGTCCATACGCGCCATTGCCGTCTCTACTATCTCTGGAAACGTCCCACTAGCCTTACTCGTTTCAGATTCGTAAATCGTAAAAGGGGGCCAGATTCCAATTCCACATCGAAGTTCTCCCGTGCGCATGACGCGGTCATAAACGGACTCATCTGATTTTTTGGGTTTAGTCTCAGACATCACAGAAGATGATGAACTTGGTACGACAGCCTTAGTCGTGGCATAACTCACCACCCCTGCCAAAATTAGCGTTATAATACTGAGATATATTGGTTTCATGGTTTTCTCTTTGCTATCTAAGCTTTCTTATTTAAGAAAATGGCGATCCCTTCAGGACTCGAACCTGAAACCCCCTGCTTAGAAGGCAGGTGCTCTATCCAGTTGAGCTAAGGGACCGCATTTTTAAAAGTCATACCCGCAAGCGGGAGGACTATAAATATTTAACCTTCCTAAAGCCAGTTAACACGGAAAAAACTAACTTTTTCAGCGTAAAATCACAAGGTTTTATTCTAAACCTCTTTACTCTCTTTATCAGGAACATACTTAAAGTTATCCATATAGCTTCGAGGCTTCACTTTCTTTACTTTATCAATCGCCACACTATAGTCCCAACCTTGTTTTTCAGCATGAGCGATGGCGGCTTCTTTCGATGGAAAGGTAAGTTTAACCTGATTAAATGTATCATCAGACTGAGACCAGCCCATAAGGGGTTCTGGCGAGCGTTTGGTATATTGCTCATGCTCTAACACCCAGTGCCGCGTATTGTTAACACCAGATTGCATAGATGACCTTGATGGTTTGTAAATTCTTACGTTCATAGGAAAGGATTATACGAGTCTAAGGCAAACTGTCACCCTAAATTATCACCATTTAAACAACTTACGAGCAAAAAGCCCAAGTACTACACCCAATATACAAAATGGCAATAAGTAGTTAATAAAACCATAGGTCATACTTTCATACATAGGGCATGTTAAGCGTAACCCAATCCAGCCCAAAGATGAAACTGCCATAACGCTCATCGCCATTGACCAATATGGCTGTGTCGTATTCCCCTTCATTGTCATGAATATCAGTGCGATAAAGGGAATAGCTTCAACAACAATGCCGCGTGAGCAACTAGAAAGGAAAAAATTTGATCTAACACTCATCCCGCCTTCTTCGATACCACTTGCCAAAATCCAGAACAAGAAGACACTAAATAACGTTACCGTAATAGTTTTCATCCAATCGCGTTGAATACAATCAGGGAAACTGAGCCATGAGGAAGCAAGCGCCGCACTGATAAGAATAGCTATCGCCATTCCCATTTCAAATATAAAAGTCGCACGGGTCAAATAATCTAATAAATTCACCTGTAGACCAAGGTAGTAAATAACACCGACAATATAGCCAACAGATAAAATGAGCCAAATAGAAATACGGCGATATGGACAACGCGGCGACATTGGTTTTAAATCACCACAAAGGTGACCAATCAAATCATCTGTATTTTTTTCACTATCACTCACTTTAACATACCTTGTAATTTTTTCATTGTACGATGGGCAGAGACCTTAACCGCGCTTTCTTTCATATCCATTTGGCTAGCGACCTCCTCAGCCGTATAGCCTTCAATTTTGATCTTACGAAAGATATCTTGCTGTTTTGTTGGAAATTTAGCCAACGCCCCCTCTATATCTTTTAATTCGCCCAAATGGGTAGGGTTCGTTACATTATCAGACATAAATTCAGGGTTTGCTTCCGTTGTACTGGTCATATCTTGGCGCTGCGCATAATATTTACGCAAATAATCCATTTTCCGATAGTTGATAATCGACATCAACCACGGCTTGAACGGGCGCTCTGGCGCATATGAATTGAGGGATTTATGAATAGAAATCAATACCTCTTGCGCCACATCCTCTGCGGCATCATTGTTGCTGAGGCCTTTATAAACCACATTGCGGATATAGGGGTATAAAGCCTTTAACAAGCTGGAATAAGCACGTTTATCGCCCTTTTGGGCTTGTATAGCCCATTCCTGCCATTGCTCTGTATCGGATAATTTGGTCAAAAACCTACCTGCTTTCCCCTTATTCTTTAAATGGCGCGAGCGACGAGATTTGAACTCGCGACCTCCGCCGTGACAGGGCGGCGCTCTAACCAGCTGAGCTACGCCCGCGCACTGAAAAGAGATGATGGTTAATACCGAAAAAACGCCCTATTTGTCAACATTAGAAACACAAAACTTTAAAAGATTCTTGTATTACCCTTAGGCTGCCAATCTCTGAGGGTCACTATAGCTCAAATCAAACTCTTCTGCGACTGATTTATAGGTCACTTCACCCTTACAGACATTTAAGCCCTCCATAAGGGCAGGATTGTCATTTAAAGCCTGTTTCCAGCCTTTATCCGCCAGTTCCAGTGCATAAGGCAATACAGCATTATTTAACGCCTGAGCGGACGTCATTGGCACCGCCCCTGGCATATTGGCAACACAATAATGAATGACCCCTTCTACATCATAGACAGGCTCGCCATGGGTGGTTGCATGACTTGTTTCAAAGCAACCCCCTTGGTCAATGGCAATATCAACCACCACAGACCCATTACGCATTCTCTTAATCATATCTTTTGTCACCAATTTCGGAGCAGAAGCACCCGGAATAAGGACAGCACCAACAACTAAGTCTGCGTCCAACACATAACGCTCAATCGAATCTCTCGAAGATTGGATCACACGCGCGGTATTTTTGAAATAATCTTCAAGATTACGAATCTGATCGTGTCCTTTTTCAAGAATGGTGACATCCGCCCCCAAACCAACGGCCATTTGTGCCGCATGATACCCTGAAACCCCGCCACCAATAACAACAACCTTGGCTGGCTCAACCCCTGGTGATCCACCAATCAAACGGCCACAGCCACCAAGGTGCTTCAATAAATAAGCCCCACCAACCTGAATAGACAAGCGGCCAGCAATTTCAGACATCGGTGCGAGCAAAGGAAGTCCTCGACCATTTGGTCCCGTCACAGTTTCATACGCAATGGCAACACATTTTGATTTCATTAAACCGCGTGTTTGCGCTTCATCCGCTGCCAAATGAAGGTAGGTAAATAAGACTTGATCTTCGCGCAACATCTCGCACTCAACAGCTTGCGGTTCTTTGACTTTCATAATCATATCCGCTGCATCAAAAATCTCTTTCGCTGTGCCTAAAATTTTTGCGCCGGCTTGCTCATAATTTTTATCAGTATAATTAATTCCTGCCCCGCAACCCGTTTGAACAATGACATCATGGCCATGAGCAACAAACTCACGCACAGATGACGGAACAAGGCCGACACGGTGTTCTTGTGGTTTAATTTCTGTCGGAACGCCAATAATCATATCTATTCTCCTTTGAGTTGAACTGCGCGAAGTTTATCAGGTCACTTTTAAAAGACCAAATAGAATCAAAAAAAGAGCTGAAACTTTTAATTTCAGCCCTCTTAATCTTAAAGAATAATTATATTCTTAAATGATCACTTTATTTCAAAGGAGTCGATGCCCAAAGTTTACTATATTGCTCACAATGGATGATTAGGCTTTCGTAATCACCTACATTAATATGAGCAGGGATTTTATAACTCTGACCACCTTTGTTTGATGTTAACTGAGCAATGAAAACCGCATTGTTAGTTGCGTTCGTGCCTGTAATGCCTGAGAAATTGTTTTTAGACAAAAACAATTTTAGATCAGGAGCACCTTTTGTTTTAAACTCATCACTCAATGTTAGATATTTCCCATCGGCACGATCTTCAATAGACCATGTTCCTTTCACTTTAAAATCTTGCTTCTCCCAGCCACCTGAATCCGCCGCGAAAGCAAGAGAGAACGACATTGCCACAACAATCATTGTGGCGAAGAAAACATTTAGTGTATTTTTAGCGCTTATTTTTAAAGCATTTGTCTGTGTCATAAGTATCTCCATCTTAAGTTATTTGTTTTTAGTTTATTAATTCGTAACTGCATTCGACAGAACGCATAGTTAGGTTACAAAAATTCTTAGGTTTCGTCACACTAACAAAAAAACAATAAGATTTCAAAGAATAAAAAACCCTTGATGATACATATGAGAAGGGTTTTGGATAAAATATAATCAGATACTGATAATATTTGTTATGTCTTCCCCAAGTTCCATATAAATTTGATGGAGGAAAAAGACTTTATCACAAAAGAAGAAGCTCATACCGATTTGAACGCCGTCCGCCAACAAATTAAAAACGTAGGGTGATTTTATTTAAGCGGGACCGCCACCAAAACCTGTTGGTTTACCTCTGCCCTTATTAGAACGATGTGTCGAAATATCACCCCATGACGCATCCTCTGGAAGGCCAAGTTTAGCAACTGTCTCTTGACGAGACTGTTCAGAATTATGTATTGCTCTTGCAAATGGTCGTTTCGCCATCTTTATCTCCTCATTATTTTCATAAGCTTATATATTTATACAATAACAGAAATAAATTGTCAATACTTTATGTAAATTATTGCAAGTCACGCTCGCTATATTACCACAAGAAATGCGGCACCAGCGCGGCACCAGATAAAGGGAGGATTTACACGATCCTTTGAAACCTTTGCAAACCATGGTGGGTGGTAACGGGTTCGAACCGCTGACCCTCTCGGTGTAAACGAGATGCTCTACCAACTGAGCTAACCACCCTTTTCAAAGTCAGATTGTTTTTTAACTTTGTCGCACCCAAAAAGCAAGCAATAAAAAAGGCCACTTCGTATTGAGGCGGCCTTTTTGAAATAATTGAGCGTGAGCTTATTTATTAACAGCTTCTTTAAGTTCTTTACCAGCTTTGAACTTAACGTTTTTAGAGGCTTTAATTTTGATAGCTTCACCAGTACGTGGGTTACGACCAGTTGTTGCCGCACGTTTCGCAACAGTAAATGTACCAAAACCAACAAAACGGGCATCTTCACCTTTTTTCACTGTTGATCTAATACCACTAAAAACAGCTTCAACAGCGCGTTGAGCATCTGCTTTTGTTGATTCTGTTTCTTTTGCCACGTATTCAATAAGTTCTGCTTTATTCATGATAATTCCTTTTTGTTAAATTTTAAAAATATTTCGATATGAACGAATCACATCAACAGAATTAATTAGCTTGTAATCGGCTGTAGCCTTAACTTTCTAACTAACCCTACGAATCATTTTTAAAACTATTTAGAGCTTAGCTCAATGGTGAAGTACGTCTTTTCCCTTATTTTCTGCGCTTTTCGGGGATAACTCTGCTGTTTTAGGATTGTTTTCCTCGGTTAATGGCTCTGGCATGCTCAAAAGCGCATGAACCAAGACTTCTTCAATGGTATTAACAGGAATGATTTCCAACTGCTTTTTAACTTTATCTGGTACATCAGCAAGGTCTTTTTCATTTTCTTTGGGAATAAGAACCGTTTTAATACCACTACGTAGGGCGGCAAGAAGTTTTTCTTTCAACCCACCAATGGCTGTCACGTAACCTCGTAAATTAATCTCACCTGTCATGGCGATATCGCGACGTATCTCAATATCCGTCAACGCAGAAATAATGGCCGTTGTCATGGCCGCCCCTGCTGATGGTCCATCTTTTGGTGTTGCGCCTTCTGGCACGTGAACATGAATAGATTTTGTTTTCAGTTCATTATAATCAATACCAAATTGCGCCGCGCGTGACTTCACTAGCATTTCAGCAACTTTAATAGATTCTTTCATCACATCTTTTAAATTACCTGTGGTGGATACCTTACCTTCTTTACCTGGCATAGTAACGGCCTCAATAGAAAGTATATCACCACCAAATTGGGTATAGGCCAAACCAGTTACAACACCAACACGGTCTTGATCTTCAACTTCACCAAAGCGGAACTTTTTAACACCAGAATATTTTTCTAAAAATTTAGGGGTAATGGAAATCGCTTCCTTACCCTTCATCAAAATATCTTTGATTGTTTTACGGCATAAATTTGCAATTTCACGTTCTAAATTACGCACCCCTGCTTCACGGGTGTAATAACGAATAAGATCACGCAATGTTGCATCACTGATTTTCAGCTCATCTTTTTTAAGACCTGCAGCTTTCTTTTGTTTATCCAACAAATGACGCTTCACAATTTGCAGTTTTTCATCTTCGGTATACCCCGCAATACGGATAACCTCCATACGGTCAAGCAATGGTTGTGGCATATTTAGCGAGTTCGCCGTACAAATAAACATGACATCAGACAAATCGTAATCCATCTCCATATAATGATCGTTAAATGTTGCATTTTGTTCAGGATCAAGCACTTCTAACAACGCCGACGCAGGATCACCACGCATATCTGATGACATTTTATCAATCTCATCCAGCAAAAATAAAGGATTGGTCGTCTTTGCCTTTTTCATACTTTGGATAATTTTACCCGGCATCGCTCCAATATAGGTACGGCGGTGACCACGGATTTCACTTTCATCACGCACCCCCCCTAATGACACACGTACGAACTTACGGTTAGTTGCTTTGGCAATAGAGCTTCCCAAAGATGTTTTACCAACCCCTGGTGGGCCAACAAGACATAGAATAGGCCCTTTAACTTTATTCGTCCGTTGTTGAACAGCTAAATATTCTAAGATACGTTCTTTAACTTTGTTTAAACCGTAATGGTCTTTATCTAAAACTTTTAAAGCCTGTTTAATATCTTTAGAAACACGACTGCGTTTACCCCATGGCACACCCAATATCCAATCAAGGTAGTTGCGCACAACGGTTGCCTCCGCGGACATTGGTGACATTTGTTTTAATTTTTTAAGTTCGGTCGTGGCTTTCTCTTTTGCTTCTTTTGAAAGCTTCATTTCTTTGATTTTTTTATCAATCTCACCCAGCTCATCAAGACCTTCTTCGCCATCGCCAAGCTCTTTTTGAATAGCTTTCATTTGCTCATTCAAATAATACTCACGCTGTGTTTTTTCCATCTGGCGTTTGACACGGTTGCGCACACGCTTTTCAACTTGAAGCACACCAATCTCACCTTCCATGAAGCTGTAAATCTTCTCAAGACGCTCTGTTACAGTTTCCAGCTCAAGTAACTCTTGCTTCTCTTCAATTTTTAACGTCAGGTGCGACGAAATTGTATCCGCCATCTTAACGGGCTCTTCAATTTGGTTAATCGAAACCAAAACCTCAGGTGGAATTTTTTTGTTTAACTTCACGTATTGTTCAAACTGTGAAATGACAGCACGCGATAGTGCCTCAAGCTCATCATCTACAATTTCAGGTTTTTTAATAGCGTTGGCCTCGGCCTCTATATAGTTATTATCTTCTATATATTTAGAAACACGCATACGCGCGCCCCCTTCAACCAAAACTTTAACAGTCCCATCAGGTAATTTTAAAAGTTGTAAGATGTTACCCACTGTACCAACCTGATATAAATCATCGGCTGCTGGCTCATCTTCTGACGGTGATTTTTGTGTAATCAATAAAACTTGCTTATCAGCTTGCATTACATGCTCTAACGCCTTCACTGATTTTTCTCTACCCACGAAGAGCGGTACAATCATATGAGGGAATACAACAATGTCACGCAGCGGTAGGACAGCAAATTTTTTGTTCTTATTATCTTCAGGGGAGTCAGTATTGGACATAAAAAGCCTTTATTTAGAGTGAAACATATAAAATACGTTAAGTTATTCGACAAAATTGGTCAAAAAGTAACAAAATCGTATGAATAATAGGTTAATGATCCAAAAAAGATAGCTTTTTGCTCACAATATCAACGAAAATCAGTAAAAACAGAGAGAAATTTCTATTTTTTGTCAGAATCCTTGTCTGGAAGCGCACTTGCCTCAACAACTTTGTCAATAAGACCAAATTTTTGGGCTTCCTCAGCACTCATAAAGTTGTCACGATCCATTGATTTTTCAATATCTGCTAACTTCTTACCCGTATGGCGGACATAAATGTCATTTAACATCGCTTTCATACGTAAGATTTCGCGTGCTTGAATTTCAATATCAGAGGCTTGGCCCTGTGCACCGCCCAAAGGTTGGTGGATCATGATACGGGCATGCGGAAGCGCAAAACGCTTACCGTCTGCCCCTGCCGTTAGAAGTAACGACCCCATAGAAGCCGCCTGACCAATACAGACCGTAGAAACCTCAGGCTTGATATATTGCATTGTGTCATACATCGCCATACCAGAGGTTACAACACCACCCGGAGAGTTAATATAAAAGGAAATATCTTTTGTTGGATTTTCAGACTCCAAAAATAGAAGCTGCGCACAGATAAGACTGGACACATAGTCATTCACCTCACCCGTTAAGAAGATAATACGCTCTTTTAAAAGGCGAGAGAAAATATCAAAAGCTCGTTCACCACGATTTGTTTGCTCAATAACCGTTGGGATAAGGTGAGAGTTATAAAGTTCTAAAGGGTCGCGCTCGCTCATTTGAATTTCCTATTATTTAATATTTTGAATCAATGAATAAACAGTATATCCGAACGGTATTGAGTTCAAGCTGATATAACAAGGAATGTTCTTAACATAAAAAAAGAGCGCATGAAGCGCCCTTTTTATAAATCATTATAGACCGAAGATAATTATTTCTTAGCCGCAGCTTTTTTCGTTGCTTTTTTCGCTGGTTTTTTCTTTGCAGAGGATTCCTTAACCGCAGGCTTTTTCTTTTTCTTTGCCTTTGTTTTGGCTTTAGGCTTATCATCCTCATCATCTTCTTTCATAAGCTCTTCGATAGAAATTTCTTTTTCTGTGACATTTGCACGTTCAAAAAGAATATCGACAACTTTATCCTCAAATAAAGGTGCGCGAAGGTTTTCAAGCATTTGTGGGTTTTTCTGATAGAAATCAAAAACCATTTTTTCTTGGCCCGGGTATTTTTGTGCTTCTGTAATCACAGCGCGTTGTAACTCCTGATCATTCACAGTCACATTTTCTTGTTGGCCAATTTCGGCAATCACAAGGCCAAGACGAACACGACGAACGGCGATAGTTTGTAGCTCTTCCTTTTCTTCATCGGTCAGTTCTTCTGCGTCTGGATTTTGCTCACGCTCAGCTTCGATTTGTTTTGTAATGCCTTCTAATTCAGCATCAACCATACCTTGTGGGATTTCAAACTGATGCCCTTCATCCAGCGTATCCAATAGCTGACGCTTCATTTTCAGACGTGTCTGGTTACTATAATCTGATGTCAGTTGGTGCTTAACCGCATCACGAAGCGCCGCCTCGTCATCAAAACCCAACTCTTTAGCAAAGTCATCATCGACTGTAGCTTCCGTTTGTTCATGAATTTCACTTAAGTTGATATCAAAGATAGCGTCACGCCCAGCCAAGTCTTTAGCTTGATATTCTTCAGGGAAAGTAACTTTTACTTCAAACTTTTCACCCGCTTTTTTACCAACCATTTGATCTTCAAAACCAGGGATAAACTGGCCAGAGCCAATTTCTAACTTATGACCTTCTGCCTTCATACCGTCATGCTCTACATTGTCATCAGCGGTGCGGCCACTAAAATCAAAAATGGCAACGTCACCTTTTTTAATTCCACGATCGGATTCAATTTTCTTACTGCCCTTATGTTGAGAGGTAATACGTGTCAACGCATCATTGATTTCTTTATCTTCGATTTTAGCAATAGGCTTTTCAATTTTAATACCTTTTGTGTCCATAACATCAAAGTCTGGAAGAACATCAATCTTCATTGAGAAGATAAGGTCCTTACCTTCATCAAATTCTTTTACTTCAATCTTTGGCTGCATCGCTGGACGGAATTTTTTATCTTCAATCACTTGTTTCGTCGAATCATTCACGACAGACTCGAGAACTTCACCCATCACCGCACGGCCATATTTTTTACGCGCCATATCAAGGGGCATTTTACCAGGACGGAAACCAGGCTGCTTTGCTGTTTTAATGACCTCTTTAAGACGGTCAATAACTGTCTTATCAATATCATTTGCGGCAACAGTCACCTCAAGCTCGTGAGTTAGACCTTCTTGTTTGATTTCTTTTACTTGCATCTTTATTCTTTCAATATGTATTAAGCTCAATTTAGTTACTGAGTGGCGCGTAGCGTGCCTGCACGCCTGAGCGCATCTTTAAAAAGCATGGTGCGGGTGAAGGGACTTGAACCCCCACATCCGAAGATACTAGAACCTAAATCTAGCGCGTCTACCAATTCCGCCACACCCGCACGTTCCAAGCTTCAATGGCGTGTTTTATCCTATGTTACAGACAATGCCAAGGGGAAAACGCGATAATTAACTAATTAATTTTACAAGAACAGTAAACCAATTTAATGCCAATTAATCACAATGAGAGCCTCCCATGACCACTGAAACCTTATTCATTTTCTTAATATCGTATATTTCGCTACATATTAAACTCGATCCAGGCCAAGTATTTCGTATGACATGTTCCCATTGTTGGAGCGCCGCCCGCCGAAAAACGGTAGATTCAAAGGCAAACAGCTATCTTATGAAATGACCTTCTAAATCAAGTAATAATAGTTTATAATATTTGATTATCAACATTTTAAGTGAGAATGATTTCATCAAATCTGTAAAAACACTACGTAAGTTTAATGGGTCAAATAAAAGAGAGCTTGCCCTCTGCCTAATAACGACAATGGCTTTGACAGATTTTGCGCTCTTCCAATCCGAAGTACCATTATCACCTTGTTCGCAATATTAACTACGGCGGAACTATCAAAGATTCTGGGGAAGATATGATGAAAGCGGATATAACTAAAACGATTAAGAAATAATAATGACCAATAAACACCCCTCCTCTTTTATTTACAAATCAAAATCAAAACTACTATTCTACGCGCTTATATTATTGCTCTTTTCTTATGCACAAAATGCTTATGCACAATGCACCGACCCAGCAGGAGTTGCGGCGAATATGCGGTATGATGAAACAGATCAGCGGATAGAATATTGCGATGGGACGGATTGGGTGGATTCATCGTCTGAAACAAACGCCAGTGCTGCTTTAACGATTGAAGGAAGCGTATTTGATACAGCAACACTTGACGATGCATCGAATGTTTATGTCGTGGGAAACTACGCCTATGTCACTGCTGAAAACGATAATGCGTTAACTGTCGTTGATATCTCCACACCAACCGCTCCAACGATTGTGGGCAGCGTCTCTTCCATTCGGCTTGGTTTTGCAACCGGTGTTTTTGTGATTGGTAATTATGCCTATGTCACTAGTGATATCTTTGAGATGTTAACTGTCGTTGATATCTCCACACCAACCGCTCCAACGATTGTAGGCCACGTCTCTTCCACTCAGCTTGATGGCGCAAATGATGTTTTTGTGGTTGGCAATTATGCCTATGTCGCTGCTAGTATCTCTGATGCGTTAACTGTCGTTGATATCTCCACACCAACCGCTCCAACGATTGTGGGCAGCGTCTCTTCTTCCACTCAGCTTGATCAGCCTAAAGATGTTTTTGTGGTTGGTAATTATGCCTATGTCACTGCTGAAAGCGATGATGCGTTAACTGTCGTTGATGTAGATATCACTGGTGGTAGTACAGCCTTATCCTCTGGCCCATGTACAAAAGCGGGGGAGATGCGTTATAACTCTACGAATAATGTTTTAGAGTTTTGCGATGGTACGCAATATAATGATATGGGCGTTCGTGGTTCGGGCTTTGGTGGATGTACAGGTATAACACCAACGCCTTCAGCAAGTGCATTAAGGTATAATACAGCCACGAATATCTATGAATTTTGTGACGGTAGTGGTTGGGTTACTGTGGAATAGGCTTATAAACCTGCAACATGGTTATGCTTTGTAGTAATGCATCTAATGACATTTGAGAAAAAACAAGGGATGCAGGGAGTGGATCATACTTATTGTGTCCCCAAGTTAACAATCAATTTAGGTGTGTTTTGAATATTTATATTTCTAAATATTCAAGATCAACTGTTAATTAAAATGACGTTAAGCCGTCCCTCATTGATTTTTTGATATGTTTTATCTGTTTTCATTTCTTGTGTTTTAATTTTGAGTTAATTAAGAAACCCACGAAAAAATATTTTAAGTCCTCTTTTGGGGCGTTTGTTTAGGTGTTCTATATGTTGAAAGGAAAATGGGGCGACTGACGGGGTTCGAACCCGCGACCACTCGGACCACAACCGAGGGCTCTACCGCTGAGCTACAGTCGCCATAAATAGGCAATAGGCATTGTTTATATCTAAAACCACCGCAGGGTCAAGTTTTCTCTGACTAAGAAAGGCAAATATTTTCTGCCTATAAAAGAAACTTTTACTACCAAAAGAGCTAGACCTTTGCTTTATTGAATGATAGATAATAAGAAATTCTAAAAACGCATGCCTACCATGCATATTTAGAATAACAAAAAAACAACTCAAGGAGCACACCTAATATTATGTCTGATAAAGGATTAAAATTTAAGAACTATAATGACTTTAAAAAGTTTTCAGATGAAAACGATATTCAATTTGTTGGATTCGAATTTACCGATCCTCGTGGTAAGCTACAACATACAGATCAACATATAACAACCCTTGATAAAGATATGTTTGAAGCTGGCGTCATGATTGATGGCTCCTCTATTGCTGGATGGAAAGCGATTAATGAATCCGATATGTGCTTGGTTCCTGATTGGAGTAAATGTTTCCTTGACCCCTTCGCCGCCCAACCAACGTTAAAAGTGTTCTGCTATATCAAAGAGCCATCAACAGGTGAAGACTATACAAGATGCCCACGTGTTATTGCACAAAAAGCCGAAGCTTACGTGAAATCGGCAGGCTATGGTGATACCGCCTACTTTGGCCCAGAAGCAGAGTTCTTCGTCTTTGATGACGTTAAGATGAAAGCAGACATGAATGAAGTGTCTTATAAAATTGATTCTACAGAAGGTCCCTATAACAGTGGTACAAATTACGCTGAAGGCAACACAGGGCATCGCCCAGGTGTAAAGGGAGGGTATTTTCCTGAAGGCCCTATTGATAGTGGATCAGACCTACGCGCAGAGATGCTAACCGTTTTAGATGCGATGGGTGTTCCCGTTGAAAAACATCATCATGAAGTTGCGCCCTCTCAACATGAGCTAGGTATATTCTTCTCTACACTCGTTGATTGTGCCGATAACCTGCAACTTTATAAATATGCCGTTCATAACGTGGCGCATATTTATGGTAAAACAGCAACTTTCCTACCCAAGCCTGTATTTGGTGATAACGGATCAGGTATGCACGTCCACCAATCCCTTTGGTCTGGTGGCAAACCACAATTTGCAGGGGACAAATATGCAGGCCTTTCTGAAAATGCCCTTTACTACATAGGCGGTATCATCAAGCATGCGAAGGCCTTAAACGCATTTACCAACCCATCAACCAACAGTTATAAGCGTTTAGTACCAGGGTATGAGGCACCTGTCCTGCTTGCGTATTCAGCACGTAACCGTTCTGCGTCTTGCCGTATTCCCTATGGTGAATCGCCCAAAGCTAAGCGTGTTGAGGTTCGTTTCCCTGATGCAACAGCCAATCCATATTTGGCTTTTTCCGCTATGTTAATGGCTGGCCTTGATGGGATTGATAATAAAATTCACCCTGGCGAAGCTATGGATAAAGACTTATACGATTTACCCGCTAATGAATTAGCACAGATTCCAACAGTCTGTGGTTCATTACGTGAAGCTCTAGACTCACTATCAGCAGATCATGAGTTCTTACTGAAGGGCGATGTCTTCACCAAAGATGCCATTGATGCTTATGTTGATTTGAAAATGGAAGAGGTCCTCAGATATGAAACTATGCCTCACCCTATTGAATTCTTGATGTATTATTCAGCATAGAACAAACGATCTAACCCAAAAGAAAAACCGAGACATTAATCTCGGTTTTTTTTACCTGTCAGGATCATCATAAAGGTTACCAAAGTCATTATTTCGACGCATCGTCTTTACGATAAGTTTATAACTTTCTATATTTTTTGCCCATGTATAAAACTCATCTTTACGTGACGGTGTTATCAAAGAGATCAAATAAATATAATCCTCCCCTTCTAAAACGCTAAGCCATAACTCGTAGGCAAGCATGCTTGAAGATGTAGGGTTTAACTCATAAGCCTGCGTCGCGCCAAAAGACATGTCTTTGTGGTACTCAAAGTCACGTGATTCAATAAGCTTATCAACTGTGTAATTATCTACTGAAAAATCTTCCCTGAACTTTTTAATCACTTCAGATCGAGATGAAACAGCGAGTCTATTATTGAGCAATATATCAATTTGACCATTTAGCTTACCTTCAACAATATTATTATGTAGCTGGGCTCTCATCTCCTCTATTGTTGTAACGGGGGGAGCGTCCAGCTGCCATGATGGTGGATAATCAAAGTAAGATTGGTTTAAAAAACCAAAAGTTGTTAAGTCTTCTATCGATCCACTGTCTAAAGACAACAGTTGAAACGAGTCAATTACTTGTGCCTGTATAATCCTTTCGCTTTTATAACCCTGTTGCGCCACATAATACCTTGCTACTATCACTTTAGACCCATTAATCACGACTTTTGTCCGCACTATATACGCCGTGTCTTTCTTAACTTCCACATAAATGGCTTCTAATTCTTTTTTGCCTTTAACGGTCATTCTCTCCAAAGACAAACCATTCGTTAGAGCATAATTGACAAACCAGTTTTTTACCCCAACTTCATAAGTCAGTTGCATTCCCTCAACTGTAAAAAAACTTCTTGGGTATTGAGGATTAGCTGGGCTTGTATAACGCGCTATAACACTTAGAACTTTTTTTCCTAAAAAACTGCCATCTAAGGTTAATTCTTGTTTAGCGGTATTATCCCCCCAGTCTGTGGGAACCCTAACTTGGTACCCCAAATGTATATCATCATTAGGGGTATGCTCTATAACTTTGGTTTTACCCTTAAACTCTTTTTCAGGAATAAATTCTATAAGCTCAATCGGTGCAACATCATTCAGGTCAGAGTGCTGCGCTTTTACATAGCCACCAACAAACAAAACCCCTGCCACCAGAAAAAGGGTTACAACAAATATGCTCGATTTTATAAAAACTCTCATCACACCAATATTATACATACTTATTGCCCCGAACAAAAACTTAACGACGCAAAATGAATTTAGTTGTGAACCTATAGGTTTTTACAGTTTCCAAAAAAAGCGGCGTAATGCTATCTATAACTATTACAATATAAGAAAAGCGTGTCGATTTTATGTCTGATTTATTAAAACAAACAAAAAATAACAAAACAGAGAGCTATGATGCTTCAGATATTGAAGTCTTAGAAGGGTTAGAGCCTGTCCGTAAACGTCCAGGGATGTATATTGGTGGCACGGATGAACGCGCCCTACATCACCTTGTTGGCGAGATTCTCGATAATTCTATGGATGAAGCCGTTGCAGGCCACGCAAACCGTATAGAAATTCACCTTCATAAGGGGAATGGTATCACAATCTCTGATAATGGGCGCGGAATTCCTGTAAACGAGCACCCTAAATTCCCGGGGAAATCCGCCTTAGAAGTTATTTTAACAACCTTGCACTCTGGCGGTAAGTTTAGCGGCAAAAACTATGAAACCGCAGGCGGACTTCATGGCGTGGGTATCTCCGTCGTTAACGCTCTTTCTGATGAGATGTGGGTTGAAGTTGCACGTGATAAGAAGCTGTTTAAACAGAGTTTTAGTCGTGGCTTAACAACTTCAAAATTAGAAAAATTAGGCGCCGTCAATAACAGACGCGGAACAACTGTGTTTTTTCACCCTGACCCGGAAATTTTTGGTGCCAAAGCCACGCTAAAGCCTGCGCGCCTTTTCCAAATGGCGCGATCAAAGGCTTATCTATTCCGTGGTGTTAAGATAAAATGGTCTTGTGATAAAGAGTTAATAGCAGAAGGTGACAAAGTAAAAGCAGAAGAAACTTTTCACTTTCCCAATGGTTTAGAAGATTTTCTTATATCTACGCTTGAAGGCCGCCCAACCATTACGCCTCGCCCCTTTGCAGGACAAACAGACCTGCCCGATGGCGAAGGTAAGGTTGAATTTGCCATTGCATGGCCACAACGCGGTGAAGGCTTTATTCATTCTTACTGCAATACTGTTCCCACCTTATTTGGAGGGTCACACGAGCAAGGGTTACGCTCTGCCTTACTGCGCGGTCTTAAAGCCTATGGTGAGATGATTGGCAATAAGAAGGCCAGCATTATTACCTCAGATGATATCTTAGGAGATGCCACCGCCCTACTCTCAGTTTTCATTCGTGAACCGCAGTTTCAAGGACAAACAAAAGATAAGCTAGCAACAGCGGCAGCTACACGTTGGGTTGACGTTGCGATTAAGGATTATTTTGACCACTGGCTTACTTCTGACCCTAGCTCTAGTAAATTGTTGTTAGAAGCCATTATTGATACCGCAGAATTACGGATGCGCCGCCGCGAAGAAAAAGCGACAATGCGAAAATCTGCAACGCGAAAATTACGCCTTCCGGGTAAGCTGGCAGATTGTTCACGCAAGACAGCTAACGATACTGAGTTATTCTTGGTTGAGGGGGACTCCGCTGGAGGTTCTGCAAAACAGGGTCGTTTGCGTGAAACACAAGCTATTCTCCCCTTGCGAGGGAAAATTCTAAATGTTGTTAGCGCCAGCCGCGACAAGATACGCGCCAACCAAGAAATTCAAGATTTAATCCAAGCAACAGGCTGCGCTATTGGTAAAGATTTCAACTTATCCAAGCTACGCTATGAGCGTATCATTATCATGACCGATGCGGATGTTGATGGGGCGCATATTGCGTCACTCCTCATTACTTTCTTCTATTCACAAATGCGTGGTTTAATCGAAGAAGGTCACCTTTACTTGGCGCAACCGCCGCTTTATCGCCTAGTCAGTGGTAATTTAAGCGAATATGCACAAGATGATGAGCATAAAGACAAATTGATGGAGACTGTTTTTAAGGGTAAGAAAAAAGTTGATGTTAGCCGCTTTAAAGGATTGGGCGAGATGCCTGCCGCGCAATTAAAAGAAACAACAATGAATCCTAAATCCCGCGTCTTACTACGAGTAACCTTACCTGAGGCACGTAATTTAGCCGATGGAATTATGGGAGATAGTGAAGTAGGCCCCTCTTTAGCCGATGTCGATAAATTGGTTGAACAGCTGATGGGGAAAAATGCGGAAAGCCGATTTAACTTTATTCAGGAAAATGCCGAATTTGTCCAAGATTTGGACATTTAAAAGAAGTTAACTCCTATGAAAAAAATCATTCTCCTTTGCGTTGCCCTTATTGTTATTCCTCTAGCGATAACAAACTATCTATTAGTTCCAAAAGCATTGAAGAATATCGAAAAATATTTCGACGAAACTGGCTTTAATAATGTAGAAATCAATAACGCACACCTTCAATTAAACGGTATTAACATTGAAAGCGTTAAATTGGGCAAAGATGGATTTAATGTTGCAAAAAACATAAGGGCAAGAATATTTTGGCCAACTTATATTTTTACGTCACATATAAAATCCATCAACATTGTATCTCTTAAGATTTCAAGCACAGCAAATAATCCGAATGATATTTTAAAATATGAGAAAATTTTAAATATTGGTAAGTTTTCCAATATAAAAGTTGATAAAATCCTCATTGAAAAAATAACATGGGATATTGCAACACCAAAGAATGCGTTGCGTTTAGAAGGCAGGCTTACCCTTCAACAAAATGGGGGGGTAAAAGATATTAACGCCACTTTAAATGCCGCTCAGCACGAATTAAGCTTCACTAGTAAATGGTCTGGTCATATTGAAAGTGACGGTAATTATAACATTGAAACTATTTTCAATGGTCTTGATATACACACCAAAAGCTTCATGTTAAAACGGGGAACGGGGTGGGCATTCCTTTCAAACAAAGATAAAAAAACAAACATCACCGCGCAACTTGATGCGGGGAATGGTAATATCTTAAATATCCCCACTAAAAATATCAGTTTGGTTTTAAACCAAGGAAATGGATTCTATTCTGTAGTTACACGTAGCAATGCTTCAGCTATTGAAGGCGTTAACCTATATGGTGATTTTCACTTTTCTAATGACATCAACAAACAAGCTTTTGAATTATTGTTAGAGATTGATAATCCCAATAAGTTTATAAGCTATCTCTCTCAACAAAATATATTAAAGAACCCTGTTCAAAGCACCACCAACCTTTCAGAAAACATAGATTTGCAACTAATTTATGAACCTGAAAATAGATTTGCAAATGGTCCCTTCCCCTTTTCTCTAAATATAAAAAAGAAGGATAAGGACAGTCTTAAAGGTACGTTTTTAATATACCCAAATAACTTAGATATAAGGGGTACAGCGCAAGGGGATCAAGAAACTATATCCCTTTTACAAACATTGTTTTCTATTAATGAAGATAATATTTCAGATCAAAATATTCGTTTTGACGACAGTTTGAAAAACTTATTATAAACTCTGTCACTTAAAGATAAGTTTAAGGATAAGCACAAGAATCATAGATAACCTTCGCAAAAGATTTAGCACCTTTTTCAATCGTGAAGCGATACTCTCTATTTTCTACAACCGTAGAATAGCGCAAAGGTAAAACACCTTTTTTTAATTCTCTTTTACTTCCATTCATAAAAAACACTTCAACACGCTTTGATGGGTCATACCACGCCTCTGGTAACCCTTTAGCACTTCTAGCAGATACACCTTTTCCACCGACTTTAATTTTACCGTCTGCGACACTCGCTAAGCTTTCTGGTCCAGAATAAGCTGGCGTATTAATAACAAACCTTTTGGTTTGCGCCTCTGTACATCCTGAAGGTGGTCTAGCAGAACGGATAACAAAGGATAACCTTTCCGCATCCATCCCTTGCTTAAGCTGCTCCCTAACCAATGTAACCAAGTCCTGCATGGGACCTGCTGGGATAATACTTTCTACTTCTTGTTGAAGTTGCTCATATCGTGTATTAGCAGTTTGCGCAGTTGCACTCAATTCAGTGACCTGATCTTGTAGTAAAGCTCTCTCTTGTTCAAAAGTTTGAACCTCATCTTTTAAGGTCATTAAATGTTCTGCACCATATTGCTTTCCCAACCAAAACCCAAGGAGGATTGACAGTAAAATAACGGCCAATACACCTAAGGCACTTGCCATGCGTTGCGCGTTACGTTCTTTATATCTTGTATGGGGGTTATAACTACTAATCGACATTTGTTTTACTCTTCCTGTTTATAAACCATAGTAAAATTTTGCAACAAACATATAAGCAATCCAAATTACCAAAACAAGAGGGATACCCGCAACCAAGAAATCACGAAAACGGTAATGCCCAGGCCCCATAACCAATAAGTTTGTTTGATAACCAATAGGGGAAGCAAAAGAGCAATTCGCCGCAAATATAACAGCAACTGCAAAAATAATCGGATCAACACCTAAATCAATCCCCATATTCATCGCGATTGGCGTAAAGAGAATAGCGCAAGCATTGTTTGATAAGATATTGGTACAAAGCGCCACAATGATAAACAACATAGCAAGCATGTATAGAGGTTCATCGGCAAACGGCGCTTTTAACATCATATCCGCAATAAATTGCGTTCCCCCTGTCGCCTGCATAGCCGTTCCCAACGCAAGCATTGCTCCAACAAGGAAAAGTATCTTGCGGTCTATAGCGCGTGTTGCCTGCCGAATATTTAAACAACCTGTAGCAATTAACAAAACCGCACCGCTTATGGCTGCTACAGCAATAGATAAGATACCTAAAGAGGCTAAAAGAATTGTTATAATGAAAATAAAGGCCGCCACAGGTGCTTTTTTAGGAATGGGTAAATCTGTTTTAGACCCTGACAAAACGGTAACATCTGTTTGATCTTGCCCCCGCATACTATTAATAGAACCTTGCGCCCCAGCAATAAGAAGAACATCACCGGGCTCTAAACGAATACGTCCCATAGAGCGTCTAACAACGCGTGCACGGCGCTGAATACCTAGAATGACAATATTAAACTGTCGTTGAAAATCAACTTGATCAATGGTCATTTCAACAAAACGTGAGGCAGGTGGAATCATAAGTTCTGCTAAAATACGTGTTTCAGAAACACCATCCTCTAAGTCTTGAGGACCACTTTTCTCCTCCTCATCGTCGGCATCTTCCATGACTTTCACTTCTTCATCAGACAATAAGAAACCAGGGAATTTAGAGAGCAAGCCCGCCAACGATTCTCTCGTTGCCGCAACGATCATAATATCGCCCTGTTCAATCTGATACCCCTCAAACGGAGGGAGAATTAAATGCCCACGGCGTTGAATAAGACGCACATCTACGTCAGGTAACGCGGGAAAAACCCCTTCGGTAAACTCCATACCGACCAACACGCTATCGGCGGTCACATCTAGTTCGGCAATAAACTCTTTTTCACCACCTTCTAGCTTTTGTTTCAAAGACCGGCGATCAGGCACCAAGAACGGTAAAACAATAACAAGATATACTAAACCAACAGCGGCGAGCATCATGCCTGGAACTAAGAAATCAAAAAATCCTAGAGGGTCATAACCCAGTTCAACCATCGTACTAGAAACCAGTAAGTTTGTGGACGAGCCAACCAACGTTGTCATACCACCAAGAATTGCGGCAAAACTTAACGGCATCATAATTTTACTCTCTGATATCCCTGCCGAAATACCAATGGCCTGAATAATAGGAATAGTTAAAATAACAAGGGGCGTGTTGTTAAGAAAAGCACTAAACACCATCACGAACATAAAAATACAAAAAATAGAAAGGCGCGCGGGCATATGCTTATTATTCACGAAGAACTTAACTAAAGCACGTAACGCATCAGTCCTAATAATCGCCTGCCCCATAACAAGCAAGGCGAGTACTGCCAGTAATGCTGGATTAGAAAACCCTGATAACAAGTCCGCCGCATCAAGCTGATTACGCCCATTTTCATCAAGCAAAGGGAAGAACTGACCGAATAGTAACAGTGATGTCAGGATAACAACACTTGTTGCCTCCAAAGGGAGTTTTTCACGCGCAAAAAGATAAACGGCAATAGCCGTTAAAATCAAAACAAAGCACATATGGAAGTTAGCATCTATAATGGACATATCACCCTTTAAGCCTATTATTCTAAATTTTTATTATTACTATCATTATCACTACCGTTTGACCCCACTGCAAAACCAGAAGTTTCAAACCCACCTAAATTTTTTAACCCTAACCTTAGCGTAATTTCAGTGCCACTATCGCCCGACGAATCATTAGTTAATGTTCTTTGAGCTGAAAGAAGGAAATCAACACATTGCCCTTTATAATCCAAACCATATCTAGCAAATCGAAGCCCTTCATTATCATCCGAAAAATCATATTGTGCATTACCTATAACACCCCATCGGTCTGAAAATTGGTAACGCCCTCCCACTCGAATTTGCTCACGACTTTCATCAAAGTCCGTTCCTTCTAGAGCGTTCGCATAAAAATATCGCGTATTAAAAGACACTTTACCAACTTGACCAGTCATATCAATTTCATGGCGTTGAGAAGACAAGCTATCATTATCGAGTTGCAACCCGTAATTTAACTGTAAATTTCTCCCTGCAGAAATAGATACATTACCAACAAAATCAGAACTTTGCTCAGATAAACCAGACCCACTCGGAAATGGATTTTCGCTATCCTTAAAACGATAACTCTGCCCTAAAAAGACTTCCCCACTATATCCGTTATCACCATATAGCCCTGTCCGTAAGCCATAAGTTGTAAAACTTCCATCTTCTATACGGTCATAACCAGGGAATCTATTTGCATTAAACAGGTTCGTCACATCCAAGAAAACATCTTGTGAATCCTCATTAGGAATATCATCATCTTCATCAAGATTTGTTCCTATTGTGACAGAGGTTAAAGGTTCAATAACCAGTTCAGATCTCTTAAACCTCTTTGCAACGGGATAACTACTCTGAAGGTGCGCTTGAGCAAACCCACGAATAGCAGAAGAATCCGTACTGCGTTGGTTATCAATAGTCGCAATATCACGATCATTCACTTGGAAAGCATCACCACGCGCTGTGAAATCAAGCGTATTCACCAAACCTATATCACTCACATGGCGGCGTTGCCACCCAGCTTGAGCAGAAGCACGATTAAGATCTTGGTCATTACCTTCTCTTTGCAATCCTAAAAGAGAGGTTTCAAACTCCCAACGCCCCCCTAGTGTAGCATTTGGCTTACCTATAAATCGAGTATAGATTTCTGGTAGGATATTTGGCTGATCATCACTTCGGTCACTAACCCGTAAATCTTGGAAATTAATAAGGCGGGCATTCACATAGTCACGACCTGAAAAACGTTCTAAATAAGCTGTGTTTTCGAGAATATCTTCGTTCGATAGGTTATATTGGCGCAAATATTGATCATCACTCACGAGTTGAATCTCTGTCCCTGCCCTCCATTTCTCATTAATATCCCACAACCCGTCAACGAACAAATGTCCACGCAACTCATCATCAATATCAACATCTTGGTCATTAACAGAGTCAGTTCTACTGGAGTACGTTACACCACTATTTGTAATTATCTCTGCGTCTTTAAACCGTTGACGATATTCAGTTGTTAGAAGAGGCGTTTCTTCAGTGTAAGCAGTAACACCAATCGTGGCATCTTTATCTGGGGCAATATTCCAATAATATTCTTGCCCGTAATTTACCCCTAACTCACTATCGAAACCAATGGACGGTATTAAAAAACCACTTTTCCTATCAACAGAACCATCAGGATGAGAAAAATATGGCACGTACGCCACAGGCAGCCCTGCAACTTCAAACGTAGCATTGTCATAGGATACTCGGTGTTGGTCTTTATGGTGCGTCACCTCTTTCGCTTTAATCTGCCAAAGAGGGGCACGTGAAGGATGTTTTTTACATGGCTCACAGGCAGTATAAGTCGCCCTATGCATAATGACTTTTGCATCCGCTATTTTATCTGCCTTGTCAGCAGAAAAGCGCGACCCATCTGCTAAAACTCCGCTTAAGCTCTGTATAAACCCATTTTTCATTTTACCTTTTAAGTCAACAAACTCTGCAAAGTAAGTATCGCCAGTTATTTCATTCAAAACAACATTCCCTGTGGCCGTCACGTCATCCTTATTAAGATCATATGTAACCTTATCAGCACGCAAAATACGCCCTGCCTGCACTAATTCAACATTACCAACAGCACTAACAACAGCATTCACCTCATCATACTCAACTTGATCTGCCAATAAATCGACCATATCTTCTATATTTGCAGCTTTTTCTGAAGGAGTGGGTGCTTCAGGGATGCTCTGCTCCACATCAACATTGGTTGAGGCCAGTGAAGGTAGAGGTACTTCCACGGTCTTAGGGTCAGGATATGAGACATACGGTTTGTTAAACAGTAGGTATTTACCACTATCTCCTTCATCACTGGCAAAGACATAGCCAGAAAAACTTGCGTAAAAACAGCAAGTTAAAATAGAGCTAGTGATGAGTCTTTTTTTGAAGATTATTCCCTCCATCAGAGATAAAAACTAAAATTTAAAAGTAACTTATAAGCCATTATAAACACTCAAATTTAAGGTCTTTTATAGGACGGTAATATTAACAGAAATCTTTATTTTAAGAAAGCAGGTATATCATCACCAAAACCATCAACATCATCATATTCATTTGATAAATTTGGATCATTTTGCTTTGAGTGAGGTGTTTTTTCACTAACCTTTGCCTTAGGTGAGCGAGAGTTTTTAGTCGATTTTTTCTCAGTTTTTTTAGACGCTGAATCAGAAGGTGGGTTTTTATTTTTTTGTTTTAAATCAAATAGATCAAACTTTTTCTTAATCAATTTCTGTACCGCATCTAGGAACTTTTCGTCCCTATCAGTTGTCATCATCCACGCACGGCCAGTGTTCCCCGCCCGTCCCGTTCGACCAATTCTGTGAACGTAGTCATCTGCCGTCATCGGCACATCATAATTAAAAACATGAGAGACATTGTTTACATCAATACCACGGGCAGCAACGTCACTACAAACCAGTAGTTTAATTTTATCATCCTTAAAACGCTGTAATGTTTCTGTTCGTTTTACCTGCGCCATATCACCATGAAGTGGTTCAGAAGAATAACCCTTACCTTTTAACCATTTAGCGACCATATCAACATCTTTTTTACGATTACAGAAAATAAAGGCGTTTTTAACGTTCTCCTGCTTCAGGATTGTATCCAAAGTATTATTTTTATCTTTTTGGTTAACTTTAACCAGAAATTGTTCCACCGTCTCAGCGGGCGATGAGGTTGCTGCAACAGAAATTTCCTTTGGATTACTTAAGAATTTTTCTGTCAATTTTTTAATCTCTGGTGCCATTGTCGCAGAAAATAATAAAGTCTGGCGCATTGGCGGTATTAAAGAGACAATTTTTTCAATATCGGGAATAAACCCCATATCCATCATGCGATCTGCTTCATCAATCACAAGGATTTTAATATCATTGAGCAAAATATGCCCTCGGTCAAAAAGGTCTAATAAGCGACCTGGTGTTGCAATCAAAACATCAACACCTTGCTCAAGCAACTTCATTTGCTCACCCATAGACTGTCCCCCAACAAGAAGGGCTTTATTAAGGTTATGATATTTACCGTAAACTTCGAAATTATCTGCCACCTGTGCGGCTAATTCCCGTGTAGGCTCCAATACCAAAGAGCGCGGCATACGCATTTTTGCACGCCCTCCACTTAAGGCATCAATCATAGGAAGGGTAAAACTCGCCGTTTTACCTGTCCCTGTTTGCGCCAAGCCCACAACGTCACGTGTCATCTGAATAGCTGGAATAGCTTTTGCTTGTATAGGCGTGGGTTCTTTATAACCACGCTCTTCTATCGCTTTTAATGTTTCTGGACTTAGCCCAAGATCTGAAAATATCATATGATGTCTTTTAAAGGTTCGATGTGCTTAACCATGTAATAGAAAATAAGCTGTGAGATTTAAGGCGAACAACCCTGTAGCTACCATTAAAATTTTGGAGGATTGTTTCTTTTTAGGGGCGCAGGGTTGATGACCACACCCTGTATTGCGGCAGTCAATTCGTGTTGCAACCATATGCAACATCCAGCCCAAAGCTATAATAACACCTGACATCGCAATCATCGGAATTTCATATTGGTGCATCGCTTCATGCAAGTTGTTAAACCCCAGTGGCATAGAGGCGATTATGCCCATACCAGATAGCAAGCTAAGCAGGCTAAAAACAATAGGAATTCCGCAACAAAAGAAATGACTTATTTCAGATGTTACGACAACCCAGTTTATTGCGTTTTGCAGGCGATTCATGAAATTCTCAACATGTTGTAATTAATATAGGAAAATAGTCGTTTTTTAGGCAATCTGTCAATTCAAATCTATTTCTTTTCAATATCGATGTACAAGCGATCACTTCTACCCGCATCAGCTTTAAGCACGCCCGAGGCACCAACAGCTACATTATCTGCCACTCCTAAAACAAGCCTAACACCTTGATCCGTCACTTCTGCGTTATAACTAGATAGAATTGCACGCTTTTGAGTATCCCACCTGCTCTTTGCCGATAAGCTAGCGTACGGTATATCAACAAAAACAGAATTACTCTGCGGATCATGATTAACTGCATAATCAACAGGTGCAGATAAATCCAGAACAACACGAACTTTATCAGAATGTTCCCCTATACGAATGCGATTAATATTTGGTTTGCCTGGTTGGGCCGTATTATTACGAACACCTTGATTAGCCCTCCCCGAAGACATGCTAGCCTTATAAATTTTTCCACTCGTTTTCTCTTTATACCCTTTAGCAAGAGAAATAATATCTTTCACATTCAATGTACCATCTTCAGCAACGCTCGTATCCAAATCAATTTCTTCAACCCCGTCATTAGCCGTCGCTGACATATCAATACCGAATTGAAACAAATTATCTGGTGTTAAGTTCACATACTTAAACGGAATATCTAAACCATTCTCAGGTGCTGGTCGTATCGTATAGCTTCCTGGAGGAATCTGTTCAAAGGTAAAGTAACCATCAGAAGCAGTTCTAGAATCCTTGATAGTTTCGCCATCTTCATCAAGTAGCTGTAATTCAACACCAGAAATTGGCTCTCCCCCATTACTCCACCTTAACGTTCCATCAATGGCTCCCGTTTCAATAAGCGGGAAATCTAATTGATGAACAACACCTGCTCTCGGATAAATTCTATACCCAGGAACAGAAGATATAATGTATGGATCCTCTACACTTTCTCTCGCAACTTTAATTTTAGCCTGAGTAGCGTTGGCGCCAACAAATTGTAGTAAGTTACCACCTTCATCGGTTCTATCTCTTGTAATCCGTCTATTGATAGTAACACGGACATCTTCTAATGGTTCATCATCTGCATCAAAAACGCCATTATAGTTTTCATCGTTATATACAAACGAATTAACAGGACCGACGTTTGAAAGAGGTGTGCTTCTATTCGTGTAAGTATTATTATCACCATAAGGACCAAAAGATGTACTTGCCTGTAAAGTGAATCCCCACCCAGTTGTTGAGCGCCAATTAGTCTGCGCACTGGCTAAGAATCTTTTAAAATCTCGACTGATTTGAAAACCCAATCCCGTTTGGTCATTAACAAAACTATAATCCGCCGTAATCGCTGCGGAATAATCTCTAGATTGCCTGTAACGTAACTCACTCTGCACCGCCGTTACATCAAAATCTGGAGAAATATCATAGTCAAAACTATTTCTAAAGTTCCATCTATTATGACGTCTAGATGCAACAAAACGCCCTGTGCTTTGCAGGTGATCGCCATCTGATAAAACTGACCGTGTTGTATTACTCATTCTTAACGAGCCAATACCCAAAGATTGTCTTGTTGTATAATCTGTGGAGGTAATCCCTTCTTGACCTCTTCGATAATTCTGACCAACTTCCAAACCTAACGCGCCAATCGCCGTTTGGAATATCTTTCTAATATTAATAGTTGTTTCTAACTCCCTCGCATTGGGGCCATTACCTGCATCTGGACTTTCAAAATCATTAAAGGCCGAAACTTGAGCGTTAATCCTGAATCCTTTAAAACCACTTACGGTTCTAACATCAACAGCCTCTCCGCCACCAAGTTGCTTGTAACCTTCGACTTGCGCTAATGTTGTACCAAGGGATCCTATCGCACCCACCGACACATATTGACGCGAAACATCATCCGCTCCATCTCTATCACGCAGCGTATTAGCCGTAAAAAATGTCGTCAGCCTATCTTTTATACCGCGTGCCGCATAGATATTGGCCGCAAGCCCCTCCCTAAGCCCATCAACACGTTCATCAATTGGAAATAAATCATTATTGGCATCAATGATACCACCAGAAAATACATTCTCACCTTTTTTGACCAAGCTTGATTGATAAACATAGTTTTCTACGCGCTCTTTGATTTGACCTTGCGGACCATAAAGAACAATACGGAATCTGTTATTACCAAAGCCTACAGAAATATCTTGAAAGCGATATTCACCTCGCTCATCAATAACCCCAAATTCCAAAAGCTCATTATTCAAATAAACTTCTACTTCCCACCCGGGTGTTCCCGTACCGTCAATAGTGATAAGATCAAACTCACCGGATTTATCATTATCTTCTGTAGAAAACGTAAACCCGCGGCCACCAATATTATTTGAAATTAACTCCCTGTTATTTAAACGCACATCACCCAACTGCGTATCTTCAAGACCAAAAGGTAGCGCACCGTCATAAATATTCTGTCGTCTTAAACGAAAACGAATATTTTCAGGCTGTCTAAACTCACCACCTTCTTGAAAGAATGATGCCGAATAATCTGCGCTCGCATATGCTAAGTCATTTACACCATTGACATTTAAACCCGCAATAAAGCTATCGCGGTTTGGATCAAAACCCGCAGAGGTGGTTACATCAATTGTCGGGTTTGTGTATGCTTGATACGGGTAAGGGATAAAAGTAAAATCCTTTTCATTTTCTTGATTCGCTCTTTGCTCTTCCGCTCTATCCCTTGCTCTCTCTCTGCTCTTGGCTGTTTGAAACGGAAGCGGCTTATCTGGAACAACGTCAAGAATTAATCGACTCAAATTGACATCAAAGTCTATAGGCCATATTTGTGACAAAACATCCGATAAAACATAAACATCGCCATCAACAACTTCCGGACCTATGACAGCGCTAGAAGGAAGATCAAAATTTTCTCCGCGAAAGCGTAATGTTTTATTTGGCAGATCAATTAAGTAGGAATCTTTTTCAAAAAGAGCCCACCCATTCACTGTGTTTTTAGCAGAGTCAATATCGTAATAAAAATCAACAAGGTCTGACAATGCTGCCACAGGTAGGTAATATTGCCCATTCTTCTGAATTGCGAATATACCCGCCGACAAAACTTTGTTATCCGCCGTAACCGCAAGAACCAAATCTTCTACGGCAGAACTATCATCACCTTCCGCATAACTACGTGCATAAGAATCTTCTGTTACCTCGTCCAAGTTTACAGACTGTTCTACATCATCTTGTTCTGATGGTAACGTCTCAGCGATTGCACCCGATACTGATTTTATTTCTATTTCTTGGGCGACTGCAAAATTAGAAAAAAGCATACCAGCAAACAAGATTCCTAAAAACAGAATCATAGAAAAAGCCTGACAGTGCTTGCTTATTACATTTGACATTATGATCAACCGCCGGAAAGGGCATAAAAGAACTGTGGATAGAATCATCCACAGTGATTATACCACTAAAAACGTTATATTTAACAGCACTTTAGTTAAGAAAAATGGCAAATTTAAGGGGGTTAGAAGCAATTTTTAATTGCATAACTATTGAACTGGCACCTGCGACTCTGCTAAAATTTTCACCGCTTTACCAACAAAGCCGTCAGTTTCCGTATAACGCACCATTAATGTAGAGCATTTAGGTTGATCTGGCTTTTTAGAAATCCTTATTTTAACGTTACGCTTATCGGTTTCTTCATATATGGAAAAACCCCTCGTGAACTTCAACACATATCCGCCAGTACCGTTCTTATCATTACATATAAAATCAAGATCGCCATAGGAACTTTTGCTCCCCTGTCGATTCATTGTGAAACTCGTAAATATTTCACGACCTTGGTCAACAGCACTCAAATTCTCAATATCTACATTAACGTCCAAAGCCCCTTTTCGAACAATAATCGGCATACTAACACCAGCCAACATCCTTAAAGATACCCCCGGCTGTTGCTCTCCAGATGTGCGGTCTTTAAAATCAGAAACGCTTTCTTCTGGCCTAATAGATAAATGTGATCTGTATTCTCCATCAGCTAGATTTGCAGGTGTTCGCAAAGCCATCCTCACTTGTTGAGATCCCCTAGGTGGTATAGTGAAACGTCTTGGAGAAAAGCGAACCATATCTACAACAGGACGAATTTCTGGGGGCAGATTATCCTCTGGAACAGCAACAAGCGACTTACTTTGTGTCATTTTAAAATGCGACCAGCTTAAACGATACGTTTCTTCACGATCTGAATTATTAATAATTGTAATGACTTCCGCCCTTTTCGGCCCTTCAAAAATAACGCGCTTGACGGTCACTGAAATTGCATCGGCGTAACGCGGCAACAACAAAAACACCAACCCTGCCAACACACACAGAGGGAAACATAAAAGCTTTAACTTGTTAAAAATAATCATTATAAACCACCTTATTGATAATTAGCCATCACAGTATAGGTGCCGAAATAAACACCCGCGGTCTGTCCCGCCGCCACAGTTAATGTTGCACCCAACGGAAACGTAGCAGGATTAGTTGGTAACGTAAGAGAAACTGATGAACCACCACCATCAATGTTAAATCCACCAACATTCATCGGAGCGCCAGGTCCCGTGATTGCAAAAGCAGGGTTAGTCATTGCAACATCTATAAGAACACCCGTCGAGCCAGATATAGACAACAACCCTGCGGACTCTAGACCTGCGCCAGACAAAAGAACAACTGAGCCGGTTTGAGTTCGAGCACCTGCAGGGGAGATAACAACTGTTCCCCCAGTCCCACCAGCATCCAAAGATCCAAAATTAAGAGCTCCCGTCGAACTAACCGCTATTGTAATTAGACCCGCATAAGCAGGAGCGGGAATAATAGTGAGCGGAACAAGAGCAACTGTCGCCGGCAAATATTTTTTCACCAACGACACAATAGAGAGTTTGTTTTTCTTATTTTTTTCCATCAATCACTATTCAGTATATGCAAAGTAAAATACCCACAAACAGAATAGCAACTGATCGTGGGTATTCAAAGAAATTTATTAAGTCTTACATATAATTGACGTCGACTGTGTAACTACCTGTAAAAGTCGCAGGCGTGATACCCGCAACCGCAGCTTCCTGACCAGCAGGAACATTAAGTGTTGCACCAACAGGTACAATAACATTTGTTGCAGGACCAACAATTGATGTTGTAAACGGGAAAGCCGCAGGAACAGCCTGCCCCATAAATGTATCAACAGTCATCGGTAAACCAGCACCAGGATCATCAACAGTAAACGGCCCAGCCGTCAAAGCAACGTTCATCACAAGCCCCGTTGCCGCTGTAATCTGTAAGGCACCTTCAGATTCCAAGCCAGCGCCCGCAATCTCAGTCACACTACCCGTTCCGGCATTTCGCGTTCCACCTGTCCCATTAGGAACAACTGTAATAGTACCCACGGCTGTTGTAACAGACATAGACCCAAAGTGTAAAACTTGAGTTGATGTAACATCAATTGGCGTTAAAATAATGGCGGACATTAAACCTGTCCCCGTGGCAGCCTCTGCCTGATAAGAACTTAATGACACAAGTGCCGTTCCCATCAATAAAGCCTTGCCTATATCGCTACCTTTCTTGGTATTCTTCATAGCATCCTCGCTTATATATAGTGTTTACAAAAAAATATAATTAATTGATTATACCTTAAGAATTACTAATTTTAGGTTAATAAAGGACTTAAAAACCTAATCAATAATGAAACTATGATAACATTGTTAACAACTAAAAAAAAGGGAATATTTCGAATAACTTACGAGAGCATGTAAAATAAATCGGAATTTAAAGTTATGGCAAAACCAAATGAAGTGACATTAGAGAAAGCTCTTTCAATCGCAAAAGAGCAGCATCAAGCAGGTAATCTAACCTTAGCCGATAGAACATACAGAGATATTATAAACACATATCCTGAAGATTTTACAAGCTTACATTATTTAGGAATTATCGCTTATCAACGCGGTGAACCCAAAGAAGGTGTCGATTATTTAAAGCGTGCAATTGCCATAAACGAAAACAATCCAGAAACATGGAATGCCTACGCAGTCATGCTTGAACTCACAGGACAGGTTGATGACGCTATTGCATCATGGAATACAGCATTAAAGCTCAAACCTGAATATCCAGACGCTTTCAGTAATTTGGGGAATGCTTTATATAAATGCGGAAGATATAAGGAAGCGCAAGATGCGTGTGAAAGAGCTTTAAAAACAAAACCTGACTTTCACGCCGCCCTTATCAATTTAGGGAATGCCATGGTCGCGCAAGGTAAAAACGAAGAGGCCATTACAGAATGGAAGAAAACTCTCGCCACTAACCCAGGTAATCATAACGCCCTTATTAACATTGGGAACGCCCTACGAGATTTAGGACGGATACAGGAGTCAGAAGAATATTGCCGTAAGGCCTTATCTTTATATCCCGATAACCCAGATGCTTTATTAAATTTAGGAAACACTTTAAACGATCAAGCGCAATATAAAGAAGCTGAAGAGCTCTTTAGGCGCGCCAGCAATATAAAACCAGACTTTGCCAAAGCACATAATAACTTAGCCATCACCTTAATTAATCAATTAAGGTTTGACGAAGCCATGACCGCTGCTAAATACGCTATCGCGTTCGACTCTAATTATGCAGAAGCCTACGGTAATTTAGCTGTTATCCTTAGACAGTTAGGGCACTTACCCGAAGCCGAAGAAGCGGCCCGAAAAGCTTTATCCTTACAACCAACCTCCGTCGAAGCCATGGTTGATTTAGGGGAAATTTTATTCCTCATTGATAATTATGAAGAAGCCGTCACCTTATTTAACGATGCGCTAGAATTAGAACCCGAAACACCAAGATTCTATATAAAGTTAAGTACCGCACTCGACAACGCAGGGCGTCCTGAAGAAGCCATCGAGGTTTTAGAAAAAGCTGTCGAGAAAAACCCTGAAATGCCCGAAGCTTATCACTTAAAAGGAGTGACACATCTTTCATCCAACGAAACTGATAAGGCTCTGGAGGCATTAAACAAAGCTCTAGAAATAAAACCTGATTTCCCTGAAGCCATTGCAACAAAGTCAGAGCTATTCCAATCACTAGGAAAAATGGAAGAAGCCGCAGGACTCGCCAGAGAAGCTCTAGAAATAAACAACAAAATACCCGGTCTTTATTTAACCCTTAGTAAAGTAAAAAAATTCACCAAAGATGACCCTGATTTAAAAATCATGGAAGAGCTCGCCAGTGATATGGACAAGTATGGCAAGACGCAAATTCCGCCTCTTTGCTATGGCTTATTTAAAGCTTACGAAGATATTGAAAACTATGATGAGTCTTTTAAGTTTTTGAAAAAAGGTGCCGAGATAAAACGTTCTACTGTTTACTACAAATCAGAAAACCAAGGGAGCTTCTTTGAAATAACCAAACAATCAATAACAAAAGAATATATTGATGAATTTAAAGGCAAAGGCTGTGATTCAGACACTCCAATTTTTATTGTCGGTATGCCGCGATCAGGAACAACCTTAACCGAACAAATAATATCTTCTCATCCAGATATATTTGGCGCAGGAGAACTATACGCACTCGCCCGAACAGAAAAAGAAATAGGCGCTTTAAATCTTGATAGCGCAAAACAATGGGGGCAAAATTATATTGATATAACACGCGCCATTAGCGAAGAAAGTAAAACGGCCAGAAAAATAACAGACAAAATGCCAGGGAACTACGCGCGTATCGGACAGATTGCCGCCGCTCTACCAAACGCAAAAATAATTCACTGTAGAAGAAACCCTATTGATACCTGTTTTTCCTGTTACAAACAAATTTTTGCTAGAGGGCATTACTGGTCTTATGACTTAGAAGAAATGGCAACGCATTATGAACAATATAATAATTTAATGGAGCATTGGCGTAAAGAAATTCCAGATCGTTTCCTAGAAATAGATTACGAAGACACAATCAATGATTTTGAAAATCAAGCGCGTAAATTAATCGACTATGTTGGCATGGATTGGAACGATGCCTGTTTAGCACCGCATAAGTCAAAACGTTCTGTCCTAACGGCAAGTAAAGGGCAGGTTAGAAAACCTATCTATAAGACTTCTATTCAGGCATGGAAACGTTACGAGGAAGAGCTTGCACCACTTGCCGCACGATTAGAAAAATATGTGAGAAATTAACCCTAAACTAAAATTCCACTAGAGCCTGTAAATATCTCAAGAATGCTTGCACTACTGCTACTTGCAAGACTGAGAGACGTTGTCGCTAAATCTAACCTTGTTTGAGTAGCAAGAAGGTTGGCCCCCTCTTCATTAAGGTCAGCGTCAAGTAAGTCGCTTGCACCGGATTCTAAATTCACAATAAGGTTTCTTGTAAATTCCTCCCGTATTTCAACAATAGAAAAATCTGTAGCTAACTTCGTTCCGTAATCTCGCACAGTATCAATCGCTTCACGAATATTACGGATAGCGTCTTCAACTTGGGTTGGGTTCTGAAAGTTTATATTATCTAAACCCAAGCCTTCAATTGTAAAATCTGTCCCTGCAACTTCTAATTGGCTTTTTTGTTCACGGTCACGGCTAAAATCAATAACTAAATCTTCTTGTCCCAATAAATTAATGCCACGGAAACTCGCATCTTCAACAATAGCGTCAATTTGTTCTAAAAATATCTGGTTCTCCTGACGAAGTTGCTCAGATAGTGGTAGTGATGTTGCTTCAAAACGCGCCTGAAACCCTTCTTGAGAGATAATGGTATTATAAATAGCAACGTCAGATATTTGTCCGTCAAACGCAAAACTTCCATTGGCGCGCGCAGGGGCATTACCAGGCCCATCATCATGGAAATATACGTTTTGATTAACTGCACCAATTCCATTAAAATTTGGGTGATTACCAATAAAAGCACCACCTAAATCCGCAGAACCAAAAGCTTCACCATTTAAATATCCCGTAAAGCGTTCATTGGGGCCATCTTGCGTAAATGCCACATGGTAAGAAACGCCTGCCTCAACAGGCACACTAATATCTAGGGGGCCAAAACCGCCTGCATTTGTTGTTCGTCCATTAACACGCAAAAGACCATCATCAATATAAATATTTAAACTATTAACCGTGCCGCCTTCTTCAAACAACACCTGACGACCAGATGTTGTATTGGCATTAAAAATAAGCTCAACCGTTCTTTCAGGAAAGGGCCCAGGGGTATTAATCGAGTTATCATTTGGAATCGCAATAAACTGATTTGTTCCATCAAATGTTGCCGCAGGGCCACCAGCCCCGAAAAATAATATCTCATCACTTTGCCCAACACCATTAGTAAAAATACCATCACCCCCGTCACCCAAGGTTCCTAGGTTTTCAGCCACTGGTCCATCGGCATCATCGAGGCGAAAATAACCAACAGGCGAGTCTGCCAAAATTAAGTCTGGCAAAGCAGAGCTCGTCCCCTCTAACGTTTCCCTAGCGGCGAGAGCTTGCGTTTCTGCTAAGTTAAGAATATTTTCAAGTGTTTCAACACCCGTTAAAGCTTGTTGAATTGTACGCGTACCAAGGTTAATACCGTCAAGTAAATTATTAAACCCATCAGCCCTAAAGTTAAGAGCTGCAGCAGCAAAGAAATTTTGTGGTTGATCTGTAGGGCGGTTAACCTTTTGTCCTGTAGCCAAGCGTTCAGAGGTCTGGTCAAGGTTCTCCCTCGCCAGACGAATGCTTGTCAATGTGCTTTTAACTGTCGCACTTACTACAATATCACTACCCATTTATGCCTTCCCGCAATTAATCGGTATTTACAATGCAAGCCTCATACCAAATGGTAAAGATGTTTCTACATCTCCAGTTTATATGACTTTAACGGCTGACATTATTTAAATCATCATTCTAATATTACAGTAAAAACGTTAAATAATCGTTAGAAAAGCTTTGTATGTACTATTTTTTTGGAAAATCCCCACTGCATTACCCCAACATAAAGGCTCCAGACAATTTCACTCATCACAATAAATAACACAACATTGGCGTCAAAATAAGCAAACGCCAAACCAACGGATAGTGAGTTATTCATTGCTCCGGAGGCAAATATGTACGAAATACGATCTTTCTTTTGAACAAAAAAAGAACATATGAAGCCGAAAAGGTAAAAAATAGCAAACAAGCCCAACATAACAAAAAAAGCTATCAAAGCGGTATCTACATTATCTAAGAAATATTCCTTTTGCGTTGCCATAACAATAAAAAGAATGAAAGATAGAATAACCACAGACGACGCTTGGCTATACTTTTTTACGAAAGGCGCCATCTTCTTTGATTTATAAACCACACCAAAATATAAAATGACTGGGACAAACACCACAAAAACCAATGTCAAAAAGAGCTTCCAAACATCGACACTAATCGTATGTCCTAGAAAAGAAAAAACTGCAAAAATCAAAACAGGAGCAAGAAGACTCGATAAAATTGTAATACTTAATCCCAAAACAACATTTCCTCTTGCCATCGAACACAGAGCCGCTACAGAAACTCCAGCAGGCATTAATGCAAGCAATAAGACACCTGTTGAAAATTGAGGAAAAAAATGATGTGCTGCATAGAATAGTATCAATGGTAAAATTGTATATCGAATAAGGGAAAATGATCCCACTTGAAAAATATCAATCTCCAAAAAGGTAACAGGTTTAATATCCGCACAAGATAAAAAGATCAGAACTGCCGTTAGAATTATTGCAATCTCATCGGCCTTATCACCCAAATAATCTCCAACACCAGAGAAAAAGAAACCGCTAATAAAACCAATCAGGAGCAAAAGAGAAAAGTTATTTTCAATCGTCGATTTTATTTTACCCATTTTTCTCTCCTATATTGCTCTTCTTATATTTTCTTGATTCACACCCACCTTCGAAAAACTATCGTTTCCATCGATAAGGTGGAACTCTACAGACTCCCGTCCTTGCCAATTATTAATTTGAAATTGCCCAACAAGATGAAAATTTGTGTTTCTCGCATTCTTTAAAAGCATTTGACCCAGCTCTGTATCTATACCGCTAAAGAACATCGCTTTCATCCGCCCACCACCATCTGAATCGCTCAATATCATACGGATGTGTTTATCTTTCAGAACATCGACTTGGCTCACCTTCACATCTGATAACGCAAAAATAGGTTCTGGATTACCCATACCAAATGGCCCCACATTATAATTAAGTAATTTGATAAATTCTGGTTTTGCACCACACACCGTCGCAATACCATCAACATCGATTGATGGTATTTCTTCAATCGTGTCTTTATGCGTTGAGATATATTCTGCAATAAATTTTTTAAAATCATCCAAGCGGTCTGGTATAATTGTAAAACCACCTGCCATTGCATGCCCCCCACCTTTTAGTAAAATACCTTCATGTCGCGCCGCGATGAAAATATCAGCCATGTTTACACCTTTGACAGAGCGACCAGACCCCCGCCCCTCTATGACACCATCATCATTTTCAACATAAGTCACAACAATAGCCGGCTTGTTATATTTTTCTTTAAGTCGTCCTGCAACAAGACCACTTAAACCAGAATGAAAGGATTCATCATCAACTAAAATAAAATTTTCATTATTACCTTTTAAGAACTCAACTTTATTCAAGGCAACTTGCATCATGTTAGATTGTATTTTTTTACGCTCGTTATTACACTCATCTAAAGCATAAGCGATAGATTGCGCTTCATCAGGATCATCGGTTGATAATAGTTTTGCCCCAAGATCAGAACGATGAACACGGCTTCCAGCATTAATCCTAGGGCCAATAGACCACCCTGCATCTTTTGGTGTCGGGGCGACCTCAATCCTACCAACCTGACACAATGCTTTAATTCCTTGATTATTATGTTGCGCCATTTGTTCAAAGCCAACTTTGACAAATAGACGATTAACGCTTTTTAACGGCACCATATCGCAAATTGTACCAAGACCAACCAAATCCATCCAAGACTTTAAAGGCGCTTCGCTCTTTCCTGTTTCTTTAAAATACCCTTTATCACGTAAGGCGCTATTAACTGCAACGCACGCCATAAAAGAAACACCGCACGCCGCCAACATATCTAAACCAGACTCATCATCTTGACGTTTGGGGTTAATAATATGCGCCGCCACCGGTAATTCATCTTCGGCTTCATGGTGGTCAAAAACTGAAACCCGTAACTCTATATCATGAGCCGCTTGCAATGGCTCAAACGATGTTGTTCCACAATCGGCAATAATAAGAAATTCCACACCTTGATCTTTTAACGTCTGCATTGCCTCCGTGTTTGGGCCATAACCTTCCGTGAGACGATCAGGGATATAAACTGAAGGGTGAATATCAAAATGACGGAAGAATCGCGTTAAAATCGCTGCCGATGTTGCCCCATCAACATCAAAATCTGCAAAGATACCAATAGGTGTTCCTTTTATAATACACTCTGCACAATCTTCTGCGAACTCCTTCATACCTTTAAAAGAAAATGGATCAGGAAAATGATCCCTTAATGTCGGGTATAAATATTCAGTAACATCGTTAGATTTTATACCACGTTGCACCAACATCCGCGCGACAAATTCAGGTAAGCCATGATTTTGCGCTAGACGAGTTACCCCATCATCGTCCGTTTTTGCGAAAGCCCACCGCTTATTACCAAGGGACTTTTCTATATTAAAAAGGGAAGAAGGAAGCATTAAAACCTCTATTATTCTACATCAAAAGGTTTTATTCTCTTACTCAAATACATAAAAGGAGTGTCTAATAAGGCTATTAAAACTTTCAAAATAATACCTGTAAAAATAATCTGAACAAAAACATTATTCGGCATTGTGCCATAAAAAGCTAACGTAAAAAACAAAATAGAATCAATAACTTGTGACATTATCGTACTACCTATGTTACGCATCCAAAGAAAACGGCCTTTTGTCATTTCTGAAATTCTATGGTATATCCACACATCAAAGTGCTGCGCTATTAAATATGCAAAAAATCCGGCAGCCATAACTCTAATTGTAGAACCATAAACGACAGACATTGCATCTGAATGTTCTTGAGAAAACCTTAAAGGCTCAAAAAAAAGATTCATTTGTGTCATTAAAATAAAGACCACTCCAACAAAGAAACTCATTCTAACAGTTTGAAACCCGACAGCCTTCCCATACTTTTCTGTAAGCATGTCCGTTGCTAAGAATATTCCCGCATATGTTACCAACCCTGCCGAAGCGGTAAAACCAAAGAAATCAAAAAACTTTGTCGTAATACACAACGTTATAATATAGGAAGTAATAAGGAATGCTTGAAGCCAAATCTTCCCCATCTTATAAAAAATTAATGCAATTATTATATAAGAAAATAAAAATCCAACCGCTAAAAGTTCGTTACTCATATTATACTCTCTCTATTCATCTTGGGAAGAAAATCCCGTTTTGCGGTTAAAATTATGAGTTGATTCAATACGGCGTGTTGTACCAGATTTTGACCGCATAACGATTGAATGTGTTGTTGCCCCATTGGCATAACGGCGAACTCCCGGTAACATTGGCCCCGTTGTCACACCCGTTGCCGCAAACATAACATTATCAGGCTTGGCAAGATCATCTGTTGTATAGACTTTATTATAATCGGTAATTCCCCATTTATCAGCACGCGCCTTTTCATCATCATTACGAAAGATCAATCGTCCCAACATGTGACCACCAACGCATTGTAACGCTGCCGCAGCCAAAACACCTTCAGGTGCACCGCCTGTACCAACATAAAAATCGATACCTGTGCTCGTATCCGTCGCCGCAATAATTCCTGCAACGTCGCCATCAGGGATAAGGGAAATACGCGCACCTGCTTCACGTATCCCTTTAATGATTTCATCATGACGTGGGCGATCCATAACGCAAACTAATAAATCTTCAATACTCTTACTTTTTGCTTCCGCAATTTTTTTTAAAATATCACCAATCGGTGCGTCTAAATCTAAAACATCGGCAGGGACATCTTTACTAACTGCCATCTTTTCCATGTAAGTATCTGGTGCATGAAGAAAGCCATCTTTATCCGTCATCGCCATAACAGTAATAGCATTCGCACCCCCTTTAGCGGTAATCGTTGTCCCCTCTAATGGATCAAGCGCAATATCAACCTCTGGGCCACCCGCACCAACTTCTTCACCAATATAAAGCATGGGGGCCTCATCACGTTCACCCTCACCAATGACAACACGCCCTTTTATAGACAGAGAGTCAAAAGCATAACGCATCGCGTCAACAGCAGCTTTATCCGCCGCCTTTTCATCACCACGCCCCACCATAAGAGAAGCCGCAAGAGCCGCCGCCTCTGTAACTCGAACCGCTTCTAAAGCTAGATTCCTATCCATAAGGTCATTATCGATCATTTCTTTATTATCTTTCATGGTAATAAGACTCATAGCTTTATCTTTCTTTTTTAAATATCTTCAATACGAACCAACGTCGGTTTATTTAATACCGTTGCTAATTCTTCGACCACTCTCACAGCGTTGTTAACTTTAACCAAACTCGCTTTATGCGTCACAATCGCAACGGACGCTGTTCCATCTTCTTCATGACCACGCTGAATGAAGCTATCAATCGAAACATCTTTATCTTTTAAACAAGCCGTTATATCCGCAATCACACCCGACACGTCTTTTACATGTAAATGAATATAACATTTAGCGTTTAATGTTTCCACACCTCGCCATTCAATCGCTTTTAATTTTTCTGTTGGAACGCCAAAGGTTGAAACCCTCTCACCCCTAGCTAAATCAATGATATCGGCAACAACGGAGGAAGCAGTTGGCCCCGCTCCTGCTCCGCGTCCTTGTATCATAACTTTATCAACAAAATCACCTTCAACCATAATGGCATTAAAGACGCCTTCAACTTGAGAAATCGCGTTCTTTTTAGAAACAAAGCAAGGCGACACAACTTGCGTAAACACACCATCATCACATTGTGCCATACCAATAAGTTTAATACGGTATCCTAACTCTTCCGCATAATTTATATCTTTCATTGTAAGGTTGGAAATACCTTCAATTTCCAAACTCTCAAAATCAGGCTGCACACCAAAAGCAAGTGCGCCCAACAAGACCAACTTATGCGCAGCGTCAACACCATCCACATCAAAGCTAGGATCTGCCTCCGCATACCCCATTTCTTGCGCATCCTTTAAGACAGCATCAAAGTTACGCTCTGTTTCACGCATTTCGGTTAATATATAATTACAAGTTCCATTTAAAATACCATAAATGTTTGTAATTTCATTTGCCGCCAACCCTTCGCGCAATGCTTTTATAACAGGAATACCGCCTGCCACAGACGCTTCATAAGCAATAGAAACACCATACGATTCCGCCAACTGCGACAGCACAAACCCATGATGCGCCAACAACGCTTTATTAGCCGTGACAACATGCTTGCCATTTTTAAGAGCCACCTCAACTAACGTCTTTGCATCGCCTTCTGAGCCACCAATCATTTCAACCACAGCATCAACACGGTTATCTTCTGCCATAGAGGATAAGTTATCAACCCATTCATAATTGGATATATCAACACCACGGTCTTTTGTTTTATTACTGGCCGTAACAGAAATAATTTCTATATCGCGCCCACATCGGTTTTTGATGACATCATGATTATCTTGGAGCACCTTAACGACGCCCGCGCCAACAGTTCCTAATCCAGCAATAGCAATGCGGAAAGGCGTTTTATTATTTGTCATGCTTATCTCTCACCTATCACCACATCAACACGGCGATCTTGAGTATTATTACCGGTTGCTTTAGAAGCACCCCAGCTGACTGTTTTCAGCTTCTCACCTGGGACACCCTGACGTATCAACGCTTTAGAAACCTTCTCAGACCTCTTCATAGACTGACGTAGATTAAGAATATGTGCTTGCGTTGTGTTTGTACCCGCTTGTGTTGGCTTACTTGCAAAGCCTTCAATCGTAATATGATTAACAGGAGCAAACTTCGCTTTCTCTGCCAGTGACTTTATTTTTCTTAGGTCGCCGCTCCCCAATCTGGAAGAACCATGTTTAAAGAAAATTTGTCCCGCGACTGACCCTAAACTTTGATCATAGCTCTGACCATAACCTTGATTATGGGCTTGCACAGGTGGCACATTGTTATGACCATAAGGTTGCGCCCCTATATGCGGTGGGACATCTCCATCTAAGCCGTAAATAGTTACGCTTGTATCTGCCGTTTTGAACTCTTCACCATATTGCAAAACAGACGAAGATGAAGAAGGAGCTGTTGCTCGGTCACTCGGTTGTGCAACGTTACGTCGATAATTTGGGTTAAGCTCAAGATCAAAAATATCGATAGAACTATCTATATTACTCGCACGCGTTTGATTAATCGTGTTTTGTTTTTGAACAGGTACAAGAGCTGTCGGCTCTGAAGCATTCTCTGTATTATTAGTCACAATAACTTTATCTGATTTCGTGCCAAAAGGTTTAAGCGGTATGCTTCCACAAGCAGACAAGCTTAACAGCGTAAGACCACACAAAATATACCGATATGACTTGTTTATAGACATTGCCAAAACCCTACCTCTCCCCATTTCTTAATAAGATAGACTATCCTAGCTAATATTGCCCTAATTTCAAGAGATTGCCCTGATAAACAAAGGATTATCCCTAATTATGGCAGCTTCCAAAGCCGTTATTTATACTCTTCCGCCAATCGGACATAGTTATCGGCAGAAACCTTGAGGAAAGCCACTTCCTCGGAGTTCATATCCCGCATATATTTGGCTGGTGATCCACCCCAAAGCTGCCCTGATTTAACCACTTTCCCGGGTGGTACTAATGCTCCAGCCGCCACCATTGACCCTTTTTCAATAACAGCTTCATCAAGGATAATCGCGCCCATACCAATTAAGCATTCATCTTCAACCCTACAAGCATGTAAAATTGCGCCATGCCCTATCGTCACATCATCACCAATATAAGTGCCTGATAATTTACGTGTCACATGCACAACTGCGTTATCTTGAATATTTGTCCGTTTACCAATGCGGATTTCATGGACATCACCACGCATCTGCACGCCAAACCAAATAGAGCTTTGCTCGCCAATTTCGATGTCCCCCACCACGGAGGCATTGTCTGCAATCCATACACTATCATGGACTTTAGGAACAATATTTTTATACGGTAAGATAGCCATTAATACGGTATCGGGAATTGACGATAAACCTTATCAATATCCGCCATGACATCATCAGACAGCTCTATATCAAAAGCATCAATATTGCTTTTTAATTGCTCCATTGTCGTCGCCCCAATAATAGTCGAGGTCACAAAATTTTGCTTGTCAACGAATTTTAACGCCATTTGGCAAACATCAAGCCCATGCTTCTTTGCAACAGCTATATATTGCTCAACGGCAGCATGAGCATCTTCACAATCACGGAATGTATCAAAATCATCATCTATTTTTTTTGCGCTCGCCCAACGCGTTCCCTCAGGAGTCTTTCCATGTCCGTATTTTCCGCTTATCTGACCGGCAACTAAGGGGGACCAAGGCAAATAAGCCACCTCTTCACGCACGCAAACCTCTGCAACATACGGATCATCGGAACGGCATAACAAACTAAATTCATTTTGAATAGATTCAACACGCGGAAAATTAAATTCTTTTGCTTGTTCGTTATACTTCATAATTCCCCACGCACTGTCATCAGACAGACCGAAATGACAAACTTTACCAGCCTTCACAACCTCATCTATAGCACGTTGAATATCCATGAGATTATCTTCAACACGCGCCGTATCGTTCGATGTAAAGTCAATAAGTCCCGCATGGTTGCTGCCGAAATGTGGGAAAGGTCTGTTCGGCCAATGAAGTTGATACAGGTCAATATAATCTGTTTGCAACCGTTTAAGAGAGCCCTCAACCGCCACACGAATACTATCTCCAGTTAACGTCTCACCACCTCTAATCCATGGTATACCTGCACCAGCGACTTTCGTTGCAAGAATAACATCTTTGCGCTTACCTGTTTTTTGAAACCATGTGCCAATTATTTCTTCAGTTCTCCCTTGTGTAGGTTGGCTTGTTGGCACCGCATAAAGTTCGGCCGTATCAAAAAAATTGATGCCCTGCTCCACGGCATAATCCATTTGCTCATGGCCGTCGGCTTCAGTATTCTGCTCTCCCCATGTCATTGTTCCCAAACATACGCGTGACACCTCTAAACCGGTACGACCTAATTTTGAATACTTCATTTTCTCTTCTTTTTGTTTTAGCAATAAAAAAAACCAGCCTAAACATAAGCTGGTTTTTAAAATTTTTAAAGCAAAAGCATTAAAGCCTTAACAACAAATAGTTTTTGTATTCGGCAAGTAAGATTGTATGAGCGCATGCAAATACGAAAAATACAATTTGATGCAGACCAAATGCGAAAAACTGACGTTGTTATCTTTTCGCCCACTGCTTGGAACGACGCGCTTTATGCTTACCGATTTTCTTACGCTCAACAACACGTGCATCACGTGTCAGCATACCTGCCTTTTTCAAAGCTGGGCGAAGCTCAGGCTCCATATTTTCAAGCGCACGTGAAATACCATGGCGAACCGCACCAGCTTGTCCAGACAGACCGCCACCTTTAACAGTACACATGATATCAAAAGCGTTTACACGGTCAACGATCAAGAAAGGTTGATTTAGAACAAGTAAATGAGTTTGACGACCAAAATATTGATCTTGCGTCTTACCATTCACGATAATCTGACCTTTACCTTTTTTAAGCCATACACGGGCAACAGATTCTTTACGACGACCCGTTGCATACGCACGACCAAGTTTGTCGACTTTAGGCTCTTTCTTCTCTGTCTTAGCTTCAGGAGCATCAGCTTTTGCTTCAGCAGAAGCCGCATCAGTCGCTACGCCCTCTTTTAAATCTTTTAGATCTTTTAAATCTTTAACTGTTTCGCTCATTTTAATCTCTCTTATTCTTAGGGTTCATTGCAGCAACGTCCAAAACTTCTGGATTTTGCGCCTCATGTGGGTGTTCGCTACCTGGGTAAACGCGCAGGTTACTCATGATCTGACGACCAAGGGGCCCTCTTGCAATCATACGCTCAACAGCTTTTTGAACAACACGTTCTGGAAATTTACCTTCCAAGATTTCACCTTTAGAACGCTCTTTAATTCCACCTGGGTAACCAGTATGCCAGTAAAAAATGTCGCCGTTACGCTTGTTACCTGTTAAGCGAACATCTTTCGCATTAATAACAATAACATTATCGCCACAATCCATGTGAGGTGTGAAAGCGGGTTTATGCTTACCGCGCAGGCGTGACGCCACAACAGATGCCAAACGACCCAATACAACGTCCTTTGCATCAACGATAAGCCATTTCTTTTCGACCTCAGAGGCCTTCATAGAATAGGTTTTCATCTCATTTTTCCTTTTTTGTTTGGCCTTAAGCGGATAAACCCGCTACGGCTTTTTACTTTCTGCCTCAGGCGCGTAAACGCGCTACGGCTTCTCCCAACAACCGTTAAAATACCTAATTGGGATTAATCTGGCGCTGTTATGCGATATAAAATAACATCAGTCAAGAAAAAACATGCAAAAACAAGAGATTAAATATGAGGTATTGTAATACCTTATTAATAATTACCGCAGACTAATCAATAATTTAATAGATAAATTACTCTTTCACAGAAGTAATGGTCGGAGTGAGAGGACTTGAACCTCCGACCCCTCGCCCCCCAGGCGAGTGCGCTACCAGGCTGCGCCACACTCCGACTTCGATAGAAACTTCAGGCGCGTAAACGCGCTACGGCTTCTTTAATATATAGGGTTAATAAAACTAAACTAAAAAATCAAACCTTAATCATGGCGCGCATAGCTTTTAGCTCTGTCAGCATAATTTCAAGGACAGCACGCTGTGTCGCAGATATGTTTGGTTTGGAAGGTTGTGCCGCCGATGTTGATACAGGCACCGCATCAGTTTGTGGCTGAGCGCTAACGTTGCTGTTATTCGCCTGTAATTGTGTGGCAATCATCTTGGCTTTACCGTGCTCTTTCATCAATTTCTGCACACCTTTAATTGTGTAGCCTTCAGTATAAAGAAGGTGATGAATACGTTCCAACAGTGCCACATCTTCAGGACGGTAATAACGACGTCCTCCGCCACGTTTAAGCGGACGAACCTGAGAAAATTTAGTTTCCCAAAAACGTAAAACATGCTGTTGCACGTCTAACTTATCAGCAACCTCACTAATGGTACGAAAGGCATCTTTGGCTTTTTTCACTTTATTAGATTTAGGCTTACTCGCCGTTGCCGTCACTGGCGTCGCGTTCGTAGAACTTGGTTTAGCAGGCATTTGAACTGACCCTTGGGACGATAAACGCGATGCAGCCGTATCTTGTTCTTCATAAGTATCTGATGATTTATTCAAATTCGTCGTGTTCATAAAATGTCCTTTTAATTATAGCTGTTTAAATATTATTGCTCAGTCGCCTGCTGTAACGTTGCTTTATTAATTTTGTCTTTGAGAACATGAGACGCGCGGAAAACCAGAACTTTACGTGGCTTAATCGGCACTTCAACCCCCGTTTTTGGATTACGTCCGATACGCTCCCCCTTTTCCCGCACAGAAAAACTGCCAAAAGAAGAAAGCTTCACATTATCGCCCTTTACCAAAGCCGCCATCATCTCATCCAATGTTTGTTCAACTAGGTCCGATGATTCATTACGAGAAAGCCCAACTTGTGCATAAACGGCTTCGGCCAAGTCTGCTCTGGTGATGGTTTTTGATGTTTTACTATCAAGTGTCATGATGTTAGCTCCTGTTAATTAAAGTTAAAATTAAAGCCCATAATGCCCCACGTCAATGAAAGCAAGAAAGTTAATCACAAAAAACATTTACCATACGCGCAACAATAAAGGCAAAAAACGATTCATTCTTAAGGAGTTAACGTGATTATTTAAGACTTCATTACGGCACAGAATCATCACTTTTTCTATGGAGAACAGACAAACAAAAACATGAAATACAACAAAAAATTATGCCTGTAACACATTGATATTATTTGTGAAGGGTTTCTTTTTTTCATTGAGTCATTTTTATTTACATAGTATTATTGACATATTTAATAGCACTGTTTATAACCATCCCATATTTTATAAAAACGTTAATTACAAAGCCTCTGCCTTTAAAGGTAGAAATGGCGTAGAGAGAAATAGAAATGAACGCACAGCTTACCGCACCAGAACAACCATCCACAGCTGCTTCGCTGCACGCTTTTAAAAATAGTGCCACCCTCCGCTTCCATTACATTCAAAAGTTAAAGGCGTTACAAGAGGAAGAACAGCTAAACGGTTATAAAGAAATGATTAACTCCGAGGGGTTTATAACGAACTCGAGCAGCCATGATTACGGCTTAGCCTTAATCCAAGGGTTAAAACTTTTACCAAAAACAAAGCGTTTAAAAGGTTATGAATCAATGATTACGTGTGATGGATTTACGAATCTAAATGACACCAACCGTCGCGCAATTTTTATTCAAGGGTTAAAATCCTTACCTAAAAGCGACCTCTTAACCGGCTATACAATGATGGTTTCTTCAGAAAACTTTACACGCCTCTCTAACAGAGAACACGACAAGAGTATCATTCAAGCATTAAAACTTCTCCCTAAAGGTAGTAATCAGATCATCCTCTCGGAACAGGGCGAGCAAATAATATTGTTCTGCCCAGAAGGAAGTATCGATTCTAACCGAGCCATTGCCTTAAAATATAGTCAAGATAATAATCACATCAATTTTATTTGTCAAAACCAATATACATGGCGCCCTATTCTTCAGGAAAATTTAAAAGATCTTACCCCTGGAGCAGCATTTAAAATGAAAGCTGCCCTACTAATAGTCGCGGAAGAAATAGACGTTAGTAAGTCAGGTATAATCACAGGCTTATATAACGCTTTAGGAAAGCTAAAACCAAGAGGGCAAAAACCACACAGTTTTAATGTGGACGTTATGTTTGCACAACAACAAGTGCAACCAGCCGTCATATAATTCTACAGTTACTCGGTTTTTAAAAAGCTTTAATACCGAACCAGTGCCGCGCCCCATGTTAGGCCGCCGCCCATGGCCTCAATCAAAAGCATTTGACCGCGCTTTATTTTACCGCCCTGCACGGCCTCGTCCAACGCAAGGGGAATCGACGCCGCCGACGTATTACCATGATGATCCAGCGTTACAACGACTTGATCCATGCTCATATTTAACTTTTTCGCGGTTGATTCAATAATACGAATATTTGCTTGATGTGGCACAAGCCAGTCAATATCCGCAGACGTGATGCCATTATACGCTAATGTTTCGGCAACTACATCAGCCATATAACTCACCGCATATTTAAAAACCTCGCGCCCCTGCATTTCAATCACGCCATTACCGCCCGTGGTAGAAACACCGCCCGTAGTTTGCAATAACTCACGCTTTGACCCGTTAGCATATAAATGGGTGGAGTGTATCCCCTGCCCGTCTAATTTATTGCTTAGAGTGTCGTCAGTTTCTTTAGCCTGCAGAATAACCGCGCCCGCACCATCGGCAAAAAGAACGCATGTTGTACGGTCTGTCCAATCAAGAAGTGACGACATTTTTTCTGCGCCAATCACTAAGATATTTTTAGCCTGTCCCATTTTTATAAAATTATCTGCCACGGTCAACGCATAGACAAAGCCCGTACAAACCGCCTGCACGTCAAAGGCAAGCCCAGGTTTAACCCCCAAATCCCCTTGCACCTTAACGGCGACAGACGGAAACGTACGGTCAGGCGTGGTTGTGGCAACAATAATACCATCAATGTCTTGTGGGTCGAGCTTCGCATTTTCCAACGCTTTACGCGCCGCATGCAGAGCCATATCGCCTGTTGTTTCATTCTCGCCCGCAATATGACGATGCTTAATACCACTACGCTGGGTAATCCACTCATCTGTGGTATCAACCATTTTTTCCAAATCGGCATTTGTTAGAATTTTACTCGGCAGGTATGACCCCGTACTTAAAATAATTGATGTAAGACTCATTTAAACCTCTATACCCCGACCGTTTCGACAAAAGATTCTTGCCCCATTAATTTTTCCATTTCTTCCGCAACTTGTGAATTGAAATCATTCCGCACCAAATCTGCCGCGACTAAAATTGCATTCTCCGTGGCCAACACATCACTACCACCGTGGCTTTTCACACAAATACCATTAAGTCCCAAGAACATACCGCCATTATATTGGCGCGGGTCAACTTTATCTTTCATCGTCTTCATCGCACGCATGGATAGCAGATAACCCATAATCGCCAAAGGAGAAGATTTAAAAGCATCAGTTAAAAAATGCTTGGTAAGCTTGGCAACACCTTCGGCAGTTTTCAGCGCGACATTTCCTGTAAAGCCATCTGTCACCACCACATCAACTGTGCCTTTGGTGATGTCATCACCCTCAATAAAACCGTGGTAACGCCCCGGAAATGATACGGTTGATAGAACTTCCGCCGCGGCGCGAATCTCATCATGCCCTTTCATCTCCTCTGTCCCGACATTTAAAAGCCCAACAGATGGTTTAGAGATACCTTGCACCACCTTGGCATAAACAGCGCCAAGCAATGCGAACTGGGTCAAGACTTCAGCATCACAAACAAGGTTTGCGCCCAAATCAAGCATGACAACTTTGCCCTTTTGTGTCGGCATAACACTGGCGATAGCAGGACGGAAAATACCCGGTAGGCTTTTTAAGATCAACTTAGACATCACCATCAGTGCGCCTGTATTACCAGCAGACACAATGGCTTGCGCTTCCCCATTCTTTACCGCCTCAATCGCGAGGCGCATTGACGACCCCTTACCATGGCGTAAAGCGCGGGACGGTTTATCATGGCTGGAAATGGCAATATCAGTGTGGTGGAATGTAGCCGCGTTTTTAAGTTGACTATACTGATCCAACAAAGATTGAACGACTTTCTGATCCCCATAAATTATGAACTTTAGATTAGGCTGTTTCTCCAGCGCATTCGCCGCTGCAGGAATCGTGACACTGGGGCCAAAATCCCCCCCCATCGCATCCAAAGCTATTATGTAAGTATCGGTCATCGAATTAGGCTACAAACTTATTATAACAAGACCTCGAGATTTGCAGGTTGAGTTTATGAAGTCAATTCCCTTTCCCGCCCAAAAAGACAAAACCCCCAGCATAAAACAGGGGGCTTGCATTATTATGATAACTTATATGGTTATCTAAATCTTATGCTTCGCGGTCGTTTAAAACCTGACGACCTTTATACATACCTGTTTTCAGGTCAATGTGGTGGCGGCGCTTCGGCTCACCTGAATTGGCGTCTTCAACCCAATTTGTCACGGTCAACGCATCATGCGAACGACGCATATTACGCTTAGATTTACTGATTTTACTCTTTGGTACTGCCATGGTCTTATCCTTTTTAAAAGCCGTAATGCACACTCATCTACGATTTTGTGCGAGGAGGCTACCCTCATAATTAAGAATTCTGCTGGTTTTTAACCAAAACCACCCCAAATTGCAAGCCTTATCTGCACATTCTTACGATTTATAGTATTGAGTAAAGGATTGACGGTTATGCCACTATAAATGCAGGCTGTGCTATTCTTTTATCATGGCTCAAATGCATTTTCATACGATAACCTGTTTCATCTGCAAGAGATTGCGCAAAATCTAACGGCATCTTAAAAGAATTGGTAATACCCCACCCCTCACCACGCTCAATTGTAATCGGTACCTGAGAAATTTCAAACTGCATTCTACGTTGAGCAATCATATAATTAAACCCACCATAGCTAGAAGCGACCCACTCATTCCTAAAGTCATAACTATCTGGATCAAAATCACCCTTTATCGGTAATTCATACTTCATGGTACGCAACAGCTCACGACCCCACATAGTTGTGGGTTGGCTATTATATGCCTTCTCAACCTCTTTACCATTTTGATTGCAATCATAGGTATAAGTATAAATATCACCTTCATTCAAACGAGAACGGTGCGACAACATATCAGCTTTCATCACATGATAAGGAAAACCATCTTCAGGAAATCCTTCCATGTTTCCTCTCGTCATGCCAAACTCTGCCATAACTTTACGCCCTTTACCCAGACCATTAGGGAATGCCGCTTTATTAAAGTCTGACACATCAGGTATAATACGAATATTAGGTAATGCAGACCCCATTACATCATCCATAATATCAATTGAAGCTAATGATGAATCACGCCCTACCCAAGTATGAAGTCCCGCCAATCTAGAAAAAAACGGAATTGATTTATCAATCATAGCAGAACGCATACCAGGACCATTTTCAATACCAATCACACCAAAAGGATGACGCGATATTTCGCTAATAGAGTTTGCCGCCCTTGGTATCACGCATAACTCTCCAGCTTTCATGTAACTTTCAGGACGAGAGCTGAATAAACCACCATAATACAAAGCCTTTGGCGTTAAATAACACCTATGAATAAGATGGCCTTGACGTTTTCTAGTAAAAAGATCAACAGCCTCTTTCAAAAAAACAGCCCTCTCCTCATCAGATAGAATCCTTGGTTGGCTTAAAAGTATATCTTGAGATGACGTCAGGCTCATTTAATAACCTTATAGTTAGACCAAATAGCGTTAAACATAACCCTAAAACTATCCGCAAATTGCTTATTACAAAGAACAACAACTTGAACACTTTCTTCGTGGAATGTGATAAGAGCAAGCTTGTTACCATACGCATAAAACTGAGCATCTTCCGAAAAAACATTAGCTGGCACACCACGATATTGCGCAACACCATCTACAGTTAAAAAATCATCTCCTTCTTTTAATAATATCTTAGAATTAAAGTTTTTTATCTTAGAAAGTTCGTCACGATAATATTCAACAAACTCTTTTGTTAAGTTTCTTTCAAAATCATTCTCATCAACATTTGAAACACAAACATCAGCGTTGCCTCCTTTAACTGTTTCTAAAACGTCGTTCATAAAAGCTTGAAACCCCTGTTTTCCTTCATAAGTGACAATATCAGATGTGTTAGGGTTAACGCCCCCCTCTTCGGTAAAAACGATACCTGCATTTTCAAACCATTTTTGTATTTCACCTAAGCGCCCAGAAGGAATTGAAGCCTTACCAGTAAAATAAGAATTAAAAGTGCTCTTATTAACCCCTATTTCTTTTGAAAATTCACTTCTACTAAGGTCTAGAAGTCCTAATGCGGCATCAATTTGTCTAATTGAAATCATTTTTTATCCCTAAATATGGCATATTTTCCATTTATTTCTATTTTTTAACCTATTGTTAACGATTTGTCTATATAAATCTTTATATGGAAAACATTATGGTAACAAAAATAGGAGAAAAACCATGTGGGGAATGATTAAGAAATTAGCGAAAAACGACAATAAAGATGAGATATCTTACTTTGATGTGAAGGAGCTATATGAAGCCGCCTACGCAGAGAAAGCCAAGACACGAGTCAGCTTAAAGCGTTTTAAAGCATTAATGAATAAAGCCAGACAGTTGGATAATGCCTATCGGGTACAATTAGGACTTATAAGTCCTACAACACACACCACCCCATATAAGAGGGCAGCATAATGAGAACAAGCAAGCAAAAGAAAGCTTATCGCACGCGTTATATCAAAGTTATGGAGGATTTAACCCAAATTGCCAATATGCCACCCAGAAAGCGTTATATGTACCGCCTGATGGACAGCGTTATCTTTCATGATTTTGAGACAGCATTAGACGTTGTAATTGAAGATTTCCAAAATGCCCGCAATGATAATCGAAAGATTTAGAAGGTAATATATAAAGCACAATAGCCGAAGGTCTTTGTTTTTCCCCAAATTCACATTGACCTCCGACTATTGCTTTACAATATGGAGTGTTACAAAAACGTAACCATTATGTTTTACATAAATTAAGTTAAGAAAAAGTTAATATCCCCTCACCTATTTTCTTTCCAGTCTTTAAGTGCCTCAAACGGGTTTTTACGAAGCGGCGACTTATCATCAATAACGATATCATCATCCCCGACTTCATAAGTCACACCATCCTTATGTGGATAAGCCGGAATAGCCAGCGAGATATGCTGAGCAACCAATTCACCTAAATCAATCCGTCCTTCAACAATCGGTTCTGGATCATCTTTTTCATCCAAAACCTCAACTTCCGCTTGGGAGCGTGCGACATCCCGCTCCTTCTTTGCGGCGGCAAAAGACACCATGCTTTCTTTATTAGCAAACCACCCCTCAACAGGCTCAGACAAAGCGGTATCAAAAGGCTCCAACGTCACTACGCAATTTTGCGTAACAACACAATCAAACTGACCCGTAACATGGATGATTCCACCTTCCAACGTTAGACTTAATTGAGCGTTAACCTTTTTAATCGCTTCTACAGAAAAGCGACGCGCCAAGTCCATGCACTCATCTTCAGACGCTTCAATAGTAAGCGCCGTTGGCTTTGAGTGATTCAAATCATCAACGTCAAAAAAATGTGACCATTCTTGTTCTAATAATTCTAAGGTAGGCATGTAATTTCCTTTTTTAATGCCGTCATGCCCGCAAGCGGGAGGACGCTGTATTTTTAACCACGTTTATGCGCGTTTACTTGTTTCTTAGCGTAGAGCGCTTAGATCAATCTCAGCAAAATCTAATTTTTCCATCTTCATATCCATTACCGCAGATTGCCGTACATAATTTGATACCACTGATAACACACCGTCTGTTGGTGCCTCAATAGTCCCATATAAGTTACGTATCAACGCTTGCTTTAATGCCTCACGATCACTATCCGCTATAGAGTTTTCATAGTTTTGCATACGACCATTAAAACCCTGCATCATACGTTTCATATGCTTAGGCACACCAACATCACCGATTCCCATCTCGCGTAGACTTTGGTCCATATTAATAAAGAACACATCAAACAATGCTTGCGCTTGGCGGCTTGCCCCCGCCTGATTAAGGCGGTGAATCACAATATAACAATGCAGGGCAATAAGTTCAAAACGGCCATCGACACTATCAGGAACACTAAGGTCTTGATAGAAGGTAGGCTGGTGCGACTGCGCCACAATTTCTTGGTAAAGCAGCCGTGCTTTTGCCTTTAGAATTTTACGGTGTTTAAAATAACGAAACATTCTTGATTTTTTAGGGGTTTAACAGCACTATGGCAAGCATGAAAATACGAACACTCTTAATTATATCACTAACTGTATCTTTGGCGCTTATCAGTGCCTGTACACCCACGCAATCTTCACGCGGCAATATGGTCGAAGATTTTCGCATGAGCGAAATCACACCCGGCGTTAGTACCCGTAATAATGTGCTGAAGTCTCTAGGCTCACCGACAACTATTGCGCCATTTGATGATAATGTTTGGTATTACATTGGCCAGAAAATGGAAAAGAAAGGTATCTTTGATCCAAAAGTAACGGATGAAAAAGTTGTTGTTGTTTCCTTTAATGACAAAGGAATTGTGCAAACAATGGAAGAGCTAAATGCTGAACGGATTGACGTACCAAAATCACGCGATAAAACGCACACTGGTGGTAATGATGTTGGTGTCGTAGAACAACTATTGGGGAACGTTGGACGCTTCAATAAAAATGGAGAGAGCGCTGCAACAACCGCAGGTGCTATATAAAAACGGCCCCGAAAGCGAGGCTGTGATTATTCGTTTTGGAGTAAATAATCTTTAAATAGCGCGTTGGTTAACGGCCTGTAACAAAATATCGTTTACTTTATTCTTACCAAGAACTTCTGCCGAGATACGGTTAAGACGTGCCTTTAATTCATCAACTTTAAGAACCCCACCTTTTAACGACGCCTTACGATTTAAAACACCATACATATCTTGGATATAAGCATCTTTCAAACGCGGCTTTAACTGCAGCACGTAATCTTCTTTTTCTACACTATCGACCTCCAAAGAAACAATCAGCGTCACCACTTGGCTAACACCATCTGAATCAATAATAGGTAGAATGATTGGCTCTATCTCAACAAAACGTAAATTCTTTGCTTCTTCTTTTGACGCTTTGGCTGCTTTATCACGTTTGACTTTATCTTTTAACGCCGTTGCTTTTTCATTCCCAAGCGAAGCAATAGCCTGCTTCTGAAAGAAGAAATATCCCCCAGCCCCGCCAGCGCCCGCCAGAACAACTGCCAATAATAATATCATTACGTATTTCATAATTCATTCATTTCTACTGAAAAGCGAAATGCCCCAAAAATATAATTGCCCCTAATTACCTTATAAATATATCTCAAAAAGGTTAATAAAAGGTTTTTTTTATAGGGGTAACCCCCTGAAAATACATACTATTGTGTATAAATTAGGAAATTAAGTACGGACAGTTTTACGGATAGAATCAAGCAAAGCGTTGACTAACTTTGCCTCACCCGCGTCATAAAACGCATGGGAAACATGGAGATAATCTGAAATTATTACTGGATAATCAATGACTTGGAGGGTCATTAGCTCAAATGCACCACAAAGAAAGATAGCCTGTAACAAAGGTTCTGTTTTTTGGGTGTTACCGCCCTTTTCTCCCCGATTAAGAATAACCATCTCATTTAGCTGTTCTTGATGCTCAGCCACGCCGCGAACGACAAGCGAGTAATGATCATGGTCTGGTGTGACCATTTCATCACCATCGGCGTCAATGCCAGAGCGATGCTCTAAAAACTCCTTAATAGCCGTTTCTGCATCTTGGTCATTTTTATGCATTTGATAAACCGTCTGTACCGCCATTAATCGGGCGGCACTGTTACGTGCTTTTTGCGAGCCTGTTTTAGCATTAGGCTTGTCTGTATTTTGCGGACGGTTCATCTTTTTTATTATCATTTCTTTATTAAGCGGCTTTATTGACTACCGCGAAAGCACTCATGTTTTCAAGTGTTTTCACGCAAGCTTCGGCAGCTTCCTTCCCCTTAACCGTAAAATGATCAAAGAAAAACTTATGATGTTCTTCTTTATCATGAAAATTAAGAGGTGTTAAAACCACTGATAATATAGGAACACCCGTATCCAATTGCACCCGCATCATTCCATCAAGTACTGCATGGTTCACATATTCATGATGATAAATGCCACCATTAATAATAAAGCCACAGGCAACAATGATATCATACCGCCCTGTTTCAGCGAGTTTTTTCGCCTGCAATGGAATTTCGAGTGATCCAGGCACATCATAAATATCGATCTGATTAGATGGCAACCCCGCCTCTTCCATGTCAGCAATAAAGGCTTTACGTCCTTCAGCCACGATATCGGCGTGCCAACCTGCCTGAATAAACGCAATTTTCTGAGTTTTTAGTGATAAGCTTAAAGTCTGATTCATTGTTTTTCCTTTCATCATTTAACAACATGAATCAGGGCATGATTTTTTAAAGAGCCGTCATATCGGCAAGCCGAAGGACGCTTCGATAAAGTACACCCTTACACATGACATGTAAAAATACACTCATTACAAAGAATCCGCGTAGCGCGTTTACGCGCCTGAGCGGTCTTTAAAAAACATTCTCTTTCATCCGGACTTTAACCGTCGGCTGTAGGTTTTCACTACATCTGCTAGACCTTCACACATGTGAAGCGCTCGTGGGCTCATAAATAAATTTATTTACCACCGGTAGGGAATTACACCCTGCCCTGAGAACTATCACATTTATAAGAAATTTAAGCGTTATATGCAAGGGCGCGTTGGACATAGCGGGCGAGCATATCAATCTCTAAATGAACCTTATCGCCGATCTTAATGACGCCTAACGTTGTATTATCCCACGTATGAGGAATAATATTAACGCCAAATGTCGTACCCTCAGATATTATAGAAACCTCATTCACGGTCAGCGATATCCCGTCCAACGTCACCGATCCCTTTGGGGCAATGAAACCACCCAGCTCTTTAGGTACCTCAAACGTTAAACGATGAGAATCTCCCTCTTTATTAAGCGCGGTTAATGTCGCAAGCCCATCAACATGACCAGAAACAATATGGCCGCCAAGCTCATCACCCATTTTAAGCGCTTGTTCAAGGTTAATTTTTGTTCCCTCACTCCATGCACTAATGTTGGTTTTTGATAGACTTTCCGCCGACACCTCAACAAAGAAAACATCACCTTGTTTTTCAACAACAGTCAAACAACACCCTGCACAAGCGATAGAGGCGCCTATATCTGTTTTGGATAAATCAAACTTTGTTTGAATACCCAAACGCGTATCGCCGCCTTCATTTTGAACCGAAGAAATTATACCTATATCTGTGATAATACCTGTAAACATAATTCAACTTTATTCCATCACCTTAAAAATATCTAGTGTGTCTTTACCAAGCCTCATTTGTTCGGCGTGCCTTAGGTTAGTTTCACTCTCTATATCGTTAATATTGAAGCAAGATATAGCGTTTAAGCCATTATCAGGCATGGAGTGCGGTGCTTTAAACCAATAAAACTGGTCATAAAGATTTTCTTTTAGAAATGCACTGACCATTCCTGCTCCACCCTCTACAAGAAGGCGAGTTATACCTTGCGCGCTTAGATCACTCATCGCTTCACGTAGGTTAGAAGTGGTTATAATGAGGGGATCATTTTCAAAAACTTTCTCAGTCCCTGTCAGGCGTTGATTACGGTCAAATACAATTATTTTTGAACGATGCTCCACACCATTAAGGCGAGTCGTCAAAGATGGGTTATCAATAAGAACCGTATTCACACCAACCGCAATTGCATCATGTTGCGCACGAATTAAATGCGCACGAGCGCGCGCCAACTCACCCGTAATCCATTTTGAGTTCCCTTGTGCATCTGCAATTTTACCGTTCACGCTCGTCGCTGTTTTTAAAGAAATAAACGGCCGTTTTTCGCTATGGCGGTAAAAGAAGCCTTTGTTAACCTCATAGGCTTGGTCTTCACAAAGACCAACTTCAACATCAATTCCCGCTTTTACCAACATCGCCACACCCTGCCCTGCGACACGTTCATCTGTATCAATGATGGCAACAAAAACTTTTTTGACGCCTGCCTTTACCAATGCATCCACACAAGGAGGCGTTTTCCCTTGATGCGCGCATGGCTCCAGCGTGACGTAAGCGATCGCACCTTGAGCATTACTCCCCGCCATATCCAGCGCAATAGTTTCCGCATGTGGCCTGCCGCCCGTTGCCGTACGTCCACGGCCAATAACATGGTTATCTTTTACAATTACACACCCAACAGTTGGATTGGGTGCAGTACGCCCTAAGCCCTGCCGTGCCAAGTTAAGCGCAGATTTCATATGGTGAGTATGTTTAGTCATTCAGGATGAGTTAACCACCGAGATACAAAGACACCAAGAGTTTTTTTATTAAGCCGTCATTGCGAGGAAGCCGACAGGCTGACGCGGCAATCGATTTCAAGATTCTAGATTGCTTCGTCATTACATTCCTCGCAATGACGTTACGATTTTTTCTTTTTCTTAGAAGGCGTATTCTTTGTCACATTTTTAGCCTGAAGATCCTGCACCTCTTGCAAGAAGTCATTAAAATCTTCAGGGTCACGAAAATCTTTATAAACAGACACAAAGCGAATATAGCCAACCATATCCAAATTAATCAACGCCGACATTACCAACTCCCCAATATGGGACGCAGGGAATTCTTGTTCACCTGCACTTTCTAATTGACGTACAATACCATTCACGGCTTTTTCAATTGTATCTTGAGTAACTGGACGTTTTTGAAGCGCAACCCGCATCGAGCGAATAATTTTATCACGATTAAAAGGTTGTACCTTACCATCTGATTTTACAACCGACATATCACGAAGCTGTATCCGCTCAAACGTTGTGAAACGACCTCCACATCCCGCGCAAGATCGACGACGACGGATCGCCGCGTTATCATCCGCAGGACGGGAATCTTTTACTTGCGAATCATCACTCTGGCAAAACGGACACCGCATTTTAAGGGGCCCTACTTATAAATCGGAAAACGTTCGCACAAAGCTTTCACTTTCGCTTTTACGCTGGCTTCAACCTTCGCGTTTCCTTCTGCGCCATTTGCAACCAAGCCATCAAGCACCTCAAGAATAAGAGCGCCAATTTCTTTCCATTCAACCGCACCAAAGCCACGAGTTGTCCCCGCCGGTGTACCAAGACGAATACCAGACGTTACAAAAGGTTTTTCAGGATCATTAGGAACAGAGTTTTTGTTACAGGTAATCCCAGCATGTTCCAACGCCAAGTCTGCGGCTTTCCCTGTTATCCCCTTAGGGCGCAAATCAACCAGCATCATGTGACAATCCGTCGTGTCCGATACGATATCAAGACCACCAGTTTTCAATGTATCTGCCAGAATGCGCGCATTATCAACAACAGCCTTCGCATAAATTTTAAAATCTGGTTGAAGAGCCTCACCAAAGGCAACGGCCTTAGCCGCAATCACGTGCTCCAATGGTCCGCCTTGCAAACCTGGGAAGATGGCAGAGTTCAATTTTTTCGCCAAGGCTTCATCATTCGTCATGATGGCTCCACCGCGTGGACCACGTAACGTTTTATGCGTTGTTGTTGTTGTAACATGAGCATGAGGGAATGGGTTAGGATAAACACCAGCAACAATTAAACCAGAGTAATGCGCAACATCACAGAACAAATAAGCATCAATTTTATCAGCAATTTCACGAAAACGTTTAAAGTCAATAACACGAGAATAAGCCGACGCGCCGGCAATAATCATTTTAGGCTTATGCTCCAGCGCAATTTTTTCAACTTCATCCATATCAATGATACCATTATCATCAATACCGTAAGTCACGGCCTCAAACCATTTACCAGAGAAGTTGACAGGACAACCATGGGTTAAGTGACCGCCATGTGCCAAGTCCATGCCTAAATAAGTATCACCAGGCTGCAACAGCGCCATAAAAACACCTAGATTAGCATTCGCCCCAGAGTGCGGTTGAACATTGGCAAAACCACAGTCAAAAAGTTTACACAGACGCTCAATCGCAAGATTTTCAGTTTTATCAACCTGCTCACACCCTTGGTAATACCGTTTCCCCGGATATCCTTCAGCGTATTTATTTGTCAGCACAGACCCTTGCGCCTCAAGCACGGCTTTAGACACAATGTTCTCAGAAGCAATAAGCTCAATTTGATATTGCTGACGATCCGCCTCAGCATTAATTATTTTTGATACGTCGGGATCAGTGGTCGCTAAATCTGCGGTAAAAAAATTATCGGGGGTCATATCTTCTACTTTCGTTGCTGTATTACTCATCACTCTACTCCTTCGCTTTACTGGGGTTGGTTTTACTGGGTTTCGCTTAATTTATTAACGCGGCGTTCATGGCGTCCACCTTCAAATTCAGTTTCTAAAAATGTTTTTACAATATCAAGCGCGACCTCAGTCCCAATTAAACGTTGCCCCAAACATAGGACATTGGCGTCATTATGCTCACGCGTTAGGCGCGCCATTGTTGTATCTGTACACATGGCCGCACGAACTTTAGGGTGGCGGTTGGCCGCAATACCAATCCCGATTCCCGTTCCACAAACGGCGATACCAAACTCAGCCTCGCCTTCGGCAACAGCTTGCGCCACGGCATAGCCAAATTCTGGGTAATCAACGGATGTTTTTGCGTTATTTGTGCCTAAATCAATCCATTTAATTTTGAAGGAATCCTTGATAAATTCTTTTAATTCGTAACCTCCATGGTCACTGGCGATGGCAACTATTGGTTTCATGGGTTTTTTATAGGGTTTTAGCCGCTTGCAGGCAATAAAATTATTGAATTATGGCTTTTTTCTTGAGGACATATTCTAAACGCTTGAGGGCATTGAGTTTCAGGGTTTCCTCACTCGCCGTTTTTGGTCCTTGTATGGATATTTCCGTTAAGGTCGCCACATCCATAGCCGTAACCTTCACCAATGACCCCACTGGGAAAAATTCAACAATGATTTCACGGTTTTTTAAAGAATCTGCAATATTCATGAGTGGTTTTTACCACCAAGGCACTAAGACACCAAGATTTTTATTATTTCATTCATACTCACATGGTATAATAGAATTAAGATATCCGACGTTGTTTCATTTTTACTAGCCACAAACAACGACGAAGGTTTTAACCTTTTAGGTGCGACGTAACGCCCTTAAAACAAAAAAGGAAGCAACGATGCGTGCAGAATTCGACTGGAAAGATCCTTTATTACTCAATGAATGCTTAAGCGACGAAGATCGTATGATACGCGATACTGCGTATAACTTCGCGCAGAACGAGCTGCTCCCTGGTATTATCGAGGCCAACCGTCATGAAACATTTGATCCCAATGTGATGAAACAGATGGGATCTATGGGGTTACTAGGCGCAACGTTAAAAGGGTATGACTGCCCTGGTGTGTCCTATACCGCCTATGGCCTTATTGCCAGAGAGATGGAGCGCGTTGATTCTGGCTATCGTTCCGCGCTTTCCGTTCAGTCCTCATTAGTGATGTATCCTATTTATACGTTCGGTAGTGATGCACAAAAAGAAAAATGGTTACCGGGTTTAGCCAGTGGTGAGTTAATTGGCTGTTTTGGATTGACAGAGCCTGATGGTGGTTCTGACCCCTCGGCGATGATTACCCGCGCCAAATCCACAAAAGGCGGCTATAAAATATCAGGCGCAAAACAATGGATTACAAACTCCCCCATTGCCGATGTCTTTGTTGTTTGGGCAAAAGATGATGACGGAAAAATCGGTGGCTTCTTACTTGAAAAAAATATGGAAGGATTAGATGTCCCCAAAATTGACGGTAAGTTTAGCTTACGCGCCTCTATCACTGGCGGCATTAGCATGGATGAGGTTTTTGTTCCTGAAGAAAACCGCCTGCCCGAAGCAACAAGTTTAAAAGCGCCGTTCATGTGTCTAAACTCCGCCCGATATGGAATTAGTTGGGGCGTGATGGGCGCAGCCGAAGCATGCTGGCACGTTGCACGTGAGTACACGATGGAACGTGAAGTTTACGGTAAGCCCCTCGCCGGTCATCAATTGATACAAAAGAAGCTAGCCGATATGCAAACCGAAATTACATTGGGCTTAACTGCCGCTTTACGTCTTGGGCAATTAAAAGATGAGGGCCGCGCTCCACCCGAAGCTATTAGCTTAATGAAGCGTAATAATTGTGGCAAAGCCTTAGACATTGCACGGACATGTCGTGACATGTTGGGCGGTAATGGAATATCAGACGAGTATCATGTTATTCGTCACATGATGAACTTAGAAGCAGTGAACACCTATGAAGGCACGCACGATATTCATGCGCTTATATTAGGGCGCGCCCAGACGGGAATCGCGGCGTTTGAATAATATATGCTTACTCAATGAATAAGACTTTTAATCTTCGCCATTGGTCATAGCCGAAAATTGCGTTTGAGCATTCCAAAAACGTTCGATGTTTTGAAGTGTTTGGATAGTCTCTTTCAAGGTTTCAGGTGTCAGCTTTGTCCCTTCCAGTTTCTCTTCATGGCGGGTAAACATCGCATTTAGAATGGCATATAGCTCTTTTCCTTTATCAGACAGCTTCACACGGATGGAGCGTTTATCATGTACCGAACGTTCTTGCTCAATATAGCCGTTCTCACTCATCTTCTTTACATTATAAGAAACATTAGAGCCAAGGTAATAACCACGCAGGGTTAATTCCCCCACTGTCATATTTTCATGGCCTATATTATAGAGGATCATCGCTTGTACATTATTGATATCTTGGACATCTTTACGATCAAGCTCAATCTTTACCACGTCTAAGAAATAACGGTGGAGGCGTTCAATCATTTGTATGGATTCAAAGTATGGTGTGGACAAAGCCGTTCTCCCTTATAAATTCTATGTATATGATGTCAGACAAAAAGATGATTTACAATCCCTATACAATATAATAAAGACTAAGTATTAAATGCTTTTTAACATTACATAAAACACAATATATTATGACCGATAAAACCTCTGACAAGCTAAAACACCTCCTCCCCGATGCAATGACTGAACCGAAAAGTCATGCTGAGCTGATGAAGCATAAACGTTTGACAGAGAATGCATTTCCGCATGTTCGTATGCGCCGCCTTCGCCAAAATAGTGCAGTTCGCGACATGGTTAGGGAAAACCAAGTTCAAGTCAGCGATCTTATTTATCCGATTTTTGTTGAAGAAGATATTGATACACCCGTGGCGATTAAATCTATGCCTGGTGTGGTGCGTGAAACAGAAAAAACCTTAACCGCCAAAATGAAGGAAGCGCAAGAGCTTGGTATTCGCTCAGTCATGTTATTTGGTGTGTCCCATCATAAAGACCATAATGGATCAGATTCTATGAGCCCGAATGGTTTATTGGCGCGTATGATTGACCGCGCCAAACAAGCCGCGCCCGATGTTGCCATAACGGCAGACTTATGTTTTTGTGAATATACAGACCACGGTCATTGCGGCCCGATAAATAGGCACGGTGATGTTGATAACGACAAAACTGTTGAAAACATTGCCATGCAGGCAGTGATTGCCGCAGAAGCTGGCGCAGATATCGTCGCCCCATCAGGCATGATGGATGGACAAGTTTCTGGTATTCGTCATGCGTTGGATGTCACAGGATTTACCCATGTACCGGTAATGGCTTACGCTGCAAAATTTGCGTCTGTCTTTTATGGTCCGTTTCGTGATGCCGCGGGATGTTCGCTCGGCCATGATGTCAATGTCCCTGCTCATCGTAAAAGCTATCAACTTGATCCTGCTAATTCACGCGAGGCAATTCGTGATGCACTGATGGATGAGCAAGAAGGCGCAGATATTTTGATGGTGAAACCTGGTATGCCATACTTGGATATTCTGGCGAAACTTCGTGAAAAAACTGAATTACCCTTAGCGGTTTACCAAATTAGTGGCGAATATGCGATGATTAGACTGGCCGCAGAAGCAGGTGCTTTAAATTATCAGTCCGCTATGATGGAAAGCCTGCTTAGCTTTAAACGTGCGGGTGCAGACATGATTTTAACCTATTCTGCCCTCGATGTTGCCAACTGGCTTAACAAGTAAGAATCACTTCACTTACAGCGCGTTCCTATCTACCACCCTTGATAAATCGTTGAAAAAAAGAGATACTATGTTGGTATTCAAAGTATTTTCTATGCTTTTATTTTAATTCTTGTGCTATCCTTATCCCGTCTTCATTTCTTAGAAAGGATTTCTTAAACCCATGAAGTATATTGCAGTATTAATGGTTTTTGTTATGACTTTTGGTGGCCTTATGGTTGCCGCGGGGATTGAAGGTGGTATGCACCTGATCACAGGGTCCATTTTACCTGCCATGCCCGCCGAGATGATGATTATTTTTGGTGTTGGTGTCGCCGCTTTTATTATTTCCAACCCATGGCATGTTGTGAAGCAAACAATGGGGTATTTTCGTTGCTTAAAACAACCCGCCGCCCACGACAAGCAAAGCTATGTTGATTTATTAAGCCTACTTTTCACGTTATTCAAATTGGCGCGAACCAAAGGCTGGTTATCTTTAGAGCAACATATAGAAACACCAGAAGAGAGTGAGCTTTTCAAACAGTTTCCAACCGTTCATCAAAATCATCATGCTCTAGTTTTTTTATGTGACTACTTGCGTATTATCTCATTGGGTAATGACAGCCCACATGAAATTGATGCCTTGATGGACGAAGAAATTGAGACCATCTCTCACCATGAAGAACATCCAGGCCATGCGATGCAAACCATGGCAGACGGTCTGCCCGCCCTTGGTATTGTTGCTGCGGTCTTAGGTATTATTAAAACGATGGCCTCGATTGACCAACCCCCTGAAATTTTGGGTAAATTGATTGGTGCTGCTTTAGTTGGAACATTTCTTGGTGTTTGGCTCTCTTATGGATTTGTTGCACCGTTCGCCAATGCGATGCTGTCACGTGCCCATACTGAGATTATGTATTACAAATGTATTAAAGCAGGTATTATCGCGTTCTTAAATGGAGCCGCACCACAAGTCGCGGTCGAGTTTTCACGTAAGCTTCTACCGCATGATGTACAGCCAACCTTCCTTGAGTTAGAAGAAAAACTTAACGAACTTCCTACACCAACATCGTAAGGGGGTTAATTGAATGTCCGATAAGCAAGACGAACTCAGACCTATCATCATTAAAAAGGTTAAAAAGGGTGGTCATGGCCACCATGGTGGTGCGTGGAAAGTTGCTTATGCTGACTTTGTGACGGCAATGATGGCGTTCTTCTTAATGCTCTGGCTGCTCAGTTCAACATCGGAAGAACAAAAATCTGGGATAGCAAATTATTTCACCTCCAACCCCGTCATCACTCGCAGTGAAAGCGGTGCTGGTGGTGTCCTCGGTGGAACAACGGTTGAACTTGAAGGTGCAATGACCTCTACGGTTAAGCCTTTGGTCGAAAAACCTGCGACGCAAGACCCTTCGCTTAAACCGGGCAGTATACCTCCACGCCAAGAAACTAATATTTCAGATAAACGTTTTGAAGAAGAACTGAAAAAACGCGAAGCTGAAAACTTTAAAGCCGCACAAGAAGCGTTGGAACGCGCTATACAATCCAATCCGCAATTAAAAGAGATGAAAAATTCTCTTAAAATTGATCAGACCAAAGAAGGTTTACGCATTCAAATTATTGATGAAAAAACCAGACCACTTTTTGCGAGCGGTAGCGCTGATATGCTCCCTCATACAAAAAAGATCTTAAGAAAAGTATCTTCGGTTATTCAAAAATTACCTAATGAAATCTCTGTGCGCGGACATACCGATAGCGTTCCTTATGGCCCTGATGCAAATTATACCAACTGGGAATTATCGGCAGAGCGTGCCAATGCATCACGTCGTCAATTAACTAATGCTGGCCTGCCTGCGTCACGTATTAATAATGTCGTAGGTAAGGCTGATACAGACCACTTTATTGTTGATGATCCACGCGACGGACGTAATCGCCGCATTAGTATCATCTTACTTCATGAAAATATTACGATAGAAGAAGGTGCCAATAAATCAACCCGCGCCGTAACCAAGCAAAGAAAAGTCAAAAAAGAACTTTATAAAAAAACCGACGGTAAGGTTACGTTTCCTTAAAAATTTAAACTCTTGAAATAAAGTTAATAGATTATTTCAGCAAACTTAACACTGTTTCAGCGCAGCCCCAAGCAAGGCTCCACCCTGCTCCCCCATGGCCATAGTTATGTATCACCAATTTATCCGCTACCACTTCTTTTTCTAAACGAATGGAAGGGCGCGTGGGACGAAAACCAACATTAACTCTTAATATAGGTTGCCCTTCTAAACTTGGCTCAAAAAAATAGGCGCGATTAAGAATATCTTTCGTGAGGTTTTTATCTTCTTTTGGTGAAAGGTTCGTAAGTTCATAACTACCACCAATAACACAATCTTTTCCACGGGGGAAAATATAGCAAATTTCATTATCAGATTTACAATATATTGTAGATTTTTTTATCCCTGGATTAGAAACCACAATAGTTTGCCCCCGAACAGCATTCAAAGCTTTATCTTCTGAAAAACTGCTAGCCCCTACTCCAGTACAGTTAATAACAACACCAAACTCTTTCAACGCCTCATCATTTAATCCGTTTACATGAGTATAATTGAAACGCACACCAGATTCAGTCAACGATTCAACCATTCGCGTTAAAATAACAGGGGCATTCATAAACGGTACCTTACCTTCAAAAGCATAAGGAAACCCTTTAGTTTTTAAAGATTTTTTATGTAGAACGAAGGTATCAATATGTTTATGCCAATCTTCATGATCTGGCTTTTCGTCAAAATACTCAAAAAAAGTAGTTTCAAAAAATCCTTTTTCATTATTTTTTATTTTTGATTGTAAAATATCATATGTTCTTAAAGCCCAATCTATAGCTTTAACACTATCTTCAACTTTATAAGGCTCCCATAAAGCACTCGCCTTATATGATGCTGTTTGGTTAATTGTTTTATCTGAAAATATAGTTGGTATAACATTATTACTTACCAATATTTCAGCACACGTTAAGCCAATAATGCCAGAACCGATAATGGCAATATTTTTATCTTGTGACATGTTTATCCAAATTTATTACTTTTGGGGAAACCATTTGGTGGTAGGCGTCCAGCTTGGGCACGTTCACCCAACCAAGGATTTAAGTCTTCGACAAGAGTTTGACCTGTTCCATATTTATACGTCAAACCATCATCCCATTTAAAGGTTTTTAAGTCCGACAAACCACCATCTTTATAACGTTGGAGGATAACACCCTTTCCTTTTGCCATTTCAGGGATTTGATCAAGCGCAAAGACAAGTACTTTGCGGTTTTTACCAATCACAGCGATATGGTCATGCCCGCCTTCTATCGGTTTACACAATTTTGCCTCAACCTTACCCGATACATTCAAAATACGTTTACCATTCTTCGTTTGCGCCAGACAATCTTCCATTTTTACAATAAAGCCACGCCCATCATCGGCGGCAACAATCATCTTGGCCTCAGAATTATAAAGATCCATATCAATAATATCGGCGTCATTCGGCAACCCAACCATCAAGCGGACAGGCTCTCCAAAGCCACGACCTGGCGGTAATTGATCACCGCCCAGCGTATAAAAACGACCATTAGAGCCAAAGATTAAAACTTTATCTGTTGTCATGATTTCCATGACAAACTTCTCACGGTCGCCATCTTTATATTTGATGGCTTTTCTATCTAGGTCATGCCCCTTCATTGCCTTAATCCACCCTTTGGCTGAACAAATCATCGTCAATGGCTCTTTTTCAATCATCGCTACTTCAAGCTGTTCTAAATCAACAGGTTCTAACGCTTTACCAATTTTGGTACGGCGTTTACCAAGTGCGGTCTTTGGACCAAATTCTTCATATAGTTCTTTTATCTGTTTTTTAATTCTCGTCCATTGACGAGCTTCAGATTTAATCAGTTTTTGTAACTCATCACGTTCTTTAGATAACTCATCATGTTCGCCCTGCAACTCAATCTCTTGCAGTTTGTTCAGTGAGCGTAATCGCATATTAAGAACAGCTTCCGCTTGCACTTCCGTTAGTTTAAATTCTTTAATCAACTCTTGCTTCGGTTTGTCTTTGGTACGGATTATTTTAATAACTTTATCAACGTTTAGATAAACAGCCAGGAATCCCTCTAAGACCTCTAAACGATGAAGGACTTTTTCAAGGCGAAATTGCGAGCGACGAACAAGAACTACCTGTTGGTGGTCCAGCCACGATTGAAGCACTTCTTTCAAAGGCATCACCCGCGGACAAACACCATTTTCAAGCACATTCATATTCATATTGAAACGTGTTTCAAGATCCGTCGAGCGAAACAACACCTCCATCAGTAAATCAGCATCAACGGAGCCATTCTTCGGCACAAGAACAACACGAATATCTTCCGCGCTTTCATCAAGAACATCATCCAACATTGGGATTTTTTTAGCGTTAATTAACTCCGCAATTTTCTCAATAAGTTTTGATTTTTGAACTTGGTACGGAATCTCAGTGACGATAATTTGATACGTGCCACGTTTTAAATCTTCGCGTTCCCATTTGGCGCGCATACGAAACGCGCCTTTACCCGTTTCATAAGCTTTAATAATATTGGCTTTAGGCTCAATTAACGTACCACCTGTTGGGAAATCTGGTCCTTTAATAATTTTAGCTAAGCCTTTAGCATCAAGGTCATTCTCTAACATCGCCAGTGAGGCTTCACACAGTTCAGCCACATTAAAAGGTGGAATATTTGTCGCCATACCTACGGCAATTCCGCTTGACCCATTCGCTAGAATATTCGGGAACATTCCTGGTAGAACCACTGGCTCATTTTCTGAGCCATCATACGTCGCCCGAAAATCAACCGCATCCTCATTAATACCTTCCAGCATTAATTGAGCGACGCGGGTTAAACGTGCTTCAGTATACCGCATCGCAGCAGCATTATCGCCATCAATATTCCCAAAGTTTCCTTGACCATCAACCATAGGGTAACGCACAGAAAAATCCTGCGCCAAACGCACCATCGCGTCATAAACCGAACTATCACCGTGCGGATGATATTTACCAATAACATCACCGACAACACGCGCAGACTTTTTAGGGGGAGTGTCGTGTTTTAGGTTCAGTTGCGCCATTGCATAAAGAAGACGACGGTGAACGGGCTTCATTCCATCACGGACATCAGGCAAAGCACGATCCATAATTGTCGAGAGCGCGTAAGATAAGTAACGCTCAGACAGCATCTTACCCATCGGTTCGTCAATGATTTTGGACTCTATAGTTGGTTCCTTACGCTTGGCCATGTATAGCTTTTACCACTAAGCAGACAAAAGATGCCACGATTTTTTTAAGAAGGAGCCGCCGTTCTTGTGAGTAAACCTGTATCTGGCTTCGTTTCACCAAAAGCAATAACACGTAAAATATCATGAGAAGATTCAGCAAAGCTAAAATGCCATACAGCTCCTATTGGGGTTCCAGAGGCCTCCGCCGCCTCTTTAAACGCTAAATTGGCCTGAACAAGTTTTTTTATTATAATATCAGATTGCCTATCTATTTCTCCAATAGGCAGATTTGCTTCTAATTCAATATAGTTTTTATTAGCGTCAATCTCCCTATTACCCTTCCCTTGAAATTGCGAAGCATACTCTACAAAAATTTGACGTAAAATATCATGACCAAAAGCTTTTTCTAAGTTTGGAGAAGGGGTAAATAATAAGAATGTCCGTAACTTCATATTAAAGACATAATAAACATCAGTCTTTATGTCAATATCTTGTTATAATATCTCTCTTCAAACATCAGGCGTGCCTCTGGTACGCCCTTGGCATGGTGGATAAATGCCCAATGTTCTAAGAAGTACCCCGTCATCTTAAGTCCACGGACGATATCTTCTTTATCCCCCACCGCACCATCACGTACATTATCAGGACGAAGGAAGTTAGGTAGCTCCAATAATTTCTCTTTATAAGGCGCAGCCTGCGCCTTACTGACCGCCCGCCCTGTTTTTGGACTGACATAGCAAAGCGTATCAATATCACCGCCACCAGCGCATTTTCCTAGCTCAAGATGAAAGCCTAACTCCTTCAATAAAGAAATTTCCCACATGATATAGGCTGCGCTCCAATGGTCCGTTTGTAGCATTTCCATCAGCGCAATAAACCCATGATAAAGCCCTGCATGCCCGTCGCGCTCTGGCAAAGACGCATCACAAAGACCGCAAGCCGATAAAAGCGCCGCGAGCTTTAGCGAGTCTTCCAATACGCCCTCAGGTAAGCCTCGTTCAGGCTCAAGCGTATATGTACCGAGGCTATCAGAGATACGCGCACTCCATTGAGCCTTAACTTGCGAGCCTTGCTGAAGATAACCTCGCTTTTTCGATGACATTGCCCCATGGACATAACCCGCATGCCGGCCGTGGTTTTCTGTCAATAAAGACACAACCGCCCCGCCTTCACCGTGGGGGCGCGCACTTAACACTATGCCTTGATCTGTCCATTGTTCCATGTTTATTAACTTATATATATTTTAAAATTAAACAACAAAGAGAACCAACATGAACAGGACAAAGAAAATTGGTGTCGCAGGATGTGGCGCGTTGGGCTCAATCGTTTGCGATGCCTTACGTGACGGTATTGAATATTACGATTTTGTTGGCGTATCCGATTTAGATGAACCTGACTTTGGCGTCCCCAACATGAGCTTTGGCGACCTTGCCGAAACTTGTGATATCGTGGTCGAATGCTTGCCACCGAAAGTCGTGCCTGCACTGGCAAAAGAAACTTTAGAGCGGGATAAAGATTTACTCATGATAAGTGCTTGTGCCCTTTTACTCTCTCCAGAAATAAATGACATGGCAAAAAAATCAGCAGGGCGCATCATGGTACCGTCAGGGGCAATTGCAGGGTTAGATGCGATATCCGCATTAAACTTCGCCGGCATAGACAGTGCGACCATCGCCACCACAAAACCGCCCCGTGGGTTAAAAGGCGCGCCCTATATTAAACAAAAAAATATTGATTTGGATGAAATAAAGGGAAACACGCTTATCTTTAGAGGCAGCGCCTTAGAAGCCGCCCAAGCCTTTCCTGCCAACGTTAATGTTGCGGCAACCTTATCACTGGCAGGCATTGGCCCTGAACGCACACAAGTGGAAGTCTGGGCAGACCCCAATGCACAAGGAAATTGCCACGACATAACCGTCAAAGGCGGCAGCAGCACGATAAAAACATCGGTGGCAAATGCGCCTGATCCTTCCAATCCCAAAAGCTCAATGTTGGCGGGTTATTCTTTAGTAGCAACACTGAAAAAACGTAGCGATAAAATTGTGGTGATATAAATGATAACAGCTAAAAAATTTTATATGATCCGCCATGGAGAATCTATCGCCAATAGAGATGGGTATTTTAGTGGCAATATGGATGTTGAATTAACAGACTTGGGCAAAGAGCAAGCACAACAGGCAATCACCCCCGTTGAAGCCCTCCAACCAAAGCCTGTTCAAATCATTCATTCACACCTAGAACGTGCGCGCCATACTGCAGAAATAATAAATCACAATCTACAATTGCCGATGTATGAAACATCTTTACTAGGCGAGCATCATTTGGGAGATTGGCATGGGGAGCCTTGGGACATAATTCGCCCACGTTTTTTCAGTGGTGAAAACCCACCAGGTGGCGAAACGCATAATGAGTTTGCGGTGCGTATTCGTGACGGTATCAACTGGGCATTAGAAAAAGACGGCCCTGTACTTATCGTCTGTCATGGCGGTGTATTTCGCGGTTTTTATAGATTATACAACGCAGAATGTGACATCATTGAAAATTGTGTTTTATATGAATTCACACCTGATAACTCCACGCCTGATTTCCCTTGGAAGGTTAAGGCGATGGATCACTAACTATATAGGCCGCAGGGTTTCCATTTAAATTATCTAGCAGTCCATGTAATCTTTCATCAAAAACACTCGTTTGCGCAGGATTAGCCGCGCCAATAACCTCTATAGACCGAACATCCATGAAGTTTGCTTGTTGAAGTGCGCCACCATCCGTTAAGCCAGAGATTGCTACCGTTGTTGTGACATTCCCCCCTTTATTAAAGCCTTGCTGAACACAGAGTGACCTATAACTTTCAGGCACATCTACATCATAGCTTGTGGTCTCCGCTCCAGCTACAGGAATCACTGTACAACTGGTTTGCGTCGCAGAATGAACAGCTTCACCTCTATCAATTTTTACAACACCATCTAAGAGTTGAAGTTTACTGTGCAAAGATGGGTCGCCGCCTTCTTGCATCGCTTCATAAATTGAAGTTTTAGGGTGACGATAAGCATCTAAATTACTTTGTATCCTAGCTGTTATAGTATCAAAGCCACCTGCTTCTGCTTCCTCTAATAGAGCCTCGTTATGAGGCGTAGACAATGCAGCCATTCTTTCATCCAATCGACTATATGCTACATCAAAAAACTTACCATTTTCTGCTATTGCTGTAATACCCGTTAAATTCTCTCCACCATCGGTTTCATACATCACCTGTGCAGTTTGAACCCTTGTATCTGCGCCATAAATAACCTCCATCGTACAATGAGCATCACCAGCGTCAGTCATTTCGCAAGCCTCATCAATACGTACCCCTATTCCGGGTATATAAAATGTATTATTACTTTGTAAATTTAGTTGAGTTTCAATACCTGACTTACTTGTAGATAAATCAGGTGTTTCGGCAATCGCTCCACTTAATGTCGCAAGAGTGGCGTGAGCCGTACTTACCACTGCAGCCCTAACAAATGCTTTTGATAAAAATTGTCCCAAAATCGATCCCTATTAATAATTTCTATAATTATAACCTAAAAAGCTTATAAATTACTAACTTTAGGGAAATTAAACCTTATTTATCGCCTGCCAAACGGCGAAGGCTTGCTTGGTTTCTTTGACATCATGAACACGAAATATCTGCACACCTTGCCCAACCCCATGAATCGCCGCCGCAAGAGAGCCTGCTAAACGCTGGTCTGCTGGGGTATTTGGGCAGATTTTTTCAATGAAACTCTTACGCGATGCCCCCAAAAGAACGGGGCACTCTAATGAACTAAATTTATTGATATTTTTCAGTATCTTCAGGTTATCTTCTAATGTTTTACCAAACCCTATTCCAGGGTCACAAATTATCATTTTACGGTCTATACCAGCAGCCACACAGGCGGTTATTCGGTCTTGTAAATAATCATAAATTTCCTGCACAACATCATCATAGCTGGGCCGTATTTGCATCATGTCAGGCGTGCCCTGCATATGCATTAAAATGACTGGTACTTGCGCCTTACTTACCACAGACAAGGACTTAGGGTCATGCGTTAACGCACTAATATCATTTACAATATCTACTCCTTTATCTATCGCTTTTTGCATCGTAGTCGCATGACGGGTATCAACAGAAATAAGCGCCTCTGGCTTGATCTTTTTTAACCCTTCAATAACAGGTAAAATCCGCCGTTGCTCTTCTTCTGGAGTCACAGCCTTCGCGTTCGGACGGGTTGATTCCCCGCCTATATCGAGTATATCTGCGCCCTCCTCCAATAGTTTCAGGCCATGGTTAATCGCCAGTTGCGGGTCAAGGAAATTCCCGCCATCAGAAAAACTATCTGGTGTCACATTCACCACCCCCATGATAAGGGGCCCTTTTGTAAAATCAATCATCTGACGTTTCCCTCATCGGTTTGGCTTTCTGATCTTTAGAACAAGCCGCCAGCATAGTATCAATATTTTGCCTTATCTTTGGATGAACCCAGTTCTTATCAATATCCTGTAAAGGTTTAAGAACAAACAATCTTTCATGCATGCGTGGGTGAGGAACAATGAGCCGCTCACCTTCCGCAATAATATCATTATGATAGATAATAATATCTAAATCTAAAAGGCGTGGTGCATTTTTAACCGTACGAACGCGACCAAATTCTTCTTCTATATTCAACATTTCTTGATGTAAGCCAGAAGGAGACAAATCAGTTTCAACGGCAATGACACCATTATGATACCAATCCTGACCCGCATCAAAAGGAACAGGAGCGGTCAGCCAGATTCGTGACGATTGAACAATCTTAATACCACATGCTTCAATAGCTACTTTCGCCGCTTCTATAGTATCTACAGGAGAGCCAAAACGGCTTGGTAAATTTGCGCCCAAGGCGATAAAAATCATGGATAATGCCTTTCAAAATAGTATGAAAAGCATCTTACTGAGAGTTATTATGAAGGCAAGAAGTTTTGGAGTAAGGGGTTGTTTTTAAGACTACCAGCTACGAACATCACCAGAATCTATATGAACAAAATCACTCTTTGAATAATACCCCACACCACCTGCATTTAAGTTTTTAGCGATATCACGAATACGCTTTGTAGAGAAGCCTTCCATCCGAAGATCCATGGCCCGCCCTTGCATATGAAGGGATTTCTTCGCCACACCAGACGTGTTCTTACGCAACATTGAGTTTGTTTTGGGTGACCTATAGCCAGATATAATCTCAAAAGGTGTACTACGCTCTGTCATACGATGTATGGTGTAAACCATATCAATCATGCGTGGATCCATTGACTGGACTTCATTCGTTCTAAAATCACGCAACACCATATTAATTTGTTTAAACGCATCTGGTAGATACTTATTACCAACACGGTAAACGCCCGAGAAACTCTCTCCAGTATGGATATTCCGAAAAGATAGGCGTCTAGACCCTGTATCAATAATACCTGTTTTAAAGTTTGCCGCCGATGCCGCCGTACTTAAACCAGGGATAAGAACGCCCCCCAAAGTGGCTGCGCCTATTCCAAGAAAGGAACGACGATCTAATGTTTTATCTGTTGAATTTTGATTTATAGTAGTTTCAATGTCATCAAACACGTTTCTGACCCCTAATTTTATAAATTTGAATTATTGTTTAAATATACCGAACTAAGATTATGATAATATTAACGTAAGAAAGATAATCAGAAAGATTACCCTGTAAATACTGATTCTACCGCTGAAAAGTTAACAAATCAATAGAAACCTCACCTTTTAATTAACTCGTTAATTCACTTGCGCTGTTTTAGTTGCTTCATCAGCGGCAACAGGAATGGCAACACCATCTATTTCCGATAATGCTTTTATAAGCGTCGTATCATGCCCGTAAATATCTGCACCATAAACAATTTGGTTGTGTTCTCCCAACCAGACAGTCTGATAAAGAATATAAACGGGTAATGGTTTTTGCGCATAAACCTCTTTTAACTTCCCACGATTTAAAATTTCATCACGTCTTTCGGGTGACCAATTATCATTCGGGTTTAAAACAAAATCTGCAAGCTCTATTGGTTTTTCAAGACGAATACAGCCAGAACTGAGCGCCCTGTCCGCGCGTTTAAAATATGACTTTGTCGTGGTGTCATGTAGGTAAATATTAAACGGGTTATTCATCAAAAACCGAACCCGACCAAGCGGATTAGTTCTTCCTGACCCTTGTACCATACGCATAGCATTTACCTCACCCCATGTTTTTGACTTCCAATCAATTTGCCCGGGATCAATCGTTTGCCCACCCTCCATCAACTCAATCCCACGATCAGAAAGATAGTAAGGGTCTTTACGAAGTTTCGGTAAGTAATCATCACGTTTAATTGTCGGTGGTACCGTCCATGTTGGATTATAGCGAATACCCGTAACTTGCGTAGAGAAAATATTGGTCGGTCTTTTTGGGCGCCCAACAACAACGGGCATCTCAAGCTTTACCTCTTCATCTTCAACCGCCCAAAGTGTCGCAGAGGGCACATTCACCATGATGTAACGGTTGGGTTTATTTTGCTCGACCCAGCGCAATCGTTCTAAGTTTGCCAGCACCTGATTAATCTTATCTTCGCGGGTAATATTCATTAACTTCACAGTTTGCCGCCCGACAATACCATCAGGCTTTAACCCATGAGATTTTTGAAAAGCCATGACGGCGCTCGCTAACTGATCATCATAGTAATATGCCCCTTGTGGCGCGTTATCTGCGTTAAAGCCCATGCGGTTACGAATAGACAACACAGATTTCTTATGTGCACCTGGGCGAACAATACCATTTATATGAACCATGGATTCTTTTTCTTGTGGCGTTGTTGTTTGATAAAGCGTGTTTAACTCTTCTTGAAGCCTCTTATAAAGCTGCCCTTTTGGTTCTAAACTTTTCATTGCCGCCGTTACATCAGTCTGACTGGAAACATGGTCAAGAACATCAATCGCACGCAAAGGCTTGCGCCAATAACGTGACCGTTGCCCAATAGCTTTAGGGTTAACGCGCATCGCGCTCATATCACGACCATAACGTACCAACGCATCACTCAAAACAAGATCAAGTTGGAAACGGTCTTTACCTTTTACTTCGTCCATCAACTGACGAATTTCGACAACATGATATTGATTAGGGTTTAAACCATGCGTCCAAGAATTTTCCAGCGCTTTTAAAATACTATTTGTCTTTTGCTTACCGAAAAGTGAGTTTTTAATCCAGACAGGCTCATACCCACGGGACTCATAAAACGCTTTCATTCCTGGCGCGTCATAAAACTTTAAATCATTAATACGCCCAACTTCAAGCGCCGACGTAAGGCTCGCCCGCACGACAAGTGACGAGGACTCAGGCAGTAACTTTTCTTGCGTAATAGCTTTGTCTTTAATGCTGTTTACATTCGTCTGCGCCATAGATTGACTTGATGTCCCCCATAAGGAAACAAACAAGAAACAGGCAACAATAGTAAACTGCTTTAAACAGTGAGCGACAATCATAGATTAACCTTTTAGGTTGATTAGACTATAATTCTATAGAGTAGCCCAGCCAATGAAAACCCAACATTGCCCGAAAAGCCTATAAATCCACAAAAGTATGGGCTTCGGCCTTTGCGCCGCCATGGGTGACAGCGCCTTTTTCGGCACTTCCTACCGTCTGAGTATATTTCCATATCGCTCCCGATTGGTATTGATGCTCATGACGTGTCCAGTTTTTCTTGCGTGTCGCAAGCTCATCATCGCTTAGCCTTACTTCCATTGTACCTGCTTCGGCATCAATGCGAATAATGTCACCATCTTCCAGCAAGCCAATAGGACCACCAACATAGGCTTCGGGCGCAACATGCCCAACACAGAAACCACGCGTTCCACCAGAAAAGCGACCATCGGTAATCAAGGCAACTTTATCGCCCAACCCCTGCCCGTAAATAGCGGAAGTTGTGGAAAGCATCTCCCGCATACCCGGTCCACCACGCGGCCCTTCGTTACGAATCACCAGCACTTGCCCTGCTTTAATTTCTTTATTTTGCACCGCATCAAAACAGGCTTGCTCGCCTTCAAACACACGGGCAGGCCCTTCAAAAATCAGCTCTTCTAAACCTGCTATTTTAACGATTGACCCTTCAGGGCATAAATTCCCCTTTAATGTCACCACACCACCCGTTGGGTGAATAGGATTTGACACGGGGAACACAACATCTTGATCTTTGGGCAAGCTCACGCCCTCCAAATTTTCTGCCAGCGTCTTGCCTGTCACAGTCATACAATCACCATGCATGAAGCCATTATCAATTAATTCTTTAATCACGATACCAACACCGCCGACATCAAATAAGTCTTTCGCTACATATTTACCACCGGGGCGTAAATTTGCAATCAATGGGGTACGTTTAAAAACCTCTCCCACATCATGAAGGTCAAAATCAATCCCGCATTCGTTCGCCATCGCAGGAAGGTGAAGCCCTGCATTAGTTGATCCCCCTGTCGCCGCGACAATCGCCGCCGCATTTTCAAATGATTTACGTGTCACAATATCACGCGGGCGCAAGTTCATTTCGATAAGCTTCATCACCGCTTTGCCCGATTGAACCGCATAATCATCACGACTTTCATAGGGCGCGGGCGCACCCGCACTATTCGGTAAAGCCAAACCAATCGCTTCCGACACACACGCCATGGTATTGGCGGTAAATTGCCCACCACATGCCCCCGCAGACGGACAAGCTACACATTCAAGCTCTTTGAGGTCTTCATCAGAAAACTCACCGCTGGCGTGTTTTCCTACCCCTTCAAAAACAGAGATAACATCCACATCTTTACCACGGAATTTACCAGGCAAAATTGAGCCACCATACATAAAGACAGATGGTACATTCAGACGAAGCATCACCATCATCATCCCCGGTAGAGATTTGTCACAGCCCGCTAAACCGACAAGCGCATCGTAACAATGCCCCCGCATGGTTAGCTCAACAGAATCTGCAATCACCTCACGCGACACCAAAGAAGAGCGCATGCCTTCATGCCCCATGGCAATACCGTCTGTTACAGTAATAGTTGTAAATTCACGCGGACTACCTTCGGCGGCTTTCACACCTTTTTTAACCGCCTGCGCCTGACGCGATAGCGCGATATTACAGGGCGCGGCCTCGTTCCAGCAAGTCGCTACACCGACCAAAGGTTGATGAATTTCTTCTTCCGTCATACCCATCGCATAATAGTATGAGCGATGCGGTGCAGACTTCGCCCCTTCGGTCACATAACGTGAAACAAGTTTTGATTTATCCCATTTTGTCATGAGAGCTTCCTTTTAAATAAATGAATAGAATTTACTGTTCTGGTGTTGCTGTCGGCATAACAACCATGTTGTTTTTTTTCTTCGCCTTGGTTCGGGCATGTTCAATCGCCTTTTTAAAACGGATAGGTTGTGCGATAGGCGGTAAAATCACTTCACCAACCCCCATACCACGCACCATGACACGGCCATAGCCAAGCATACGGCCCAAAATACCTTGGAGGACATTAACCCCTTCAACACGGTCGATATTAATTTCACCAACCGCGCGCGCAACAAGCCCGCGTTTATAAACAAGACGAATGTCAGTCACACCAATTTCTGTTGTGGCCTTGATAATCATCATCTGTGCAAACTTCAAAAGCCCCATAACGAAAATAAAGAAAGCGAGAATTTTCACACCAGCATGAAGATTCATAACTTGGTCGGTAAAGCCTACGCCTTGGTTAACTGTACCAAAAATTAGAGGCTCAAATTTAAGTGCCATTACAATAATAAAAATCGTTAAGGCAAAACTGAACAACACGTTCATGCACGCCCCAACGACATACATCCAATGAAACCGAGCAATATGGATAAGTTCTTCATCATCACTCAATGATTGTCTTATATAATCAGCATTCATTATTATGTTTCTTTCTGCTTTTTATATTTAGTCTGTCGGTTTATCTCCAAAAGAGATCCCCATTCCACGGGCTGTCTTAACCATGGTGCTATCAGGATCAACCTCCTGATAAGCGGCAATCGCATCTTCAATCGCAACATCAACGATTTCACGGTTTTTCCACGCCACCATTCTATCAAACTTACCTTGTTCAACCAACTCTACTGCTTTCACACCAAAAGCCGTGGCCAATAAACGGTCATTATACGTTGGTGGAGAGCCACGCTGAACATGACCTAAGACGGTAACACGTGCTTCAAATCCTGTCGCTTTAGAAATTTCTTCACTGAAATAATTACCGATACCGCCATAACGTTTTTGTCCGTCTGTATGCGTCACCATATAGGGTTTATCATCCGCTGTTTTCACGGCTTCTGACACAACAACCAGCGCAAAGTTACGCCCTTTTGTTTTTACTTTTTTAATTTTAGCCGCAATATGCTCAATCGAATATTTAATCTCGGGGATAAGAATAACATCGGCACCGCCCGCAATACCTGCTGCCAAAGCAATATGCCCTGCATCACGCCCCATCACTTCCAAAATCATCACACGGTCATGCGAGGCCGCCGTTGGTTGTAATCGATCTAACGCTTCTGTTGCCACAGACACCGCCGTATCAAACCCAATAGATGTTTCGGTTTCACCAATATCATTATCAATCGTCTTTGGGATACCGACCATCGGCACACCGCCCTGTTGCGCAAAACGACGCAAAATGGCGTGTGAACCATCACCACCAATACCAATAATACAATCCAGCCCTAGTTTTTTACAATTATTTATAATTTCACCGCTACGGTCTTTAAAAGTTCCGTCAGGCATCGGGAAATGAAACGGGTCACCCTTATTTGTGGTACCAAGTATCGTACCCCCCATTCGCATAACTGTTCCATCGAACTCAGCTGGCGTTAGCGTTCTAACATCAGGCTCCTCTCCCAACAGACACGCCGTTCCATCAATAAGGCCAATAACCTCCCAGCCCTTGTGCGTTGCGCTATGCACCACGGCACGAATAGCCGCATTCAATCCCGCGCAATCGCCGCCACTTGTTAATATTCCGATTCTTTTTGATTTTTTCTGATTCATGCTTAGAGTTGTATCCTATAAACCCCTCTAATCCAAAAGAAATTTCAGAGATTTTATTCTTTTTCTACCACTTATTTCAATTTTGTGATATGATATTAGGTCTAAATCACATAATAAATAACTTTAGGTCACACCAGAATAATTTAATGGAAGATATCACTGAACTCGAAGAAAGGCTTGTTGAATTACAACACGAGCATAAGGATCTTGATGACGTTATTGACCGTCTTCGAAGCACAGCCGCCGTTGATTTATTCCAAATGAAGCGCCTTCAAAAGAAGAAACTAATGCTGAAAGATCAAATTCAAAAGATCAAATCACAGCTTATCCCTGATATCATAGCTTAGCTTATTAAAGCCGCCATACCCGTAAGCGAGAGGGCGAGGTGATATTACAACCATCTTGATTAATTTGTTGAAATAAGACATTCTACCCTCCTTTATAAATAGAAATGGCTTTAACATGACACATAGCGACCCAAATCCGTTAGTAGGCATCATTATGGGCTCTCAATCTGATTGGGAAACCATGAGTAAGGCCCATGAAGCACTGCACGACCTTAAAATTCCACACGAAGTTAAGATCGTCTCTGCGCACCGCACGCCCGACCGTATGCGCGACTATGCAACAGGCGCAAAGGAACGTGGACTTAAGGTGATTATTGCAGGCGCAGGTGGTGCGGCACATTTACCAGGAATGACAGCCAGCTGGACATCTCTTCCGGTTTTAGGAGTTCCCGTAAAAAGTAAGGCTCTAAAAGGTATGGATAGTCTTTTGTCTATTGCTCAAATGCCAGGCGGCATCCCTGTTGGGACATTGGCAATTGGTGAAGCAGGCGCAAAAAACGCAGGCTTATTAGCCGCTTCTATTATTGGCGCCTTTGATAATGACGTTCAAGCACGCCTCGAAAAATACCGTCAAGATCACACAGACAGCGTTGCAGAAGAGCCAACATAAACATCACGCTTGATAAATGATGTCGGTCACGGCATAAAAGAGCATGACAAATAATTCAAAAATATTAGGTATTTTAGGTGGTGGGCAACTGGGAATGATGTCTGCCATGGCGGCAACGAAAATGGGCATAAACACCCATATTTACTGCCCCGAAGAAGGCTGCCCCGCCAGCCTTGTCACGCCGCACTTTACTTGCGCGGGTTATGAAGACGAGCAAGCCTTAAAAGCTTTCGCTGAACAAGTCGACGTGATTAGTTATGAGTTTGAGAATATCCCCCTAAAAACCATAGAATTTTTAAAGACGTTAAAGCCTGTTTATCCTGATAGTAAGCTTTTAGAAGTATCGCAGAATCGATTGAAAGAAAAAGAGTTTTTAAACTCTATCGATATTCCTACTGCACCATGGGCACCCTGCTATAACGCCGATGATATTAGTCAAACGCTTGAAAATTGGAATGCAAAACAATGCATTATTAAAACGGCACGTTTCGGTTATGATGGAAAAGGTCAAATATTTCATAAAGATAGCAGTAAAGCTTTAGAATCTTGGGAAAGTTTAAATACCGATGAAGCCGTAATAGAAGGTGTGATAGATTTTGACTATGAAGTCTCTATAATCGTTGCTCGTGATATAAAAGGTAATATCGTTGCTTACCCACCCGTCAAGAATGAACATAAAAACCATATTTTAAATAAAACATTTTACCCCGCCGCCTTACCTAAAAACTTACAAGTCGAAGCCACGCAGATGGTTGGAAGAATCGCCGAGGCGGTTAATCTTGTTGGCGTTCTGACGCTTGAACTATTCGTAACCAAAGACGGTACGCTGATAGCCAATGAAATTGCACCGCGTACACATAATAGCGGCCATTGGACCATTGATGCATGTAAGGTTTCTCAATTTGAAAACCATGTGCGATGCGTTGTTGGCTTGCCTGCTGGCGCGCCTGCTCCACATAGCCACGCCGAAATGCATAACTTAATAGGTAATGATGTGAATAATCTGTCAGAATATGAAGCCATGGATAACACCTATATCCACCTTTACGGCAAAACTGATGTCAAACCCGGCCGTAAAATGGGGCATGTCACAATTTTAAAGAAATAAAATAAACAAACTGAACTAAAATAATAAGGAATAAAAAATGACAAATAAGACACGCATTGAAACAGACTCCCTAGGCGAGGTTAACGTTCCTGCCGATGCTTATTATGGCGCGCAAACACAACGCAGTATCCAAAACTTTGCCATTGGGATAGAGACAATGCCCGCCGCCCTTGTTCGCGCCCTTGGGATTCAAAAGAAAGCCGCCGCGTTGACCAATATGGCCGTTGGTACAATGGATAAAGACATTGGAACCCCTATCGTTGATGCCGCAGATAAAATAATTGATGGCACATTGGCCGATCAATTCCCTCTTGTTGTTTGGCAAACAGGATCCGGCACACAAAGTAATATGAACACCAATGAAGTGATTGCTGGTTACGCTAATGAACAAGCAACAGGTAAACGCGGTGGTAAGTCCCCTATTCACCCCAATGACCATGTTAATATGGGACAATCATCGAATGATACTTTCCCAACCGTCATGCATATAGCCGCGGCGGAGCAAGTCCATGGCGCGTTAATTCCTGCCTTAAGTGACTTACATGAAGCTTTAGAGAAAAAAGTAGCTGCCTTTAAAGACATTGTAAAAAATGGCCGTACCCATTTACAAGACGCTACCCCGCTGACTTTAGGGCAAGAGTTTTCTGCCTATGCCAAGCAAATCGAATATGGAATCGCGCGTATTGAAACCACCATGCCTCGCCTGATGGAACTTGCCCAAGGTGGTACAGCCGTAGGAACAGGTATTAACTGTAAGATTGGTTTTGCTGAAAAATTTGCTGAGCATGTCTCCGAGATTACAGGGTTAGAGTTTCAAACGGCAGAGAATAAATTTGAAGCCTTAGCCGCGCATGATGCGATGGTGGAGTTATCTGGTGCGCTGAATACAATCGCTGTTTCCCTGATGAAAATCGCTAATGACCTTCGCTTGCTTGGTTCTGGTCCACGCTCTGGTATTGGCGAGATTTCTCTTCCTGCGAACGAGCCTGGCTCCTCAATCATGCCGGGTAAAGTCAACCCAACACAGTGTGAAGCCATGACGATGGTTTGTACGCAAGTGATGGGGAATCATACAACCGTCACTATGGCAGGCAGCCAAGGACATTTTCAGCTGAACGTTTATAAACCAGTGATGATTTATAATGTGTTGCAATCTATTCGTTTAATTAGTGATAGCGTCAATAGCTTTACCAAGAACTGCGTGAACGGTATTGAAGCGAACGAAACCCGTATTACAGAGCTGATGAAAAACTCATTGATGCTGGTCACCGCGCTCAACCCACATATTGGGTATGATAACGCAGCGAAAATTGCCAAGACCGCCTATAACAATGGAACAACCTTAAAAGAAGAAGGTGTAAATCTTGGTTTGTTAACCGAAGAACAGTTTGATAAATGGGTTGACCCGCTCACCATGATTGGTCCGAAAGCTTAAATGCCTGAAGAACTTTCAGACATTCTCAACGCACCTATCGTTAAACGCTCTGTCATGATTGCGGGGCACGCAACCAGCGTGTCTATTGAAAAACCGTTTTGGGAAGCGTTTAAAGCAATCGCCAAGGCGCAACAAAAATCAATCAATACCTTAATAACCGAGATTGATGATGCACGCCCGAAAGATAAAAAGATAAATCTTTCTAGCGCGATACGGCTCTACGTTTTAAATAGTTTAAAACAATCCTTTAATTAAATCATTCACCGCATCTTCAGGGTCACCCCCTTGAAGTATTTGATTAAGCGCATCGGCTGGCTTTTCAATCTTCTTAGGCTCTGCTTTTGGCGCAGGTGCTTTATCAACTGGCGCAACTTCTTGTGCTGGTGTTGGTGCTGCTTTTGGTGCAGGCTCTTTATCTTGCGACAAGATACCAAATTGCTTCAACTTATCTGTTACGTCATTCCCTAAAATATCTGGCAGCTTATCACCCAGCTCTTTATTTATTTTACGCTTAACTTTTGCCCCTATGTAATCTTCCAACACGTTCGCCCCCAATGTTGTTGGGTTACTTAACGAACCTTTGATCTTAATTTCAAATGGGTCTAAGTCCGTTACATTTTTCAACGTCACAACATTATCAACATTAATAAGCCACGTCGGAAGGTCCGCATATCCAGTCGAATTAATCGCAGACTCGGCATTCTCCATGACCATTGATGTCACAACAATTTTACCCTTGGTAATATCGTAAACACCCTTAACCGTATCAAACTTTGTTTGACCCCCACTAAGTGCGCCACTAACCAGACTGGTTGCAGATGTAATCAGCTTTTCTTCAGTCGCTAAACCACGTGCCAACTTAGCCAAATCAAACCCTTTAATCGTCACAGCGTTACCATTTAGGTTTGCTTTACCGTTCAAAGCATTGACAAGAGCATGAGAGCTAGCTCCTGCGGATTTTACATCCATATCAAAATCTACACTGCCCGATGTTTTTAATTTATTTGATCCACTTAACGCTTTCGCAAGCGCGGCCAAATCAATATTGCTCATCTTATTGCTCAAGGACAAACTAAGGGGAGAGGCATTCACTTGTGTGGTTAACGTTGCTTGACCGCCAAATATACCCGCTTTCATGCTATTAATATTCAGTTTTCCATTCGCAATTTTTAAATCCGTTGATGGTTTCGTGAAATTCCATGCCCCATGTGTAATAGAAGACGCGCTTAAACCAACATTAACATCAAGAGTTTTCATCCATGATAAATCAATCGGGTCTTTTGACCATTTACCACCAGAGCTGGACTTGGATGAACCACCAGAAGAAGCACTACCACCAGATGATGTCTTTGCTCCCAACAAGCTATCTAATGCAATTTTACCTGCCGCAATATTACCGCGTACAGAGATGGGGGTCGCGCCCGCATTAATTTTTAAATTACCCCCAAAGTTAGTATCACCCAATGTCACTTTCATATCTGACAGGTCATACTGCTTACCATTCACGTTGGCCTTTGAATAAAAGTTTATCGCTTGGTTTAAGCCTGACTGCCCTTCAAAATCAGGAGATACAATTTGAATAGCTTTCACAAGGTTAGAATGCTTTAAACCAATAGCAAGATTACTATAGCTTGGCGTACCCAGTAAATCTTGGGCAATACCGTCTGCATCTAACTGCCCGCCCAACGCCTTCACATTGGCTTTAAAGTTAAGTTGATCTGTATTACCTTTTCCTGAAACCGTTGCTTCCAAGGATTTTAAGCCAGCGGGTAATTTCGACACATCTGCTTTTAATGCACTTGCAAGCTGCTTCACATTGCTAGTTTTTGTATAAAGGCTGAGATCAAGACCGCTTAAATTAGATAAGTTTGCAACCTTTCCTTTAACACTAAAGGCCGCGCCTGCGAAATTATTAACTGACGCAGTTTTTAAATTCAGAGCTTTCCCCGTCAAATCACCTGTTAGACGTAAGCCTTTTAAATCATCACCATTAATTCGCGCTTTTTGCAAGCTAACGTCAAAGCCTAAATCAAGCGGTAAAGAAAAGCCTTGGAGAGACTCTAAAGCTTCTTTGGTGCTTTTAGCCCCACTATTGGAAGCCGCAGGTTTCTTAGCACCCGCCTTACCTTGCGCCGCCAGAATGCGGTCAAAGTCAACGCTATCAACACTAACATCAATCACGGCTTTGGCACGTCCGCTTGCCGCCGCTGGTTTATAACTACCGCCCAATCCAACGATCATATCATCTAATTTTAAAACACTATCTTTTAGACTAACTGTATTTCCAGTTACCGCCCCTTTTAAGTTAAACTGCGCCGTTTTATAAAGCTTTGTCACCGCACTAGTATCTGCCTCAGGTGCGAATACCTTAAGAAACCCAGCCAGTTGATTGGTTTGACCATTCACTGCATAAGAAACAGAAGGATCAGAGTATGTCACCTGCCCTGTTTTTGAGCTTTGTGAAGAAGACGCATAACTAACATTTAAACTACCATCAACCTTACCCTGCCCTGGCAATTCAAGCGCCTTAAAAGTCGCCTTCGTCACTCTATTAGATTTATTAAGATCTAAAAAAACACCTTTAATGAGCTGACCTTGGTATTTCGCGGCGCTTAAATCAAATTTTACATCCGTATCCACGGCCATTGGCAACGTTAATGTTTGCGGAACAAGAGATTGTGATGAAGGCTTATCTGTTTGAGCATGGGCGGATTTCACCAACCCACCATTAAAGCTCGCCGTCTTTTTATCTGAAGCTATAAAATCATCTAAATTCAAAACTGATGAAGATTTTATTTCACCGCTGATTTGTAAAGGGTTTTTATTCTCCAGGTTTTGAATAGAAAATTTTCCATTCCCCATAAATTCACCCAAAGATAATTTTAAGTTATCGAACGTAACTTGATTTTTATTGGCGGTTAACAAACCATCCAACGCGATGGCTTTACTATAACCACCCAATGAAACCCCAGTGACGGCTTGCAGTTTTGCAGGAGAATCCACTTCGACATTGATCTGCCCCTGCACATCATAAGGCTCCGCTATAGACGTCACCCCTTGAAAGTTAAGCGCTGTCGCCGCATCAGGTAAGCTAAGCTCTGCCTGAATAGTTAGCCCCTCGTCGCCCTTTGGTAACTTTCCCGTTTTTGCATCAATAGCAATTTTTTTATCTTGATAGACCAACGCACCTTTAATATCAAACGGCCCTTTTAGACTGTTGGCTTTTAAAACAATATCAACATCTTGCGCAGAATGAACCGCTCCTGTTTGATGATTTACAAATTGTAGCTTTCCATCTTTAATTTCTAATTTATCAAGCGCAATAGAGTCTAAAACATCATTCGCCGCAGCAGCTGTTTTTTCTTTCACTACATCAGGTGCAGCCTCACTTACCGCACTTGCTTTAGATAATTTATCCGTTGTCCATGACGGACGCCCATCTTGCATAATTTCAATTTGGATATCTGGCGCAACAAGTGTCACAGAAGAAACTTTTACTTCTTTTCTTATAAGGGGAATTAATTGAACGCTTACCTCTACGCTTTTCATGTTTAAGATATTTTCAAATTTCTTCTTAAGGGGTGCGGCAACAACCAAATCTTCAATTTTTACACGCGGGCTAGGCAGTATAGCCAAAGACAAATCACCACCAACAGTGACATCTAAGCCCGTTGCATTTTTAACTTGTTCAATAATTTGTGGTTTATATTTATTCCAGTCAACAAAACTGGGGCCAACAACGGCGCCCACCAGCAACAGAACAACAATAGATAAGATAACAAATAGAAAACGCATGAACATTCTTTCATAAAATGGGAGTTGATAGGCACTATATAGCGCAAGACATCGCGAACCTCAACGATTATCAAGGGCAATACTGCATATTAAGTAAAACAACTAAAGGCGCGAGGCAACTTTATCACGGGCATCTATCGCCGCATCCATATTATCTGCGGTTGTTTCATGGGTGATAGCAATCAAAGAGCTACCTTTTTTAGCAAAAACGACGGAGGCTGATTTACCACCATTAGATCCAACACAAGCAATTTCGAAACCTTGTTGACCCGTAGGCACGCGTGCAGGAAGTGAGGCAAAATCGCCCTGACATCCACGTTTTTCTTGTGCGATATAGCTTTGCGCAAATTGTGAAAGATTTTGACCTGCGTTAGAAACCTGTGCCTTACCTGTCATTCCAGCCGCATTCCACGCATAACGTCCAGCCGCTTGTTGCCTCACCGAAGAAACACTAGATAGCCCAGACTGATTAAGCAATTGTTGAATATTACTTTGTCCAAAAGAAGGAATAGACGCAGGAGCCGCTACAGCGGCGCGCGTCGGTACAACTGAGACCGCTTTCGTCGGGGCAGATATCGCTTGCGCAACAGGGGATTTGGCTACACGGTTATTTTGCGCCGCAATAAGTTTTTCTGCCGCTTGACGTTTCGCAGCTGCCTGACGTGTTTCTTCCGCTTGACGTTTTGCGACCGCCTGACGCTCGGCTAATGCTTGAGCTTCGCGCTGCTTTTTATCAGCCTCAATACGTTGCGCATTAACCCGCGCTTCTGCTTCTGCTATTTTCTGCGCTTCGATACGCATTTTTTCTTCTGCGGCTTTAATCTCTTGCTCTTTACGTCTCACGTCAACCAGCTTGGCTTCTGCCTCTGCGACAGCCTTACGTTTATTCTCCAGAGCAAGAGCGGCGGCGGCCAACTCTTTTTCTTTAAGACGAACCGCCTCTAATTTCTGTGCTTTCTTTTGCGCTTCAAGGTTAATCGCCTGTTGCTTTGCTTTCAAAGTTTGTTGCTCCGCCTTCAACTGTGCTTCTTTTTTCTTAGATTCAGCTAGTCTCAGCTCCATCTCTTGCAATCTTTGTTGAACCGCAGGGTCCACTCTATTGACTTTTTGAGCTTCAGCTTGCAACCGTTTTTCTGCCTGCGCCAACTTTGCTTCTAAATCAGCCAGTTTTTTACGTTGCGCTTGGTCTGTCACAGCAGGATCAAAAAGAAGTTCTTCTAGCTCTTCTTTTTCTTGATTATGTGACAGGCGTTGTTGTTCTAAAAGTAAACCTAAACGTTTAATTTCACGTTCAGCTTCATTATATCGTTTCAAAGATTGCTGAGAGCTTGGGTCACCAGCCAATGCATTTACTTGCACGTCTTCTTGCAGACGACGCATATTTTCTATCTCTTTTGAAAGGGCGAGGTTATCTGCCTGCGCCGCTTCTAGCCTCTTTTCATAGCTGCGTATTTTTTTCAACGCTTCATTACCTGTTTCAACTACGGCTGTATCAATTTGCCCACGCGCTTTTTTAGCGTCTTGGTAAAGGTTATAATTTTCTTTTTCTAACTCCTTCAACTTTTGTTGTACTTTTTGAAGTTCAAGCTCCGCTTCTGCAGAACGTTTATCTGCCGCAATTTTCTTTGCATCATTCGCATTTGAAACAGCTATATCTGCTTTAAGTGATGTAGCCTCAGGGGGACGCGGAGCGGGATCCACCTTCTTTGCTGTTTTTATCTCACTAGATTGACGCTCTTTCGTTTCTGCAAGGATTTGAGGGGCTTGAGGGTTTTGCGCTTTTTGCGCCGCCTTCTCTCTTGCTTGTTTGGCGGGCATAACAATCTCTTCAACAGGCGCCGTTGCCTCAACAATTACTTCCGGCTTCACAGGTTCTTTTTTGACATTAACAGGTTTCTCGACAGCTTTACCTAAGGTTTCCACGGTTGAAGTTTCTTTATTCTGCTCTAAAGTTTTTTTAGGAGCCGCCCTGCTTCCGTAATTCTTCTTTGTTGCGGCTATAATTTGCGGTCTAGAAGAAGACTTAACATCTGGAGCAACAGAAACACGCGTGGCGCTCTTTAGTTCTTTCTCAGCAGGTTCTTTCTTCACTGCAGGAGCTTCTACAACAGCCACTTTAGTTTCTTTTGGTACCGCTTTAACGATGACAGGTTCTGGTGCAACAATCGCCTCAGGTAAGGCCTCAGTCACAACAGCAAGAGCCTCAACTTTAGGAGCTTCTACAACAGGCATTTCTGCCTTTGGTGTCACAGGTGAAAACTTCTGACTATCAATACGAGAAATTTGGATTTCCTTTTTTGGTGTTTCCGTTTTCTTTGGTTGAGCAATCTCTAGCTTTGGTTCCTTTGCTTTAAGAATAATAGGTTCTGGCGCAACAACGGCTTCCACAACTGGGGGAGGTTGTTTCACCTTTTCTGTTATCTTATTTTCCGCAACTTTCTCTTCAACAATTTTCTTGGTCGCCACTTTTTCAGGCGCAGGAATTGAAATTGCTTTAGGTTTTTTTACGGCTTGAATAACTTCTGAAGGAGCTTCAACAACTTGTTCTACCAATGGCTGAACAATGTCCTTAATCGGTTCGGCATTTTCAATCTTCTCGGCGCTGAAATTAGCGGCTGTTTTTGTAACACTCTCCCCCGTCAAACCAACAATACAGTTATTAAGTTCTGACTTCCCTTTAGCAAGATTATCCATGGAAAACAAATAGTTTTTACCATCAATTTCAGCTTTAAGCTCGTTAGACTTCTCTAAAGCCTGTAAAAAATTTTCATCATACCCAAGACGAACAACCAAAGCCTGTAGAGAGGCAGGTAGTATTTCGTAGGCGCGCAACTGACCAGGGCCAGGCTGTAGGTTTATTTTATACGGCTTATCCGTATTCAACTTTTCATTTTGAAAATCAAACGCCAAAGAATATTCATCGCGGGTATTTTGCCCCAATGTAAAAACTAACCCTTGATCATATTGTCGCGTTAAAGCGCAATAGCTATCTGAAGGTGACGGTGCTTCGATCATTGTCGTCGCCCACCCTGTTGTTGGTTTTAAATCAATTACAATTTTCTCTTTTGCCTTTAAAGGTGTCGCCACCAATAATGCCGCCGTTAAAGCCAATGTTGAAATTCGAAGTGGTGATTTAATCATATTAATCATAGGATAAAATTTTTCTTAATCGTTATTGTTAAAGCACACGCGATGATTGAATAAACAAAGTACGACGACCTGTTACTGGGTCATTATTCAGTTGAGCGTTAGGACGTGTTTTTTCATCGCCATATTGGTTCAACAAGGATTGAAGCGCGTCCTCATAACTACCATTTGTATTTATAGGAAGGCGGACAGCAAAGCCCCGATTAGACTCCCAGACAAGCTCCACTCCCGCTCTTTTTGACCATGCTTGTAATACATGCTGTAGGCTAGCTCCCACAGGTGCTGACCATTTCGCCGTTCCACCTGTTGCTGAATCTCTTGCTCTTGTAACACGGCCTGGAATTAATTGTTGCGGGGCGTGTGAAACGCGGGATACACCGCTTCTTGTTACACCCGCCGCAGATTTCATATTTGCATCCAATCCTAAAGCCGCCGCGTTACGCGCCATCAACGCTTGAACCGCCTCTTCAAAAGAGCCTTGCACTTTGATATTATCACTGACTGTACCGCCTTGCGCCGCTTGCCAATCTAATTGGACGCCTGACCGAAAAGCCCAGCGCTCTAAAGTAGATTTCATATCATCGCCTGCTCTGGCTTCCCAAATTGGGGTTGTTTCGATTTTTGATTTTTTAGAAACACGCGCCGGTGCCGCGGGAACATCTTGCCCCCATTTTGGTGAATCGTTTACTGGCTCATTTAACGTTTTAGCAACACCGCCTAAAGGCAAGGATGCCTGCTGTATCACAGCTTTATTAACACCACCACCAGAACAACCCTCTAATTCACTCAAGGCATTACCGATACTTCCCAAGGCAAAAACCATCGGGTTACCATCAACATTCAATGTCATTTTTGTCGCACCAGAAATGGTGTTGTAAAAGTCACTCATCTCACGCAAGTTAAAAATTAATACGCTTTGTGAAAAGGCCGTCCCAGAAAGATCACGACTACCAGAACCATCAACATTCAGCGTGGTTGGATATTTACGACCCTGAACAAATACATCTTGGCGGAAATCAATAGCCATGGCTAATATTTTTTGAGAAGCTCCCGAAAAACGAAGCGAATATCCATTATCGTAGCTTGTCGCCATCATACAAGGTAAATTAACCCCTTGAAGACCGCGCACTTCGGCAAATTCACTTTGCTGAACTGTCCATCCACTTGCTGGTAGAAATTGAGGGATATTACTAATCTGACTTTGCGCCTTCGCAGACCCTATAACAGACCCCATGGCAAAGCCCGCTAAAACCAAAACGGATAATAAAGCTAATCCATATGACTTATTCATCGTCATAAAACTCCCAATAATTCTTAAAAATCCAGTTGAACATAGGACGGAGAAAGGTATGACGCAAGCAGATTTCAGGGATTTGAGTAATTCATCTGCAAGTTTGTTAGCCTTATGTATTACTTAATCTTCACCACCAAAACGATGAGCAAGGGACGATTCGAGGAAATCATCAATTTTACCGTCTAAAACCCCTTGTGTATCTGTGGTTTCATGCGCGGTACGGGCATCTTTCACCATTTGATAGGGGTGTAAGACGTAAGAACGAATTTGATGCCCCCACCCAATATCACTTTTTGCCTCATGCGCATCAGACGCCTCTTGCTCACGGCGTTGAATCTCTGCTTCGTAAAGCCGCGCTTTCAACATACTCATCGCTGTGGCTTTGTTTTTATGCTGTGATCGTTCGTTCTGACACGCCACAATGATATTAGAGGGTATATGCGTAATACGCACCGCACTATCGGTTGTATTAACGTGCTGGCCACCTGCACCACTTGAACGATACGTATCGATACGTAAATCTTTTTCTTCTATTTCAATGTCTATATTGTCATCAATAACAGGAGATACCCCTATAGAGGCAAAACTAGTATGGCGGCGGTCGTTAGAGTCATAAGGAGATATTCTCACCAAACGATGAACGCCACTTTCGGTTTTTAACCAGCCATAAGCCATGTCACCAGAGATACGAATAGTTGCAGACTTTATCCCCGCCTCTTCGCCCGCACTTACCTCCAACATGGCAACCTTATGGCCATGTCGTTCTGCCCAGCGCGTATACATACGCAAGAGCATTTCCGCCCAATCTTGTGCTTCAGTCCCCCCCGCACCCGCATTAATCATCAAAAATGCATCATTAGGGTCCGCTTCCCCTGAAAGCAGGCTTTCAAGTTGGCGTTTTTCAATATCAATTTTCATGGTCTCTAAAGCTTTTTCGGCTTCAAGGATAATCCCCTCGTCCCCTTCGGCTTCGCCCATTTCAATTAGTTCGATATTATCATTAAGATTGGTTTCAATACTGCGAACCGCATTAATCTGATCGTCTAAACGGGTGCGCTCACGCATGATGCTCTGCGCTTTTTCAGCGTTATTCCATAGATCAGGGTCTTCGACAAGGGCGTTCAGCTCCCCTAAGCGTCGAACAGCAACATCCCAGTCAAAGATGCCTCCTCAGCAGCTCAAGCGCGCTTCGTATGTCATTGGCTATGGATTCTACTTCTGCTTTCATAATATCCTTTTACCACAAAGTAATAACGTCGTCATCGCTCAAACGGCACTCTCGCACTTGCGCGCAGGATGGCTCTTATTAAGCCGCTTGATCCATGTTTTCTTGAACAAACAAGTCTGCCATCATGTCAAAGTAAGAATCATCAGACTTACCAGTCAATAACTTTCTATCCATGATAGCGGCCTCATCCATATTGGCAACGTCATACCCATCAATGGCCTGCGCGTGCTCCATAATGTTTAAAGCATCGTCCATAGCGGCAACAGGCTTACGGGCGCTCATGAAACTGCCAATAAAACGACGTGTATGTGCGGTCATTTTTAGTTTTTCTAAACTGCGCGACCCACCAGGGATAACCAAAGCATCATAATCGGCGCCAAGCGCACTATTTAACTGTGTATCAACTGCATAATTGTGTCCCCAGCCATTTTCTTCGACATTCCAGCCATTAACTAAGCCCTGATTCATGCTAATTACTTTGATAGAAGCACCTATTTCCATTAAGAACTTTTGCCCTTTGATAAAATTTTTCTCATCAAAACCATTCGCAACCAGCACGGCCACCTTAGCTTTACCTGTTAATGTCATTATAATACCCTCTATTGTTACTGTTACTTTTTTTGGCGCATTCTTATTTGTATACGCTCATTTACTTTTCTATTTACCGTCCGCTTATTTAAGCATGCTACAAATAAAGTCAACCCCACTCTATTATTCTTATATTCTTACTAACGAATTCAACACCACAAGATATTATTACTAATTTACATATAAATACTCCTGGTTCTAGTTTTTCCTAAAAAGCTCTTTTTTTTCAAAGATATCTTTACAATAACCCCCATTAAGTTATAAAAAGTCATATTAAGCGATTTTATAAAAAATCGTTCCATGAAACATATTGAGGAGTTTTCAATAATGAAGATGTTGCGCTCTCTGGTCCTTTTAGCTGGTGTTTTAGCTATAAGCGCCTGCTCTGGCTTTGATAAGCTAGACGAAGTTAAAGCTATTAATGACGCTAATGCTGTTGGAAATGCTTTCACACAAAAATTAACTGAAGAATACAGAAACTATGTGAATAATGAGTTGAAAACTTATAACGATCATGCTGATGCTCTTCATTTCTCTCGTAAAGGTTTGTCTGCCGCACGCGGTGACATGGTTATGCCTGAACCAATAAGCGATTGGAACATTAACCCTGGCCATGCCGAGGAGTTAATTGTTGCACGTTCACGTTTGGTGAATGTTATGGCTCTTGGTTCTCGTGAAACACAACCTGATTTGTCTGCATTTGCACAAGCACGTTTTGATTGCTGGATCGAAGAGCAAGAAGAAAACTTCCAAGGCGAAAGCATTTCAGCTTGTAAGTCACAGTTCTTAGACGCACTAGCACAGCTAGAAGCTTCAATACCTGCGGCTCCTGCGCCAGCACCTACGCCAGTTGCAGAACCTTTTGATGTTGACCCTAACGAGCCTATGCTGGTTGAAAATGCAAAATATATTGTATTCTTTGATTACAACCAAAGCAGCCTAAACTCTGGTGCAAACAGTATCCTTGATGCTGCTGCGGAAGAAGCAAAAGGTCGTCAGCTTGTATCAATCAACTTAGTTGGTCATACAGATACATCTGGTTCTCGTGCTTATAACCAAAAACTATCCATGAAACGTGCAAACGTTGTTCGGGATGCGATGGTTCAACGTGGCGTAGATGGAAGTCTGCTCAGTGTTAACCACCGTGGTGAAGAAGAATTATTGGTTGATACAGCCGATGATGTTCGTGAGCCAGCGAATAGACGGACAGAGATTACCTTTCAATAATCCTTCCCTCTAACATAAAAATTCAAAAGGCCGGATTAAATTCTGGCCTTTTTTATTGCCCGCTCTCCTCTATGGGTTGCCATTATATTGATTCATTATCTCTATGATTGCCATTGCAACAATCCCCTCTTACGCATACAATTTATTAGACGTTTAGGCTTTACGCTTAACAAAATACAAATAATGTAAAAAAAACGTCCAACTTAAATGTGAATGGCTAACCCATGGATATACGTCCCATTTTATATGTTACTGGTATTTTGCTCTGTACACTTGCGACCAGCATGCTACTGCCTATCTTTGTTGATTTAGCCGCAGGCAATCCTGATTGGAAAGTCTTCTTCATTTGCATGGTGTTTATTAGCTTTATTGGCGGTGCGCTTGCCCTGACCAACTACGCTGAAAAATTCCACATGACAATGCGTCAAACTTTCCTCATGACAACCATAAGTTGGACAGTCCTTGCCATTGCTGCCGCCGCGCCTTTTGCTTTATCGGGGTTGCAAATGAGTTTAACAGACGCCCTGTTCGAAGCTGTCTCTGGAATAACCACAACGGGTTCAACCGTCATGGATAACCTTCAAGACGCCCCACCTGGACTATTACTATGGCGGGCTATTCTACAATGGCTTGGCGGCATTGGTATCATTGTGATGGCGCTGTCTGTTCTCCCCTTTTTAAAAGTTGGTGGTATGCAGCTTTTCCAAACTGAATCTTCTGAAAGCGAAAAGGCTGTACCACGCGCAACACAGCTTGCCGCCTCTATCGGTATTATCTATCTGGGCTTAACCATTGCCTGCATGATTTGTTATGAACTGTCTGGCATGACCTCGTTTAACGCATGGGCGCATGCCATGACAACCATTGCAACGGGCGGTTTTTCTACCTTTGACAGCTCCTTTGCCCATTACAACGCCCCTTGGGTCGAAATAACGGCTATCCTCTTCATGTTGCTGGGTGGTTTACCCTTTATTCTCTATGTGAAGGCCTTACGTGGTAATTGGAAGGCCTTATATAACGACACGCAAGTACGTGCCTTCTTAAGCATCGTTATCTTAGCCGTCATCTGCATGGTAACTTATTTAACAATTCAGTTAGATGCGCCGCTGGTCGATTCTTTACGTCGCGCCAGCTTCAACGTTGTTTCTATTATCACAGGAACAGGTTATGCCAATGGCGATTACAACGCATGGGGTGGTTTTGCGGTTATTTTGATTTTCTTCCTTATGGTCGTTGGCGGTTGTGCAGGCTCAACAACGTGCGGCATGAAAGTTTTCCGCTTTCAAGTTTTATATGCGATTACCGTCACACAGTTAAAACAACTGATACATCCACACGGGGTTTTTACACCGCATTATAACCACAACCCCTTACCCAAAGGTGTCGCCTCTGCAGTTATGAGCTTCTTTTTTGTTTATGCGCTTTCTTTTTCTGTTTTGGCAATCTTACTTTCTTTTGTTGGGCTTGATTTCATGACCGCTATGTCTGGCGCAGTGACATCTATCTCTAACGTTGGCCCTGGCTTAGGAGAGATTATTGGCCCAACAGGAAACTTCGAGCCTCTGCCCGATGCAGCAAAATGGTTGATGTGTGTTGGTATGTTATTAGGACGTCTTGAACTATTCACAGTTCTTGTTCTATTCGTTCCCGCCTTCTGGAAGAGCTAAAAACATAGTATCAAAGATACAATCTTAAAAATACTCTGCTATCATTTTATTTGTCACCATGTCGGACACAACACGATCAATATCAATAATAGATTTTTCAAGAAACTCAAATTTTCTAAAATCACGTTCAGCCAAGCTTGCGTTTTGAGGGATAGAAAGCTCTCGACTTAGTTTAATTGTAAACGGTTCTACCCTTTGTTTATCGGCACGGATAGGTGTCATTGCAATAAAGATAGTTAGCTTATAATAATCCTCTGAAAATCCTGATAAAAATCCAACAATATTATTGTCATCCGCTGCTTTAGTTAAAGACGCTTCTTGAATATCAAAGATTAATTTTTTAGGCACGCTTCCTGTTATAAACCGTTTATTGGCATAGCGTTGGATAAGCCTATCAGGCGCAATAGGAAATTCTGCCGCCGATATTTTAGTTTGTTCATCTGGCACAAAAGATTGTTGAATAATAACGCCGCCACCATGAATAGAATAAGGCGTTAAATGATCATAACTTAACTTAGGTAAAGGCTTTCCCATTGGGTGATCAGAATGACCACAACCGATCAAAAACAATAACCCAACAAGAACAATATGATGCTTTTTAAATAGAGGCATTATTTGAAGAGCTATCTTTCAGTTTTTCATTAATGACCTTATTAAGAGCCGCAGGGTCTAACTCATACCCTGTACTACAAAACTCACATGTTAACGTGACTTTCCCTTCCTCAACCATCTCAATACGCTCATCTTCTGGCATCATGGAAAAAATATTATCGACCTTTTCCTTGGAACAACGACATTGATGCTGCAAAGGTATAGGTGCAAAAACACGGATACCTTCTTCATGAAACAAGCGTAATAAAATAGCATGAGAGTTTAACTCAGGTGACAGCAGCTCATCATCCTTACAACTCTCCATCAAAATCATAGAACGCCGCCAATCATCCTCATCTTGGTCGCTTGGCCTTGCTTCATTAACACCGCCATCTGTCGGCATATGTTGTAACATTAAGCCCGCTGACCGCCATTCACCTTGACGTTTACCCACCGCCATTCTAATAGCCGTATCAATTTGTTCACTTTGTGTGAAATAATGTTGAACAGAGTCAACCAGCGAGCTACCTTTCAACTCAACAATACCCTGATACCGATCCGTCTTATCCCCTTGGTCGACAGTAAAAGCGATATAACCTTTTCCTAAAAGCTCTGTAAGAGTGTGTCCTCCGTCATCACCCCGTACCTTATCAGGCAGGTTAGCCAAGCGTTCTTGATCAAAACTAGCGCAACCACGGATATCACCGCCACTCGTAACATCTGCCACCAACATTGAAATAGGGCCATTACCACTCGTTTGCAGGGTAAAAATTCCATTAAATTTCAACATTGAAGATAATAATGAACAAAGCGTCACCACCTCACCCAAGAGCTGACTTACCGCATCCGGATAATCATGGGGCTGTAAAATATCATTCAACACTGTATTAAAACGGACAATACGTCCCCTCAAACTTGATGTTTCAAGCTGAAATGGACGGATCATGTTACCGGAAAACTCATCACTATTAACGGGGTTATTCATGGTTCTATTATATCATATTCAAGCTATAGATTTTAGCTTTTCATCTTATAGCCCGTTTTTAACATCGCCAACGTCAATAACGCTACAAAAGTATTTGCCCCCAACAACACGAATAAGCCTGTTGTCACATTGCCATCGGCATGACCAACAAAGCCATAGCGGAAACCATCAATCATATAAAAGAATGGGTTATAAAGAGCGAGGTACTGCCAAAAATCAGGAAGCTGTGAAATGGAGTAAAACGTCCCTGATAAGAATGTCAGCGGTGTTACCAGAAAATTAGTCACCGCAGAAATGTGATCAAACTTTTGTGACCATATCCCCGCTGCTAAACCAATACTGGCCAACAACATATTCCCTAAAATAGCAAAAGTAATAATATAAAAAACTGAATAGATGTTTAAACCAACAAGTATAGCCACTACTATAGCAACCACAGATCCAACAACCAAACCACGGATGACACCACCAATAACGTAACCCATATATAATTCCGCCCCCGATAAAGGCGGCATAATAACATCAACAATACTACCCGATACTTTGGCAATAACTAAAGAAGAGGATGTATTCGCAAAAGCATTTTGCACCATCGCCATCATGATTAAACCTGGCGCTAAGAATTCTAAATACGGCAAACCACCAATTGTGCGCGTAATACCACCAAAAGCCAGTGCAAATACAGCATAAAACAATAATGTTGAAGCAATCGGTGCAATAACCGTCTGCGTGTATACACTCAAAAAACGTCCAACTTCCTTAGTAATAAGGGTTTGAAGACCAACTTTGTTAATTCCTTTTATTTTACGGGGGGTAAGCTGTCCATTTTCATCTCTAAGTATATATGGCTTTTCGTTAATCATGATATCCTGACCTTATGATTGAAGATATCAACGATAGCGAAGATATGCCCAAATACAAGCCAAAAAAAGCTAAAAAAGAGCGTAAGGAATTTAAACCGCCGAAAAAAATCTCTGATCGCTATTTATATAACTCTGGATTGGCTTACCTACAGCGTTACCCCGCCAGCTCTATGCATTTCCGCAGCGTTATGATGCGTAAAATCAATAAATCCTGCCGTCACCATATAGAGCAAAATATCGACGACTGTGCCATTATGCTGGACAACCTAATCGTGAAGTTTCAAGACCTATCCTTATTGGATGATGCCGCCTACCTCAAAGGTATGATTACGTCGTTGCGTAAGCGCGGATTATCTTCCATGCAAATTGGTAACAAGCTTCGACAAAAAGGGTATAAGCGCGATGAGATCGACGCCGAATTAAAAAGACATGATAAAGATGAATATAATACGGAACATAATGGCGACATCCATGCCGCGCTCGTTTTCGCTCGCAAGAAAAAATTAGGACCATTTGATATTATGAATAAGCGCGACCCCGAAAAATCATTAGCCGCTATGGCACGTGCAGGATACAGTTATGATACTGCAAAAAAAACACTCTCAATGACCAAGGAAGACTTACCTGAGGAGCTTAGATATTTAGCTTAAACTTTTTCAGATGTACTTGATGTTGTGTTCTTTTGTAACCGTGTTTTAGACACACGTTTTTTCGGAAAAACAAGCGTTGCTGTCGTTCCAATATTCTTCTGAGAGACAAGTTCAAAACCACCACCATGCAGTTCTATCAATGATTGAACCAATGTTAGTCCAAGACCTGTTCCTGATTTACTTCTCTTATGTTGGGCATCAACTTGACCAAAAGGAGAAAGCGCCTTGACTATCTCAGACTCCGTTAAACCAACCCCTGTATCCGTAACAGAAAGATGCGCCCGTCCTTGAGACCCTATCTGCGCGTCTATCATGATATAGGCGTTATCGGGACTAAAGTTAATAGCGTTTGAAAGAAGGTTCAACATCATTTGTTTAACAGCGTGATTTTCACCAATTAGATTAAACTCTGGGTCTATTGCCTTATTCTCAATCCTTATATTCTTAGCATCAGATTTTGATTTAACCATTTCTAGGCAAGATGTAATAACATCCCTCACGTTAACGACGCCTTCTTTTAAATCTCTATTCCCTGCATCGATATGCGACACATCAAGAATTTCATTAATAACACTCAATAAGCTCTTTCCACTATCGAAAATATTTGTCGCATATTCTTTGTACTCAGGTTGAGGAAGTTCGCCATAGGATTCATTCTTTATAATTTCAGCAAAGCCAATAACGGAATTTAAAGGCGTTCTTAACTCATGACTCATATTGGCCAAAAACTCAGATTTTGCGCGGTTGGCTAAATCAGACTCAATTTTAGCATCTTTTAACGCTATCTCCGCCTGTCTACGCTGGTCAATATCTTCCATACTCCCTTCATAGAACAAAAGCGTCCCATCATCATCAAGAACTGGGCGGATATTTTCATTAACCCAAACTAAATCACCATTTTTACGAATGATCTGAGATTCTATCCACTTAGAATGGCCAAGCGTTGCAATATCATTTAATGTTCTGTCTCTCAGCTCTTTATCAACATAAAGCTCTTCTTGTGCTTTATTAATATCACGTAAAATTTCTTCTGGGTTGTCATAGCCGGTAATTTTTGCAAAAGCTGGGTTAGCACTTAAAAACTGACCTTCTGGTGTCACCTGATAAATACCACTCGCTGCATTTTCAACAATAGTACGGTATTTTCTTTCTGCCTCACCTAATGCTTGCTCGGCACGGCGACGTTCCTCAACATCCGTAATTGTTCCAACGGCACGAATTTCTTGATTTTCATCCTGCCTTAACATGGAAAATGCAATTTCAACTGTTCTATACTTCCCATCTGCGCAACGCAACTTTGTAAAGGCACGGTAAGACTTCTTTCTACCTTTCACCAAATCTTCAAAATTTTGTTTTTGTTCTTTTTGATCTTGCGCATAAATAAGTCCAAATAAATCTCTACCTATAGAACGCTCAATATCAAATCCTGTTACTTTTCCCCACGCTTCATTCAAAAATAATAAAACACCGTCGACAGAAACTTCAAAAATAATATCACTCACCGCATTAATAACGGCTTTATTTTCTTTATCAGATTTTTGGATTAAGCTATTCAAACGCTCACGCTCTGATACTTCTTGGTGAAGCTCATAGTTTTTATGCGCCAATTCTTTGTTCATAGAGGATAGTTTCTGCGATTGTGTTTGATTGTTACGAACATACAGCGTTCCAATCAATGTCAAGGTCACACCAAAAAGAAGCATCAAAAGTGGTATTTTTTGTAAAAATAGTTCTCTTTTTTGCAGTTTCAAATCCAACCTTACATCATAGACTTTATCGGCAAATAACAACTGAAAAACATTCACATAGTGGTTAACCATATCTTCAGACCTATCATTGCCATCATCAACACCATAACTAAAGACTGCCGCCTCTTTCTCAGCACTCAATACCTGTAAGCTATGAATAGATTGCCTTTTATCCAACCAATCCAAAGGAATGAGTTTTTCTGTGTTAATTAGCCCAACAATATAGCTCCCTTCGGCACCGCTAACATTTTTGGTAATAGCTGTAATATTATTATAAATTTGTGTGTCGCTCTTAGGGAGGTATCGGTCTTCGATAATATATAGA
>CALHAR010000002.1 GCA_937931645.1 uncultured Alphaproteobacteria bacterium
TGTCTGGTTACCAGAAGAACCAAAGCTACCATTGCCTGATGTCGTACCAGGACCATCGCCTTGGAAGTCAACATTAATAACACCACTCTCAACATCATCACCAAACGCTAAGTTCGTATCATCTGTCGCCCCAACACCACTGATATTAATTGGGCTGAAATCATCTACAGGGGGTGTGGAAGATACAATGTCTGGAGTTTCTAAAACGATTCTTGGGTCAAACCCAGGTGCAGAAAAATTAAGAGCTGTTGGACCAAGAGGGCCAACGGCGTCAGGACCATTTAATGGGTCACTAGAAGGTACACTACCAAAGCCAAAGCCACCACGACCCCCAGCAGGGGCACCACCAGTTTCACCAGCTGCGGTTTCAATATCTGCTAATGATTCTGCTAAAGCAGCTAAATCAACATCTTCTGTTACTTCGTTGCCTGCGGCAGGTTCAATATTTGCAACATCTTCTCCGACATCTTCTTTTTGAACTAGCGTAGCTTGAAGAATTTCTTCAATAGGTTCCGCAATTTCAGTAACTTGTGAGGCTTCAAGAATTTCTTCAATTGTTTCTACTTGTGTTGCTTCAGCAATTAAGAGTTCCGTTTCAATGGCTGTACCATCAGCAATGGTAAGTTGAGCAGGAAGATCACCAGCAATGGCGGCAGCATAGTTATTAACAATAACTTGTGATCCATCAGCGAATGTTAGAATCATTTGTCCATTTTGAAGTTCAACCGTGGCCGCATTGACAGGATCAAAATCGCAAACATATTTATGACCAGCCTCTAAACTAACTTCTTGCGATGTATTAGCCTGAGGTTGTGTGATAATCGTTGTATCAGCTTGTGACAATAATGTTGTATCTGTACTGTCAAAGGCAGAAGGGGATTGTGATGCAGTTGTTAAAATAGAAGGATCAATCAATGTTCCGTCTGCCATGTAAATAAGGTTTCCGTTACCCGCTAAATCTTCAAAATTTGTAATAGTAAGTTGTCCACCATCTTCAAATGAAATGACGAGTTCACCCATATCACTGACACGAAGGCCTGCAATATCATCAGGACTAAAGTTTAGCCTTGCTGAATCGCCTTCCGGAATTGTGTAGCTTACATTGCTCTCCGCTTGTGGTTGAGCCAGAATTACGTTGTTACAAGTCATGTTTGATTACCCCATATATAAAAGTTACATTGCCCAACGTTGAGGTTAAGCAAAAAGTCCTAAAGAATAGTTACTAAAATCAATATTTGAGGTATTTCGATAAAAAACCTTATAATGATTTACATATAACAATATCATTATGGTAATAGTTTGTGCAAATTTTTTGAAAACAAGGCGTATAACCCTCGAGATAAAAGGGTTTGTTGGTTTTGGTAATTACTCTTATTTATGAAACCAATAGAGAATTGCTGGAATCCAAATAAAAGCGGTTGTTAGTGAACCTTTTATTGCCTGATAAGTGATCCACGCCCAAAACATGTTCTTTTTACTGGGGACTTTGAAGTTTTTAATTCTGTCTTTAAGGGAGAGAGAGTTTTCTGACATATTGATTTTAGGCGGCTTTATCATCTGTTTCAGTAAGTAGATTTGTAATGACATGCTTCGCGGGCTTCAAGCGATTTCCTAATTTTAAGAGGCCGTGGCGTATCAACTTAGCAGGTGCAGTCTCATTGGTGTAAAGCTTTACAAGAGCGTTAGTGCCTAAATATAAAGGGCGCGTAAACTTACGATGTTTGTGGTGATATTGGCTTAAGACAGTAATAGAGCCAAAATCTATTCCCTGTCTAAGAGCGGTTTTAATTTCACCGACTAACGTATCTGCGCTACGCAGTCCCATGTTAAAACCATGCGCAGTAACAGGGTGCATGCCAACGGCTGTGTCTCCGATAAGGGCGTAGCGCTTCGCATAGAATTTTTTGGCATAAATACCCATTAACGGATAACTGAAAAGTTTGGTCGTTAACTTCATTTTACCCAAATGCCCATCAATACGTTTCTCAATATCTTCGGCTAAAACTTCTGGCGTAGCATCTAATATATCACGTGCTTTATCAGTGTCGATGGTCATGACAACAGAACAACGTTTATTGGTGAGGGGGAGGACGGCAAGGGTGCGGCCATATTGGAAACACTCCATAGCCGTATCTTGTTCTTCACCTTCATAATTCATTTTACATACAACGCAGGTGCGATTAAAGTTTAAATTTTCTGTTGGAATATTCATCATTTCTCGTGTTTTTGAAAAACGACTATCCGCGGCCACAATAAGCTTTACTGTCATTGTCTTACCATTAGATAAAGTAAGTGTTCCATCATCATTATTGGTTGCAATGTCTGTAACTTCAGTGCCTGTTATGATGTCAGTGTTACCGTCTTTGACGGCTTCGTAAGATGCTTTACGGATGAGGTGGTTAGAGGTCATAAACCCCAGATTGTCTTCCCCAGCTTCGGTATGGGAAAAGTGCAAAGCGTAATCAGAGTTACCGTTTAAAACTTTTGCATTTTTGATAAGCGATATAGCGTCAGGATCAATTCTGTTCCACATATCAAGATCATTGAGCAGTTTATGAGACAAATGAGTGATTGCGAACTCACGTCCGTCATAGTCAGGGTTTGCTAGCTTTTCTTCTGTTTGCTTTTCAATGATAACAACATTTAACCCTGTGTTTTCTAAAGATTTTGCAAAGGATAAGCCACTCGTTCCTGCACCGATGATTGCAATGTCGTAATTCATAGCTCTATTCATACTCTTATGTCTTTAGCTTATAAAGAGTTTTCTTTCATTTCTTCTAACTCAAGCCATCTGTTCTCATAACGCTCTAGTTTTGTTTGTTGCTCTATCAGTTTTTTGCTCGTTTCATGAAAACTATCAGGATCACGGTTGTAGTACTCACCGTCAGATAAAAGGGCTGAGGACTCTTCAATAAGGGTTTGAATTTTTTTTATTTTATCGGGCAACTGGTTGAGTTCGCGCTGCAATTTATAGGATAATTTGACGACAGGTTTTTTGACCGTTTCAACTTGATCTGTGATTTTAGGATCAGATTTTGAAGTTTTAGATATTTTTTTCTTTACTTCTTTTTCTGTCGTTTTAGCAGGTTTGAACTTTTCAAGGTAATCAGAATAGCCACCCACGCAAGATTGAACTTTTCCGTCACCTTCAAAGGCCAAGATACGCGTTACTGTTTGATCTAAAAAATTACGATCATGAGACACAATAATTAATGTCCCTTTATACTGTAGTAAAATCTCTTCCAACATATCTAATGTATCCATATCTAAATCATTGGTTGGTTCATCCATAATAAGACAAGTTTTGGGATTAGCTAAAATTTTGGCGAGCATTAAACGATTTTTTTGACCACCAGATAGTTGTGACACTTTGTCGTAAACCCGTGATGGGTCAAACATGAAATCTTTAAGATAGCCGCATACGTGGCGCTCTTTTCCCATGACATTAATGTAATCACCACCAGATGGGGACAGTATTTTCTTTATAGTGAAGTCAGGGTCTAAATCTTCTCGTTTTTGGTCAAAGTAGGAAAATTCTAACTCTTTCCGTTTCTTGACGCGGCCTTGATCTGGTTCTAAGGCACCAATTAACATTTTTAAGAATGTTGTTTTCCCTGACCCGTTGGCGCCCAATATACCAATGCGGTCACCACGTTGAATACGGTAAGAAAACTTGTCTAATATGGTTTTCTTTCTCTCACCATCGTCAAAGCTTTTATAAACATTATAAAACTCAGCAACAATTTTTGAACTTTTCTCTAAATCTTGCAGTGGTTGTAATTCAATTTTTTTTGTTGCACGACGAAATGCGCTTTCATCGGCTTTCAATTGATCTCGCATTTCTTTGACCAAGGCCAACCGCCGTACATTTCGTTTTACGCGAGCTTTCACGCCACGGTTTGCCCATTCCATTTCCATACCAACAATTTGTTTCCGGTTTTTAAGGGAGCGCTCTTCTTGCTCCAATAGTTCGGTTGACCATTGTTCAAAATATTTAAAGCCTCGTGGGGAGACGCGCAAACTTCCACGGTCTAACCAGAATACTTGGGTTGTGATGTTGGCAAGAAAGGCTCTGTCATGGCTGATACAAACGATAGTACCGCGATAAGACTTTAAATACCCCTCTAACCATTCAATGACTTCTAAATCTAAATGGTTTGTAGGTTCGTCCAGTAATAAAATATCTGGTTCTTCAACCAGTGCGCGTGCTAACCCTGCGCGGCGTAACTGCCCCCCTGATAAAATTGTCATTTGGGCACTGGTGTCTAATTGTAGGGCATTGGCGACTTTATCGACTTTATAAGTATGAAGATCTTTATCCTCTTCTTTAATCTCGCTGAAGATATACTCAAAGACTGTTTGCCCTTCTTTGGGAATGATATCTTGGCGTAAATAGCCGATGCTTACGCCAAACTCCTCCCAACGCTCTCCAGCGTCTAAGTCTTGCACTCCTGTGACGAGATTCATCAAGGTAGATTTACCCGCACCATTTTTTCCAACAAGGGCGATTCTGCTTCCCTGGTGGATATTAAATGATAAATTTTCGAAAACAGGTGTTTCCGTATAACGAACCATTGCATCTTTGACAGAAAGGAGGAGAGGTGAAGCCATTGATTGTGCTGTATAATTTCTATTTTTTAGGTTTGAGGCGCGTTATTTTCTTTAAAAAAGTAGGTTATAAGCCTGTTTAGCGGTATAATATAAGTAATTAATAAGAACAACCATTTTCATGGGAGGTTACATCATGGTTCAAGGATATTGTGTTAAATGTAAAGAAAAAGGCGTTGAATTATCAAGTGCTGCAATTCACCAAACAAAAAAAGGAGGCTTTATGGCCAAGGGAACGCACGAAAAATGCGGTACGACTGTTTGTGCGATGATGTCTAAAGACAATGCTGAAAAAGCAATGGAGGCAGGCGCAACGAAAGCTTACTAAGCTTTTTAACATATAATTCTAAAGAAGCAGTCTTGATGGACTGCTTTTTTTTGTCTTTTTGTCAAAATTTTATGGGGTATTCAGGTTTAATCATAATATCTGGGCATATTCTTGTATTTATGATGATTTTCCTTGGATTTATTTTCCAAAATCGCTATGGTTTGATTATTCATAAGTTGTAAACGATAGAAATTTAAAGGATAGGGTTATGAAATCCAAACGTTCTCCTGATCGCGTTCATGTTGTTCGTCCACCAGAAAATGATAGCTATGCGCCATCTGCTAGTAAAAATGTTGAGATTGTTAGAATCCTGGCACAGATTAGTGACAAGCTTAAACGTAGTGAAGCTGAACGTTATGAACTGCTCGCTGAATTACGTGAATATCGTAAGTCTTTGCGTGATTTAGAAGATAAAGCGGATAATTCAGAGAAAGCTTATCTATCGGTTGAGAATAAATTACAATCTAGTAGTTCCCTTGATACGGAAACATTGCAACGTCAGGTGCGTTTTGAAAAATCGCTCAAAGAAACCGAAGATAAAATGCTAAAGGCTTTTGCAGGGCAAGCCGTCATGGATAAACGCCTTCGTGATACAGAAGATAAGCAAGTTATGATTGATCAACGGTTAGACCAATCACTGACAGAGCAAACAAAATTATCACGTCAAATAGATATTGTGACCCAAGATAAAGCGCGTATGTTGCGAAAAGTTGAACGCTTAGAAGAAATTGTTCTTGAAACACAAGAAACCTTACGCGCAAAAGCGATGGTTCTTTTGACGGATCAGTCGAATCCTAACGCCAACTCGAGTAAAAGTAATTTGTCTGCTCCGTCTTGGGACAATGTTAAAGATAGTCGTTCAGATAAAGAAGAGTCTGTTGCTTTTCACGATGAAACTAATTGGAGAAAATATATTAATATTCAAACGATGAGCAGTATTGCTCTTGTCGCTGCGGCTCTGTTGCTTGGTTGGTCTATTAGTCAGATGCAACGCCCCAATATGCTCTCTACAGATGATGGTCAGGTGAGTGAAAATATACCGATTATATCGAATGATAGTAACATTCAAAAAACCTCTCTTACATCTGACCCAACGCCAGAGAGTGTGATTGATTATAGTGATGATCAGTTAATGCAGGCTTTTGAAAATGATCCAGAGCAATTGGCAAGCCAGCTTAATTCTATTGAGCCGAGTGCGACAGAAAATAATATCAACGTGCAAAAAACTTCAGCCGATGCACGTCCTGCGATTAGCGATCCAAAAATTACACCAGAGATGGAGAATTTTGAAGCTATTGCGTATGCGCAAGATTCAAAGCTTCGCGAAACTATTCTTGCAGAAAAGGGGAATAGTCCATTGGTCTCACGGATTCAGTCTGACGATAGTTTGCCAGAAAATATTAAATCTATTCAAACGCAGGCTTTCAGCGGTAATGCGGAAGCACAACATGATTTAGCTGCCGTTTATACGGCTGGACTTAAAGGGGTTGATCAAGATTTTGATCGTGCTGCTTTTTGGTTTAGGGAAGCGTCCGATAATGGTATCGCTAATGCTCGTTATAACCTCGGTGTTTTATATCATCAAGGGTTGGGCAAAGAGCGTGATTTAGCGCGGGCTCTTTATTGGTACCGCGAGGCCGCGAAGTTAAACCATGCTGAAGCGCAATATAATTTAGGTATTGCTCATATTGAAGGTATCGGGACAGAGTATAACCCGCAACTGGCTTCTGCTTATTTTGAACGTGCGGCTAATAATGGTATCATGGAAGCGGCTTATAATTTAGGTCTTATCTATGATAACGGTTTGATGGGACAAAGTAAGCCAGATGAAGCTTTGTTGTGGTATAAGATTGCAGCAGATCAGGGTAGTAAAGAAGCACAAAGTGCTATGGAACAGCTGGCTAAAACGTTACAAATAGATATAAATGACGTCAATAACTTGGTTGACCGTATGCAGCTTATTAATGAGTCTGTCAAAGGTCGTCGCGCTGGACCGTCTAAGGCCGAAACTCAAGCAGAAAATAATAATAGTGTAACGAACTTAAAAGTAGATAATGGGCTTGTTTCTCAAATCCAAGAATACTTGATGTTGACGGGTGGTTATGCTGGCCCTGCTGATGGTGTTAATGGTCCTGCAACGCAAGAGGCTATTCGTGCTTACCAAGCCGCTAATAATCTATCTGTTGATGGTCAAATCAGTAAAGAACTACTCAATAGTATGGTTGGCGGCGCGATTGACCGCTTAAATCAATAGTAAATTGACATAACGCAAAAAATATATTACAGTCACTTCAAATTTATATTTTGAAGGAAAATGTAAGCATGGCGAGCGTGTTTCAAATAATAGGCGGCTCATGTGCTGTGGTATTCACATCTGCTGCGTTTATGGGGTTATCATCTTTAAGTGCTGAGCGTCGTGCCGAGATGGCGCCTATCAGAGATGGTTTACGAGAAGACATTCAAACAGGTGAAACGTTAGTCTGTTTTGAACCAAAGGAAGGGATTGATCCGTTAATTATAGAAACGACAGGCGATAGTTATCTAAAGAGGGAGTTAGATGGTTTAAAAGCTCGCGGCCTCAGTTCTAATAGCCAAGGCGTTACGAGTAGAATAAAGTTAGTGTTTAAAGTAGCGATAGAAGAAGAAGGGCTTCCTCAATTAGCTATTAACTGCGACCAACTTCAAAATATATCTAATCCAGTTATTGCCAACGGAGAGGTATATACGGGCATTGATAGTATACCATTCTTTCCAAATCCTTATAAAGTGGTTGGTAGAATAGATTTTCACGGATTAAAAGCTACACCTAATTAACTTTATTTATTTTAACGTCACTGCCTGAACCCACCAGCTCGAATTTTCTTCTTGAATTTTAAGCGCAGCATTGTGCGCTTCTTTGGCGCTGCTAAAAAGACCAAAGCAGGCAGATCCGCTACCGCTCATACGGCTTAAGAGACAGTTTTCTTGGCTATCTAAAGCGTTTAAAATATCTTTGATATCAGAAATTTTTTCAAGGGCGGTATTCGTTAGATCGTTACGTTGTGTACGCAAAAATTCAAGAAAAGTTTTTTCGTCGTCAAAGTTTTTAGGAAGGTTAATATTCTTTGAAAAATTAACGTTATAGCTTTTGAAAATATCTTGAGTTGAACAATGCGTGTTGGGATAGATAAGTAATGCAGGCAAGGAAGGAAGAGCTTTTATAGGGGTGATGATTTCGCCAACGCCTTCGAAGTAGCAAGGGTTTTTATAAAAACAGACAGGGACATCCGCGCCTAATTCGATGAGAATTTTATCGAGTTGGTCTTTACCAATATCAGCTTTCCAGAACTTTAAGAGTCCCTCTATGACGGCAGCGGCATCACTGGAACCGCCCCCTAGGCCTGCGCCGATAGGGATACTTTTTGTTAAATGGATATGGCAGTTGAGATTTTTATTGAGTTCAGCAGCTAATAAGTTAGCCGCGCAGATGATGATATTACTCTCATCTGTCGGCATGTTTTTAGATGTGCTGTCAAAAGAAAATGAAAACCTCTCTGCGGGAGTAATTGTAATCTTATCGCCAAAATTTGCAAATGCTACAAGAGATTGAAGCTCATGATAACCATCTTCTCTTTTTCCAGTCACGTGTAAAAAAAGGTTTACTTTAGCGGGCGCGATGAGGGAGATAATATTGCTAGCTTCCATAGTTCAGATTATAGCTCTGTTTTTTGAGTCGCGCTATTTTCTGAAGCTTGCTCTTGTGTCTCGTCGGTAATACCAGATATCAACTTTTTTTCTATGATTTCTTTAAGTTCAGCGTCTTTGTCTTCGTTATAATTTAAAGCACGTTGCCATTGAAATCGTGCTTCATTTTTACGGTCAACTTGCCAGTACGCATCACCTAAATGATCGTTAATGGTTGCATCATAAGGTAAGAGCTCAACTGCGCGTTCCAAATGCGGAACTGCTTCGGCATATTTCCCCATTTTGTAAAAAACCCAACCTAATGAATCCGTGATGTAGCCATCATTTGGTTTGAAGGCGACAGCGCGAGTAATCATATCTAATGATTTGTCGAGGTTGATACCTTGGTCAACCCAACTATAACCTAAGTAGTTTAGTAAGTACGGATTATCTGGACGAAAATCTAAGGCTTGTTGAAGATCATCTTCTGCGGCTTTGAATTCTTTTAAACGTTCTAGCACCATGCCCCGTGCATAAAGAACGTGCCAATACTCTTCTGGTACTTCATTCCATTCTTTTAAAACTGTGGTATATACGTCTTTAGATTGTTCAAAGTTTTCTTGATAACGGTAGATATCACCGATTTGGATTAACGCATCTATATCATTATTGTTTTGATATAGGTTTTGTAGAATCTCTACGGCTTTATCTTCTTTGTCTTGCTCAGCGTATAGCTCGGCTATTTGACGTTGAATTTCTGGGTAAATATCACTTTGAGGGGGAATTTTCTTTAAGGCTTCAATCGCTGAATCATAGCGTTCATATCTTTTATAAACCTCACCAATGATGGCATTGTTTTTATAAAGCTTCGAGTTTAAGTGTAGCGCCATTTGCGCAAAAATTGTGGCACTATCGTCACTCATTTCGCGTAATAAAATTTCAGCCATATCTTGAAACACGAGTGCCGATCCATCTTCAGGAGCACTTATCGTTGGTAATGTTATAAGGTGATTAATAGACTTATTTTGCGTGAGTAACTCTATTTTTTCCAAGATATCTTCATGGGCGAAATTATTGTCTTCAATGAGTTTGTAAATCTCAAGTGCTGTCTTGTTTTCACCATAGTGAGAAAACAGATCGGCATGTTTTTCAAGGTCACGGATATCATTATCTTCTGCTTTAAAACTCTTTTGAGCGAAGGCCAGGGCGTCGTCTTGTTTATTGAGATATATACCTGCCAACATAACTTGATAAGCGTAAAAAGAGTTGGGTGTTAAATTCTGGGTATTAAGCTCATTGTTGCTGGCCTCTGCCCATAACTTTAAAATAGGGACAATGAAGGCCGCAATATTTTGATCTTTGATTTGATCGTATGTCTTAAGGGCTGTCTTGTAATCTTGTTTTTTTAAATAATCTATAGATGTAAATAAAACGGCCAAAAGATTTTCAGGCTCTTCGGTAAGTACATTTTTTGCAATATTAATAGATGTATCTGCATCACCTGCAGCCATATATAAAATCATGCTGTGTTTTTCTAAATCAGGATTTTCTTTTTCACGTTTTAAAACACGTGTCATATATTCACTGGCTTTGCCCCAATCTTTGTGTCGTTGGGCAAACTGACCGGCTAGATAGTTTCCCGATGTCGTTTGACGAAAATAGTTAGGTTGTGCGCCAATAGCGTTGATTAGGTCTTGCGCTGTGAGTTTTGTTGCAGCCGTTGGATGAAAATACCGCGGCACAACATATTCAGCGGCAGCATAGCCGGTTAATATACCTGCGATACAAAGAGGGATAAAAATTTTTGGTTTTAAAAGAGACATTAATATTCCTTACATGTTCCCGTAATTAGGTCCGCCGCCCCCTTGTGGTACAGTCCAAATAATATTTTGTGAGGGGTCTTTGATATCACAAGTTTTGCAATGTATACAGTTTTGCGCATTGATTTGGAATTTCTTTTCGCCTTGCTCTTCAATCACTTCATAAACTGCCGCTGGGCAATAACGTTGCGCAGGTTCGGCATATTCTGGTAAGTTGGTAGAAATAGGAATATCTGGGTCTATCAACTTTAAATGACTGGGTTGATTCTCTGCATGGTTTGTATTGGAAAGTTGAACGCTGGTTAAACGGTCAAACGTTAAAACACCATCTGGTTTGGGGTAGTGAATTTCTTTTGCGTCTTTTGATTTTTTTAATTGCTTATGGTCTGCATGGTTTTTTAAAGTGTAGGGGAGTCTCCAGCCAAAGGCTGTTTGAAAAGCGGCGTGTGCCATACCTGCCCATAGCCCCCAGTGAAAAGCAGGGCGAATGTTACGTACTTTATATAGTTCTTTGTAAAGCCATGAGTTTTTAAAGCCTGAGCTATAAGAGTCACACTCCCATCCATAATCTGGCGTGTCTTCTTTATGCATACAATTAAAGATAGCTTCTGCTGCAATCATACCTGATTTTATTGCGGCGTGATTACCTTTTATTTTAGGAACGTTCAAAAAACCTGCGGAATCACCAGTCAAACACCCACCAGGAAAGGTGAGTTTAGGTAAAGATTGTAGTCCGCCTTCAACCAAGGTCTTTGCGCCGTAACTAATGCGCCTTCCGCCTTTTAGTAGTTTTGAAATAGAAGGGTGAGTTTTAAAACGCTGCATTTCTTCGAAGGGTGATAGGTAGGGGTTGGTGTAGTCTAACCCCGTCACAAACCCGATGGAAATTTGATTGTTCTCTGTATGGTACAGCCATGACCCACCATAAGTTTTACTATCCATTGGCCAACCGACAGTATGAATGATAGAGCCCTCATCATGCTTGTCAGACGGGATTTCCCAAATCTCTTTAACGCCAAGCGCATAGGTTTGTGGGTCGGAGTTTTTACGAAGGTCGTATTTATTGATTAACTCTTTGGTGAGTGAGCCATGACACCCTTCACTAAAAATTGTTTGCCGTGCGTGAAGCTCCATACCTACTTCAAACATATCAGTTTTGTTTCCATCGGTATCAAGTCCCATGTCACCAGTGGCAACACCAATGACAGCATTGTGCTCATCATACAAAATCTCTGCCGCAGCAAAGCCAGGGAAAATTTCAACGCCAAGACTTTCTGCCTCGCTAGCGAGCCAACGTCCCAATTCACCAAGGCTAATGATGTAGTTACCATGATTATTCATTTGTGGTGGGGTAGGGAGACGGAAAGCACGCTTTTTGGTTAGAAAGAGGAATTTATCTTTTTTGGCTTTGCATTTTACTGGTGCGCCTTTTTCTTTCCAATCAGGGATTAACTCGGTCAAAGCGCGCGGTTCAAACACGGCACCAGATAATAAATGCGCGCCCACTTCAGAACCTTTTTCAAGAATACAGATAGAAAGGTCTTTTCCCGTCTCTTGGGCGAGCTGTTTTAGCCGGATAGCGCTAGACAGACCTGCGGGCCCTGCGCCAACAATAACAACATCATATTCCATAGCTTCACGGTCTGAACGAATTGGATTAGGCATAATTAGACTCTACTCTTTTTGTTAACTAGATTAAACTTTTCTCTATGGTGGAATAGTTTGAGAAAATTGTTACAAATATTCAGTGAATGATACTATATTCGCAGATATATGACAGAAAATTACGCAAATAATATACAAGAGCAACAGTTCCTACTCGAGTCCTTGCAATGGCATATTGATCATGGTGCAGATGAGCTTTTGGTTGATAAACCTGTAAATCGTACGGTTGTGCCGACGGTGACTGAGGTTATTGCTAAAGTTGCTCCGCCTAAGACTGTTACGCGAGCTACGGTCGAGGTGAGTTCTCCTGACATGATGGGGGCGGCTGCTGCCATCATAGAAGCGCAAAAATCTGCAGCGGCGTGTGAAACGCTTGAAGACCTTAAAATGGCGATTGAGAGCTTTGACGGCCTTTCTATTAAGAAAACCGCAACCAATGTGGTTTTTAGTGATGGGAACCCAAAGGCGCCTATCATGTTGATTGGTGATACCCCAGAAGCAGAGGATGATATTCAAGGAAAACCATTTGTAGGAGAAAGCGGACAGTTGCTTGATAAAATTTTGGCGAGTATTGGATTAGATAGAAATGCAGAAAGTTTAAACTCTGTCGTTTACATATCTAACGTTATAAATTGGCGTCCTCCTGGGAATCGTACCCCGAGCCAAGCAGAAGTTGATATTTCTTTGGCTTTTATAGAGCGCCATATAGAACTCATTAATCCTAAAATGATTATCTTATGTGGCGGGGTGGCCGCTAAGTCTCTATTGAAACGCAAAGATACTATATCTAAGATACGTGGTAAGTTTCATGATTATGCATTATCGGGGGGGAAAGCTACTATCCCTGCTATGGCGACGTATCATCCGACATATTTACTAAAAACGCCAATGCAAAAAAAGGCGGTGTGGGCAGATATGCAAATGTTTCAGGTAAAAATGAAGGAAGTAATAGTCTAATTTAACATATTGCGTTAGTTTTTGTGGACAAATCATGTTTGTTCCTATAAGAAACTGAAGCTATGCAAACACAATTTAAGAAAAAAGAACAGCTCTTGTTGTTGGGGTTCATCGCTTTCATTTGTATCCTAAGTGCAAGCTTGGTGATGGCTGAAGGTTTAATTCCAAAACCAAAGTCCAAACCAGTAGTGAAGTCGGTTGAGCTAGTTAAGAGCAAAACTGCTGTTGTGCCGTTGCCACAACGTAAACCGACATCTGGAATTGTGTTGGCCAGTAACCAAGACTTTAAAAATGATAAACATAAAAAAGTGCGCTCCAAAAGAGTTGTAGAAAAGGCTGATATCTCTCTTTCAGGTAAGACCTTTCCTGATAAGCAAGCACGGTTATATCGTGAGGTTTTTTTGTTACAAAATGTAGGTGATATAAAAGCAGCAGACATTAAGATAAAACAAATTACGAATAATGTTTTAATGGGGCATGTTTTGGCTGAACGTTACCTGCATCCGACAGCGTATAAAACGAGTTTTGAAGAACTTCAAGATTGGATGAGCAAATATGCTGATCATCCGCAAGCTGAGCAAATACATAAATTAGCCTCTTTAAGAAAAGCAAAGAAAACCGATACTCTTCGATCACCAAAGCAACAGAATAAAATTCATGGTAATTTAGGCGCCGTTTCTAAGCGTGGGAAATCTTACAAAAGCACAACACCACGGACACAAGGGCAGGATGAGAAAGTTAGAGCGTTTAAAAAAGATATTAGACGCCACCTTAAAAGAAATGAGCCCACAATGGCGCTTAATATTTTAAACACAGATTATACGCTTAAATTTTTGGATAATGTTGAGCGGGATAGACTAAAGGCTGAAATTGCGTCTGGGTATCTCTTTGTTAATAAATTAGATCAAGCTTTAAAGCTTTCTAATATGGCTTTTAATAGGTCAGGAGATAAAGCGCCGCTGGCCGGCTGGGTTAAAGGACTCGTGCAATGGCAACGTGGCCATTATAATACAGCGGCCAAAGCTTTTGAGAGCGCGGCAAGGTCAAGTTACTCTTCAGGGTGGATGGTATCTGCTGCTGGTTATTGGGCGTCTCGCGCACATATGCGCAATGGTAATGTAGGACAGGTTAGTAAGTGGTTGGAGTTAGCGTCCTCTTACCCGCGTACGTTCTATGGGCTAATTGCGACACGGGCGCTGGGGCATAAAACGCAATTTGATTGGAGCGTTCCAAATTTAAAGCGTGAACATGTAAAGAGCATAGAGAAAACAAAACATGGTATACGCGCTATCGCTTTGATAAAAAGTGGTGAGGTGACATTGGCAGAATCAGAGTTGCGCAATATTGATTATAAAAGCTCTCCAGAGAAGAAAGAAGCCCTATTGGCATATGCCAGTCATTATAAATTACCAGCGCTTTCAATGCAGCTTGGTAATGCTATTAAGAATAATAAGGGGGGGCTTTATGATGCAGCCCTTTACCCTGAAACATCATGGACACCAAAGTCGGGTTATAAAATTGATCGTGCTTTAATGCATGCTATTGTACGTCAAGAATCTCGTTTCCGTACGAATGCGCAAAACCCTAGTGGGGCAACAGGCTTGATGCAACTTATGCCAACTACGGCTAATTATGTATCAGGGATTGATATTTACCATGAGGCTGCAGGGCAACATCAGTTAAAAAATCCTGCTATTAACTTAGAATTGGGACAGACTTATATTAAAAACCTTTTGAATGATCGCTCTGTTGGGCAAGATTTATTATCTTTGGCTATCGCTTACAATGCGGGACCGGGTAATCTTTCTAAATGGAAGCGTGAGCGGGCGCATATGAAAGATCCACTTTTATTTATTGAAACAATTCCTTTTCATGAAACGCGGGCGTTTGTTGAACGTGTGTTGTCTAATTACTGGATTTACCGTATGCGTTTTAACCAAGATACGCCATCTTTGGATGCGGTTGCAGAAGGTAAATGGGCGCGTTATGCCGCGCAAGATGTTTATGAACAGCAGCTCGCCGCCGCTAAGTAAGTAGCTCTAAAATCTGATCTTTCAAAGCGATATCACCGATGGCTAAAACCATACCATCTGAGTTTGTGTCTAATGGTTTGCCATTCCAATCACACATATGGCCGCCAGCACCCTCAACGACAGGAACTAAAGCGGCAAAATCGTAAAAGCTTAGCTTCCCTTCCACGATGACATCAATGTTTCCATTCGCCATTAATCCAAAAGAGTAACAATCGCCGCCCCACACCATAAAATCACCGGCGTTGTATAGTGTTTGCCAATGGTTAGGAAACATATAAGGGCCTGTGCTGGCTAAGCGTGCGTTTTTTAATTGAGCGCAAGTGCGTGTTTTAACAGGTTTATCATTGAACAAAGTCGGCTGCCCTTTCACACCTATCCAGCGTTCTTTTAAGATTGGTTGGTCTATAACCCCTAAGATGGGTACACCATTTTCACACAACGCGATTAGCGTGCCGAAAGTGGGACGCCCGATAACAAAACTTTTTGTTCCATCGATGGGATCAAAAACCCATGTATATTGATTTTTACTTTCTTTGATGCCGTATTCTTCCCCAATAATACCATCTTCAGGGCGTTCGGCTTCCACAATCGTGCGTAAGCGTTGTTCTACACTCTTATCGGCGATGGTGACGGGGCTTTCATCGCATTTGCTTTCAACATCAAAGGGCTGACGATAATATTGACGGATAATATGTCCTGCCTCGTCTGCTAAAGCGTGTGCTAAATCAATAAATTCTTGCATATTTACTTGCATATTTTTTGGCCTTATCCATTATAGAACATTGATTAATAACATAACACTATAGGCAGAGCCAAATGACAACAGCAAGTGATATTCGGAGTGAATTTTTAGGTTTCTTTGAAAAAAATGACCATACCAATGCGGGGTCGTCTCCGTTGGTACCTCAAAATGATCCAACTTTGATGTTTGTAAACTCGGGCATGGCGCAGTTTAAGAATGTTTTTACGGGCGCAGAAAAGCGTGATTATGTCCGCGCAACCACGTCACAAAAATGTGTCCGCGCTGGTGGTAAGCATAATGATCTTGATAATGTTGGCTATACCGCGCGTCATCATACGTTCTTTGAAATGCTGGGTAATTTTTCTTTCGGGGATTACTTTAAAGAAGAGGCTATTAGCTATGCGTGGGAATTAATTTCTAAAAACTTCCAAATGCCGCAAGATAAATTGCTTATTACTGTTCATTCAACGGATGAGGAAGCGGCAGGGCTTTGGAAAAAAATCGCTGGCTTTTCTGATGATAGAATCTTGCGTATTCCAACGGATGATAATTTTTGGCAAATGGGCGATACAGGTCCTTGTGGTCCATGTACGGAAATTTTCTATGACCAAGGTGAAAGTTTGCAAGGTGGCCCTCCTGGAACGCCAGAAGAAGATGGTGATCGTTATTTAGAATTCTGGAATCTTGTTTTCATGCAATATGAACAAGAACCAGGAGAAGATGGGAAGCCAATCCGTCGTCCTCTCCCTAAACCGTGTGTGGATACAGGGTTGGGGCTAGAGCGTATGACGGCGCTGATGCAGGGGAAAACCAGTAATTATGATATTGATCTGTTGCGTTCTATTATTGATAACGTTGCCGATATCACGAGTGTGAGTGCTGATGGGGATATGGCGGCAAGCCACCGTGTGATTGCGGATCATTTACGTTGCGCGTCTTTTTTATTGGCTGATGGTGTGATGCCATCAAATGAAGGACGGGGATATGTGCTGCGTCGTATTATGCGCCGTGGTATGCGCCATGCTCATTTGTTGGGTGCGAAGGAGCCATTAATGCATCGCTTGTTACCGACATTGGTCTCAACAATGGGAGAGGCATTTCCTGAGCTGAAACGGGCAGAAATGATGATTTCTGACACATTAAAAAATGAAGAAACTAGATTTAAGAAAACATTAGATCGTGGTTTGAAAATGTTGGATGAGGAAGCCACCAATGTCCGCGATGGTGTTTTGGCGGGTGATGTTGCTTTTAAACTTTATGATACCTATGGCTTTCCTGTCGATTTAACGGCAGATGCGCTGAAAGCAAAAAATATTGAAGTCGATATGGCTGGTTTTGATGCCGCGATGAATGAGCAGAAAAAGAAAGCACGCGCCGCGTGGTCTGGTTCTGGTGATGCAGGCACACAAAAACTTTGGTTTGAAATTCAAGATACGGCAGGAACGACAGAGTTCTTAGGATATAAGGTTGAACATGCTGAAGGACAAGTTCTTGCGCTGGTTAAAGACGGCAAGCAAGTCGATAAGTTATCCAAAGGTGATGAAGGTATAGTCTTTGTGAACCAAACCCCATTTTATGGAGAGGCAGGCGGTCAAACTGGTGATAAAGGCGTGGCGTTGGTTGAACAAGGTAAGGTTGCGAAAGCTATTGTAACAGATACGCAAAAACCAATCCCCGATTTGTTTTCTCATTTTATAACTGTAGAGGACGGCGCTATTGAGAAGGGGGCAACATTAGAGTTAAAGGTCGATCATAATAGACGTTCTGCTATCCGCGCCAACCACTCTGCGACCCACTTATTGCATGAAGCATTGCGTCAAGTTTTGGGTGAGCACGTGGCACAAAAGGGATCTTTACAAGATGCGGAGCGTACGCGCTTTGATATCTCTCAACCTACCGCCATTACGCCTGAACAAATCAGAGAAATTGAAGACCAAGTGAATCAAAAAATTCGTGCCAATACGAAAGTTATCACCCGTATCATGAATATTGATGATGCGCGGGATGCTGGTGCGATAGCGTTATTTGGTGAAAAGTATGATGATGAAGTTCGTGTTGTTTCCATGGGGGCTAACGCGCAAGGAGAGGCGCAATATTCAGTTGAGCTTTGTGGTGGAACACATGTGAACCGTACGGGCGATATTGGGTTATTTAAAATTATTGCACAATCTGCTGTTTCGGCTGGTGTCCGGCGTATTGAAGCCCTCACGGGGGTAAATGCGCTGGCTTATTATGAGGAGCAAGAAGCGCGTTTAAATGAGGCGGCGGCAGTTTTAAAATCTGCCCCTGCAGAAGTAAGCGCACGCGTACAATCATTGAATGATGAGAAGAAAAAGTTAGAGCAAGAAGTGTCTACTTTGCGTAGAAAGCTCGCCTCTGGTGGCGCATCGTCGAATGATAAACCTAAGGAAATTAATGGCGTGAAATTTATCGGTAAAGTTTTGGAAGATTTCCCTGCAAAAGATTTAAAATCTATGGTTGATGACATGAAAAAACAAATGGGATCTGGCGTTGTTGTGCTGGTTTCAACAATGGGTGGTAAAGCGTCTATTGTTGTGGGCGTAACCAGTGACCTCACTGATAAAATTAATGCGGTTGAACTTGTTAAGCTTGGCGCGGAAAGATTAGGCGGGAAGGGCGGCGGTGGTCGTCCAGACATGGCGCAGGCTGGCGGTACAAATCCATCTGCCGCCAATGATGCGGTGAGTGTTATTGAGGGTAAGTTGGGTTAGTCTCTAAAAGACAGGAATGTGTCTTGCCATTTGTGCGCCGCCGAATGTCTGCGGTGTAATCTTAATGTCGCTTTCGCGACCTGTATGAAGATGTGCTACTTCTGGATTAATAAAATCATTCCAGCCAACCTTTTCGGCGGCTTCATTATGAATAATATGTCTTGCTCCCCTAGCAACGTTAGAACTATTATTTGCTTTTTGAGGCATTTTTCCACCTAACTCACAAGTAGCTCGTCTAAAACCTCGTTCAAAACTACGTAAAGCTTTTGTTGCTTCATAGGTTTTTCTCATGCCTATATGACCAATAATAATTTCGGCATCCATTTTATTTTTACCATCACTAACACGAACATGAAGCTTTAAACTTCGCATTCCTGTTTCGGCGTCAGGAAATGATATTTGGTCTTTATAACCAGTAACTCGATTTGATCTTTTGGCAAAATCTATTAGTTTTTTTGTTTGTGCGATGGTCTCAGCTTTGCTGGTTGCTTGGATGTCACCAGACGTTCTTAGATAGTCGTTTATTTTTTCTGGATGGCCACTGACGGTATGATCACCAAGTTTACGTGTCGCTGATTCTTTAGATTTTATGCAAGCGGGGGTAATGTCTAGTTCAATGCCTGTTTCTTGTTGAAGCTCTTCTAGAAATTTATTAAGGGCAGGTCGTAACTTTGTAGCAACATCGATGTACTCGTTAACGGTATCAAAAGCCATTGGTTGTCGAGTGTTCCAATTTACTTTTCCATCGTTAAATAGTGACGTAACTGACATATAATTTTACCAATTTTAATTAATGTAAATAAATCCTAACAATATTACGTTTAAGGAATCAAGGACGAAATATCGTTATGAAGAACAATATCTCATAATTTTATGTAAATATCAAGTTTTATCTATACTTTGCTTTTATAGTGGTTTTTAATATTGTGAATAGAAATTCAGAACAAATAGGCCACACTGCCTCTTGCCCTTTGTGAAAAGCTTGTTATAACCCTGTTTAAGATTAACTTTAAGAAAAAGAGGGACTTATGACCACACAACAAACATTTTCAATATTAAAACCTGATGCGACACGCCGTAATCTAACAGGGGCGATTAACCAAAAATTTGAAGAAAATGGCTTACGCATTGTTGCGCAAAAGCGTATTCACATGACGCGTGAGCAAGCAGAAGGGTTTTACGCCGTACATAAAGAACGTCCATTTTTTGGAGAGCTTGTTGACTTTATGATTTCTGAACCTGTGGTTGTCCAAGTTTTAGAAGGCGAAAATGCTGTTCTTAAGAACCGTGAAATTATGGGGGCTACAAATCCTGAGGAAGCAGATGCGGGAACAATTCGTAAAGAGTTTGCTTTGAGTATTGGTGAGAATTCAGTTCACGGTTCAGACAGCGATGAAAATGCAGAGATTGAAATTGCCTACTTCTTTAAGCCAGAAGAACTTGTTGGTTAAGTAGTACTTACATTATTTTTCTGAATACCATTCTGAGAGAGCCGTTGTGGCTCTCTTTTTTGCATCTGGCAACGTGTTAATGAGCGTTGATATGATGATGCTTGGTTGTGATTTTGATTTTAGTTCAATGTCTTTGGCTAGATCACTTATTTCTTTTAGTCCAAAATTACCAGCCATTCCTTTTAAATCATGGCATTTCGCAGACATGATATCTTGATCATTACTATTTAAAGCGGCTTGTAGCTCCTCTGTCATTTCGCCTATTCTATCTAGAACATCATTTATCATCTCTTCTATTTTATCTTGTGATAAATGCTTTTTCAGGCTGTTAAGAATTTCCAAATCAAGTGCTTGGCTGTCATTACTCGCTTTGGTAGGAGTGCTCATATTAACGGTAGGTTTATTTATTTTGATAGCTTCAGGGCTTGCAGTAGGGGGTAAATCACTTTCAATAACAGGTTTTGCTTTGGACGATGACGCAGCTCTCGTCTCTAGCTCTAAGTTAACAGGCATGTCTAATAAGTCTTCTTTAGGAGATTTTGCCTTTTTAGGAATTGTTTTTTTCTTTCTATCGAAGATACCATTTTGTGCATTTTCTATAGTTTTTATAAGCGTGTCAGGATCAATGGGCTTTGAGATGCAGGCATTGATACCGCAGTCATAATAGTGATTAATATGCTCATCTTGTGTATTACCAGTGATCGCGATTACAGGAATATCTTTAATGTTGTTATTGGCAGATTTTCTTATGAGTTTTGTTGCTTCATCACCATTCATAACAGGCAACTCAATATCCATGAGGATAAGATCAAATTGATCTTTCTTAAGCGCTTTTAAACCGTCTTCGGCATTACTTTCACCTTGTATTTTATAAGGTTTATCAGCAAGCAGACCCCGTACAACTTTTCTGTTAATTTTATTGTCATCAATGAGAAGTATTTTTTGTATCTTCTTTATATGTGAGGAGGAGGTGGTTTTGGGTAAAGATTCGTTTTTTTCTTTTGTGCCTACATCCATACGCAAAGTGAAAAAGAAAGTACTACCTTCCCCTGGAACACTACTGATATTGATATCACTTCCCATTCCGTTTACGAGTCCTCTGCTGATGGCAAGCCCTAACCCGGTCCCACCAAATTTACGAGATATCGTGTTATTGGCTTGAGAGAAAGGAGAGAATAAATTTTCTTTTGCTTCTTCAGATATACCTATTCCATTATCTGTGACATTAAAGTAAATTTCATAGTTATTGTTTTCAGTGTCGTGCTTCATAAGTTCAGCTGTGATAACTACACTGCCTTCCTCTGTGAATTTTACAGCATTTCCCGTTAGGTTTAATAGAACTTGTCTTAATCTTGTAGGGTCACCCATAATAAGGTTAGGCAGGTCGTCACCAATCTTACAACTGAGATCTATCCCTTTTTGAACAGCATGCCCCCTCATTAAAGTTGCTACACCTTGTATAAGACGATGGAGATCAAAGCTTATATTTTCAAACGCCATTTTACCTTGTTCAATTTTTTCAAAATCAAGAATATCGTTTAGCAGGGCTAACATGGCATCGCTGGAATCTTGAATTGTTTGGGCATATTCATTCTGCTCTTTGGTGAGGTTACTGTTCAATAACAGGCGTACCATACCCATGATGCCTGTCATTGGAGTACGAATCTCATGGCTGACAACAGCAAGGAAAGCCGATTTACCTTTATTGGCTTCATCTGCTAACTCTTTTGCTTTACGCATTTCCTCTGTTTGTCTTGCTTCAGATTTTCTTAACTCACCTAAGTTCTTACGTTCTTGTTCTATAACTTTTAGTAATCGTTCTTGCTCGGTATTTTCTTTTGATTGACGAAGCTTTGAAACAGAATCTGACTCGTTTATTTCCAAAGTTTTAGCTAAAGTGAGGTTTTCATTTTCAAATCGTGCATCCATTCTTGTTGCTATTGCAAAGAAAATTGCTTGAGGGACAAGAGTGATCCAATATGCATTAATTGCTGTAGATACAGGCTGTATAATACCGCTCAGAGCTAAAATAGAAATACATATACCAAAAAGGAATATAAACCACCCCAACATGAAAGGGGTTGTATTATTGTGCTTGCCTTGTCCATGAAGAGTGCAAATAAGGGGGATAATTAATATAATGAGAATGCTTGGTCCCACTATTAAGAAGAAGTTTAATAAGTTGTTTGTGTCATTAACAAAATGACCAGTAAAAATACTTATAAGGCCAAGTATAACAGGAGTAAAAAAGATCGGTTTTGTCCAAAACTTATACTCCCCTGGGTACCAGAAGGAATGAGCAATAATAAGTGATGCGATGGATACTATGAATATAGTATAAGCCTTTAGCTCGCCCCCCATAAATAACCAATTAAAAGAAACGAAGTTGTTTTGTGTGAATAAGAGTAAGGCTAGACTAATATAGTAAAGCGAGAAGTAAAGGTAGCTGTAGTCATATTTTATGACAGTAACGGCGACGAAAAAGAAAACCATCCCAATTAAAAACATTGTTAAAATTAGAAATGGTGTGTCAAAATTATCTATATGGATATTGGCATGACTGGATAAACGTAAAGGGGTTGTAATAGGTAAGCTATCAGTCTTTTTGAGCTTTAGAATAACTTGTGATTTTTCATCAACAGGCAGTTGGAGTTTAATTTTTTTATTTTGAGAGAGTTGAAACTCTTTTAATTCTGCTGTTTCTTTGTTGAAAACATAGGCACTTACCGAATTAAATAACCCAAATCGGCCGTTATGACTGGTTCCAAATTCAATATTCCAATGATTTTGCTTTGATCTGTTTGTGACATCAAAAGTTAGCCACGTCATATCCTCGTTTAGGCTTAATAAAACGATACTACCTGAGCTTGGTAAGATTTCATTTTGTAATGAAGAGTTTGTAATAATGTTGTTGATATCAGTGATGTTCTCTGCTTGCAGATATCGTGTGATATAGGGAGATAGATAATGTTCGTTATATTTTTCACTTAAAATAAGTGTTCGATAATTCCCTTGTGCCCATGAAGAGGCGTTCAATACACTAAATATACCGACCATCAATAAGAGAGCCGTTAACATACGTAACGGTACTTTGTACGGATATTGTAGGTGCTTTGTTATAGAGTAAAGCAGCATGATTATCTTGAGCCCCAGTCGATATTTATGTCGCTATACGACAACATAGACGTATTATGCCACCGAAATGGTTACAAAAATATGAATAAATTCAACAAATAAGCAAAATATATCAATATGTTAAATTATGTGAAGTTTTGTCTTTTTTAAACGAGAGCGAGTGCCATGATGCCAAGAACGACAACTGCAGAGATAACACCCCATTTCATCCAAACTGTGAAGTTAGCCCATAGGGAATGAGCATGTTCTATTTCTTTTTTGGTCACTTTTGGTTTTTGTGTGTTTGCCATGTTTATTTCCAAGTTTGTTCTGTATTATTAATAATAACTGATTGGTCATTTGACTTATTATCTAAATAACCAATTTTCATGACAGTTTCACCATTTTTGGTTAAATCATCCATTATTTCTTGTGCATTAGCTTCGGCGCAAATAACAACCATACCAATACCGCAATTCAACGTAATCGCCATGTCATCGGCGCTAAGGTTACCGGTTTCAGCCAACCATTTAAAAACAGGCGGTAGCGCCCAACTATTGGCATCTATGATGGCTGTTAAATCTTCGGGTAGCGCGCGCGGAATATTCTCTATCAGGCCACCACCTGTAATATTAGCCATGGCTTTGACGGCTTGGATTCCATCTTCGTCTTTAATTTTTAGCGCGTTCAGTAATGATTTAACATAGATTTTAGTAGGTGTTAGTAGAATATCACCTAAGTTCTGGCCGGCGGCAAAAGGGGCGTCTGTTTCATAGTTATAGCCCTGAGTACTCTCTACAATTTTTCTGACAAGAGAAAATCCATTGGAATGTAGGCCACTAGCGGCCATACCGAGAATAACATCATCTTTTGCAACACGACTATTATCAACAATCTCATCACGCTCAACCGCGCCGACTGTAAATCCAGCAAGGTCATAATCTTCTGAGGCGTACATGCCAGGCATTTCTGCGGTTTCTCCGCCTATTAACGCACAACCAGCTTCTTCACAACCTTGTGCGATGCCTGTGACCACGGCTGTGGCATGTTCTACGTCTAGCTTACCCGTCGCAAAGTAATCGAGGAAAAATAAAGGCTCAGCACCTTGAACCACCAAATCATTAACGCACATGGCAACTAAATCGATACCGACCGTATCGTGTTTGCCTGTATCGATAGCTATTTTGAGTTTCGTGCCAACGCCATCGGTGGCAGAAACAAGGATAGGATCCTTGAAACCCGCAGCCTTTGGGTCGAAAAGTGCGCCAAAACCACCGAGACCAGACATGCAACCACTACGGTTGGTCTTCTTGACGGCGGGTTTTATGCGTTCGACCAATGCCGTACCAGCATCAATATCCACACCAGCTTCTTTATAGGCACTTTGTTTCATTGTATTTCCACTCGTTTTTGCGTTATATAAACTCATCCCAATTTGACGAATAACAAGGATATTCTAAGAATGATGTATTTTACTTCTAATTCTTATAAGCATTTGCAAAATCGCCGTACAGCTTTTTATGCAATTTTATTAAGCATTTTTGCTTTTTTCGTGCATTCACCGCTTGTTTTTGCGGCGTCCGTTACTGTTGAGAATATTATGGTCGATGTCACTGCTGATAATGCGGTAGAGGCGCGGGAGAAGGCTTTTGAAGCCGCTCAAATTAAAGGTTATAAAATGTTGGCAGAGAAATTCTTGTCTTCTGAAGAGTTCGAAAATTTTAAGACACCAGATATTGATACTGTTTCTGCCTATGTTAAGGATTTTGAGGTAACAAAAGAAAAGTTGTCCGCCACGCGTTATGCGGGAACCTATAAAATTCGTTATAATAATAAAGCTTTTGCGAAGAGTAAGGCCAAGCAAGAAGATATGAACCAAAAGGTGCTTAGGCAACGTGGCGATATCCTTGTTCTTCCTTTTTTTGCAGATGGCGGCCATACCTCAATATGGCGAACCAACCCATTTATGCAGGCATGGATTAATGCCCGTGATGCCAATATTGCGGCCCCTGCTATTGTCCCTAAGGGTGATACGCAGGATATTTCTGCGGTGCGGGATAATCAGGGTCTGAAATATGATGTTACGAGTCTAGAAAATCTAAAAAAGCGATATCGCGCTGGGCAGGCGGCTATATTAGTAGCGACACCTGAATTATTGCCAGATGGGACGCAAAATATTTCTGTTGAAATATATCAGGCTAAATCTTATGGCCCTGACTTATCTGACCGTATTACGGTGCGTAGCGCCCTTCATGAGCCGCGTGAGCAGCTCTATAGCAGAGTTGTGAATGAAGTGAATAAGACTTTTTCTGCGCCAAAGTGGAAATCTCAACGGACTGTTGCTCAAAATACACGCCCGCAAGATCAAGCTCTAACAGGCCCCGTTCAAGTATTGGTAGCGCAAGTTGATTTTTCAACTATGCGTCAGTGGGTAGAGACGAAGAAATCATTAGAACGCACGCGTGGCGTACGTAATGTGAATGTAAAGTCCTTATCACCACGTAGCGCAACATTAGCCCTTAATTATCAAGGGAGTATTGATAACCTGCGTGCTGGGCTTCAACGCAATGGTGTTGGCTTGAATGATCCTTTGACGCAGTATGGGCAGGTGACGGTAGGAAATAGTGCTATCTATCAACTTTCTCCGCGCCCTTGATTATTTTGGGAGTAAACTGATTTTTAATTTTACGAAGCAGAAAGAACAAATATGACGATCCCTGTCACAAAAAAAGCTGCAGTCTGGGGTGTTGCAACCTTGATTGTTTTGGGGTTTATCTGGATTTTTAAATCTGTCCTAACACCTTTTGTTTTGGGCGTTGTTATTGCCTATCTTCTTAATCCTTTGGTTAAAAGATTTTCAACCAAAGGGGTAAAACGGACAACTAGTTCAGCCATTATCATTTTGTTGTTTTTCTTGGTTGTGACGACGGTGATTATCCTCGTCGCGCCTATTTTTGCTAAAGAAAGTGCGGATCTGATTGAGGCAATGCCTAGCTATTTAGATAAAATATTTGAATTGATTCAACCTTATATGACGTGGTTTCAAGAAAGCTTGGGTGAGAACTATATTGTCGATGCTAAAACATTTTTAAAAGAAAATATTTCTAAAGTTTTAACAGTATCGGGTGGTATTGCGGGTGGTATAGCTAAAGGTGGACAAGCTTTGGTTGGAATTGCGACTACAGTTATTTTAACGCCATTGGTGGCGTTTTATATGATGCGTGAATGGCCTTTAATTATAAATTGGGTTGAGGAGTTAATTCCAAGGCAAGAAGAGAAGATTATAAAAGATTTATTTAAACAAATTGATGCGAAGCTTTCAGGCTTTATTCGCGGTCAGTTAACAGTTGCATTCTTATTGGGTATTATCTATGCCGTTGCCTTAACAATAGCTGGACTTAATTATGGCTTTCTAATTGGTATTTCTGCAGGGATTTTATCTATTATCCCAATGGTTGGGTCAACGTTAGGGCTTTTGGCTGCTGTTGCTCTGGCTTGGTTTCAGGCAGGAGACTTACAATATGTGTTGATTATTGGTGCTATTTTTATTATTGGTCAAATTGTTGAAGGTAATATTTTGTCACCAAAATTATTAGGGGATAGCGTCGGGCTTCACCCGCTTTGGATTTTATTTGCCCTTATGGCTGGTGGCAGTTTACTAGGTATTCTAGGGATGCTTATTGCTGTGCCTGTGGCGGCGGTTGTTGGCGTGTTGTTTAGTTTTTCTATCCTTCAATATAAACAATCACCACTTTATAAAAAGCCGGTTGTTAAAAAGCGCTCAACTAAAAAGAGCACAACTAAAAAATCGAAAACGGTTCAGGCAAAGTAAATGGGTAAGTTACCGTCAAATTCTTTAGAGCAAATTCCGCTTGATTTAGGCCATCGTACAGCGTTGGGACGGGATGATTTTTTGGTAACACCAAATAATCACGACGCTGTTGCGTGGATTGATCTTTGGCCGGATTGGCCCGCACCTTGTCTGGTTTTATATGGTCCTGTGGCGAGCGGTAAAACCCATTTAGGTGCGGTCTGGGCGGAACGTTCTTCTGCTGTTTGTGTCAAAGCCTCTGATATTAATGAAGATTTCATCCATGATGTTGCTGATATGAAACATCATATTATTATCGAAGATGCTGACTCGCTTATTGGTAATATCGTTGGTGAAAAAGGGTTGTTTCACCTTTATAATATTTTCAAAGAAGAACAGCATAGCATGTTACTTACTTTAAACGAACCACCCGTTCGCCGCGCTTTTGCCTTACCAGATTTGGCCTCACGTCTTCGTGCCGCACCATCTGTGGCTATTCGCGAGCCTGATGAGCATTTGATTGAAGCACTACTGGTTAAACTTTTCAGTGACCGTCAAATTCGTGTGAGTGCGGAAACTTTGCATTATATATTGCCGCGTATTGAGCGTTCTTTTGAAGCTGTGCGTGACTTGGTAGAGCGCGCAGATCAACAAGCAATGATTGAAAAACGTAGTATTACTATTCCGCTTTTACGCGGTATTATAAATGGTGATGACTTTACTCAGGAGCTATAAAATTAACTAGTTTATTGCCTGCTGGTTTTAATTTACTCCAGCTCTCAATCGGACATTCTAAAACAGATAAGGTTGCTGGCGCATAATTATAGCGCAGTAACTCTCTATTTTTACTTTCATCTTCATTGGCTAATATATTAGCAAGTTGATGGATGCCTGGGTTGTGCGCAACCACCAATAGCGTTTTCTCTGTGGTGCAGTTTTGTATGGCGGCGATTAAGTCTCCCGCTGTTCCATTGTAAATATTATTGGAATGAATAGTTTTTTGAATTGTACTGCCTGCCTCTTCCATGACGTCCAATGTCATTTTTGTTCGCTTGGCTGATGAGCATATCGTTAGGTCGATGGGCGGTAGAGAGGCCGCAACAATTTTGGCTTGCTCTATCCCATAGGGCGTTAGAGGGCGTTGATGGTCGTCAATATCATAACTGCCAGTGGCTTGTGCGTGTCTTAATAAAAAAAGTCTAGGCATTGTTGAATTTATGTATCTGCCCGTCTTTTAGACCGAGTGTGATGTTACCACTTTTAAGAGCGAGGGCGTCTTTGCCAAATACTTCAAGGCGCCAGCCTTTAACGGCTTTGCAGTCTGGTTCATTCTCCGCCGCAATTTCTTCTAAATCACTAACGTTCGCTATTAACTTGGGCGCAACATCGTTTTCGCTACAATTTATTTTGAGTAGTAATTTTAACATTTCTAAAATTGGTGTCGCCTCTTTCGGAAAGGTTTTACCACGTTTGACTTGCGGCCAAGTGTCTTTATTTGATCGTCTAGCATTGTTGATGAGGTTTATAATTTTATCCGCTTTTTCTCCGCGTTTCATATCTTTAGGGACATTGCGAATACGGCTTAGCCCTTCGCTATTTTTTGGCATATAAATTGCGATATCGGCTAGCGCATCATCCTTCATAATACGGTTACGTGGAACGTTTTTGCTTCGGGCTGTTTCTTCACGCCATTTGGCAAGATCACGCAAAATGGCTAAGACTTCTGGTTTGTCTGATCTTATTTTCACCCGTTTCCATACGGTATCTAGTGGTATTTCATAGGTATCAGGGTTGGTTAAAATATCCATTTCCTGTTTTAACCATCCATCACGCTTTTGTTTTTTTAGTTGCGCGTCCAGGCTTTCATAAACATCACGTAAATAAATGACATCATCTAATGCGTATGTAAGTTGCTTTGACGATAGCGGGCGGCGTGACCAGTCTGTGAATTGCGCATTTTTGGCGAGCGCGGTTCCTGTTATACCTTCTACTAATTTATTATAAGCGATGCTGTCTCCATATCCGCAAACCATGGCGGCGACTTGTGTATCAAAAATTGGGTAAGGGACGACTCCGTTCATCTGGTAAAAAATTTCGATATCTTGGCGTGCGGCATGAAAAACTTTAATCACATTTTCATTTTGCATCAGGGCATCTAGTGGCGTCCAATCTAGCTTATGTTCTATAGGGTCAACGGCGACCGCATCCACACCTGGCCCAGCCAGTTGTATCAGGCATAGTTTAGAGTAGTAGGTCTTATCGCGTAGAAACTCTGTATCTATTGTTAAGTAAGGTTTTTCTGATAGTTCAGCGCAAGTTTTATTGAGCTGCTCTTGAGTTTTGATAATCATTGTTTATTTAGTACTTTTCTTTTTTTTGGTTTTACCTTCAGAGATAAGAGTGTCAAAGATACTTTTTTGACCTTCTTGTTCTTCGCGGGTTTTTGCCATTTTTTCAAATAGATTTTGAACGTCTTTGGGAGGAGATATCTTCCCCATATTAATAATACCCGTTTCACCTGCACGCTCTAAGGCAGAGAATAAAGTCTGCATTGATGTTTTTTCTAACGGGCAGGCGGGATAAAATGCGGGTGGGTCTTGGGCATCGTGTAAGATTATTTTACCTGCTTCTAAAGCATCAACAACCTTGTCAATAACAGGAATGGGCACGTTCATTTGCGTGCTTAGTTCATTCACTGTCCAACCTCTTTTATTATCTTTGTTACTCTTATAATAAGAACGACCAATAAGAGATACACATGTGACACCGAGAACCATCATAAGGCGTGGAGAAAGAGAGAAGCTTCTTTGATTTATCCTAATGTAATTTGGATTTTGAACATAAAAAGCAATATTGGCGCCAATTAAAATAACAAACCACCCTAAATACACCCATATCATGAAGATAATCAACGTAGCGAAGGCGGCATACACAGCAACATAAGAGCTGGAATTGGCGATAAAGGCAGTGAAAAGAAAACCCATGACTTTCCACATAAGCGCAGAGCTTAACCCCCCAACAAAAGCAGGAATGAACCGTACTTTTGTGTTGGGCATAAAAATGTAAATGGCGCTAAACCCAATGGCTAAGACAAACCAAGGGACTAGAACACCGACAATATCCAGTAAGCTTCCAAACGCACTATATTGTTCCATCCAAGAGATTAACTCTGGGTGACGCAACGTGGCTGTAATTCCTGTGGACATGAAGATAAGTAGAGGACCAACAAGCAAAGCGGTGAGGTAATCCGCCAAACGGGTTGCAAAACCTCGTCCTCTACCAACGCGCCAAATATAATTAAGCGCGCCTTCAATCTTCTGCATCAAGGAAACAACCATATAGATCAATAGCCCCAGCCCTGCCGCGCCAAGGACACCAACGCGCATGTTATCAACAAAAGAGAGTATACGGTTCGTAACTTCTTGGCTTTGACCGTTTCCTAGTGGTTCTAAAAGGCTTAATAGAGTGGGTTCAATCTGATTATGGACACCAAACCCTTTGAGGACGGAAAAAGATAACGCCAATAGGGGGACTAGAGTGATAAGCGTTGTATAAACAAGGCTCATCGCGCGCATGGATAGTTGAGTATCGGAGAGGTCACGCGCGGTGGCATAGCCTAGTTTAAAGAGCTTTAAAGCAGATTTCTCGAGCCAAGTCAGGTTTTTATCACTCATATTCAACAAGGAATCGAGGGTTTTTTGCGTGTTTTGGACGATACTAATAGTCTTTTTCATGATGTCTTCTATAAGGGCTTATATACGGCCTTATCCTGCGTTATTTCGGGTTTTGACCATTGATAACATAGTCTAAGCCTGATAAAAACGTTTCTTCATAATATTATTTTTAAAAGGAACCTAAATCGTGCACCCATACCGTACCCATACCTGCGCCGAGCTTCGCCAAGACCATGTTGATCAGAGCGTTAAGCTTTCTGGCTGGATCCACCGTAAACGTGACCATGGCGGGGTGTTATTCATAGATTTGCGTGATACGCATGGCCTGACACAATGTGTTGTTGATGAAGGGTCACCGCTTTTGGCGCAGTTTGAAAATATCCGTACCGAAAGCGTTGTTACCGTGACAGGGACTGTTCGTACACGTCCGGGGGAGACGCAAAACGCCAACATGCCGACAGGGGATATTGAGCTTTATATCGAAGCCTTAGATGTTCAAGGCGCGGCAGAGGTTATTCCGTTTCAGGTGGCAGAAGATGATGGTGTGGGTGAAGAGATGCGCCTTAAATATCGCTATCTTGATTTACGTCGTGAGAAAATGCAAAAGAATATCCGTCTACGTAATGATGTGATTTTTGAAATGCGTAAGCGTATGCGCGCGCAAGATTTCCAAGAATTTCAAACTCCAATTTTAACGGCGTCTTCACCAGAAGGGGCGCGTGATTACCTTGTACCATCTCGTTTACATGCAGGTAAGTTTTATGCCCTACCGCAAGCACCGCAACAATTTAAACAAATGTTGATGGTGTCTGGTTTTGATAAATATTTCCAAATCGCCCCTTGCTTCCGTGATGAAGATGGTCGCGCTGATCGTCTGGCTGAGTTCTATCAATTAGATATTGAGATGAGTTTTGTGACACAAGAAGACGTGTTCAATACTATTCAACCTGTTATCGAAGGTATTTTTGAACAGTTTAACGATTTTACAGGTACGCCACATAAAATCGAATGGGGCGAGCATATTCGCTATGAAGACGCGATGCTAAAATATGGGTCGGACAAGCCTGACTTGCGTAATCCATTAGAAATCGTTGACGTTACCGAGGTTTTTGCCCGCGATGATGTTGAGTTTAAAGCCTTCAAAGGCACGATTGAAAAAGGCGGCGTTGTCCGTGCCATTCGTGCGCCAAAGGTTAGCGATCAGTCCCGTAAATTCTTTGATAAGCTAAATAGTTGGGCACAAAGCGAAGGCGCACCAGGCTTGGGGTATGTTGTGTTTAAAGATGGCGAGGGCGCTGGACCAATCGCGAAATTTATTCCTGCGGCGGCGCAAGAAGAGCTTAAGAAAATTAGTGGCGCAGAAGAAGGCGACGCAGTGTTCTTTATTTGTAACAAAGAAAAGCCCGCGGCGAAGTTTGCAGGACTTGCCCGTGATGCAATCTGTAGCGCGCTTCCTGAAGGTCATGAGGCGGCACGCGAAAAAGGCGTGTTTAAATTTGCATGGATTATTGATTTTCCTATGTATGAACGTGATGAACATACAGGTGAAGTGGACTTCTCGCATAATCCATTTTCTATGCCTCAAGGCGGTATGGATGATTTGGAAAACAAAGACCCGGAAGCAATTTATGCGTTTCAATATGATGCGATTTGTAATGGGTTTGAGCTATGCTCGGGTGCGATCCGAAACCATAAAGCCGACATCATGGAAAAGGCGTTTAGCATTGCAGGCTATGATAAATCCGTGCTGGAAGATAAATTTGGCGGTATGCTCAATGCGTTTCAATATGGCGCGCCACCGCATGGTGGTTGTGCCTTTGGTATCGACCGTATCATCATGTTATTGGCGGATGAACCGAACCTGCGTGAAGTCTATGCCTTCGTCATGAACGGCCAATATGAAGACCAAATGATGTCCGCGCCAAGTGACATCACGCCAGAGCAATTAAAAGATCTGCACATTAAACTGGACATGCCAAAAGCGAAGATTAAAGAGCAGGCTGCTTAGATGTGCTAATATTTTGAATTGACACCTTGAGTTGAATCTAGTATTACTCATCTAGTATCACGTTTTGTGATCTGTCTCATGCCATGTTGGTTTGTAGACGTTAATCATAGCTGTAAAGCTTACAATAGAAAGAAGAAATAAGATGGAATCTTATAAATTTAAAGTCGAATCTTTTCGTAAAAACCAATCCCCTTACGATAAAAAGTCAAAGCTAGCGTCATATACTGTTGTGTGTGATGTTCGTAATTTGCCGCTAGATATACCAGCGGATATAACAAATCCTAGAGATCAAAAACTTACCCACTCTGTAGGGAAAGCTATTACTAAAGGGTTTCTAACAGACCCTAATTTTTGGGTAATGAATCGTGGTATCCTATTTTCAGTAGATACCGTTGAGTTTAATAATTCATCAAATGTGATGACTCTTAATCTTACTGATTTAGAAAAGCATGGAAATGTTGATGGTGGTCATACATATAAAGCAATACAGCAAAGTATAAAAAAGCTTGGTGAAGAAAATATGCCAGACACGCAGTATGTGCGTTTAGAAATATTAACAGGTGTTGAAGATTTTTTTGAAGATTTAGCTGGAGCAAGAAACACGTCTAATCAGGTGGATACAAAATCCTTAGCAGAGTTGGCAAATCAATTCTCTTTCATAAAGGATGCAATTAAGGATGAGCCTTTTTCACAGCAAATTGCTTTTAAGCAGTATGAGGAAGGAAAACGTATTGATGCAAGAGAGATTGTTGCATTAATCAGTATGTTTAATCCTGAAATGTATTCGGAAAAATCTCAACCAGTTCAAGCATATAGTTCAAAAGAGCATTGTACTAAGAAATATGTTTCTGAGGTTAAAGATAATCCAGAAGGTAACTCATTTGTAAAAATGAAACCAATAATTCCTGATATTTTTAGACTGTATAGTTATATTGAAAAGAAAATGCCTGATTTTTATAGTGGCTCTAAATATGGCGCTATTAAGGGCGTTATTCATGGTAAGGAATATATAACTTTGTTCTCTAATGAGGCGATCAAGTATGAATCTCCAAAGGGGTTTGTCTACCCAATTTTAGCTTCTTTACGCGCTTTGGTTGAAGAATCAGAAGATGGGAGTTTTCAATGGAAGACAAACCCTTTTACGTGTTTTGATGATGTAGGTGATGATTTGGTTCAAACCACCATTGAGAGAAGCCGTAGTTCAGGTCATAACCCCCAATCTGTTGGTAAGGATAGTGGCCATTGGGCAGCTTTATTTAATAAAGTGCAAAACTATTCTTTGAAAAAACAACTTGAAAAAATGGTTGCTTAACTTTTAAGGCCCCGCTTACTGCGGGGCTTTTTCTTTATTTTTATTTGTGTGTCTTCGTGTTTATTCGTGGTTTTAATAGATTGCTACGCTCAAATAAATTTAGGCTCGCAATGATGGTGTTTATGACCGCTACTCTACAGGTATTAAAACTTCGTTGCGTCTGAAGACGGGCAGTGTGAAGGGTGGGTTGTAGCCTGCTGTTTTATAGTTTCCGGTGGCTTTATATTCATTGTCATTCATCCAACTTTCTAAAATCTCTTTATGCTTTTGAATATTGCTGTCGGTTAACCGTCCGTTGAAACGGATGGTGGCCACGGTGTAATCTTTCAATTCACTGAGCTGAACGGCGGAATTGGTCGGCTTTGGCGCGGTATCAATAGTGTATGATTCTGGCAAGACAAAAGACATGATAGGAGTAGCGGCGCTTTCGTCCATAAAGACAGGCGCAGTCATGGATATCTTTGTACCGTCTTTCTTTTTATCATCCATGATAACGGGAGCGGTCATTGCAATTTTGTTCTGCGCGGCATTGTCGCCAGAAATATAACCAAATAAATTCATGAAGGCACTTCTACGGTTTGTGGCCTCTTTGTTTATATTCATCGGTGTTGAAGCCAGTACAAGGCTGTCATAGCGGCGAATTTCAATATTTTGATTTTCCGCCGTTTTAATCACTTTATAGGGTGCGGTTTCAACGTTGCTATTTCCAAACACAGAGCATCCCGCCATGAAGATTGAAACCATACAGATTGTTAAAATTTTCATTGTCTATTCTTATCCTTGTTATATTTTTTGTTTGAGGCATTTATGCTTTTTTTACAAAACAGGTTTTGAGAACCAGGCCTTTAACTTGTTTGGTGGAACAATCAATTTCTTCAGGGTTTTCAGGATTTACGCGTATATTTTTAACCATCGTACCGCGCTTTAAGGTCGTGCCTGCACCCTTAACCTTTAAGTCTTTAATGAGTGTGACGTTGTCACCACTTTTTAGTTCAGCACCATTACTATCTAACACCTTTAGTGTGTCGTCAGTATTGGCGTCGTTATTTTGTCCTTCCCAGTAATCACGTCCCATGAGAGCTTCCTTATTAGGTTTATTAAATTATCTTATAGGATGTTATTTGAAAATGAAATTCCATTTAAAAAAAGGTGAACCCGGAAGCGTTAGGGGGCGCTGTCCGGGTTCGTTATCACCTGCCTAGGGTTTGGGTTCACGGTTAGGGAGGGCGGCAGGCGAATTCTGTTCTTTTGTTACAAGGCTTTGTTATCCTGTCTTATATTGGCGGATCTTGTTTGGCGTTTGTTTTCATACATGCTTTCATCGGCTTCTTTGAAAATATGTTCGGCTTTACTACCTTTTTTATATTCTTTCAAACCAAGTGAAGCGCGGACAGGAACTTCTTCTCCCTGCCAGATAAAAGATAAATTATTTAATTTTTTAATGAGGAACTGTGCGCGCTCTAAAGCTTGCTTACGGTCTGTATTTACAAATAGAATAACAAATTCATCCCCGCCTAAACGGCCCGATACATCCATTGTACGGATATCGCTTTCTAACGTGCCAGCAACTAACTTTAAGGCGGCATCGCCAGCATCGTGGCCATAGGTGTCATTAATAGATTTAAAATTATCAAGATCAATCATGATTAATAAACCGCCTTGTGACTTATCACGATTAACGCGGTCAAGCTCTCTAGAAAATTCATGCATAAAACCACGACGGTTTAAAATTGCTGTAAGCTCGTCAGTGTTTGATAATTTCTCTAATCTTTTAATGCGTAAGGCTTGTTCTTTAATCCGTGTTTCAGATTGTGCAATGATGCCGTGTGCGTGCTTCAAAAGTGTTAACGTTGATCCCATAGATTTCCACCAACTATCTTTTTGTACGTCATGACGCTCAAGATAAGATAAAACCTCATCCGCTTCATTTAACCATTTGCCTTGTGGCATCGTTGATTGGAGGCCATTCGTCATTGGCTTTTGTGGTATATTGTTAAACATAAGATCCCTCGTTGTATTTATTTCCGTTGTTCAAACCTATCTTACACATTGCGAGCGCTGTGCCAGTTTTAAAACATAAATAAAAACAAAGGGTTATGTGTATTTTTACAATCTTAAGGTTATGGCAATTTTTAACCTGTAAGGTAATTTTTGTATAACTATCGGCAAGCTTTGCCTGTTTAGTATTACTATTTCTATACGTTGATATATGCCGTATGATGTTTTGTTATTAATTTAAAGAAGCTTATTTAATGAAAATTTTTGTTCGTTGTTGTTTTGTCTTGATTGTTGCTTTTGTATTTAATGCAACTGTAAAGGCGGCGGATTTTATTGAACCTAATATTGAGCTTGAACTTGAGCAGGGGAAAAAGAAAGAAGCTGAGCAATATATTGTACCGCATAAAGCCCTTTATGATATCCAATTAGTGGCGACCCGCAGCGGAAATCAGGTCGTTAATATCAGTGGTAAGATGTATTATGAGTGGAAACCAACTTGTGATGCATGGATTACAGATCATCGATTTAGCCTTTTCTATGAATATGCAGATAGTCCATCAATGAAGGTGACATCTGATTTTTCTACTTTTGAAACATTTGATGGGACGGGGTTAAACTTTTCTGCACGGCGTAAACGCGATAACAGCTTGTATCAAGAGTTGCGCGGCAAGGCTGTCGTGGCAGATAAAGGCGGGGAGGCTAACTTCACAATGCCAGATGACCTTGAGTTTCAGTTACCTCAAGAAGCCATGTTCCCAATGGCGCATACAATGGAAATGATTAAAAAAGCCAAATCGAATGATAAGTTTTTTAAAGCCATCGTTTTTGATGGGAGTGACGATGAAGGCCCCGTCGAAATTAATAGCTTTATTGGTGAGCCAGTCAACGCCATGAAAACAATTCAAGCCTCTGATGATTTGGATATGACGTTATTAAACACACCAGCATGGAAAGTCCGTATGGCTGTTTTTCCTTTGCTGACAGATGAAGAGCTATCAGATTACGAGATGAGCATGGTTTTCCATGAAAACGGCGTTATTTCTGATATGCTCATTGAATATGATGACTTTTCCGTCACACAGAAGCTTGTTGCGCTGGATAAACTTGAAAATATTGAGTCTTGTGGGTATGAAAAACCTGCAAAAGCGGTATCTGACAACAAAGACAAAAAAAGCGATAAAAATTGATATTGTAAGGGCGCGTTTACTGGTAAACTTCGTTTCGTTTTGAATTATTTAGTTTGGGTTTTAATAACAATATGACAAAAAAAATATTAATTGTTGAAGATAATGAACTAAATATGAAGCTGTTTAAAGACCTTCTAGAGGTTCATGGCATCGATACTGTTGAAACAAGAAACGGTAGTAATGTTCTTGAACTTGCCCATTCTGAAAAGCCCGATTTAATTTTAATGGATATACAGCTCCCGGAAATATCTGGTTTAGATATAACAAAAATGCTTAAAGCGGATGAGGCATTAAAGCCTATTCCTGTTATTGCTGTAACCGCTTTTGCAATGAAAGGCGATGAAGAAAAAATTCGTGAGGGAGGTTGTGAAGATTATATTTCAAAACCTATTTCTGTTACTAATTTCCTAGAGACTATTCAAAAACATCTAGGGCCAACATAATAAATGAGAAGTAAAAAAGGATAAATAATGTCTGCGCGTGTACTGGTTGTTGATGATATTCTACCAAATGTAAAGTTACTGGAAGCTAAACTTGCCAGTGAATATTATGATGTTTTAACGGCAACAAGCGGGCAAGAGGCTTTAGAGAAAGTTGAGCGTGATGCTCCCGATATAGTCCTTTTGGATGTGATGATGCCTGGTATGGACGGGTTTGAAGTTTGTAGCATTATTAAATCTAACCCTTTATACGCGCATATTCCTGTTGTGATGGTGACTGCGCTGACAGATGCGGCAGATCGTGTGCGCGGACTTGAAGCTGGCGCTGATGACTTTTTGAGTAAGCCGTTAAATGATACAGCATTGATGGCGCGTGTGCGCTCGTTGGTTCGTTTGAAAATGACGGTTGATGAATGGCGTGTCCGTGAAAATACGGCAACTCAATTAGGCGTTGTTGATAAGAGTGGTACGGCGATGAACGAGCCTGTTGAAAATGCGCGTATTCTTGTGGTTGATGACCAGGAGTATGATAGCGAAAAGTTTGTTGAAACACTTAAAGTTGATAATGATACGGTTGAAGTTGTAACAACTGGTGCCGATGCGATGGATCTTGTGATCGCCCAAGATTACGATTTAATGGCAATTAGTTTGAATTTAATGTCCGAAGATGGGCTTCGTTTATGTTCACATATACGGTCGTCCGAGCGCTCTCGCTCTGTTCCTATTTTAATGGTGGCGGGTGATGAAGATATGTCACGTATTGCTCATGGTTTGGAGATTGGTGCTCATGATTATATTCTGCGCCCTGTTGATAGGAACGAGCTGTTGGCGCGTGTACGGACGCAAGTGCGCCGTAAAAGATTTCAAGAACGCTTGCGTTCTAGTTATGAGATAAGCCTATCTATGGCGCTGACTGACTCATTAACAGGGCTTTATAATCGTCGCTATTTTGAAGTTCATTTGCAAAAATTATTACAGAAAAATGAAACCAGTAGAAAATCACTAGGAATTTTGATGATAGATATTGATCATTTTAAAGCCGTTAATGATACGCATGGTCATGCGGTTGGTGATGAAATATTAAAAGAATTTTCTGAAAGGCTTCAAGATAAGTTGCGTGGTTTTGATATGGTTGCCCGTTTGGGCGGTGAGGAGTTCGTGGCTTTACTACCTGATGTGAGTGAAGAGATGGCGCATATTGTCGCTGAGCGTCTTCGTTCCGCGATTGCAGATAAACCGTTCACTTGTAAAGTCCCTGACGGCAGCTTAAGCATTACAGCGTCTGTTGGTGGTACTATTGTTGAAAAAGGAACTGTTGCAGACCCTGATGAAGCGATGAAGCAGGCCGATGATTCCTTGTATAAAGCAAAGCATGAAGGCAGAAACTTAAGTTATTTCCATGCAACGGGCAAACTTAACCCTGAAGATTTTGTTCCTGAACCAAGGATGTTCTTGGATTAAATCTTTTGATGATCCATACTCCTGCGTACACAAGTGGTGTATCTAATAGTGCTAAGATCATATAAAAAATATAAGCACTAATTGTAAGCTGTAAAATAACTGGTGGTTCATAATGCCCCCAAAATCCAACAAAATTATAGATAGTACAATCAAATAATTTTGAAATTATTGTTGATCCGTTGTTACGGAACCACAAGTGTTTTCCTTTTGTTATCTTACGAAGATATTCGAAAAGATAAATATCAATATGTTGCGCTACTAGGAAACATAAAAACCCAGCGGTTATTAACTGTAACCCCAGTCCAAATACATCATTATATGATTGTTCATATTCCCAGTTTGAATCTGCGGGTAACGCCATGTCAAAAGAAACTAAACCAAAGACTACAGCCATTGCAATAAATCCACAGTACATAATTTTTCGTGCGAACTGCTTTCCGTATATTTCGCTGGTGATATCCGTACAGACATAAGTAAACGATGCGGCAAAATACCCCCCTGGAATAATTAACCCCCAAAGATCGATGATTTTGATACCTTGTACGACGCAAATTGTTATCGCTGAGACATAGATTGTAATAAGTACGCAAAATGGAAACAGTGAGTGTTGAGTAAGATCGTGATTTTTCATTGAAACCTCTGATTTAAAATAAAAATCAATATTGTTTTTTGGAAAATAAAAATCTATATAAATAGTAAATAGTATAACTATTATTGTATTTTGTACCTTTTTTAGATATGTTTAAGGTATGATTTCCGTAGAACAAATACGTGGTGCACGCGGTCTTTTAGGATGGACACAACTTGATTTAGCAAGAAATTGTGGGCTGTCTAAGACTGTGATGAACAATCTTGAACGTCAACTTGTAACGCCACGTTTAAGAACCCTCGAAACTATTAAAAGAAAATTGGAAGAACATGGTATCGAATTTTCAGGGGCTTATGGTGTGAATCTTTGTAACGATATTTTTAAAGTTAATATTTATGAAGGAAAGGATAGTTTTCCACGCTATATGCAAGATATAATTGATAAGGTTAAGGGTACCAATATTGAACCGGTTCATTTTAATGTTGATGATCAAATTGTGTTAAATCAAGGTTATGAGGATATATACTTTCAATATTTCTCTGACTTAAGGCGCTATGGTATTCACGAACGTGTTTTGACTCGTGAGGGAGACAGAGTGCGTTATGCTCCGTATGATACGTCTACATATAAATGGATGCCGAAAGACTTATTTTCACAAAATGGATATTCTATTTATGGCGACACGTATAGTATTTTTATATATGGGAAAACAAACCGTGTTATTAATATTCAAAACCCGATGGTTGCCGAAATTCATATGCGACAGTTTGATGCCGCATGGAAAATTTCAAAAAATATGCCTAAGGTAGAACCTCGTTATAATAGTTATGCTGTTAATAATAAAAAAGGCGCTTCGAAGTGAGCGCCTGATTTGAATTTTTCTGTTTAGAAAATTAATTTTTCTTATGAGGAGGCATTTTCTTTTCTTCGAAAAGAACGTGCGCGCCGCGCTTACCCGTTTTCTCATTGGTTGCCCAAGGATCATACTTCATCATTTTCAGCTTTTCAGTTACTGTTTTTGGATTTTTCTTTTTGTAATAGCGGTATCCTGTTCCTGCGGAACTTTCCATACGTACTTTTACTGCATTGCTGTTTTTAGCCATTTTAAATCTCTATATAGTTTATTCAAATTATCCGCTGAAAATAAGGATTTCTGACCTCAAGTCAAGGGATGAATATGTGTATAGGCGTGAATTTATCCTATTTCTTTGGTTTCTTTGGTTTTTTATGCTTTCGCGAGGAGGTTTTACCAGGAGTTTTATTCCCTTTTTTGTTGAATTTCTTACCCTTTTTCCTGTCTCCACCTCTGCCCGAGCCATAGGTTTTAACCTTTTTAAACTTAATGCCTGCTATGTCGGCGCTATCACTATTTGCAGGCTCAAAGATAGAGGAGCCTGTCAGGCCATCGGCTTCTTTTAACCGTATTCTTATGGGCGCGCCAAGACGGTAAATGCGCTTATGTTTACGTCCAACAAGCGCATGCTGTTTCTCATCATGGATGTAATAATCATCAGGAAGCGAGCGCATAGGGATGAGGCCATCAGCTCCATTTTCATCTAAAGTAATAAAAAGACCAAAGCGGGTAACACCATTAATAACGCCAGTAAATTCTGCGCCGATACGTTCTGACATCCATGCCGCCGTAAAGCGGTCAACGGCATTACGCTCTGCGCTTGAGCTGGTGCGCTCAGTCGTTGATATATGATCTGCTTTTTCAATGAGGGTTACGTTCTCCTCATCGCTCAAGCCACCTTCGCCAAGCCCATAGGCGCGAATAAGGGAGCGATGAACCAGTAGGTCGGCATAACGACGAATAGGGGAAGTAAAATGTGCGTAACGTCTTAACGCTAAACCAAAATGCCCAATATTTTCAGGGTGGTAAATGGCTTGGGATTGCGTACGTAATATTACTTGAGAGATAAGTTGCGAATACTCCATCTTAGAGGATTTTTGGAGGAGTTGATTGATTTGAGAAGGTCTGGCAATCCCGCCCTTTGCGAGTGAAAGGCCAAAGGCCTCTAAGAAGTCGCGCGCGGAATCAAGCTTGTCAGAAGAGGGTTTATCATGAACACGATAGACGCAAGGGGCGCGCTTGGCCTCTAAGGCTTTCGCGGCGGCAACATTGGATAAAACCATAAATTCTTCGATGAGCTTATGGGCATCAAGGCGGTTACGTTTTGTAACACCTGTCATCTTTCCTTTATCGTTAATGAGTATTTGACGTTCAGGCAGGTCAAGATCTAACGCACCACGTTTTTGGCGCGCTTTATCCAGAACGGCATAAGCCTCGTAAAGAGGGGTGATAACATCCTTCATTAAATCTGCTGTAACATCATCTGTTAAACCATCTTTAGCGGCTTGCACTTGTTCGTATGTCAGACGCGCATGAGAGCACATAAGGCCGCGAAAGACTTTATATTTTGTTAGTTCGCCATGGTCGTTAATCCACATGTGGAACCCAATACAGGCGCGGTCAACTTTGGGCATGATAGAACACATGTCGTTTGATAAGGCTTCGGGTAACATAGGGACGACACGATCAGGGAAGTAGGTAGAGTTACCTCGTTTATAAGCTTCGCGATCAATGATAGAGCCGGGGCGAACGTAATGAGCAACATCAGCAATGGCAACGATGAGGTGAAAGCCCCCACCTTCGGCTTCGGGGCGCTTTTCGGCAAAAACAGCATCATCAAAGTCACGCGCATCTGCACCATCAATGGTAACAAGAGGAATGGAGCGTAAATCTTCACGCTTACCAAGGGGAGGAACTTTCAGCCCTTTGGCAGCGTCTTCTACTTTATCAAGAAAGTTTTCATGCAATCCCGCCTCATGAAGCGCGATACGGCTTATTGCGTTTATATCATCACGATGGCCAAGGACTTCGGAGACTTTGGCGCTACGACGTTTGATGGAACGAGAGCTTGCAACATGGGCGATAACGAGGTCACCTGGTTTTGCTCCCTTTAAATCAGCTTCGCCGACATCAAAATCATATTTTGCTTTTTTGTCGACGGGCTGGAGGAGGTAGCCTTTTGCGGTTTTAGCAATCTGCCCTAATATTGTGGCGCGCTCTTTATCAATACGGCGTATAATAGAGCCTTCATAAAGGGTCTCATTATATTTTTTAAGTTTGGCGAGGGCGCGGTCACCTACTTTCATTGGTGTATTTGAGATTAATTCGATACGTGGTTTAGGCCCTTGGAGAGCGTCATCCCAATCAAGAGGTTCAGCAAATAAATCACCGTCAGTATCAATCTCGGTGATTTGAATCATGGTAACGCTGGGTAGGGTATTGGGCACGCTATAGGCTTGTTTTTCCCCTTTGACGATTTTACCGTCCTCTTCTAATTGGCGCAGATATTGTTTTAAGATTTTGCGGTCATCACCTTTGATATTGAAAGCTTTAACAATGTCACGCTTTGTTAGAGGACTATCGCTATCCGCGATATGTTTGTATATTTCATTGATATGGGGGAATGTCATGAATTGATTGTAGCGGTTAGTTCTGTTATTCCTCAATATGTATTTAAGAAAAGGATAGGCTTATGCAGAAGATACTGGTTACTGGCGCGGCGGGCTTTATAGGGTTTCATTTGGTACGGAAGTTATGCGCCAATGGGGCGCACGTATTGGGCTATGATAATGTGAATGATTATTATGACGTGAGTTTGAAAGAAGCACGCTTAGCAGAGCTGAAAAAGCTGGAGAATTTTGAGTTTATTAAGGCTGATCTGGAAGATGAAACCACGATGGAGCGTTCCTTTGCTGAGTTTAAGCCAGAAATTGTTATTCACTTGGCGGCGCAAGCAGGAGTGAGGTATTCGCTCGACCAGCCACGGAAATATATTTCCAGCAACATCATGGGCTTTATGAATATCCTTGAAGGCTGCCGTCATCATGACGTTAAACATTTAGTGTTTGCGTCCTCTTCTTCGGTTTATGGGGCTAACAAGAAAGTACCATTTAGTGAAAATGATAATGTAGATCATCCAGTTAGCCTGTATGCCGCAACCAAAAAATCAAATGAGTTGATGGCGCATAGCTACGCGCATCTTTATGATCTGCCGTGTACGGGTTTGCGCTTCTTTACCGTTTATGGCCCATGGGGACGTCCTGATATGGCTTATTTTAAGTTTGCCAATAAGATCATGAAGGGTGAACCGATAGATGTTTACAACCATGGAGATATGAAGCGGGACTTCACTTACATTGATGATATTGTCGATGGTATTATTAAATCTTCAATTAGTATTCCGCGCAATATCGCTACGACAGTTGAGGATAAAGTGGACGGCACAAAAAGCAACGCTCCGTACCGTATCTATAATATAGGCAATAATAATCCTGAAAATTTGATGGATATGATTGGTTTGTTGGAAGAGGCGCTGGGTAAAAAAGCAGAGATAAATATGCTGCCGATGCAGCCGGGGGATGTTTATTCAACCTATGCTGATATTGAACAGTTAAATCAATCTGTTGGATTCAAACCTTCTACAGATTTAAAAGACGGTATTTCCTATTTTGTTGATTGGTATCAGAAATACTATTGAACTTATCCTAAGTTAAAAAAATTACGATCTTTCTATTTGTAACTAAAGAGTGATTTCTCTCGTATTCCTTATGTATCTATTTCATAAAAGGAGAAAAATCATGAAAAAAGTACTTTTAACAGGCGTTGCCGCAGTGGCGATGCTCCCTTTTTCTGCGCAAGCAGAAGATAATTTTTACGTGTCTGGAGCGATAGGTTATAGTTTCGCGCAGGATGTGAATGCAGCCCCGTCTGAGCCAGGACCTATTGGAGCGGGTATCAATGTAGATCTCGACTCTGATGTTGCTTATACTGCAGCGGTTGGTTACAGCGTTGATTTAGACGGACCATTAGACCCTCGTTTTGAATTTGAATATTCATATCGTGAAAACGATATTGATCAAATTAACATTAATGGTAACAATACTTCAAATAACGGCCCCGCTGGCGGTGATTTTGAAGTTCAAACATATATGGTAAATGCTCTTGTCGATTATGATACGGGAACTGGCTTTAAGCCTTACCTTGGCGTTGGTGTTGGTGTAGCTGATATTGAAGCGAACGGAAACTACCTTAATGGTGGTGGTGTTCAATTTAATTTACGTGACAGTGATACTGTTTTTGCCGCTCAGGCCATTGTTGGTACTTCTTATGAGCTTGCTAACAATATTGAAGTGTTTGGTGATGCGCGCTATCTCGCAACATCAGAAGCTGAGTTTGAAAGAGCAAATGCATTGGGCGCAACAACGGGTCATGATGGTGACTTCGATGCCTTTACAATCAGTACGGGTGTTCGTTATAAATTTTAAGAGTGCCGTGCTTTAATATAATCCTAAAAAAAACCGCTCATTGGAGCGGGTTTTTCTATATATGTCGTCATTGCGAGGGCTGAAAGGCCGAACTAATCTACCTTTAGTTCAGGATGGGTTGCCGCAGTTGCTAAATTTTTTCTTCGTAGACTTTTTAGCGCGTTTTTTAGTCGTTGTTTCTTTAAATAACTTTTTTAAGAATTTTGCTGACCACTTCTTCTATCGGCGCAGTAGAATCTATGATTGTCCCGTTTTTAGGAATGCCTCTTTTGGTTTCATGGAGTTGCGCGATAAGCCTGGCTCTGACCTATGTTATGCCAGAGTAAGCAATATATAAAGCATCCTCGCATTTACACGTATGATGGCTTTTAATAATAAAAGGCGCGCCTTTTGAGGCCGTTCCTTTTTTGCACAAAATAATCTAATGCTGGATTTTTATATTTATGAGAGGAAGCCCATAATCCCAACGCTCTACGATGATCTTGTGCGACCAGTCAAGAATAATAGTAGACTTATATTCCTATATTGTCAAGAGTTTTTTAACTAACCATTTCAAGGATTTTGTTTACAACTTCTTCTATTGGTGCGGTAGAATCTATGACTGTTCCATTTTTGGGAAAGTTTCTTTTTGTTTCATGGAGTTGTGCGATAAGTTTCTTTTCTGCTTCTGTCCCGCCAAAATCAGTGGGGTCGCGGGCCACTCTTTCATCTAGTCGTTGATTGATAATTTCAATATCTTTGACTTCAAGGATGAAAACATCATCAAAAAGATCTATAAATTGATGAGAATTCCGACTGCCACCACAAAAGAAAGAAACAGGTGTGCTGTGATCTTTAATAATGTTAGTAACTTTTCCTAAATCCCAAATGTAATGTTTCTGTCGCCAGACATTTTTTGACCATTCATTATCATGGTCAGGCTCTTTGATAATTTTACCTGTTTGGGGGTCTCCTATAAAGGCAAGTTCACGATCTCCATGTATGACGTGATAACCTCGTTTTTGAAGTTCTTCTGCAACAGTGGTTTTTCCTGTGCCAGATCCACCTTCAATTAAATAGTTTTCAATTCCCATATCGCGAGGTGTTTAAGACTTCTTAGTTGTTTTCTTAGCGCTTTTCTTCGTAGTCTTTTTCTTGGCGGCTTTCTTTTTCGTTGCCTTCTTTTTAGCAGGCGCTTTGCCTGCGGCTTTGGCGGCTTCACGTTCAGCTTTTTTAGCTTCCTTCGCGGCGTCGCGTTCTTTCTTTTGAGCAATTAAGTCAACGGCGCGGTTCATGCCAATGGTCATGACATCTTCATCTTTAGGGATGGAGGCAAACTTGCCGTCATGCATGACAAATGGTCCAAAGCGACCAATTCCTGCCTTCATTATTTTCCCTGTTTCAGGATGTTCACCAATATCACGCGGCAGGGCAAGTAAGCCCACCGCCATATCCAACGTCACATCATCAATTGCTGTGCCAGCGGGCAAGCCCTGACGTTTTGGACGTTTAACGGGTGGTTTAGGGACTTTTTTAACGGGAATATCCTTGCCTTTTTCTTTGGCTTTTTCAACGCGCTTGGCATAGCGGGTTTCGTAAGCTTCGACTTTTTCGGCATAAGCGGCTTTTTCTTCGGCGGTTTCAGGCGGGGCATCAATCTGTACGTAAGGGCCATAAGGGCCACGGCGTAATGATACCATTCGTCCATGTTCTGGGTGCATGCCAAGTTCTTTTGGTTCATTGGCGAGCTCTGCACCTTCGCCATCCGCACCTGATAATAAAGGACGTGTAAATTTACAGTCTGGATAATCGGAACAACCGATGAAGGCGCCAAATTTTCCAAGCTTTAATGATAGTTCTCCTTTTTTACAAGCGGGACATTCGCGCCGCGGGCTTCCATCTTCACGTTCAGGGAAGAAGTGCACGCCAAGTTCTTCATTAAGGTAATCAATGACTTCTGTAATAGTCAGCGGTTTGGCATCTTCGATGTTTTTGGTGAAATCAATCCAAAATTGACGAAGTGCCTCTTTCCACGGGGTATGACCCGCGGCGATGGCATCAAGTTCTTCTTCCAAATTCGCGGTGAAATCATAATCCATGTAACGCGCAAAAAACTTCTTGAGGAAGGCGGTGACAAGGCGTCCGCGATCTTCAGGGACGAAGCGTTTACGATCCATAATCACATAGTTACGGTCACGTAAAACTTGCAAAACCGACGCATAAGTAGAAGGACGACCAATGCCGAGCTCTTCCATGATTTTTACCAAAGAGGCCTCAGTATAGCGTGGCGGTGGCTGGGTGAAATGTTGGTTCTCACGGACTTCCATTAGTTTTATTTTATCGCCTTCGGCCATAGGAGGGAGAATGCGGTCTTTATCATCTGCCTCTTCTTCCGCATCTTCATCTTTTTCTATGATGTAGAGCGTTAAGAAACCATCAAAACCAATGACTGAACCATTGGCGCGGAGCACAACATCGTTGGTGCCGTCCGATATGTCCACGGCAACCTGATCCATAATGGCATTTTCCATTTGTGACGCCATGGTACGTTTCCAAATCAGCTCATACAGACGCTTTGCGTCATAATCCATGGAAATATCCTTGGGTAGTTTGGATAAATCTGTCGGGCGGATGGCTTCATGAGCCTCCTGCGCGTTTTTGGCTTTGGACTTATAAAGGCGTGGTGCATCGGGCAGATATTTATCGCCATAATTTTTCTTGATAATGTCACGGGCTTGTTTCACTGCATCGGCAGATAAAGTCGTGCCATCAGTTCTCATGTAAGTAATTAAACCTGCTTCATAAAGCTGTTGCGCATTACGCATGGTTTGAGAGGCAGACATACCAAGCTTGCGTGAGCCTTCCATTTGCATCGAGGATGTAATGAATGGCGCGTAGGGGCTGCGTTTTTTCTGTTTCTTCTCAATTTTGGCGATTTTTAAATCTTTAGATTTAATGCGCGTAGCGGCTTTGTTGGAATCAGCTTCGCTACCAATATCAAGTTTACCGAGTTTATTACCTGATAAAGTCGTGAGGCGGGCGGTAAAGGGCGCGCCATCTTTTGAATGGAGCAAGCTTTCCAGTGACCAATATTCTTGCGGGTTAAAGGCTTCGATTTCGGCTTCACGTTCGCAAATCAAACGGAGCGCCACCGATTGTACACGCCCCGCAGAGCGCGATCCAGGGAGCTTGCGCCATAAGATAGGCGAGATGTTAAAGCCAACCAGATAGTCAAGCGCACGGCGTGCCATGTAGGCATCAATCAAATCTTGATCTAATTTACGCGCTTGGCCGAAGGCTTCTTGGACAGCAGTTTTTGTAATTTCGTTAAAGGCAACACGGTGAATGTTTTTGTTCTTAAGCAGTTTTGCGTCTTCTAAAATTTCATTGATATGCCATGAAATTGCCTCTCCCTCACGGTCGGGGTCGGTTGCGAGCCAAACAGTGTCAGCAGCTTTGACAAGTTTTTTGATATCGGAAACATTCTTCTTGGCACGGTCACCGAGCTGCCACGTCATAGCAAAATCTTCGTCGGGCTTGACCGAGCCATCTTTATTGACCAAATCACGGACATGACCATAGGAGGCAATCACGGCGTAATCAGAACCGAGATACTTATTAATGGTCTTCGCCTTTGCAGGGGACTCAACTATAACAACGTTTTGTGCGCACATATTATTCTATTCATCTATAAGGACAATTCGGTTACCGGGAAGGCGTTGTAATCGTCCTGCTAATTCCATTTCTAACAATGCCATTTGCATTGAAGGTATCGACAAATGACAGGTTCTAGCGAGTTCGTCAACACCCACTGGCATTTGTGATAAGTTTTGTAATAAGATATTACGTGTTTCTTCAATGTCTTTTTCATCTGCTTTATTATCGATTAAGCTTAAGTTTGGTACGGTTTGTGGGGCGTTGTCAAAGAGAGAGTTACCACCAAAATTTTCAATATTTTGTAAAATATCTTGAGTGCGAGTGATTAATGTTGCTCCATCTTGAATAAGTTTATTGGGACCTGCGGCGCGTGGATCGCCAGGATAACCAGGGATAGCATAGACGTCACGGCCTTGCTCCCCCGCCATGTGAGCCGTGATGAGTGAGCCTGATTTGATGGTAGCCTCTATAACAATAACGCCTGTAGAAAGCCCAGAGACAATACGGTTTCTCTTGGGAAATAGGCGAGCGGCAGGCTCCATACCAAGTGGGCTTTCGGCAATGACAAGCCCGCGCTGACAGATATCTTCGTATAATTTTTGATTTTCGCGGGGGTAAACGATATCTATACCACCAGCAACAACGGCAATAGTTCCTGTATCAATAGCCCCTTCATGGGCGGCAGTATCAATGCCGCGGGCGAGGCCAGAAGCAATAATTTGACCTGACTGCCCCAGCTCTTTTGATAGTTTATAAGCGAATTTTTTACCATTGAGCGAGGCGTTTCTTGCGCCGACCATCGCAAGGCAAGGCGCGCGCGTTAGGGTGAGGTCACCAATATAAGAAAGAATAGGCGGCGCACCATCTGTTGCGGCAAGGGAGAGTGGGTAAGTATCTTCGCCAGCGCAAACCATATCGCCACCTAGTTTTTTCAGGGCGGCATATTCTTTTTGGGCGGAGGCAAGTGTTGGCGCGATGAGTGGTTTTTTACGCCCGCCTTTTTTTGATAACTCTGGTAGTGCGTCTAGAGCGTTTTTGGCGGTGCCATAAATTTCAAGTAATTTGTAGAAGGTAATGGGACCAATATTTTCTGTACGTGATAAGCGAAGCCAATCTAACTTTTCTTCTATTAAAAAAGATATCTTTGGGTTGAGGGCTTGCTGCGTCATTTCTTTTTGCCGATTCTAGGTTCTTCCCCAGCGAATAGACGTTTAATATTTTCACGATGTTTGATGTAAATCAAAGCGGCAATGGCGGCGCAAAAAGCAGATAGGTTTGGATCGTCATATAGGTGATGTGAAATAATAGGTGTTAGGCCAACGGCCACTAAAGCCGCCAGTGATGATATGCGAAAAATAAGGGCTGTTATAAACCAAATACCGCAAGCGGCAAGCCCAACAGGCCAAACAAGAGCGAGAAGTGTACCGAGCGTTGTGGCAACACCTTTCCCACCTTTAAATTTTAACCAGACGGGGTAACAATGACCAATCAGAGCAAAAAAACCAGCGAGCATAGCAGGTGTAAAACCAAAAATATGATTGATAATCAGAACAGCAATAGCCCCCTTGCCGCTATCCAGGATAAGGGTGGCAAATGCCAATAGTTTATTGCCTGTACGTAAAACATTGGTTGCACCAATGTTGCCTGACCCTATTGAGCGAACATCACCGAGACCAAAAATTTTACACAAGACAAGCCCAAAGGGAATGGAGCCTAAAAGGTACCCAGTGAGTATGGCTATAATATATTCCATTATTTGTCCCTCACTAGAATATCCATGACCGCCATACGAGTGGCGATACCGCCCGTGACTTGTTTTAGGTATAAAAACTGTTCTGTATCATCGGCGAGGTCGTTAGAAATTTGAACATTGCGTAAGAAAGGTCCAGGGTCGAGTACGATAGCGGTGTCTTTTGCCAGTTTTAGTTTGTCTTTTGTTAGGCCGTAATCTTTGAAGTAAGATTCATCTTCTATTAGCACGCTTTTCATACGCTCTTTTTGTGGGCGAATAGTCATGACAACATCTGCGTTTTTGATGCCGTCTTCTAATGATTTAAACTTTTCAATTTTATCTGAAGGCAGTTTCTCAGGTATTAAAATTGGTGGTGCAATAATACGGACATTAACCCCCATCTTTGTCAGCAATTTCATATTAGAAGATGCAACACGTGAGTGTGCAATATCACCAATAATAGAAACAGTTAACCCTTCTATTTGCCCAAAGTGACGACGCATGGCAAGCGCATCAAGTAACGCTTGTGTTGGGTGCTCGTTCCAACTGTCGCCAGCATTAATCACGGGGCAATCAACGAGAGTGGAAATAGTTTTTGGTGCGCCATATTCGCTATGACGAACAATGATGGCATCGGGGCACATGGCATTTAATGTAGTGATGGTGTCGTGAAAGCTTTCTCCTTTATTAAGAGAGCTGGTTTTAACATCCCAATGCACAACGTCTGCGCCAAGGCGTTTTGCGGCAATTTCAAAAGAGGTACGCGTACGCGTAGAATCTTCGAAAAATAACATGAGAATGATTTTGCTTTTTAGCACATCGGATTGAAAATTTCCTTTGTCTAGGGCATCGGCATAGGTGTTAGCCAGATCAAGAATAAGGGTAATTTCATCTTTATTTAACGCTTCGATACCAATCAAATGTTTGTTTTGAAAAGTACTGCGGTCAATTTTTTCGATATTTTGTGCCATCAAAAACAGACTATAAGCGTGGTTTTGTTATATAAGCAAGAATTTTTACGGTAGTAGGTCATAAATGATTGCCATCACGTGCCCTTGATAGAGCCAACCGCCAACTAAAACGATACCTATGGCAAAGCCGGGGCCAGCGGGAATGATGAGGCGGCGAATGTTAAGGGGGTTGCCTGTTTTTATTTTTATAATAACGGCATATATAAGGCCGTGTATAAGGCCAGCGAACGCGCCTAAGGTCATCGCCATTAAAACACCTTCATAGCCAAGCCATAGGCCGCCTGCGCCCAGTAGCTTTACATCACCAAGACCGAGTGAATCTTGCCCATAATATTTATTACCTGCAGCGCGAATGACGTAGAGGATAAGGAAGCCAAGACTACCACCAAGAATTATCCCCTGTGGATCAAGGTAATAAAAATTGGTTGTGAAATGAAAAAGGGGCGCTAATAAAGCAAAAGGTGCGACGTAAATATTGGGGAGCAAGAAAGTCTTCAAATCTATTACGGATAATATCATCAGTAACAGGACTCCCCCTAATAAACATAACAATGATACAAGATCTAACATGGTGGTCTTTTTGCTCTATAATGTGGTGGGGACATAATTAACACATCATTGCGCGTTAATATAATGTGCTCTATTCTTTATAAACTGATTCTTAATAAAAAAATGAAATTTTAACGAACGGCAGATATGTCAGATAAACCAACAATACTTGTCGTCGAAGATAATGATTTTGTAAGAATGCAGATTGTACGTTATTTGATTGATGCAGAATATGATGTGCGTGAAGCTATTGATGGATCTGAAGCGATTGAGAGTATAAAAACAGACGAAGTTGATCTTGCTATTGTTGATGTAAGGATGGAGCCTGTGGATGGATTTGACTTTATTCGGGCATTGCGTGGTATGGATGTTCAAATTCCAGTTATTCTTGTTACGGGTGATCATTCGCCTGATGTTCTTGAAAAATGTGCCGAATGGGATATAGGGGCTGTTATGATAAAGCCAATACAAAAAGAGCGTTTAGTGACTGCTGTTTCTCGATCTCTGGGAATGGCAAAAAGAAAGGCCGAAGTGTGAATCTAAAGTTTATATCATTAATCGTAGCACTTGGTGTAATGAGCGGCACGTTGTTAGGATGTGCTGAAGTTAGTGTGCCAGAGGCAAGAAACGTTAATATTCCAACACCTGTCTCTCCCGATAATAGGAGGGAGGCCGTTAATGAACGCCCCGATAGTGTTATGTATCTTCCTTTAGGTGAAGATGTTCTTCTTCCTGCGCGGATGGTTGGTCAAGAATTACCGGCAGAAGTGGTTGGGCCGTTTGAGTTACGGTCAGAAACTTTGGCGGGTGCGTTACAGCTCATTTTAGCAGATTATGATGTTTCTATAGCCTTTGAAACGGATGTGGGACTTACTAGACAAGTGACTGTGGCCAACCTTAAGGGGCCGTTAGATGAGGTTGTTAAACGTGTTTGTTCCTTGGCGGATTTATATTGTTCGTATGAGGGGGGTACGGTTATTGTTAAGGATACGCAAACCTTTACTGTTTCTTTACCGCCTTTGGGGGATGTTGATGGTGGGCAAGAATTCATTGATGATGTTATAGCTGGGTTAACGGCAGTCATTGGTGATAATGGATCTACACCTGTTTCTGATCCAACAACGCGTACGATTATTTATTCTGCTTCTCAGCGAACGTCACAACTCGCAGAAAATTACTTTCAACGGTTGCGCGCCAACACAGCAATGATTGTGTTTGAGACTTATATTTGGGAGGTTTCGTTAAACGCCGGCAACTCTACGGGGATTGACTGGGATCAGGTTGAGTCTTTTGGTAAGTTTAATACGAGTATTGGGTTGAGTGGGTCTGTTGGTGCAGATTTTACAAACCCTGTTAGTATAGGGTTGCCAACAACACAAACTATAGGGGCTACACCAACGCAGCTTTTGGAGTTTCTTTCGCAATTTGGGGCTGTTAAAACGATATCGCAACCGCAAATTACGGTGTTGTCGGGGGCGTCAGCAGAGCTTCGTGTGGCAGATACTGAAAACTTTGTGTCTGAGGTGACTTCAACGGTTAGTGGTGACAACACGACAACGTCTGTTAGTACGGATTCTGTAGATAGTGGGTTTACTCTAACTATTGGTAGCTCGTGGGATAAGTCTACTGTTTATGCTAATGTAGATATTAATCTGACTAATGTTGATCAGATTGAAGATTTTGCTTTTGATACAGATAGTGGTGGTGGTCAAACGACAATCCAATTACCGCAAACATCTGAAAGGGAATTGTCGACTCAAATTCGAGTGCGCCCTGGGGATTCTGTTTTGATTGCAGGTCTGGTACGTGAAAGTGATAACTTTAGTTCGCGTGGTCCTGGTTTTATGCGCCCAGTTTTTGCTGATAGCCGTACATCGCAAACGGATAATTTAGAGTTGGTTGTTCTGTTACGCCCGCGCGTTATTGTTTATACCGCGTCTGATGACCCTAACTATCTAAGATTTGTGGGTAATAAGGCGGAGAGTTTGTTGCAATCATCAGCTCTAAGAAGGAAACAGGTAACAACACCAGTAACAACGACCGTGACTGTACCGCCTGTTGCTAGAAAAGCGCCTTTATCTGTTGTTGAACCTGAAGCTTTGGCGCCCGTGGTGGCGATTGATACTGCGCCAACTTACGAGAATACTGTTGATGTGACGCGCAACGTTGTGTCTCAGCACCAACCAGTAAATAGACCTGCAAGGATTTACGACAATGTAAGTTCTGAATACTCGCAAGACTATCTTCCTTCTCAGGCTTCAGGGTATGTGCCAGGGTATGTCTCTGGTCAGAGTTCTTTGAGTTATCAGGCTCGCCAAAATATTCCTTCAACCTCGGTTGATGGTTATCAAGCCCAGATTCCAAGTCCTTTACCAGTTGCTCCTCCTCCGGTCCCTGTTCTACCTGCCTCTGGTAATGTATACTCAACGAATAGTGCTCCCTTATCTGCGGACATATATAATGGAGCGAAACCTTTAAATGTGTATGAAATATATGAACAAGGTCAAAATAATCAATAATTTACCGTAATTTACTAATTCTTCGATGTTATTCTCAATATCCAAAAACGTCTTTTTTGTGTTATACTAAAATATGATAATTGTAATTATGTCAGAAAGATGCTCCTGCTTTGATATACATGCCTTCTAAACACGCGCAAGCGTTATTAAGTTTATTATTCTTTATCGCCCTATTCGCTTTTTGGATAGGGTTTGCACATGCTCAATCTGCTTTTGATGACCCTGGCAGTAGGGTTGCCGCAGGGGGGAGAGGGGGCGACGTGGTTGCCGTTGGTGGTAATGTTGATGCTGGTGATGTAGCGTTAGGGTCTTCTTCTCAAGTTGTTATGTTGATACGAAATGATAGTGCAAAGCCTGTATCTTCCGGCGAAATAAGTCTTTACCCTTCTTCTAATGTCTCTGCAAGCGTTGCGCAGAATGAATGTTCGCAAGCTTTGCTACCGCCTGATGCGGTTTGTGCTATTGCCTTGTCAGTGAAAGGGTTGCAGCCAGGAAGATTTAGAATTGAAATGTTGATGCGCCATGATGGGCGAGCGAAGCTTATTACATCAACGGTTTCTGGTTTGGTTGATGTTTCTGCAGATAGTTCACGTGATGTTATTAATGATTTAGAAACCATTCCATCCGAGATAGCTTTTGGAAGTTTAACGGCAAGCCGTCCTTTAACGCGATCTGTTATTTTAAGGAATGTGACATCTAAGCCGATTCTTATTAACTCAATTGAAATTGAGTCAAATGAGCGTGCGGGATATACGCTGAAATCTGATTGTGAAAAACTTGATTCAGGTGGCGCTTGTATAGCGACGGTGACATGGGCGCCTGAGCAGCGAGGCCCAGCAACAGGTGTGTTGATTGTTAACCATGATGGTCCAACGGGCGTTGTTAGTGTTGTTCTAGATGGTAGTTATGAGCCTGGTAATGCTGCTGAAGTTGGTATTTTTCCTGAGGCCGTACCGGGTAAAGGGCTTTTGACAGCCTCGCAAACGGGCATTAATTTTGGCGATGGTATTGAAACAGCATCCTCGATAACGGTGTCTTTGGTGAATGTCGGTGATGCGCCTGTTAGAATTAATAAAATAAGGCTTTCGAACGAGGATAATGGGATTCAAATATCGTCAACAGGGTGTAAAGTTGGCAGTCTTTTAAAGCCTGTCGAAGCTTGTCCTTTGACTTTAGTTTGGGAGCCGGTTCGCACAGGGAGTGTGTTGGATGATGTTCAAATTGTTCATGATGGTGCGCGCGGTATTTTAGTTTTACCCATTACGGGGACTTCCTCTGGAGCGGTTAATCAGGATAGTAAATCTATTGTATTTAATAATAATGACGCAGACTCTATTTTAAGAGCAATAGAGCCTATTTCGGCAAGTGATGTTGGTGCTAGCGTTAAGTTTAGGCAAAAGAAAAGCAGATCCTCTAGGGGCGGTGCTTCCAATAATTCGCTTGAGGGGTATCGGGTAACATCTTTAGCCGCAACACGTGCTATTGTTTCGGGACCAGGAGGGAGCCGCGTTGTTTTTGATGGTCAAGAAACTGTTATTGGTGGTGTTTTATGGGAGGTGTCTGTTCAATCAAGCTCGGTACAATTTAATGATGGAGGTCAGAAAGTCTTATTGCTTTTTGATAGATCTCTGGCTCCATTTAATGATAATGGAACAGCAGGAGGGCAGTCTGCCGTTTCTTCAGTGGCAGAAAATTAATGTCTGATTTTGAAAAAGATATAGCAGAGCAAAAATCTAAAGAAGATGAGTTGGCCGCGATGGAACGTCGTGATGTTCAGCGTGACCGACGCGTGAGTGATAAAGGATCTCCTGTTGGTGTTGAAAGACGGCAATGGCAAGATCGTCGTAAGATTCGCTCTGAGGAGGGGCGTGAACGTTATTTAGATATGGTGCAGCGTGAGAGGTCGATGTTTATTGATCTTGGTCTTTCGCGCTCTACAGATCAACTATTAGATATGGCGGGTGCTGTTCGTATTTCTGAAGGGGAAGATGAGGGCGTTCGTAATCGTGCGACGGGTGATCAATTAAGAACGCTGCTTCCTGTGCAGTCATGGCTTCCCTTGAGTATCCATTTGATTGGTTTGCAGGGTGGTGTTTTAAAAATTGCGCCCTTAAATGATCTGTCTGATCGACAAATAGAAAATTTGATATCGACAGCGAACCGAAGCGGTTTGCAAGTTAATGAGGTTGATGTTGAAGTTTGGGATAGGGCGGAGCTCATGGAGACATTGCGTTCTGTCCATGATTTATCGGCAGATCGTTGTGAAAAAACTTTGTCTCAATGGTTGAGCGATATCGATAATGGTTTGCTGCTAAATCGTTTTGAGCGTGACATGTTGGCAGAAGCATTGCAAATGCGTGTGTCAGACATTCACTTGGTGCAAGACAATAATCCCGATGCACCAAACTGGATAAAATACCGTGTGGATGGTGATTTACTTCCTGTTCACTTACTTCCTGCGGAGGCTATGGCACGTTTAACAACGCTTTTAAAACGTAATGCTGGGTTGAACTTTGGAGATAGAGTGACACCTAAAGATGGTCGTTTTGGTTTTGTTTGGCAAGGTAGAGGCGTTGACGTCCGTGTCGCTGCAGGGCCACAAGCGCAAGATGGTGAAAAGATAACATTACGTCTTCTTGACCGTGCTTCTCTTAAAGGGTTTGATGAATTGTTCCGTCGCCATCAAGAGGTTGGCGATTATTTAGCTAAGGCGTTGTCACCAGAAATTAAAGGTGGTGGTGGTCTTATTCTTTTATCCGGACCAACGGGGTCTGGTAAAACGACAACACTTTATGCTTGTGTACAGCAAATTGATAGGCGTCGTCGTCATGTTTTGACGATTGAAGACCCTATTGAGTATGAGTTGCGTTATGCGACTCAATGGCAGGTAAGGCCTGGACAACATGGTGGTGAATTTTCTGATTTGATTCGTGCTTCAATGCGTCATGACCCCGATTATATTATTATTGGGGAAATGAGAGATGCGGATACTGTAGAAACTTCGTTAAGAGCCGCTGAATCGGGTCATACCGTTATTTCAACAGTTCATGCGGATACAGCCTTACAAACTTTTGAACGGTTGAGGTCTTTGATGCCTGCCGAGCGTGAGAGGGCATCAACATTTACTTTGGCGCAACAGGTGAGGGCAATCTTAAACCAACGGCTTGTCCGGACGTTATGTCAGGGGTGTTCGCATAAGAAAAAAGCGAAAAATTCCTTAAATGAAGATGATTTAAGCATATTAGGTATTAGTGCGGATGCGGATGTACGTGTGCATAATACATCAGGATGTGATTTATGTAATAGAACAGGGATTTCAGGCAGAACATTACTTCTTGACGCTATACTTTTAACATCAGGGTCTGGGCAAAGGAATAGCATTTATGAAGCGCTAATGAAAAACGTAAATAACCTTGTTGGGGAAGAGGGTGTTATTGTTCATACAAGGCGTGATGGGCTGGTTGATCTAGTTTTAAGTGGGCAAATTGACCCTAAGGCATCACTGTCTTATTTAGAAGAATAGGGAATAATAGTTTATGCAGCAATGGGTTGTAGAAATTGTTTATGATACCCTTTCAGGAAATAAAAAAACTGAAGAGTCGTTTTACTTACCCACAGAAGAAGACGTCCGTGCGGCGGTAGCAAAAAAGAATGGGTATGTTTTATCTATTCGCCCTCATGTAAGATCACCTATAGAGAGATTATTAGCGCGGTCAACGTGGTGGCAGGTACAACTTTTGCGCGGGATTCAATTTCGCGCCACATCCGTGTCTTCTCCAGGGGTGGCTCTTTGGCGGATTATTGAGGCAGAAACAAACCCTAAAAGACAGAATATATTGGCGCCAGCTAGGGAGGCATTATCACGTGGTTTAGGTATTATTGATGCGTTAAAAGCACTTAATATTTTTGATCATGGAACGCTTGCAATTTTAGCAGGGAGTGAAAAAGCCAATAAATTAGCGGAAGGTATTCCGCACGCTATTCATTCTATTACACAAAAAAAGAAAAATAGCCGTGCTATCATGGGGACTATGGGATGGTTGGGGTTTGACGTGATTACCATTGTTCAATCTCTTTTTTGGGGGAAAGACTTAGTTTTAGGTTGGTTTCGAGGAAATGCACCGACAAATCCAGCTGAACTGGAGCGTTATAATTATGTGGTTAATAACTTGGAATTAACATGGGATATTCTTATTTATTTTGCGTTCTTTATTGGTGCTTTCATGATTTGGGCGGTTATCTCTTTTTTCTTAAATAAAGGAAAAAAAGATTGGCCGACGGCAAGAGTTGTTAGGAAAATACCTTTGATTGGTTCTTATTTAAGGGATTTGGGTTTTTCAGACTCGATGATGGCGGCTTCCAGAATGATTAAAGGTTTGGTTCCCATCAATGAATCTTTATATCAAGCGGGACAGTCAACGACCTCGCCAGAAGTTGCAAAATATTGGCACACGGCAAATGAAGACCTGGAACGCGGTATTAGTCTTGGTAATGCCTTAGATAAAGAACCGCTCACACATAGTGAACGTATGGAACTTGCAAGCTTGTCTGACCTAGACCAAGTTGCTACTATATTAGAATCGGTAGCTGAAATGCGAGCATCTTCAGCAAAAACAAAGCATTCGCTTATTGTCTGGCTTGCTTTTGCATTAACAGGTGTTTTTCTTGTTATTGCGTTTGGAAGTGCTATCTATGCTCTTACTGTTATGAATATTAGTATGGACAGTATGATGGGCGGCCTTATAGAAGGAATTTAAATTGGTGAATACTGAAGAAGGTCAAAAGTTTGTGAAAACTACCAAAAAGTCGATTCTTGGTAAGCAAATGCCAGGTGGTAGCGGGTCTTTATCAGGTGAAAAGTCTGAAGCTGATCGCACGCTAAGCCCTTTTTTACCACAAGAGTTGGTTGGTGGGTCTGTCCCTCAAGTCGTGGGTATGGAAGAAGAGGCGGTTTGGAACGCTGCTTCGCAGGCCTGTGCAACAGAAAAAGTTCATTTTTGCTATGTGGTTGAGAATAACCGTTGTTGGTATTTAGCATGTCCTTCATCTTCACTGGCTTCTAATCCGGATAGCTGGTGTCCCTTGGCTGCGGCTCTTCCTGGTCAAAGTGAGCATTGGGACAAAGAAACGGTTTACTTATACGAACAAGAAGGAACAGCCTCTGCTTTAAGGTGGGATCCTGAAACAGGGCGTATGCAAGTATTCTTAGGAGCAGCAAGAACACTCTTGCCAAGAATTCAAAGTATGGATGCAAATTTTGTTACGATTAATTCTGATGTTGCGGAGCAGGTTAGCTGGAAAAACCGAATGTTAAAAACGGAGAAACTATCGCGGGCAGCTTCAAGGATGCTTCTGTTCGTTGGTATAGTTTTTAATGCAATTATTTTTAGTTTTTTAGTTGTCCAATATTTTATAACAGCGACTGTCGAGCGTGATCTTAAGGTAGTAAAAGAGAATACAGACCGTGTTTCTGAACAGTTGATGTTAGAAGCTTATAACGCTCTACAAAGTGATTCCATAAAGCACATGGTGAGAATACAGGAAATATTAGATGATTTAAGGCAAATTGACGGAACCTTGGTTAAGTATGAAGTTAAAGGCAAAGCTCTAAAATGGGAAGCTTTAGTCCCTCAACCCTATGGTAAAGGCGTTGGAAGTTTAAAGAATGTTAAGCCTGCGGACCTTGCTAAAGATGGTCGTGTCAGGATTATAGGGACGAAATAGTTGATTATAAAACGGATTAGTAACGTTGAATTAATATATTTTTGGTAAAATTGTATATAGTGTAAAAAAACATAAGGAATTGATTTCATTGAACTTTAAATCATTTAATTGGAAGTATATTCAAAGATACACAAGCTCTAAGGCGACTGGGGACTTTAATAGGTTTTTGGAAAAACTACCTCAAAACGCGGGGCAGACAGTCCTTATTGCGGCAGCAATTGCTTGGGGAACGGCCGCTGCATTAGGTCTTTTTACGGCTATTCAAACCCAAAAGATGATAGATTTGCGGGCTGAATTAAAGGCAACGGAAGCTTTAAAACCGTCTGTTCCTAAGATTAAAACCGTTGGTATTAACAAGAAAGATGTAGAAAAGTTTGTTACTAAAGCGAAGGAAAGCTATAAAGGACTAGATATTAAAGCAAATGGCTCTACTATCATTATTACAGGTCAAAGTACGGTTAATTTTACTGAGTTTAGAGAGGCTGTAGGGCACGTGCAAAACGGTGGAAACGGATGGAGAGTTTCATTGGAAAAGTTATGTGTAGGGCGGGAATGTGATAAACAGTATAAGGTAGCGGCTTCGTTACAAGTTAATAAGGTGTCGGTAGAAGCGGCCAAGTCTACAGGGAAATAAAGAGTATAATAAGTTAGGGTTCGATTATATTGTAATCGTTTTATTTAAAAGAATATAAAAAAGTGGAGATGTCTATGAAAACTAAAAACGTAGTAAGAGTAAATGAGAAAGGAAATGTACTTTTCTTGATTTTAATAGCAGTGGCGCTTTTTGCAGCTTTGTCTTATGCGGTGACGCAATCAACAAGGTCTGGTGGTGGTTCCACTGATAGAGAGCAATCTATCTTAAGTGGTGCTTCTATGACTCAACACCCAACAGCTTTGAGAACATCTGTTATCAGAATGATTTTAGCGGGAACAGATGTGGGGCAATTACAATTTAATGCTCCATCTGATTTTGGTAATTTAACCACTGATGAACAGGGTGTGTTTCACCCTCTTGGTGGTGGCGGATTATTTCAACAAGCACCAGCAGATGTTATGGAAGGAACTGCACAAGGGCAATGGTTCTTTAATGCAAACTGGGACGTTCCTCAGATTGGCGTTTCAAATACAGGAACGAGTAATGACTTAATTGCTTTTCTACCTGGAGTTAATAGAGCTGTATGTTTGGAAGTGAATAGAGAGCTTAACTTTGTTGATAATATTTCTGATTGTGATGTATCTGCTGATGATTCAGAAGTTCCTACTTTGGATACGACAACGGATGAAACTAGAATAGCTATTAATGCTGACAATACTTATACTTTTCCAACAACAGATCAGGAAGATTTAGCTAACTCCAATGCATCTTGTTCTGCCTTTGCAGGGCATCCATCAGGGTGTTTTTATGAAGATACTCTTAATGAATATGTCTTTTATTCCGTTATCCTAGAACGATAATCAGGTCTTATATATAGTCATGTTTTCAAAATTTGATACCAAGTGTGCTTCTGAAAAAGGAAGTGCGCTTGTTTATATTCTGGTTGCTATTGCTTTATTAGCGGCATTAACGGCGTCGTTTATGCGGCCATCTAACCAGCAGACGACGGCGCAAGGTGGTTTTAATACACTTACAGAATTGAATGCACAAGTTGAGCTTATTCGATCAGCCATTCAAGAATGTGTTTTGATTTTCCCAGACGGTGACTCTAACTTAACGGGAGCGCCGTGGCCTCTCAATCCTTCTAGTGCATATTTAGCATCACCAGCGGCGAACGATAATGTTGAGTTTCTACGTTGTCCGGGTGATCCTGGTAATTCCAACGACCATGCAAATATATTTGGTGGAAATAGTGGAAAGTTTCTTCCTCCTCCTCTTGATCTGTTTGAAAGTTGGGAGTATTATAATGGAGTAGACGGTGTGTTCTTTTTTATACGATCAGATAGAACGGATGCTTTTATTCAAACAGCACTAGCAAGGTTAGATGATAACTTTTCTGAATGTCAGGCAGATGTTATTGATACATCTGCTGGAGATATTGAGTTGACAAGTACCGCAGGTGCTTCTGATCCAGAATGTTTGGATGGAGAGACGTGTTTCCGTTTTTGGATTACAATTCAACCAAGTGCTGTTTATTTGGGAGATACAGATGGTGAAGAAGGTGCTTCACCTGGAGCAGAGTGTCCTTAAGGTTCTAAGCTTGTTATTTCTTTTTCAACACGTTGGAACTCGATTGTAATTTTTTTTATTAAATCTGGGCGCTCTTGTTGAGCTTCTGATTCATCCTGTAGCTTTGACGCATAATCACCGAGGATATTGGCGCAAGCTGAACGTGCTGCTCCTTTTAGGCTGTGGGCTAATTCACTTAGGTCATGGAAGTTTTGGTTTTCGTGCGCCTGTGAAATTTTCTCTATCAAAGGTTTTGTCATTTCAATGAACATGCCGAGCATTTCGATAGTATCTTCGTCAAGCCCTCCCATTTGTTCAACAACGGCATTTTGATCGATAGCGGGTTTTTCTGATATGGAGATTTTGGTGTTTTTTGATTTTTGAGTTGTTGCTGTGTTATGTGTTTCTTCCAATAACCCCCAGCGGACAAGAAGGCGTTGAAGTTGACCTAAAGAAACAGGTTTAAGTAAACATTCATCAAAACCGTGTGACATATAATTTTGACGTTGGCTCATTTGTACGTCTGCGGTAAGTGATATTACGGGGAAGTGGCGATTATTTTTTTTATCGTCCTCACGGATTTTTTTTATAACGTCATAACCATCCATTTCGGGCATGTGCAGATCTGTTAAAAGGATTCCATATTCACCACTCGAAATACACTCTAAGGCTTCTATACCATTTTCAACGAAGGTCGCGTCAACGCCGAGTTTATCTAGTTGACGCTGTAACACATCGCGGACGCTTGCGGTGTCTTCGGCGACAAGAAGTTTTGTTGGTCCATCAGTAGACATCTTCTCGACTTTACTGGCCGCGTCTTGAACGGCTTCGCCCAACCCAATGCGGCTGGCAGGTTTTGTGAGGTAAGTTACCCCAAGCGACTGTAATGTGTGTTGCAAACCTGCATCTTCACGTACTGTATACATGATGAAACCAGTAAAAGGACGTAATTCCATCAGTTCGCGTATCAGATCAAGCCCTAACCCATCAGGCAAGCCTTGATCAATGATTGCAACGTCGAATGGGCGGCGGATAGCAAGTTCTAAAGCTTCTCCATAAGTTGGACAACTTTCTACTGTTGCACCCATAGACTGTAGAGATCTCATAATTTCTTTTGCCCCTTGGGGATGGTCTTCAACAGATAAAATAGATAATCCATCGAGTGAGGGCATAGCGGTGTTTTGAGAATCGGTGGCTACCTCTTCAGTCGGAATTTCAAACCAGAAAGTTGAGCCTTTGCCTTCAGTTGATTGAACACCAATTTCTCCGCCCATAATCTCAACAAGCTTTTTACTAATTGATAACCCTAAACCTGTACCCCCATATTTACGTGATGTTGAGTTATCCGCTTGTGTGAAAGGCGTAAAGAGAGTGTCGGCGATATCTTGGCTCATACCAATACCTGTATCGGTGATTTCAAAACGCAAACCGACTTTATTTTCTTTTGTTTCAATATGTTGGCACTCTTTAGTGATTTTAATTGTTACCGTCCCTTTATGGGTGAATTTTAAGGCATTACTCATGAGGTTCATGATGACTTGTCTTAGGCGTTTAGGGTCACCGACGACGACAAAGGGTACATCTTTTGCAATGTCGTCTTTAAGACCGACAGGTTTTCCTTGGACTTTAACTGCCATGGCCTCATTAATTCCGTAAGCGAGGGTACGAACAGGAACTTCAAAGTTATCGAGAGCCATTTGGTTTGCATCCATTTTCGCAAAATCTAAGATATCATCTAAAATTTCAAGTAAACCACTGGCAGAGTTCTTGGCTGTTTTTACCATCGACATAATATTGGAATCTGGTTTTTCTTGTTCGATAAGCTCTAATAAACCATAGACAGATTGCATGGGCGTGCGGATTTCATGGCTCATTGTTGCCAAAAAATTAGATTTCTGATCTGCCGCAGCGTCAGCCTGTACGAGTTCTCGCTGTAGTTGCTCAATTGTAGGTTGTTTTGTTGTCATGAATTAAGGTTTGAATTATCCGTTGAATGCCGTTATTACACTAATAAGAATAAAGCAATATAAGAGTTTTGAAAAAGGAATAATAACAATGACATATAAAGTCGCCGTTGTCGGTGCTACAGGAAATGTAGGACGAGAGATGCTCGAGATTCTTCATGAGCGTAATTTTCCCGTTAGTGAAGTGATTGCCTTGGCTTCAGCACGCTCTGTCGGCAAAGAAGTGTCCTTTGGCGATAAAGATTTAAAAATACAGGATTTGGCTAAATATGACTTCAAGGGAACGGACTTTGTCTTTTCTTCTCCCGGTGCGAAAGTATCTGCAGAGTTTGCCCCTAAAGCGGCAGAGGCGGGCGCAATCGTTATTGATAATACGAGTCATTTTCGTATGGAGCCTGATATTCCTTTAGTGGTACCAGAAGTTAACCCAGAGGCACTTAAAAATTATTCAAAACGTAATATCATTGCTAATCCGAACTGCTCTACTATACAGATGCTGGTTGCTCTAAAACCCCTTCATGATGTAGCGAAGATTAAACGTGTTGTCGTTTCAACCTATCAGTCTGTATCGGGTGCAGGAAAAGAAGCGATGGATGAATTATTCAATCAAAGCCGCACTTTCTTTATGAATAATGAACCAAAAACTGAAATTTTTCCAAAGCAGATTGCTTTTAATGTGATACCGCAGATTGATAAGTTTATCGAGAATGGTGAAGATAAAGGCATGACCAAAGAGGAATGGAAAATGGTTGTTGAAACTAAGAAGATCTTAGACAGTAAGATTGAAGTTTGTGCGAATTGCGTTCGTATGCCAGTCTTTATTGGGCATGCGGAAATGATCAATGTTGAGTTTGAGGAAAAGATAACACCATCTGAGGCTATGAAGTTGTGGCAGAAATTTGATGGTGTATCAGTTATCGATCTGAGTAGCGAGATGGAATATGTTACTCCTGCAGAAATTGCAGGTGAAGATGATGTGTTTGTATCTCGTGTGCGTAAAGATAACACTGTAAAGCATGGCTTAAATTTCTGGTGTGTCAGCGATAATATGCGTAAAGGGGCGGCGTTGAACTCAATTCAAATTGCGGAAACGCTTATTAAAGACTACCTGTAATCTATTGTTCTTAAATATTAATTGCGAACGCGTTACGACTGTGTTCTTTGTGGTGATTTGTTGTATTGAGCTGCTTTGTTTGTTTTAATGGTTGAAGAGTAACGTTCTGTTTTCTGGTTCAGATACTTCATTCAACCGAGGTTCCCAATTAAATCTTTATATAAATTTGCTTATATGGCAGGTGCGAAGTTTTTCAACAGAGTTGAAGACGCTAACGCCTGTGATCTTAAATATGGCAGTCAAAACTGTAGAACAGAGGCAACAGGAATGCCCTATGTCGAGGAGGACCGTTTTTATATTTTTGACGGTTTTGATTTTGGTGAAGGGCATTCTGTTTTTGATAATAGATTTGCCCAGAAAAACTTACGCTTATTTGTTGCGAATGATGCCGTATCGCTGCCTAGACAATTGGCACCAAATGTACTCTCTGAGTATTTGTTACGCCAAGAGAGAGGGTACGGTGTGCCTATTTTTGTTGACCACCCAGAAAAAATGTTAACCGATTCACAGAAATTAGAAGTGATCATGTCTTACTTAATGATTGATTTTGACTGTCTCAACCGAAGATATGTGATGGAAGAAATCTGTGATGTGTCATTGAAGAATGCTCAAACCTTGTGGGAAAAAATATCAGAAAATAAGGTTAATAATATTTCCTTGGCTTCGGTTTTTGATTCGGCCAGAGAAAAAACAAATCAATACTTATTGATACGTCTAGTGGCTTAAATGACAATCCAAAACCCAGAGTACCAAAGATTGATTGGTATAAAGATTTAGAGCCAATACCCTAATTTTAAACTTTAAGAGGGGGGATTTTCTTATTTTCACGTAAATTCATATATTCGTGGCTATCTATGTTTTTTCCTCTTGGAAATGAAGGTGTAACCCTCTATTGTAGTCATTCAATTTAATGGGATTTATATCTATGTCTGAAGAATCTACTTTAAGAGAAAGACCGCTTTCACCGCATTTACAGGTTTATCGATTACCATATAACGCTCTTATGTCTATTGTGGGGCGCATGGTTGGAATTGGATTATGTGTTTCGTTACTTGTCCTGTTGGGCTGGTTTATTGCAGTTGTGTGGAATCCTGGGTTTTATACGCAATCTTTAGAGTTTTTGAATGCGCCATGGGTTAAGTATATTGCTATGTTATGGGCGTTTTCAGTGTTCTTTTATATAGGTAATGGGGTGCGTCACGTCTTGTGGAGCATAGGCATTGGTGTTAATGAGCAAGCGGGTATTCGAACAGGTAACATTGTTTTAATGCTTTCCGTAATTTTAACTTTTGCCTTATGGCAATTCTCTTGTGGTTGCTGGTCTAATGATTATGAGGCGGCGCCAGTGGCGGAGAAGGTCAAAGCGGAGCAGGAGAGTGTTGAATAATGTCTAAATCAAATAATGCTATTTTAACGGATATGAAGAAAGCCAAAGGGCTAGGTTCTGCACATCATGGTGCGATACATAAGCTTCAGCATGATATTACAACGCTTGTTAATATTCCGCTAGTTGCTTGGGTGATCTACTCAATATTTTCATTAAGAAATGCATCTTACCAAGAATTTACGATATGGATGTCAAACCCAGTTTTTATTGTAATGGCAACTCTGTTTGTCATTGTGACGCTAAAACATTTCGCACTGGAATTACAGGTTGTCATGGAGGATTACATCTCGTCTAAGTGGTTACGTATGGTGAAAGTTGTCGGCATGAAGCTGTTCTTTTTTGCTTTGGGGACGACAGCAATTATTTCAATTTTAAAGATAGCCTTAAGTGGTGGAGCGTAAAATAAATGACTGAAAATTACGAAATTATAGATCATGAATATGATGTTGTCGTTGTTGGTGCTGGTGGTGCTGGCTTGCGTGCTGGCTTTGGCTGTGCGGAAAAGGGCTTAAAGACAGCACTTATTTCTAAGGTGTTTCCAACACGCTCGCATACTGTGGCGGCGCAGGGTGGTATTTCTGCCGCGCTGGGGAATATGGGAGAAGATGATTGGCGCTTTCATATGTATGATACGGTGAAGGGGTCTGACTGGCTCGGCGATCAAGACGCTATTGAATATATGTGTCGTGAAGCGATTCCTGCGGTTATTGAATTGGAGCATTATGGTGTTCCATTCTCGCGTACGGCGGCAGGTAAGATTTATCAACGGGCGTTTGGTGGTATGACGACTCACTATGGTAAGGGAACAGCGCAGCGTACTTGTGCAGCGGCTGATCGTACTGGTCACGCGATGTTACATACGCTTTATCAGCAAGCGTTAAAATATAAAGCGGAGTTCTTTATTGAATATTTTGCTCTTGACCTCATCATGGAAGAGGGGCGATGCGTTGGTGTTATGTGTTGGAATTTAGATGATGGAACAATTCATCGCTTCCGTGCGCATCAGGTTATTTTAGCAACTGGTGGTTATGGTCGTGCTTATTTTTCTTGTACATCGGCGCATACTTGTACAGGTGATGGTGGCGGTATGGTCGCACGTGCTGGCTTGCCTTTACAAGATATGGAATTTACGCAGTTCCACCCAACAGGAATTTACGGTGCGGGCTGTTTAATTACTGAAGGTGTGCGTGGTGAAGGTGGTTATTTGACCAACTCAGAAGGGGAACGCTTTATGGAGCGTTATGCGCCGAGTGCCAAAGATTTGGCGTCGCGTGATGTTGTGTCTCGTTCGATGACAGTTGAAATCCGTGAAGGACGTGGTGTAGGTGAAAATAAAGATCATATTCATTTGAACTTGATGCACCTTGACCCTGAGGTTATTCAGTCCCGTCTGCCAGGTATCGCAGAAAGTGCAAAAGTTTTTGCGGGAGTCGATGTGACGAAAGAGCCGATTCCGGTTCTGCCGACGGTGCATTATAATATGGGTGGTATTCCAACCAATTTCCGTACAGAAGTTGTTAGCCCAACGGCGAAAGATCCGCATGCGGTTGTGCCAGGCTTAATGGCGATTGGGGAGGCGGCTTGTGTTTCTGTACATGGCGCGAACCGTTTGGGGTCGAACTCCTTGCTTGATTTGGTTGTATTTGGCCGCGCGGCGGCGATTGCGGCGGCTGAAACTGTTGTACCAGGAATGCCACATAAAACATTGAAAGATAACGATGATCAACGTGCTCTTGATAGGCTAGATAAGTACAGAAATTGTTCTGGTGATACATCAACATCAGAGCTTCGTGGTAAAATGCAACGCACGATGCAAGACCATGCGGCCGTGTTCCGTACAGGTGATGTGCTGAAAGAAGGCCATGAGAAGATTGTCGAAATTTTTAATGGTCGTAAAAACCTTGGTTTGAAAGATCGTTCTATGATTTTTAATACAGATTTGGTTGAGACGTTGGAGTTGGATAATTTACTGTATCAATCTGTAGCAAGTTTAGCGGGAGCGGTGAACCGTGAAGAGTCACGCGGCGCGCATGCACGTGAAGACTTCCCAGATAGAAATGATGAAACATGGATGAAACACAGTATCATGCATGTTGATGAAAAGGGTGACACAAAAATTTCTTATCGTCCTGTTATTTTGACGACACTAACTGACGAAGTCGAAGCCGTACCACCAAAAACGCGAGTTTATTAATGCCGCATATTATTGTTGAACATACGAATGATATTGAAAATGTTGCTGACATTGTGGGTTCGTTACATCATAATCTGGCAGGGCAAGAAACGGTGACTTTGGAGGCGGTTAAGTCACGCTCTATCGCTGTGAGTAATGCTATTGTAGGTGAGGTACAAGATGGCTCCATGCTTCACGTGACTGTTAAGTTATTGTCAGGTCGTTCTAACGATTTTCTTGCAAAAATGACTGGTGATTTGCGCGTTGTCGCCAAAAGTAAAGTAGCAGAAAATGTTTCTGTTACCGTTGAATCTGTTGAACTGCATAACGAAAGCTATCAAAAATAGGTGAATATTAAATATGGCTAAATTTACATTACCCAAAAAATCAAAAGTTACGAAAGGCGAGAAGTTCGACGCACGTAATGATGGTACGAATACAAAGAATTTCTCTGTCTATCGTTGGAATCCTGATGAAGATAAAAACCCACGCATGGATGAGTACGACATCAACCTTGATGAATGCGGGCCAATGGTTTTGGATGCGATCATTCATATTAAAGACAATGTCGACAGCACGCTGACTTTCCGCCGTTCATGCCGTGAGGGGATTTGTGGCTCTTGTGCGATGAATATTGATGGGCGTAACCGTTTGGCGTGTCTAACACCAATCAACGAAGTCAAAGGTGATGTAAAAATTACACCGTTACCGCATATGCCAGTGGTAAAAGACCTTGTTCCTGACCTCAACCATGCTTATGCACAATATGCGAGTATTGAGCCATGGATGAAAACTGACACACCTGCGCCAACACGTGAGCGTTTGCAAAGTCCCGAGGATGCGCAAAAACTAAACGGTGCGGATGGGAAAGGTCCTGCGGGCTGTATTTTATGTTTTTGTTGTTCTACCTCCTGCCCATCTTATTGGTGGAATAGTGATAAGTTCATGGGACCAGCAATTTTATTGAATGCATGGCGTTGGATTACCGATAGTCGTGATGAAGCAACGGGTGAACGTCTTGATGACCTTGAAGATCCGTTCAAGTTATACCGTTGCCATACGATTATGAACTGTACCAATGCGTGCCCAAAAGATTTGAACCCTGCGAAGTCAATTGCCGAGATTAAAAAATTAATGGTTGAAAAACATAGTTAATATTTTCTAATTGATTTTGACGTTTTTAAACTTAATTTTCAAAATCTAAACCTATATCTAACACAGTGACAGAGTGAGTGAGGGCGCCGATTGAGATTAGGTCAACGCCGCTTTCGGCGATGGCGCGGACGGTTTTTAAATTTACGCCGCCAGAAGCTTCGGTGATTAAGTTACCATCAACCATGGCAACAGCTTTTTTAAGTTGTTCGGGTTTCATATTATCAAGCATCACAATATCCGCGCCGCCATGTTTAATGACTTCACTTAACTGATCGAGCGTATCAACCTCAATTTCAATTTTAACGGTATGCCCCGCTGTCTTCGCGCGATCAAGAACAGCCGAAACGCCCCCTGCGGCGGCGATATGGTTGTCTTTAATCAAGATAGCATCATCCAATCCAAAACGGTGATTGCTCCCACCGCCCATTTTGACGGCATATTTTTGTAAAGTACGAAGCCCTGGTAGGGTTTTACGTGTGCAGACGATTTTGGCTTTTGTGCTTTCAACGGCTTTTACGTACTCGGCTGTTTTAGTTGCAATGGCGCTGAGGTGAGAGACGTAGTTTAAACCGACCCGTTCGGCGGTTAGGATGTTTTGTGCAGGCCCTTCGATGGTCAAAATAGTGTCACCTGCTTTTAAGGTTTCACCATCATTAATATGGCGGGTCAGTTTTATTTTACTACAGGTCAATTTATAGGCGATTTCTGCTAACTCTATCCCAGCTAAAATACCACCTTCACGCGCATTCATGTTCGCTTTTATTTGCGTGCCATAAGGAATGAGAAGTTGGGAAGTGATATCACGTCCGTGCCCTAAATCTTCTTTTAAGGCGGCTTTGACAGCATCTTCGTGAACTAAAGAGAATATGCTCATCAGCTTAAATCTAACATTTTTTGAATTGGAATGCGCGATGCCTCTGCTATTGCAGGATCAAGAAAAACCTCAGGCTCTTCGGTTTGTAAGGCTTTCAAGATTTTAGGTAGTGTGATGCGCTTCATATGTGGGCACATTTGACAGGGGCGGATTAGCTCCATATCTGGATTTGCTGCGGCGACATTATCACTCATTGAACATTCAGTGATAAGCACAACGCGGGGCGGGCGCTCATTTTCAACATATTCAATCATCTGCTGGGTGGAACCTGTAAAGTCTGCTTCGTCTAAAACATCTTTTGGACATTCTGGGTGTGCAATCACTTGTATGCCGTCATGTTTTTCGCGGAATTTTTTAATATCTTCAGGCGTGAAGCGTTCATGTACCATACAACTTCCTTCCCATGTTAGAACTTTTTTGGTTGTATGTTGCCTTGTGTAATCAGCCAGATATTTATCTGGGATCATAAGGACGGTATCACTATCCATAGAGTTGACTATTTTAACGGCGTTCCCAGAGGTACAACAAATATCGCTTGCCGCTTTGACTTCGGCGGAGCTGTTAACATAGGTAATGACTGGCACGTTCGGATATTTCTCACGTAACAAAGCAATATCTTTTGCCGTGATAGATTCGGCCAGAGAACACCCAGCTTTCATATCTGGTATTAAAACCTTTTTATTCATGCAAAGGGCCTTTGATGTTTCTGCCATGAAGTGCACACCGCATTGTACAATAATGTCAGCATCAGATTTTGCGGCGGCGCGCGCCAGTGCTAAAGAGTCACCAACAATATCTGCTACACCATGAAAGATATCTGGCGTCATATAATTGTGGGCAAGGATGACGGCGTTTTTTTCTTTTTTGAGGCGATTAATTTCGTAAACATACGGGGCAAGTGTTTCCCAATATTTTTCTTCAAACTGATCTTTCAGTATTTCATAGATGGGAGCGGTCGCTTCTGCGACTTCGGTTGTGTAGCTAAGGTTGGTCATAACAATACCCTTTTTATTACTCTATGCGCTTTTTAACGCAAACAGCATGGTAGATAAAGGATTATTTATTTTTGTTTTTCAATAATACGCGGATATGAGGGCGACCATTTTCTTGCTCGTATTTCTCATAATATTGTTGGTGATATTCTTCAGCAGGCCAAAACTTAGATAAAGGCTCTAGCGTTGTAACAATTTTATCTTTCCAGACTTTTTGTGCGTCGATTTCTGTAATGGCTTGTTCAGCGACCTTCTTTTGCTCTTCATTATGGTAGAACACGGCAGATCTATATTGTGTGCCTTTATCAACGCCTTGGCGGTTCAACTGTGTTGGGTCATGAGCTTTGGTGAAGAAATAATCGAGGATCTCACGATAGCTAATGATCTCAGGGTCGTAATAGATGTCTGTTACCTCGGCATGACCGCTCTTTCCTGTTGTGATGTCCCGATAGGTTGGGTTGTCGATGTCCCCCCCTGAATAGCCTGATATCGTATAAACAACCCCTTCAAGAGCGCGAAATTCACTTTCGAGACACCAAAAGCACCCTCCAGCCAATGTGGCGATGGGAAGGTTGTCGGGTTGCTCAGTTTTAATGGTGTCTGCCACGTCCATTCCTTTTGATTGTCCTGTTAAACCAAAGTAAGCCACAGGCGTTAAGATTACTGCCAATAATATAAAATACTTCATAGTACTAAATTCGTTATCTACTTTGTTTTTGTTACATCCTATTTTAAGCTATTTTTATGGACGAATGTCAAAAAAGATCAGTTTTTTCATGGTGTTTGTATGATTGGGCAAACACGGCCTTTAGTACGGTCATTATTACTTTCATTTTTAGTGTGTATTTCAGTCGTGAGATTGTTGGTGATGAAACAGTGGGGAGCGCGCAATGGGCTTTTGCGATTGGGGTAAGTGGCTTCTTTATCGCGTTTTTAGCCCCTTTATTGGGCGCAGTCGCAGATCATTCAGGGAACCGCAAAAGCTGGATTTTTGGTTTATCGATGCTGTGTATTATACCGTGCGCTTTGTTGTGGTTTGCGACGCCTGATGGAACGGCTAACCATATTTTTATGGTGCTGACGTTAATTGTGATTGCCAATATTGGGTTAGAGCTTTCTCAAGTTTTTTATAATGCGATGTTGCCGTATGTCGCAGCGAAAGGGTGCGTAGGACGGGTTTCTGGTTGGGCATGGGCATTAGGATATTTAGGTGGTTTAAGTGCGTTGGCAGTGACATTATTTTGTTTTATCGGTTTTGGTGAGATCAAGCCTTTGTTATCAATACCAAAAGAAAATTTTGAACATATACGATTAACAGGCCCGTTTATTGCGCTGTGGTTTTTTGTTTTTATGCTGCCATTATTTTTATTTACGAAAGATGCGGAGATTAAAAAATTTTCTGCATTGCAAGCATTAGAAAAAGGATTGAGTCAGTTGGCGCAAACGGTACGTGATGTTAAGCAATATAAAAATCTTGTGACGTTTTTAATTTCAAGTGCGATCTACCGTGATGGTTTAGTCACATTATTTGCTATAGGTGGTATTTACGCCGCAGGACAATTTGGTATGAGCTTTACAGAGATTTTAATTTTTGCCATTGGGTTGAATATAACCGCGGGGTTAGGAGCATTTGGTTTTGCGTTTCTTGATGATTGGGTGGGGTCAAAAAAGACCATTATAATTTCGCTTGTTGGCTTAATTATTATTGGTGTTATTATTTTAATGATTGAGGATAAGGGCTTGTTTTTGATCTTATCTCTAGGTCTTGGTATTTTTATGGGACCTGTGCAGGCAGCCAGTCGTACGATGATTTCTAAGCTATCGCCGCCGCATATATTGACGCAAACTTATGGACTTTATGCGTTTACGGGGAAGTCGATTTCTTTTGTAGGGCCTATCGCTTTTGCGGCGATGACAAGTTATTTTGGAACCCAGCAAGCAGGTATGGCGAGCATTATTTTATTTTGGGTGGTTGGTTTAATCATTCTTTTGAAAGTGAAAGAGGGTAGATGAACATTATACAAAAACCGAGCCCTAACTTTGATGGACGTGATGGCGAAGAGGTTACGTTTCTTATTCTACACTATACAGGTATGGAAACGGGGCAGGGTGCTTTGGATAGGTTGTGTTGTGAAGAGGCACAAGTTAGCGCGCATTATACTGTTGATGAAGATGGAACGATTTATCATCATGTCGAGGAGAGTAAACGAGCCTGGCATGCGGGTATTTCCTCATGGCGGGGGCAGGAAAGTATTAACGCGAAGTCCATTGGAATTGAAATTGTGAACCCAGGGCATGAGTTTGGGTATCGGGAGTTTCCACCCGTACAACTAAAAGCGGTGAAGGCACTATGCCTAGATATTTTATCACGTCATAAGAGTATTGAAGATGTCTTGGCGCATTCGGATGTTGCTCCTGATAGAAAGCAAGATCCAGGGGAGTTGTTTCCATGGAAGGATTTTGCTGAGGAAGGTGTCGGTATTTGGCCTGAAATATCTGAAGAAGATGTTTTGAAAGGCGCGTTGATACGAGATATTACCCAAGGATTGAGGCGGGTAGGGTATGAGGCATCAAAACCACAAAATATGTTACTAGCGTTTCAGCGGCATTATGTACCGGAAGCTTTTCAAGAAGGTACGGAAGGTATAGCCTGTAGCCTGACGAAAGCACGACTTTACGCTTTACAATCAGGGCATTTGATTTCTTCCCAATAAATGATACAACAGCTTTGCCAGAAGGTTGGATAATCGAACTTTTAATTTGCCGTCAAACCCGCAAGCGGGAGGACGCTTTTTATTAAGTCTCATCGGGGTTACCCGTATGAGAGTTCTTTAAGGGTTAGGAAAGTCCGGGCTTCATGAAAACACGGTGCCGGATAACGTCCGGAGGGCGTGAGCCCATGGAAAGTGCAACAGAGAGTAGACCGCCTCATTCGTGAGGTAAGGGTGAAAGGGTGCGGTAAGAGCGCACCGCGTGTTTGGTAACAAAGACGGCATTGTAAACCCCACCGGAAGCAAGACCAAATAGGAGTGACGTATTCCTTGTACGCGCAAGCGTGAGGAATAAGGTGTGTTTTCCACCTGTCACTCGGGTAGGTTGCTTGAGGTATTTGGTAACAAATATCCCAGATGAATGGTTATCCTTGTAATAATTTACAGGACAGAACCCGGCTTATAGACCTTCTGGCATTTTTTAAACTTCGGCGTGCAAGAAGTGCGCTACGTTTTTTCTTTTTTCTTAAGTGTATAAATACATTATGCTGGTTTGTGGGGGTGTTTCTAATGGATCAATATATCTTTTTTGCTGTGGTGGCGATTGCTTTGGCATGCTTTAGGTATGCAACATATTTTTACACTATTTATAAAGGCGAAACAAAGCCCCACGCGTTTAGTTGGCTGTTATGGGGGATTGTTGTTGGTATTGGCGCGCTGGCGCAATTTGCATTAGAGGGAGGACCTTCTGCATGGGCTTTGGCTTTTGTTTCGACTACATGTTTAGTGATTGCAGTTCTAGCCTATTTTATTGGCGAAAAAGACTATACAAAAAGTGATTAGTTTGCTCTTGTTGCTTGTCTGGTGGCTATTCCTATTTGGAAAGTGACGCAAAGTCCAGTGGCTGCTCTTATAATTATTATGGTTGTCGATGCATTGAGCTATTGGCCAACAATACGGAAGTCTTTTTATCGACCCGATACGGAGCCACCAATTTCAACTTTTTCTGCGGGAATACGCTATTTTTTGATGTTGTTTGCTGTACCTGACCCAACCTAGCAAACCTTAATGTATCCGTCTTTCTTAATGATTGCTGATTGGGGTGTTGCATTTTACCTTGTGATTAGGCGCTGGCAGTTGGGTTACCCCTTGCATGAATATTCTAAGAAGCCATAAAAAAACGCCTAGTGTTCGATACTAGGCGGCTTTTGGTTTGTTGTACTTGTTGGTTTATTCTGTTTCCGCTGACTTTAATGTAGAGTAAGCGATTGTTCCGGCGAAAAGCCCGCCATTTACAGAAAGTGCCATTATTAGTAATGCAGTCATAGTGTTTTTCCCCTTACACAGATTGTTGTCTAATATTGTTTAAGTCTTAATGTTGAATATGTTTACCATAACAAAATAGATTGCGTCAAGGTTTATTTTCATTTTTTTCAATAAAAACAATAGCTTATAACATTTTGTCCTTGTAAGGGATATTTTTAACTTTATGGAAAGTTGAAATGGCAGAATTCTCTTATTTCTTATTTGGTATTTTTTTTAGCTTTTGAACATGCCCTATTCAAATAATAAGGGCATTTATAAAAATAATTGTGAATGAACGTAAAGATGGATGATTGCTGGTTTGACCCTACGCTTTTCCCATGATATCCCATATATATCCATGTTTTTCCATGGTGTGGTGTTCTTATTGTTTTTTTTTAAGTGTTTTTCGTTTCTTGCTTCAGGGTATTTTTACAAATTAACGGGGTTTTTATAGCTTTTATGGCTCTCTTTCTGTCAACACATCAGAATAAAATAGATAAAAAGGGGCGGGTTTCTGTGCCAGCTTCCTTTAGGGCGCAGCTTTCTGAAGAGTCTTTTCAGGGGCTCGTTCTATTTCGTTCTAACGTTCATAGTTGTTTAGAAGGGTTTTCGTTTTCTTATATGCAAGAGATTGGGTCGCGCTTGGATGACTTTGATTTGTTCTCTGCTGAACAGGATGATTTGGCGACATCAATTTTTGGTACGGCTGTACAGCTTTCTATGGATGGTGATGGACGTATTATTTTACCGCAAGATTTAATTGATTTTGCATCATTGGATGAAAAGGCGGCTTTTGTTGGGATGGGAGCAAAATTTCAAATTTGGAACCCAGCAAATTTTGAGCAACGCCGCGATGTGGCGCGTCAAGCGGTTCAATCAAAGGGGCTGACTATTCCTAAGGGTGTGCCCAAGGGTGATCGTAATGAGTAACCATTATCCTGTTATGTTGAATGAAGTGCTTCACGGTTTAGGCCCGCAAGATGGTGAGGTCTATGTTGATGGAACATTTGGCGCGGGTGGTTATACGCGTGCGTTTTTAAATGCAGCGGACTGTACGGTTATTGCGATTGATCGTGACCCAAGCGCGTTGAAGATAGCTGAAGAATTAGCGCAAGAGTTTGGTGGACGTTTTGTTTTTGTTCAAGGGTGTTTTGGTGACGCGTTGGAGTTGGTGAATAAAGCAGGATTTGAAAAAGTTGATGGCTTTGTTTTGGATGTTGGTGTGTCCTCCATGCAAATAGATCAGGCGGAACGTGGATTTTCGTTTCGTTTTGATGGGTCATTGGATATGCGTATGGGGCAAGATGGTGTGACCGCAGCAGATATCGTGAATGATACAGAAGAAGAAGATCTTGCCAATTTGATTTATAGGTATGGTGAAGAGCGTTTATCGCGTCGTATTGCCAAGAATATTGTTACAGTGCGTCGTGATAAAAAGTTCGAAACTACATTTGAATTAGCGGATGCTGTTCGCCAAGTTGTTCCGCGCGGCCCAAAAGATAAAATTGATCCAGCGACAAGAACTTTTCAGGCATTGCGTATTGCTGTGAATGATGAATTGGGTGAACTCGAGCGTGGGTTGATCGCGGCAGAAAGCTTGCTGAAAAATGGCGGACGTTTAGCTGTTGTTTCTTTTCACTCTCTTGAAGACGGGATTGTGAAGGCTTTTATGTATGAACGTTCGGGATATCACGCTAATGTTTCACGCCATATGCCTCAACAGATAGAGCGAGAGGTGACGCCAACTTTTTCTTTGAAGAAACGAAAAGCTATTGAGGCGAGCGATGAAGAGGTGAGCGAGAATGTGCGTTCGCGTTCGGCAAGGTTGCGTGTGGCTGTGCGTAATGAAGGGGAGATTTCCTGTGTTTAAGGTTTCAGGGTTACTTTGTCTTGTGTTGGCCATTGGTACAGGCACTTTACTGTTCCACACAAGTCAGTCTGTTCAGAATGCTGAGCAAAATTTGATGGATGTACGTAATGATGTGGTTACTGAAAAAGAGTCTTTACGTATTTTGTCGGCAGAGTGGGATTATTTAAACTGTCCAGAAAGGTTGGAAAAGTTAACCCTTAAGAACCTTGATATGGATGAACCTCGCGCAGATAAAGTTGATTTTATTGGCGGAGAAGGCGACGTTCCAGAACCGCGTATTCCTGTTCTGCCGTCACTGAAACCAGAAAGCTTGATTCGGCATGTTTCGGTGCAAAGGAAGTTGGCGATCGAGAATGGTAAGCTTGAGGTGATAGAAAACCCTGAGCGTAAAAGTTTTGATGAGTTGATTGATGGCGCGGAGGAGGGCGAATGAGGTCTCTTTATAAAAAGCGCATTTATATGACAGGGGCAAAGCAAACGAATTTGGAACGAGCGCGTGGGCGTTTAATTCTAATTGGTAGTTTTTTTGTTATTGCTTACGGTATTGTTGCTGCGCGGGCGGCTGATTTATCAATTATTCAAGGGTTGTTGCATAATTCAAACGGGGTTCCCGTGTATGAGGTGCCCGTTCCGTCTGATGATATAAAAGTTCGTGCTGATATTGTTGATCGTAATGGCGTTATATTGGCGCGCTCTTTGAAGACATCTTCTTTGTTTGCTGATGCTGCTTTGGTTCGTGATCCTAAAAAGGTAACAAAAGACTTGCAAAATATTTTTCCTGAACTGTCTTATGGTGCAACATTGCAAAAGTTGCAAAGCAAGAAACGTTTTGTTTGGCTAAAAAGAAATATTACACCTGAGCAGCAATCAAAGCTTTTGTACTTAGGCCACCCTGGGTTAAATTTTAAAGAAGAGATGAACCGTGTTTATCCGCAAGGGGCGTTAACGGCGCATTTGGTTGGGGCTAGTGGTGTTGATGGTCAAGGGTTAGCGGGTCTTGAGAGGAGTTTTGATGAGTTGTTGGCGCAAGGTGGTGAACCACTGGAGCTAACGTTAGATGTTCGTTTGCAGCATGCTTTAAAGCGCGAGATATCGACAGCAATGACGGAGTTTAAAGGTAAGGCTGGTGCGGGTGTCGTAATGGACGCCGAGACTGGTGAAGTTTTGGCCGCTGTTTCTTTGCCAGATTATGATCCGCAGAATTTCCAACAAGAAAAAGACAATCATAAGTTCAATCGCTTTAGTCAGGGTGTCTATGAGTTGGGGTCTTCTTTTAAGGTTTTTTCAACGGCGGCAATGTTAGAAAAAACAGAATCGCGTATGGGGCAGAGTTTTGATGTGCGAGAGCCTATTAAGGTTGGACGCTATAAAATTCGTGATTACCACCCTGAAAAAAGAACCTTGTCTTTACCTGAGGTTTTTATTCATTCGTCTAATATCGGGTCGGCTATGATGGGGCGAGCTGTGGGAACTGAGGAGTTAAAAAGTTTTTATAAAGACTTGGGTTTGTTGAATGCTCCTGATTTTGAAATTTCTGAGGTGGGAAAGCCTTTAGTGCCTAGCCCTTGGAGCGAGGTGAATACCTTAACCGCATCTTTTGGGCATGGTATTGCTGTATCACCATTACAACTTGTGAGTGCGACATCATCCATTGTGAATGGTGGTGTTTTGGTTTCTCCAAAAATTGTAAAATCTACGGAAAACCCGGTTAATAAGGATGGGGCATTAAGGGTAGTGTCACCAGAAACATCTCATAGAATGCGCCAGCTCTTAAGGCTTGTTGTCACAGAAGGTACGGGACGTAACGCCAATGTTGAGGGGTATTTTGTTGGAGGTAAAACAGGTACAGCAGAAAAGCCAGGAGCGGGTGGTTATGATCGTAAAAAATTAATTTCATCTTTTTTGGGTGTGTTTCCAATGGATAATCCGCGCTATGTCGTGTTTGCAATGGTTGATGAACCACAAGGAACAAAGGCAAGCTATGGTTATGCTACGGGTGGTTGGGTTGGTGCCCCGATAGTCAAACGTGTTGTTTCCTCTATGGTTTCAATATTAGGTATTCCGCCATCCGAAGAAAACCAGAGATTTGAAAATAGTCTGATGCGGTACGTGAAGACAAAAGAACAGATAAAAAAGGAGCAAACAATTGCAGTTCATTGATTTGTTGAATAGTGAAGAATTACCTATGACAGGTGTTACAGCAGATAGTCATAAGGTAAAGAAAGGCTTTTTATTTGCCGCCCTTCCAGGAAGTAAGGTTCAGGGTGTTCAATTTATTGAGGATGCTATACAGCATGGCGCAAAAATAATTTTAGCCGGTATAGGGGTAACTTTGCCGCAAGACGCTCCGAGTGACGTTGTTTTAATTGAAGTTGACAATCCGCGTCAGGCTTTCGCAAAGATAGTTGCAAAATTTTATAAACTGCAACCTAAGAACATTGTGGCAGTAACGGGAACGAGCGGTAAAACATCTACGGTTTCCTTCGTTCAGCAACTTTGGCATCTATCGGGTGTAACGCAATGCGCATCGTTAGGGACGTTGGGTGTTCGTGGCCCTGGTATACGACGTCATAGCGCGTTAACAACGCCAGATACGCAAGGGTTGCACGCCGAAATGGCTGATTTAGCATCGGCAGGGATTGATCATTTGGCAATGGAGGCCTCCAGCCATGGGTTGGATCAATTCCGCTTAGATGGTGTTGAGGTTAAGGTGGCAGCGTATACAAACCTGTCGCATGACCATTTGGATTATCACAAAGATATGGATGAGTATTTTGATGCAAAGGCGCGCTTATTTTCTGAAGTTATGCGGAAAAATGGTGTTGCGGTTATAAATACTGATGATGAATATGCGGATAAGCTTATTAAGCTTTGCGAAGCAGCGAAGCATAAGATTATAAGTTTTGGTAAAAGTGGCAAGAGTATTGAACTACTAGACCGTGTTCCGACGCCGAGCGGTCAAGATATTAAAATTGCTGTTGAGGGAAAAGAATATCAGTTAACGCTGCCGCTTGTTGGTGAGTTTCAAGTGATGAATGCACTTTGTGCGTTGGGATTAATGTTGGCGCAAGATGATGATGCAGATAAGTTTGTTCCGTTATTAGAGATGCTGCGCGGTGTTCCTGGAAGGTTGCAATTAATCTCTGGGCATCCTAAAGGTGCGGTTTATGTCGATTACGCTCATAAGCCAGCGGCATTAGAAGCAGTGTTAAAAACGTTACGCCCGCACACGAAGGGTGATTTAATTTGTGTATTTGGGTGCGGCGGAAATCGTGACCATGGTAAGCGGACGATGATGGGAAAAATCTCATCTGAGTTGGCAGATAAAACAATCATAACGGATGATAACCCACGCTATGAAGAGCCAGAAAAGATACGAGCACAAATTTTAAAAACCGCACCAAATGCCAAAGAAATTGGTGATCGGGCGATGGCGATTGATTATGCCGTAAGTAATTTAAAACAAGGAGATGTTTTGGTTGTTGCGGGAAAAGGGCATGAAACGGGGCAGATTGTGGGCGAAACTGTGCATGATTTTGATGATGTTGAAGAAGTTAAAAAAGCTATAGAGAAAGTAAAGTAATGGGGAAATCAAACACAATCTGGACGGCGAAAGATGTGATGATGGCGACGGGTGGCGAGTGCTCTTCTGACCAGTGGGGCGCAAGTGGTATGTCGATTGATACGCGAACATTGCAAGCAGGTGACATTTTTGTTGCTTTGTTGGGAGGTAATGGTAATGGCCATGACTATGTGAAGAGTGCGATTGATAAAGGTGCTGTCGTTGCTATTGTTAGTGAGGCTGTTGAAGGTGTTGATAGTGCAAAGCTTTTAATTGTTGAGGATACGTTAAAGGCAATGGAAGATTTGGGGGGTGCAGCACGTTCAAGAACAGCGGCAAAAGTTATTGGTATCACGGGCAGTGTTGGCAAAACAGGAACGAAAGAAATGTTGGTGGCCGCTCTTGATGTGCAAGGGCAAACGCATGGGAGTATTAAAAGTTATAATAATCATTGGGGGGTTCCGTTGAGCTTGTCGGGTATGCATGCGGGGACTGATTTTGGTGTTTTTGAAATGGGAATGAACCGCCCCAATGAAATTACACCGCTTAGTCAGATGGTAAAACCTGATATCGCAATTATCACGACGATTGCACCAGTTCATGTTGAACATTTTAAAGATGGTATTGATGGTATTGTGGCGGCAAAATCAGAGGTTTTTGATGGAATGGATGTGGGCGGCGATGTTGTGTTAAATCGTGATATTGAAAGCTTTGAAGTATTGAAGAGTAAAGCTGAATCTAAAGGGTTAAAAGTTCATAGTTTTGGCGAAGATAAAAGTGCGGATAGCAGGATTTTAGATTGTTTAGAGGCCGCCAATGGATCGCGTGTTAAAGCCAATATTTTGGGAGAAGATATTACGTTTAATCTCCAGATAGCAGGGCGGCATATTGTTTGTAATGCATTGGCTGCTTTAACAGCTGTAAAACTAGCGGGAGCCGATATTCAAAAAGCGGCAAAAGCGCTCGCAACGCAAGAACCGATTATTGGCCGTGGCAAACGTGAGATAATTGATAGCGGCGTGGCGGACAACCCCATTACATTGATTGATGAAAGTTATAATGCGTCACCGACGGCAATGAATGCAGCCTTTAAGGTTTTGGCGTTAGTTGATCCCGGGCGGGGTGGGCGACGTATTGCCATCTTAGGTGATATGTTGGAATTAGGTAAGGATAGTGGGAGAATGCATGCGGACCTTGCCTTGCCATTGAAGGCTTCTAATGTTGATTTGGTTTATACCTGTGGTAAAGATATGAAAAAACTTTATGAGCAGTTGCCAGCCAATCAACGCGGTGCTCATAAAGAAACAAGTCAAGAACTGGCGCAAATTGTTCCTGATGTTTTAGTGCCCGGTGATGTTGTTATGGTTAAGGGGTCTTTGGGAAGTAAAATGGGGTTGGTTGTTGAAGCGCTTCGTACACTGCCCAGTAAATTAACGGCTAAGAAAAAGGTTTAAATAAAATGCTCTATCACCTTCTTTATCCATTGGCGGACGACTTCGCGATTTTTAATTTATTTCGTTATATTACGTTCCGTACGGGCGGCGCGATTATGACGGCTTTGATTATTGGCTTTGTGATTGGGCCAGCGATGATTAAATGGCTTAAAAAGAAACAAAAAGAAGGTCAACCTATTCGTGCCGATGGTCCTGAAGGACATTTTAAAAAAGCAGGAACCCCAACAATGGGTGGTTTGATGATTTTAATATCAGCAGGGATTTCAGTCTTGCTTTGGGCTGATTTAACCAACCCTTATGTGTGGGTTGTTGGCGGTGTTATTTTATCTTTCGGTTTAATAGGGGCGGCAGACGATTATGCGAAGTTAACGAAAAGATCACATGAGGGTATATCAGGGAAGGTGAGGTTGCTGTGTGAGTTTACTTTTGCGTTTTTAGCGGTGACGGCCTATATAAATTTTACAACAACAGAAATAGCGACTGGGTTATCTATTCCTTTTGTAAAAGATTATTTATTGCCACTGGGTATTTTATCTATTCCGTTTGGTATGTTGGTAATTGTTGGGGCCTCTAATGCTGTGAACCTAACAGATGGACTTGATGGCTTAGCAATCGTTCCAGTTATGATAGCGGCGGCGTGTTACGGCCTGATTAGTTATCTTGTTGGTAATGCTTTATTTTCAGATTATTTGGGAATTCAATTTATTGCAGGAACAGGAGAGCTGGCGATTATATGCGGCGCATTGATTGGTGCAGGTATGGGTTTTCTTTGGTTTAATGCACCGCCGGCGATGGTGTTTATGGGCGATACAGGGTCGCTTTCCATGGGTGCAGGACTTGGTGCGATGGCGGTTGTGGTGAAGCATGAATTAGTGCTGGCAATTATTGGTGGGTTGTTTGTCTTTGAAACATTATCTGTCGTTATACAGGTTGCCTCGTTTAAACTGACAGGCAAGCGCGTGTTTAGAATGGCGCCAATCCATCATCATTTTGAGAAAAAAGGCTGGTCGGAGCCGACAGTTGTTATTCGTTTTTGGATTATTGCTGTTATATTGGCGTTGGTAGGTCTGTCCACCTTAAAGTTAAGATAGGGTGCTATGATTGATTTATCTTTTTATGCACAAAAGCTAGATAAAAAAAACGTTGCTGTTTTTGGCTTAGGATTATCGGGTCTCGCCGCAATAAAGGCGCTGATTAGTGCTGATATCAGTGTGACGGCGTGGGATGATAATCAAGATAATCGTGATAAAGCTGAAGTCCTTGGAGCTGTTATATTTGACCTTACTCAAGCTGATTTAAGTGTTTTTGACTTTCTTCTTCTTGCACCGGGTGTGCCATATAGTTTTGAACCGCATGCAGTTGTTGTTAATGCGCAGAAACATAACTTAGAGATTATTGGTGATTTAGAACTCCTTCATAGGAGTGGGCATGAAGTAAAAACAATAGGTATTACGGGTACCAATGGAAAATCAACTACGACTGCTTTGATGGCACATATTTTAAACGAGTGTGGTGTAAAAACAATAATGGGCGGTAATATTGGTAAAGCCGTGATGGATTTGGATATATCAGATAATATCGATGTGTTGGTGCTAGAAATTTCATCTTATCAAATGGATTTGTGCCCAACTTATAGACCAGATGTTTCTATGTTGCTCAATATTACGCCTGATCACCTTGATAGGCACGGTAGTATGGATGATTATGTTGGAGCAAAGCAAAAAATACTTGAAGGTCAAGGTGTGGCGATCGTTAGTGTTGATGATGACTTTACGATGAAGGCTTTTGATTCAGCGTTTTGCCAAGGTATCAGAAAAGTGATTCCTGTTTCTGTTCATTCGACAATCCCTGAAGGAGTGTTTGTTAAAGACGGTTATTTAATAGAAAATAAATATGGTGAAGATGTTAAAGTCGGAAGCCTTGGTGGTTTGGAAACATTACGAGGGCTTCATAATCAACAAAATGCCGCCTTTACTTATGTTGCAGCTAAAACTTTTAGCTTAGAGGACTCTGCTGTTTTTAAGGCTTTTGCAACTTATGCTGGCTTACCACACCGTCAATATCTAGTGACACAAAACAATAACGTGTCTTATATTAATGACAGCAAAGCAACGAACGCAGAGGCTGCAGCTAAGGCTTTATCTTCTTACGATAATATTTTTTGGATCGTTGGAGGAAAGCCTAAAAATGGTGGGCTTAAAGGGTTAGAGATATTCAAAGATAAAATTAAAAAATCTTATTTGATAGGTGAAGCAACAGAAGAATTTTCTGGCTGGTTTAAAGAGTATGGTTTTGAATTTTCTGTTTTTGAAGCATTGAATGAGGCAACCGAAGCGGCTTATCAAGATTCTAAAGATACTGAAAGTCCGGCGACGGTTTTGTTGTCACCTGCTTGTGCATCATGGGATCAATTTTCTTCCTTTGAGGTTCGTGGTGATGTTTTCACAGATAAGGTTTTAGAGTTAGTGAGCTGTCGTAAATGAGTTTTCTTTCGCGAACTAACAAATCTTTTTTTGCCCGATGGTGGTGGACAGTTGATCGTACTTTATTAGTTCTTGTCAGCGCGATTATTATTTTTGGCGTTGTGTTGGTTATGGCTGCTAGTCCACCTGTGGCGATGCGTATTGGTTTAAATGAATATCATTTCGTTATACGTCACCTAATTGTCCTTATTCCTTCTGTGGTAGTTATGTTGGCTATTTCTTTGCTCGATGTTCGTAATATATGGCGTTTAGCTTTGCTTATGCTGGCAGGAAGCTTTGTTTGCCTTGTATATGTTCTTATGTTTGGAGTGGAAATTAAAGGAGCGCAGAGATGGATTCATTTGCCGGGTTTTTCCTTGCAACCTAGTGAGTTTGCTAAACCTGCCTTTATCGTCGTCGCGGCCTGGTTCGTATCAAAGCAAAAAGATATAAAGGGTTATCCTGGAATAAAAATTGCGGCCGTTATCTATGGAGTTTTGGCTTCGTTATTAGTTCTTCAGCCTGATATGGGTATGACCTTCATTGTTACGTCTTGTTTTATAGCGATTGTTTTTATGGCTGGCATGCCTTTTCGTATTGTTTTTCTTCTTTTGGGGTTTGCGGTAGGGGCGGCAACGGCTGCTTATTTTACACTCTCACATGTTCGTAGTCGTGTTGATCGCTTTTTGAATCCAGAAAGTGGGGATACGTTTCAGATTGAGAAATCATTGGAGGCGTTCAAAAATGGTGGAGTTTTTGGAACTGGCCCAGGGCAGGGCACCGTGAAGTTAAAGATTCCAGATGCGCATGCTGATTTTATATTTTCGGTTGCGGGAGAGGAGCTGGGGTTGTTTTTTGTCCTTATTATAGTGACTTTGTACGCTGCTATCTTATTGAAGGGATTTAATAGAGTTATGGCTAGTGATAGCATGTTTGTGATTTTGGCCGCTGGTGGGCTTTTATGTATGTTTGGGCTTCAGGCCTTCATTCATATGGGATCCGCGCTTAGTTTGCTGCCGACAAAGGGGATGACTTTACCTTTTATTAGTTATGGAGGCTCTTCGTTGTTGTCGATGAGCGTTGCGTTCGGTATGGTATTGGCGTTAACACGGCGACATACAAGGGCAGGAATTGCGCAAGCGGGGATGTCAATTAGGTCTGTGAGTGCAGAAAAAATTTAATATTAAGTAAGGTGGACAAATATATGAACGCAGAAGCCAAGCAAATCTTAATTACCGCTGGTGGTACGGGTGGTCACATGTTTCCTGCGGAAGCCTTGGCGCGGGACTTGATCGGACGTGGTTATCGTGTGGCTCTGGCAACAGATGTACGGGGTAAGAAGTATGAGCCTTTTGCCGATGGAATTCCGGTTTATGTTCTAAAATCTGGCGCGGCCAAGAGTGGGATTTTCAGTAAAATTAAAACTGTTTTGGCGTTGGGTATCGGAGTTCTTCAAGCAAGAAAGCTCCTTGATAAATTGAAACCTTCTGTTGTCGTTGGTTTTGGTGGTTATCCGTCTTTTCCTGCAGTTCAGGCAGCGCAAAAGAAAAATATTCCGACTATTATTCATGAATCAAATGCTATTTTGGGGCGTGCAAATGCGTACCTTGCACCAAAAGCAGACCGTATTGCGGTGGCTTGGAATAGTATCAGCGGGCTTGACGAAAGTGATTCTGTGCGTGTTGTTATTACGGGTAATCCTGTACGCCCAGATATTGCCGCTCTTTATAACAAGCCTTATCCTGCGCTAGAGCAAGATGGTGTGTTGCGTATATTTATAATGGGTGGATCATTAGGCGCTAATATTTTTGGAGAAATTTTACCACAAGTGGTTGATAATTTATCGTCAGCGCATAAGCAGCGTTTAGAAATTGTTCAACAATGCCGTGAGGAAAATATTGAAGATGTTCGCAAGGCTTATAAAGAAGCTGGTATTAAAGCTGAATTAGCTACATTCTTTGATAATGTAGCAGAGAGGTTGGAGAATTGTCATTTATTCATTGGACGTTCGGGAGCAAGTACGGTTTCTGAGGTCGCAACGGCAGGCCGTCCTGCTATTTTTGTACCTTATCCTCATCATAAAGACCAACAACAAAAAAGAAATGCTGATGCGGTTTTTGATGTTGGTGGTGCATGGGTGATGACGCAAGATGGTTTTACTGTTGAGGCGTTACTGGCACGAATTGAGACCTTTCTACAAAACCCTGAAGTTTTGTTCAATGCGGCTGAAAATGCTAGAGCTTGCGGCAAACCTGATGCGGCGCGAAAACTTGGGAATGTTGTCACGGCACTTGCGAGTGGTTGGGATAAGGATGCAAATAAGACTTTTGATTTGACGCAAGGTCGTGATTAAAAAAATATTAGAGTAGGAGCTAAATCATGCGCGCAATGCCACAAAATATAGGAAAGATTCATTTTGTCGGTATCGGTGGTATCGGAATGAGCGGTATTGCCGAAGTCCTCAATGCACTTGGTTATGAAGTTCAAGGGTCTGACATGTCGGATAGCGCTAATGTTGAGCGTCTCCGTAAAGAAGGAATTAAAGTTTTTATTGGTCATGATGCTAAAAACATCGAAGAGGCGGCCATTGTCGTTGTTTCTACCGCGATTAAAGATGAAAACCCTGAATTAAAGGCGGCGCGAGAGCAACGTAAAACAATAGTCCGCCGTGCCGAAATGTTAGCTGAATTAATGCGGATGAAATGGTCCGTGGCGATTGCAGGAACACACGGAAAAACCACGACAACTATGATGGTGGGAACTATGTTGGAAGAGGCTGGGTATGACCCTACTGTCATCAATGGCGGTATCGTCAACAGTTATGGCACCAATACTCGTATCGGAGAGAGTGACTGGATTGTTGCGGAAGCCGATGAAAGCGATGGAACATTTACTAAGCTTCCCGCAACGGTGGCGGTTGTGACGAATATTGATCCTGAACATTTAGACCATTATGGCTCCTACGATAATATCAAGGCAGCCTTTAGACGTTTTATTGATAACTTACCATTTTATGGTTTTGCGGCGTTGTGCTCTGATCACCCTGCAGTGCAGGCGATGATTCCTGGTTTGGCGGATCGTCGTATTATTACGTATGGATTTAACCCGCAAGCTGATGTTCGTGTGACCAATGTGCGTTCAAGCGCGGAAGGTAATGTGTTTGATGTGACTTTTGCAGGTTGGATGACGAATGGTGAAGAAGAGACGCTGAAAGATATTTTCTTGCCGATGCTTGGTGATCATAATGTGTCGAATTCTTTAGCCTCATTGACTATCGCGCATGAAATGGGCGTGCCACATGCTATCATGAAAACCGCCATGAAAAACTTTAGCGGTGTGAAGCGACGTTTTACCAAAACAGGGGAAAGCAATGGTATTACCGTGATTGATGATTACGCCCATCACCCCGTAGAGATACAAGCTGTGTTGAAGGCAGCGCGCCAAGCTGTTGATAAAGAAGGCAAAAAAGTCATCGCAGTAATGCAGCCACATCGCTATACAAGGCTTCGTGATTTGATGGATGATTTTTGCACCTGTTTTAATGATGCCGATGCGGTGATGATTGCCGATGTTTATGAAGCTGGTGAAAGTCCGATTGAAGGTGCAGATAAAGAACATTTAGCGGCTGGTGTTAGTGAACGCGGTCATAAATCCGCGCAAGTTTTACTAAGTGTTGATGCGCTGGCCAGCATGGTTGTTGAGGTCGCCGAAGAAGGTGATTACGTTATCTGTCTTGGCGCTGGTGATATCAGTAAATGGGCCTATGATTTGCCAGAACAATTAGATGCCGAATTTGCCAAAAGGCAAAAGCAAAGTGCGTAATGATCGAGAAGCTTCCTGAAGTTCGTGGTCGATACACCGAAGATGCGCCGTTGGGGGCAAAGGGGTGGTTTCGTTGTGGCGGAACAGCTGAAGTTTTGTTTAAGCCTGCTGACTTTGATGATTTGCAACGTTTCTTACAAAATTGCTCTGATGAGATTCCTGTTCATGTGTTTGGCGCGTTGTCTAATACCATTATTCGTGATGGGGGATTGAGGGGCGTAATTATACGTTTAGGGCGTGAATTTTCAGACATTAAAGTTGAGGGTGATCTTATTACTGCTGGCGCGCTGGCGCTGGACGCGAATGTCGCGAATGTTGCCGCAGATCATGGTTTAGGTGGCTTAGAGTTTTTAAGTGGTATTCCCGGCACTATCGGTGGTGCGGTGAAAATGAATGCAGGGTGTTATGGAACAGAAACAAAAGACGTGATGGTGGAGGCGACGATTTTAAATCGCGATGGGACGCTTCAAACAGTAAAATCAGAAGATTTAGACATGACTTATCGCCATACAAGTCTTCAAGATGGACAGATTGTGATTAGTGCGACTTTTAAAGGTATACGGGAAAATGTTGAAGAAGTTAAACAACGTATTGCTGATATAAAAGAAAAACGTGAGCAGTCTCAACCCATTAGGGAAAAAACTGGAGGTTCTACTTTTGCCAATCCTTCGGTTGAAGATTTGGTAAAAGCTGGTTTGCCCGATGATACAAAAGTTTGGCAACTTATTGACAATGCGGGCGGCCGTGGGCTTGATGTTGGTGATGCGCAGATGAGCGTAAAACATTGTAACTTCATGATAAATAAAGGTGACGCAATGGCGAGTGACCTTGAGGCTTTGGGCGAAGAGGTGAAAAGGCGTGTTGCAGATAAAAGCGGTATTACGCTACGCTGGGAAATAAGAAGAATGGGACAAGAGTTATGACGAAAACAGTAGCGTTATTAGTTGGGGGTTGGTCTGCGGAACGTGGTGTATCTTTGTTTAAGGGTGAGCATGTTGCAAAAGCGTTAATTGAGGCTGGTTACGATGTGAAGATCGTTGATGTTACGAGTGATATCAAGAAGCTGGTGAATGATTTAACCCCTAAGCCAAATGTTGTGTTTAACAATCTTTATGGCCGTGGTGGTGAGGATGGAGTCATACAGGGAGTGTTAGAGGCAATGAAAATTCCTTATACGCATTCTGGCGTGATGGCATCTGCTATTGGTATGGATAAACCGACGGCGAAACGAATAGCAAACTCGGTTGGTATTAAATGTGCCAATGGTCGTGTTGCTTCAAAAGAGGACGTGTTGGCAGAAAATGTAATGTCGAGGCCTTATGTTGTTAAGCCGATGAATGAGGGTTCTAGTTTTGGTGTGCGGATTATTTTTGATGATGACAACCAGCAGCCTTTAGACGAGGAGAGTTGGAGCTTTGGAGATGAAGTCTTAGTTGAAGAGTATGTTGAAGGCCGTGAAATCCATGTGGCAGTTTTGGATGGGGTGGCGCAAGAAGTTACAGAGATTATCGTTCCGGGGCGTTTTTTTGATTATGATGCAAAGTATGATAGCCAAGAGACAAAGTTAGTAACACCGGCTGATATCCCGCAGGATGTACGCAATACGGCAATGAATAACGCCTCTAAGATTTTTAAAGAAATAGGGTGTGAAGGCGTTGCCCGATGTGATTTTATATATGATGTTTCCAAAACGGGTAAAGATGCGGTATACTTTTTGGAAATAAATACCTTGCCAGGGTTAACGGACCAATCAGTTGCGGCTCTTCAACCCATTCATAACGGCATGTCTTTCGTTCAACTCTGCTCTCATCTTGTGGAAACCGCCAAATGTCATGGTTTAATAGAAAATCAAAAAGACGCAAGTCAGTCATAAAACGACGAGGCCCAACGGCAGAGCGTTTAATTTTTATTGTACGTCGTTTTGGACTGACTCTTGCCGTATTTATTTTCTTGGGTTGGCTGGGTGCCTGGTTCTTCATGTCTGATGCGAATGTAAAGACAGGTCAGTGGATGCACAATAAAACAATGCAAGTCACTGCGGATGCAGGCTTTAAGGTTCAAAACATCTTGGTGAGTGGACGACATTATACGGACGTGGATGCATTAGCGGCGATTATAGATGTTGAAAAAGGGGATTCTATTTTTGGGTTTAACCCCGATAAGACGCAAGAAGCGATTAGTCAAATAGCATGGGTAAAGAATGTTCAGGTTGAACGCCGTTTCCCTGATACGATTTATGTTGGTATAAAAGAGCGCACCCCTATGGCGCTGTGGCAGAGAAACAAGCGTGTGTCTTTGATTGATACAGAAGGCGTTGTTCTAACAGATCATAAAATAGATAGATTTAAAGATTATATTGTTGTGGTTGGTGATGAAGTGCCAAAATATGCCCCTGATTTTTTGAAGCTTCTTATGTCTGAGCCCGAAATTGTAGAGAAAATTGAAGCGGCTAGTTTGAAATCGGGTCGTCGTTGGGACTTGGTGCTAAAAACAGGAGCTATTGTTAAGTTACCTGAAGGTGATTTGGCATTGGCTTTTAGGCGCTTAGCCCAAATGCAAGACGATAAGAAAATCTTGGATAAGGATGTAAAAACAATTGATGTTCGTGAAGCGACCCGTATTTTGGTTAGGACTCATCCAGGAGCGGTTCAACAATATAAAGCCGGATACCAAAAAACAAATACAAATGGCGACGCCATTTAAATCAACTGAAGAAGTTACCCCAAGGCTATGAAACAGAAGAATATAACGCGTGGAACAATGTTGGCGGCTTTGGATGTGGGGTCACATAAGAACGCCTGCTTTATTGGCCGTGTTATGGATGATATAGGGTCTGTTGAAGTTTTGGGTGTAGGATATCAAGCATCTCAAGGTGTAAAAAACGGGGCGGTGGTTGATATTGAAGAAGCAGATGATGCTATTCGTCAAACAGTTCATACCGCAGAAAATATGGCAGCGGTGGCAATGAGCGGCTACCCTTTGCGTGATGTGATTGTTAACGTCCCGGGCAATCAAACTAAGTCTTATAATTTATCTATTAATGTTGAAATCAATGGTCAGGTTATAACGGATAATGATATTTCTCGAGCGTTGGTTAAGGCTCAAGACCAAATTATTGTACCTAATACAGAGCTGATCCATACGATGCCAGTTCATTGCCGTATTGATGGGCATGATGGTATTTGCAACCCCCAAGGTATGACGGGACAATCTATGGAGGTTGATGTTCACCTTGTCCAAGGTGATATGGGGCCTTTACAGAATATGGCGAGCTGTGTTGAGCGAAGTCATTTGGACATTAGTACTTTATGCGCTGCTCCTTATGCGTCAGGTTTATCTTGTCTTGTTGAAGATGAGATGGATTTAGGGTGCACAGTTATTGATATGGGGGCGGGGGTAACGTCCTTTGCTGTTTTCCAAAGAGGGGCGATGATTTATTCAGATTTTGTTCCATTGGGTGGATGGCATGTGACAAACGATATTGCACGTGGCTTAACGTGTTCAAACGCTGATGCGGAGAGGTTAAAAACGCTTTATGGTAGTGCCATGGTTACGAGCAGTGATGAGAATGAGCTGATTGATGTGCCGCAATTGGGTGAGGTTGATGATCATGCGCCAAACCATATACCACGTTCTTTGTTGATTGGTATTATTCAACCGCGTTTGGAAGAGATACTTGAAATGGTTCGCGAGCGTCTAGACCAAAATGGTCATGGTCACGTTGTGGGTCGGCGTGTTGTTCTAACAGGCGGGGCGAGTCAGTTGCCAGGTTTGCGTGATTTGGCGCAAATGATTCTAGATAAACAGGTTCGATTAGGGCGCCCAATACGTTTAAGTGGTTTGCCTGATGCGGTTAGTGGCCCTGCCTTTTCCACAGCCGCAGGATTATTAACCTACGCCGCTTCCCACAGCCATGAAATGCCTGCTGAGATCATCGCAAGTGTTGATAATGGTGCGCTCTTTGACCGTTTTAAAATTTGGTGGCGTGAGAATTGGTAGTTACTGACAGGCCTTCCTTCAGTTATCCACAGAGTTATATATTTAATTTTTGACGTTTCTTGTTGTTTTTCAAAACTGTGCCAGACTTACAAAAAGTTGATTCATTAGAGTCACTTAGTTTTAATTTCTGAAGTAAGTTCTAGGAGCGTAAATAACTATAATAATAGATGAACCCACCATTTCTTCTAATCTCTCGGAAAATCAAGATTCCGTTTTGGAAAAAATAAATATAGAATCCTTTCAGTAGTCCCGATCATGGAGGTCCAAAAATTATGATTAACATTAGCATTCAAACACCAGAGGTACAAAAATTGTCTCCCAAAATTACAGTCGTTGGTATTGGCGGCGCAGGCGGTAATGCCGTCAATAATATGATTTCATCCGGCTTAGAAGGATGTGAGTTTTTAGTTTGTAATACAGACGCACAAGCACTTGAAGGGTCGCTTTGTGATAATCAGCTACAGCTTGGAGCGCATGTTACAGGTGGTTTGGGTGCAGGAGCAAAACCAGAAGTTGGTGAAAAAGCGGCGCATGAGTCATTAGACGAAGTGATGCAATATTTAGAAGGCTCTAATATGGCGTTCATTACCGCAGGTATGGGTGGTGGAACAGGAACAGGGGCGGCTCCTGTTATTGCCAAAGCATGTCGTGACAATGGTATTTTAACGGTTGGTGTTGTGACCAAACCATTCCATTTTGAAGGGACACATCGTATGCGTCAGGCAGAGGCTGGTATCGAAGAGATGCAAGGCTATGTTGATACATTAATAGTTATTCCTAACCAAAATTTATTTCGTGTAGCGAATGAAAAAACAACGTTTGCTGAAGCTTTTAAAATGGCAGATGGCGTGTTGCAATCTGGTGTGCGTGGTGTGACTGACTTAATGGTTATGCCTGGTTTGATTAATTTGGATTTTGCTGATATCCGCTCTGCAATGCTCGAAATGGGTAAAGCAATGATGGGAACAGGTGAGGGCGAAGGTGATCGCCGTGCAACAGAGGCTGCAGAAGCCGCGATTAATAACCCACTTCTAGATGATGTATCTATGAAAGGCGCGCGTGGTGTTATCATTAACGTGACCGGTGGCGCAGACATGACATTGTTTGAAGTTGACGAAGCTTGTAACCGTATTCGTGATGAAGTCGATCAAAATGCTAATATTATCTTTGGGTCTACTTTTGATGAGAAACTTGAAGGCTCTATGCGTGTGTCTGTCGTGGCGACAGGTATTGAAGCGAATGAAGCATCAAAAACGATCGGTGGAAATGGAACGGGTGGCGTTCGCGTGACACCAGTGACAACGAAGTCTAAAGAAACAACGATAAATAAACCTATTGTGAATAATGGCCGTGCAATTCCACAAACTGAAGTAGCGCGCGCTATGACTTTAGATGCGCGTAAAGATACGGCCGCAACTGCAACTCAAACGAAAATGGCGCAACCAAATGTAAGTGCAGCAAAAAACAATATGTTTGAACAGCAAGAATTCCATGCTGTTGCAACAAAACCACAGGAGGTTAACAATACAACATCAGAAATGCGCGCTCGCGTGCATCAAGGAAGTTTTATTCCGCCGAGTCCTGTTGTTCCTGAAAGACAAGAAGACGCACTTTATGCTCCTCTTCAACAAACTGTGCAGCCAGCTTATGTTGCGCCACAGCAACAAGCGACGGTACAGCCTATTTATAATGCGCCTCAACCCGTTGAAACCCAGGCGTCGACTGCTACGCAGTCTGCAGCACCAGGTTTGGTTTTAAACCCACCAGTACCAGGAGCGTATGCGGCAGAAAAGCGTAAAACACCTTCTTTACTTGAGCGTATTACAGGGGCTTACGATAGCGTAAGGAATAACCAATCTGATGAAGAAAATCAGAGAGCGGAAAACAGTAGTAATGGTAGAGGTTTTCATTCTGGTCTTCATGCAGGAAAAACTGCAGAGAATCCATCTCAAGGTAAGCTGAATATTGACTCTCCGGCGGCACCACAAAGTAACTCTGAAGAAGATCTTGATATTCCAGCGTTTCTTCGTCGCCAAGCTAATTAAGCTGAACTCTAATTTATAAAGTTTTATCTGGTGTCCTCCAGATGATTTAACTAGGGAGCTTTTCGAAGCTCCCTTTTTTTATTCTGGGCTTTGACGCTGTTATTACAGCCTTAATCAGAATGCAATATCTTTTAAATAACCGTTATATATCAATATCTTAATTATGTAACACAGCGATACAGAGTGTGATTATTCAATGGCACTGTTTTTGGGTATATTGAGAAGGTAATAAAAGAGAGTTTAAAACCATATGCAACATACATTAAAAAAATCAGTATCGATTAGCGACATAGGTCTTCATTCGGGGGTTGTTGTTAATGTGAATATCCACCCAGCCAATGCAGACCATGGGGTCGTGTTTAAGCGTGTTGATATTACTGATAAACAAAATACAGTTCCTGCCCAATGTGATCGTGTTGTTGATGCGCGCCTTTGTACGGTGATTGGTAATGATGCTGGTGTTACGGTTGGAACGATTGAACACTTAATGGCGGCGTTTCGTGGTTGTGGTATTGATAATGCCTTGGTCGAAATTGATGCGGGTGAAGTCCCTATCCTTGATGGAAGTTCAAAACAATTTGTTGAAGCTTTTGAAGATGTAGGGATTCAAGTACAAAGCCTACCGCGCCGTGCAATCCGTGTTTTAAAGGAAGTGACTTATACAGAAGGGGATAGAAGCGTTACGTTATCACCATCTCATGTGCCAGTTTATGGCGGTCAGATTAACTATGATAACCCAACTATAGGATCGCAACGTTATGAGATGAAGCTAGTTAACGGGAATTTTAAACACGACTTGGCAGATTGTCGGACATTTTGCCTCTTGAAAGATGTCGAAATGATGCAAGCTAATGGCTTGGCGTTGGGCGGCTCTTTAGATAACGCCATTGTTGTAGATGATACTGGCGTAATAAATGAAGATGGACTTCGTTGTCATGATGAATTTATTCGTCATAAATTATTGGATGCTATTGGTGATTTATCGTTATGTGGCGGTTTATTCTTTGGGCGTTACGAAGGTATCCGTGCGGGTCACGCGATGAATAATAAGGCGCTTCGCACTTTGCTTGCTGATGACACAGCTTGGGACGTTGTTGATCTTTACCTTGAGATTGATGAAGCGGATAACAATTTATATCAAACCAAGGTCGCTATGGCAGACAGCGATGCCACGCTTTAAAGTTATTATACATAACGCGAATGTTCTTTTATGAATTTTGGGGCTAACTATAGGGTTAGCCCTTTTCTTTTAGGTGTAAAATGCGCTATTAATAGACCTATCCAATAAAAGAGTAAAAAAGCATGAAACCATTATATTTAAGCGTTTTGACATTGATTTTGGCTGGAGTGGTGAGTTATGCCACAACCAAGGCGGTGCAACCGACTATTCTTTCAGATGAGGCAACCGTTGTTGAGAAAACAGCAAATAAGAAAACGGGTGAATCTGCTTATGACCGTGTTATGCGTACGGGAACTATACGCTGTGGTTACGCGCTATGGCCTCCTTTTATGAATAAAAATCCTAATACAGGTCAATTATCAGGCTTTAACTTTGATATTTTTAGTGATATCGGCACAGAGCTTGGTTTTAAAATTGAATGGGTAGAAGAAGCTGGTTTTGGTAATTATATAGAAGGTTTAAAAACAAAACGATATGATGCTATGTGTCAAACTGTTTGGCCAGATTCTGCAAGGTTTAAGAACTCTTTAGTGACCCTTCCTGCTCATTATCACAAAGTACATATTGTCACGCGTGCGGGTGATGTTAGGTTTGATAAAGACTGGAGAATATTAAATGATTCACAATATAGAGCTTCAGTTGTTGATGGTGATATTACAGATACAATAGCAAGAACATATTTCCCAAAAGCTCAACTTGTTAGCCTGCCTCAAGCGGCAGATGCGAGACAAATGTTTACTGAGATTGAAACAGGAAAGGCTGATGCAACTTTTGTAGATTATGGTTTTTACTTGGACTATGACAGACAAAATCCTGGAAAATTGAAAATTGCAGGAGATGTTTTTAAGGTTTATGGTTCTGTTTTCTCTGTTAATAACGGCGAATTGATGCTTAAAAACTTATTAGATAATGCAATTATTGCTTTAACAAACAGCGGACGTATTGAACAAATTTTACGCCAACACCCAACAACCGCTATGTCACCGGCTCCTACATATTTACCGCTATCTTTAGATGTTGAAACTCAACTTAAGCAAGGGCAGTAAAAGGTGAAACCATTATATTTAAGTGTTTTGACATTGATTTTAGCTGGGGTAGTGAGCTATGCCACGACCAAGTCTGTGCAACCGACTGTTCTTTCAGGTGAGGCAACCGTTGTTGAGAAAACAGCAAATAAGAAAACTGATGAATCTGCTTATGACCGTGTTATGCGGACAGGAACTATACGCTGTGGGTATGGTTCGTGGGAACCGGGCGTAATAAAAGATCCCGTGACAGGTGAGGTGAAGGGGTTGTTTGTAGAAATTCTAGAAGAAGCTGCAAGGCTTTCTAAAGTTAAGATAGAGTGGACGTCAGAGGTTGATTGGGGACAAATATCAACAGCGTTACAATCACAAAAGATTGATGCTTTTTGTGCTGGTATGGCAGGCGATGCTGCGCGTGCAAAACAGTTAGCTTATACTGTTCCAATGTCTTATTGGAGTTTTGACGTTATTGTTCGTGCAGATGATGATCGCTTTCCTTCTGAACGCCCTTTAACATTGAGTGATATAAATAAACCTGAATTCTCTACAGCCTACACAGAAGGAGATGTTTTAGAAACAATTAAACAGACCGAGCTTCCTAATGTAAGAGGGGTTGTATTACCGCCACTAGGAACGCCAGCAGATAATTTGTTGAATGTTATTACTAAAAAAACAGATTTTGTTGTTTTTCCTAAAGTTATGATTCAAAACTACGAAAAAGAACATGGGAGTGGAAAGCTAAGGTTGCTTGAAATGGAGACTCCTCTTCGAATTTATGGTAATGTGCTTGCTGTTGATATTCATGAGGTAGAGCTGTTAAGTTTCATTAATGCTGGGCTTATAGAATTAATTAATTCGAGTTCTTATGACCGTATTATGACGGCATATGAACAGCTGTACCCAAATGCTTTTTTAAGATCGAAAGCTAATTATACTTTTAGGTAGTTAGGAATGTTTAAATGAAACAATTTATATTGATAGCACTACTTGTCGGTGGTTTAGGCTTAACCGCTTGTTCTTCTAAAGATAAGCCAGCAGTGCTTGATGTTGAAGAGCAGGTGGAAGCAGTGCAAACTGCGGAAGCACTTTATAATGAGGGGAGTGCTGAACTGGAAGAAGAAAGATATAGGTCAGCGATTGTTAAATTCCAAGAAGTTGAACGTCGTCATCCTTACTCAAAATGGGCGACGAAAGCACAAATGATGGCGGCATATGCCGCGTTTCAAGAAGATAGTTATGATGAGGCTATTTTAGCGTTAGATCGTTTTGTTGAGCTTCACCCCGGTAATGAAAGTGTTGATTATGCGTATTATTTGAAGTCATTGGCTTATTATGAGCAGATATCAAATGTTGCGCGTGACCAGAGGATAACAGAGGATGCTTTGAAGTCTTTTGATACATTAATTACCCGTTTCCCAAACAGCGAATATACACGTGATGCAAAGCTAAAACGTGATTTAACGTTGGATCATTTGGCAGGGAAAGAAATGGAAATTGGGCGTTATTACTTAAATCGTAATGAAGTGAATGCTTCGATTAATCGCTTTCGTACTGTTATTAAAGATTATCAAACAACAACGCATGTTCCAGAAGCTCTTCATCGTTTAGTTGAGGCCTATTTAACGTTAGGGTTAAAAGATGAGGCCAGACGCGTGGCAGCAGTTTTAGGGCATAATTATCCAGGATCAAAATGGTATGAAAGAAGCTATAAAATCTTAGATGAAAAAGCACGTCAACAAATTTTGGAAGACCGATCCTTTGTAGATAGAACGGTTGATTCCTTATTTAAGCCTAACTAAAGAAAGGCGGGAAGAAAATGCTCGCCAGCTTGACCATTAAAAATGTTGTTCTTATTGAACAGCTGACAATAGATTTTTCTAAAGGTCTGTGCGCTTTGACAGGCGAAACGGGCGCAGGTAAATCTATATTGCTTGATTCTTTAGGGCTTGCAATTGGTGCGCGCGCCGATGCGGGTTTGGTGCGTTATGGTACAGATCAGGCTAATGTTACTGCAAATTTTGATTTATCACCTCAACATCCTGTTTTTAAATTATTGAAAGATAATGATTTGCACAGTGATGGTGAGATTGTTTTACGTAGGGTTTTAACAAAAGAAGGTCGGTCAAAAGCCTTTATTAATGACCAAGCCGTGAGCGCGAATTTATTAAAAAAAATAGGTGAACTTCTTGTTGAGATACACGGTCAATTTGATACGCAAAATTTATTAAATTCTAAGAATCACATTCATCTGTTAGATGATTATGCTATGCACCAAAAAGAGTTACGAGCCGTACAAGAATCTTGGCAGAATTGGCAAGAGCTTCAAGAAAAACTTCAACAGATGAAAGATTCTCTGTCACGTGCGCGTGAGGATGAAGAATATTTTAGGAAGTCTTTGGAAGATATAGATAGGCTTTCCCCTGAAAAAGGCGAAGAAGAGAAGCTTTCAACATTACGTGAAAAATTAATGCGGCGCTCACAAATAATTGAGAGTTTAAGAGAGGCCGAAAAGAGCGTTGAAGAAATGGATAACGTGGCGGGCAGTGTCTGGCGTGCCTTAGACAAGTTGGGGGATGAGGGAGCTTCTGCTGTGAAAGCCATGGAGGGCGTGAATGCGGAGGTGCAAGAGGTGATTGCCGCACTTCAGAATATATCAATGGATCTTGAGAATAGTGAGTATTCATTAACAGAAATTGATGACCGTCTGTTTGGGTTAAAAGCACAGGCACGAAAACATGATTGTACTATTGATGACCTGCCTGAAAAACGTGATGAGATATCGGTTCTTTTGAACGCTATTGAAAATCAAGATACTGATTTAGTTGAGCTTATTCGTCAAAATGAAGTCGCCAAAGAGGAATATGAGAAGCTTGCTAACTTACTTTCAAAAAAGCGGCAATTAGCCGCAGAAAAAATGGCAAATCTAGTTATGCAAGAGTTATCACCGCTGAAATTAGACAAAGCACGTTTTGAAGTTGTCGTTGAGGTTTTAGATGAAAATCTATGGAATAAAAATGGTATGAACAAGGTTCAATTTCTTGTGGCAACCAACGCAGGAGGAACGGCGGGGCCATTAAATAAAATTGCGTCGGGTGGAGAGTTGTCACGCTTTACCTTGGCCTTAAAAGTTATTTTAGCAGAAACAGGCGTAGCACCATCGTTGGTTTTTGATGAAGTGGATAGTGGTATTGGTGGTGCAACGGCGGCAGCAGTGGGGGAACGTTTGGCACGTCTTGCCCAACATAAACAGATTTTGGTGGTTACGCATTCGCCGCAAGTGGCGGCGATGGCTGGTAGCCATTGGATTGTATCAAAGAGTGGAGAGAAAGAGGTTAAAACAGATATTATCGCTTTGTCACAAGGCAATGAAAGAGAAGAAGAGATTGCACGTATGTTATCAGGCGAAGAAATTACGCCTGAAGCACGGGCAGCGGCACGTAAACTATTAGAAACATCTGTTTCACCTAAAAGCAAGGTGGCGTAATGGGTGATCTATTCGAACAAGATAGTTTGCACGAGAGTGCACAAGAAAAACTGCAAGAGAATTTTAAGACACGCCATGCTGAACTTAGTAAATTGATCCATTACCATGATAAGCGATATAATCAAGACGATGCCCCAGAAATAAGCGATGGAGAATATGATGTTTTACGTCAGGAACTAATTTCGTTAGAAAATAAATACCCTGAGTTGATCACTAAAGATAGCCCAACGCAAACTGTAGGAGCAAAACCTTCAAAAGGCTTTGGAAAGATAAAGCATGCCGTACCAATGTTATCGTTGGGAAATGTTTTTAACGAAGAAGAGTTGAATAATTTTTTAGACCGTATTTCTCGTTTTTTAGGGGTGAATGAAGCTATAGAAATTGTAGCAGAACCCAAGATTGACGGATTGTCTTGTTCCCTTCGGTACGTGAACGGAAAGCTTGTTCATGCGGCAACGCGTGGCGACGGTTACGAAGGAGAAAATATTACAGCCAATGTATTGGTTATCGATGATATTCCAAAAACATTAAAAGGCGGTTTTCCTGAGTTATTAGAAGTGCGTGGTGAAGTCTATATGTCGCGCCATGATTTTATAACGTTAAATGAAAAGCAAGTAAAAGAAAGTAAGCCTGCTTTTGCGAATCCTCGTAATGCCGCGGCGGGTAGTTTGCGGCAATTAGATGCCTCTATTACTGCGCAACGCCCCCTTAAGATGTTTGCTTATGCGTTAGGGGAGGTAACTTCCCCTATTGCACAAACGCAATGGGGGATTAGGAACAAACTTGTTTCCTATGGGTTTTCAGAAGCTAGTCCAGCCGCATTGTGTAAAAATTTAAAAGATGTTTTAAAATATTATAATGAGATAAATCAAGCTCGCCCTGACTTAGACTATGAAATTGATGGCGTTGTTTATAAGGTTAATAACCTAGATTATCAGGAACGTTTGGGCTTTGTTAGCCGGGCGCCGCGTTGGGCGACGGCGCATAAATTCCCTGCCGAAGAAGCCATAACTGTGATTAATGATATTGACATTCAGGTTGGACGGACGGGAGTTTTAACGCCTGTGGCTCGGCTAGAACCTATTACAGTTGGCGGTGTTGTAGTGTCTAATGCGACACTTCATAACGAAGATGAAATAAAACGTAAAGATGCGCGTATCGGCGATCATGTCACAATACAGCGCGCAGGCGATGTTATTCCACAAGTTGTAAAAGTCCTGATGAATAAACGTAAAGATAATTCAGCGCCTTTTATGTTTCCTAAAACTTGCCCTGTTTGTGATTCTTCTGTTGTACGAGAAGAAGGAGAGGTAGCGTGGCGCTGTACGGGTGGGTTAATTTGTGAGGCGCAGGCCGTAGAACGTTTAAAGCATTTTGTATCACGGTTGGCTTTTGATATTGATGGGCTGGGCGCCAAAATCATTCAACAATTTTGGGACGACGGTTTATTAAAGACACCAGTAGATATTTTCACCTTAGAGAAAAGAGATAAAAATAGCTTAACTCCTGTTCGGGCACGTGAAGGATGGGGGGATTTATCTGCAAAAAATTTATTTCAATCTATTAACGATAAACGAAAAATTGAATTAAATAGATTTATTTATGCGTTAGGTATCCGCCAAATTGGCGAGGCAACGGCAAAGCGTTTATCCTCGATCTATGGTGATTTAAGGACATTGCAAAAATTAATGATAGAAGCGCAGGATAAAGAAAGTACTGCTTATGAAGATCTAATCAATGTGGAAGATATTGGTCCTGCAACGGCGGATGACCTTATCGCTTTTTTTGTTGATGAGGGTAATCAAGATATTTTACGTGCCTTGGTGGAAGAGTTGAAAATAATCCCTTATGAAGCTCCTGAAAATCAAGATAATGCGGTGGTAGGAAAGATTGTTGTGTTTACAGGAACTTTATCCAAAATAACGCGTGCAGAGGCCAAAGCCAAGGCAGAGAGCTTGGGCGCTAAAGTTACGAGTTCTGTTTCTAAAAAGACAAGTTACCTGATTGCTGGCGAAGATGCAGGCTCTAAGCTAAAAAAAGCCAAAGAATTAGGTATTGATATTTTAACTGAAGATGAATGGATTAACTTGATTGTTTAAAGAGTTCTAACGTTTTCTTTAAAAAAACATCGCGCACATCATCTGTTTCCATCAGGATTTCATGTTTTGCATTTTCAAAATTCAATAACTCAGCGTTATGCATGATATTGACAGTGTTTTTTATAGCTTTGTTGTCAATAAGAGCTTCTTGACCAGCGTAGGCAACGAGTAAAGGTACTTTTATTCTTTGTAATGTTTCCTTTGCCTTAAGAGTGCAGATGGATTTGAGCGTTTCAGCCAGCCATTTATATGTCGGACTTCCAACTTGCAGGTCTGGGTTCTTGATACACCACGCATTATGAACTTGGTCGCGGTTTAGGTCACTAGAGAATATATCTTTACCGTCATTAGTACGGTTTTTGGCACTCCAATCATGCCCGCCAACAATATATTTTGTATGAATAGGTGTGAGGATAGAAAAAATATTTTTTGTTGTACCACATAAATATTTTAGAGCATTTATATTAATCATTGGGGCCGTAATAGAAGCGGCTTGTATTATATTCGGATGTTCAGACATATACCTTAACCCAATATGTCCCCCCATAGAATGCACCAACATATAATGTGGTAATGTTGAGTTTATTTCCTGTTTGATGAGGTAGTGCAGGTCAGAAAGGTCGGCCTCATAACCATCAGAATGACGTTTATGGTTGTTTTCTTTAAAGCGTGTTGAAAGGCCTTGATATGCCCAGTCAATGACAACAATATTATAACCATGGTCATTTAAGAAGCGTGTGGTTTCAATATATTTTTCACTATACTCACTTAAACCAGGCAGACAAAAGACAATGGCTTTGGCATTGTCGATGAAGGCGGTACGATACGCAATATTATGCCCTGTTTCAGGGTTGGTGAAGCTTTTTATTTTCCAGTTTTTAGGAGGTAAAAACCGTTTTTCTAAGTCTGGTAAAGTTAAATTAAAACTCATAAGAAATTATAACTTATTCCATCGCCTTAACAATATTCTCAGTCATCTTTTTTGCATCATCAAGAAGCATATAAGTATTGTCGGCATAGAAAAGTGGGTTGTCGATACCAGCATAACCTGAACCCAATGAGCGTTTAACAAACAAGACAGTTTTGGCATTTTCAACATCTAAAATAGGCATACCATAGATAGGCGAAGCACTATCATTCTTGGCGGCAGGGTTGGTGATATCATTTGCCCCTATCACATAAGCAACATCGGCTTGCGTGAAGTCACGGTTGATGTCTTCCAGTTCGAATACTTCATCATAAGGAACATTGGCTTCAGCGAGTAAAACATTCATGTGTCCCGGCATACGTCCTGCAACAGGGTGGATGGCGTAAGATACTTCTACGCCTTCTTCCTTTAGTTTATCAGCTAGCTCTCGCACCACATGTTGAGCCTGTGCTACGGCCATACCGTACCCAGGTGCAATGATAACTTTAGAAGCGTTTTGCATGATAAAAGCAGCATCTTCAGCAGAACCAATTTTAGCATTTCTATCGCCCATATCTTGAGTAGATGCTGAAGCTTCTGCGCCAAAACCACCAAGGATCACACTAATGAATGAGCGGTTCATGGCTTTACACATGATATAAGATAAAATAGCACCTGATGCTCCCACGAGCGCCCCTGTGATAATAAGTAAGTTATTTTGGAGGGTGAAACCAATTCCTGCTGCGGCCCAACCAGAGTAAGAGTTCAACATAGAAACAATCACAGGCATATCCGCACCGCCGATTGGAATGATCATTAAGATACCAAGAAGAGCGGCAATGATAACGAGTGCCCAAAAGAAGGTTGCGCTTTGTGTTGTGATCAGCATGAAGATTAAAAAAGCCATTCCTAAACCAAGCGCGGCATTTAACAAATGCTGCTTCGGGAATGTCACGGGTTTACCAGAGATAACTCCCTGTAATTTCCCCCATGCAATGATAGAGCCTGTGAACGTGATAGCACCAATCGCCAATCCTAAACATAACTCGACCAAACTGCCCGCGTGAATATTACCTGTTTCGCCAATGCCATAAGCTTCAGGGTTAAAGAAGGCTGCGGTTGCAACGAACACAGCGGCCAAGCCGACTAAAGAATGAAAAGCCGCCACGAGTTGGGGGAGGGCAGTCATTTCTATCTTTTTAGCAATAACAGCACCAATAGAACCACCGATGAGAATACCAAGAGTAATTAATCCCCATGAATGAGCGGTCATAATAAGTGTGGTTACGATAGCAAGCGCCATACCAGCCATACCAAATGTAACTCCTTGGCGCGCTGTTTCAGGGCTAGATAAACCGCGTAAGGCCATGATGAAACAGATGGCGGAGACCAGATAAGAAAGAGCAGAAATAGTTTCCATTATTATTAGTTCCTATGATTTCTTTTTGAACATATGAAGCATACGCTGTGTCACAATAAATCCGCCGAAGATATTAACCGAAGCCAGAATGACGGCTAAGAATCCCATTATCTTTGAGAAGCTCATATCTGCAGGGCCTGCGGCGATTAAAGCGCCAACGATGATAACGCTTGAGATTGCATTTGTAATTCCCATGAGTGGGGAGTGAAGAGCGGGCGTTACCCGCCAGACAACATAATACCCAACAAAACAAGCCAGAACAAAAACGGTGAGACCTGTTAAGAAAAATGAGTCGCCATGTAAGGCTCCAGACGTGACAGGTTCACTTGCCTTTATTGCTAAGCTTGCTGCTTGATTGGCAAGGTCGGTTGCTTGATTGGCGAGATCGGTCGCTTGATCGGTTAAAGATGGTTTTTTATCTTCCATATCTTAAGCCTCTTTTTCTTCTTGTGTTTCTTTTGTTGTGAAATTTGGGTGGATAATTTGTCCATCATTAGTGAGGCAAACACCTTTTATAATTTCGTCTTCCCAATCAATATTAATTACCTCACCTTTGATTATAAGGTTTAGGAAATTGAGAAGATTTTTAGCGTAAAGAGCAGAGGCGTCTGTTGATAAACGGCTGGCTATGTTTTCGTGACCTATGATTGTAACGCCATGTTTTTGAATGACTTTACCACATTTTGATAGATCAACATTTCCACCTGCTTCAACCGCCATATCAACAATGACAGACCCATCTTTCATGGATTTTACCATTGCTTCCGTAATGAGTTTTGGTGCAGGGCGTCCTGGGATAAGGGCTGTCGTAATAACAATATCTTGCTTAGCGATTGTTTGTTCTACTAATTCAGCCTGTTGTTTTTGATAGTCTTTGGACATTTCTTTGGCGTACCCGCCGGCATTTTCTGCTTCTTTAAACTCATCATTTTCAACGGCAATAAAGTTCGCGCCTAAAGACTGAACCTGTTCTTTTGCGGCGGGGCGTACATCTGTTGCAGAAACGATAGCTCCTAAACGGCGTGCCGTTGCAATGGCTTGTAAGCCAGCAACACCTGCACCCATGATAAATACTTTTGCAGGTGCGATAGAACCAGCGGCTGTCATCATCATCGGCATAGCACGGTTATAATGTTCGGTTGCATCTAAGACAGCTTTATACCCTGCTAAATTAGATTGTGATGAGAGCACATCCATGCTTTGTGCCCGACTGATACGGGGAACAAGTTCCATAGAAACGGCAATAATGTTATTCTTTGCACATTTTTTTATGAAAGTTTCACTTTGATAAGGATTATACAGCCCAACCAGTAAGCATCCTTTTTTTAGAGGAGTGATGTCTAAGCCATCACTGACCTGAACACATAAAACAACGTCAGCCGTTTTCACTGTGTCTTCGTAGGTGCTAATAATTGTGGCGCCAGCTTCTTTGTAGGCACTATCAGCAAAGTGTGAGTTAGAGCCTGATTCTGTTTCAATATGGACAGCACATCCTAAAGCACAGAGTTTTTTTACTGTATCGGGGGTGGCGGCCACACGCTTTTCTTTGTCGGACGTTTCTTTTATGATGGCAATAGTCAGCGCCATGATTATACCTTTATTCTTGAATGTTTAAGTAGAGATAGACCATAGCCTTATTTAATCCTACTTGTGAAGGTTAATTAGCAAGATATATGCAACCTAAACATTACGAAAACCCCGCCACCAGAAAACTGGGACGGGGCGTTCATTGCTAAGACAAAGTAGTCTTACTAGACGATCATTCTTATTATTGGTTTGTTACCTGACGTTTTTGACGCTTAATTTTTTCAACTCTTGATTCTATCAAGTGAAAGTTAATATTACTTAAAGATTAAATTATATGAGCGAATGGAGTAGGTGGGCTTTTGTCGGTGAGTATGCGGATAAAGGGTGTTTTTCTATAAATAAATAGATTATATCTTGACATTATAGGGGGTGAGGGGCTACTTTCCGCATTCAATAAGAATATTATTTATATAGGTAGAGCCATGAAAGTTGTTAACTCACTGAAAACATTAAAGAATCGTGACAGAAACTGTCGCGTAATACGCCGTCGTGGCCGTGTTTACGTTATTAATAAGGTCAATAAGCGTTTTAAAGCACGTCAAGGGTAGTTCCTAGGGATAGTTTCTTAGTGCCCTTATTTAAAAACTAGAGCCTGCCTTATATTGAGTGCGGGCTTTTATTTTGCCTAAATTTTATATTTAATACCTTAAAACAATAGGTGCATACAGATTATAACTCTGTTATAACGCTTCAATCATTTAGATTTTAATAATGGATAATACATGTTTTCTAAGCTTTTTGGCTTTATGTCGGCAGATATGGCAATTGACCTCGGAACAGCGAATACGTTGGTTTACGTCAAAGACCAAGGTATTGTCTTGAACGAGCCCTCTGTTGTGGCTATTTCGATGGCTGGTGGTAAGAAACAGGTGTTGGCTGTTGGTAATGAAGCGAAGCAAATGTTAGGGCGTACGCCAGGTAATATAGTCGCAACACGGCCTTTGCGTGATGGTGTTATTGCAGATTTTGAAGTTACTGAGGCTATGATTAAGCATTTTATTCGTAAAGTGCATAATCGTCGTTCTTTTGTCTCCCCTAAAATGATGATTTGTGTGCCTTCTGGTTCAACTGCGGTTGAGCAGCGGGCTATTCAAGAATCTGCTGAAAGCGCCGGCGCTAGTCAGGTTGAACTGATTGAGGAACCTATGGCTGCGGCTATTGGTGCAGGATTGCCCGTGACAGAGCCTTCTGGATCTATGGTTGTTGATATTGGCGGTGGAACAACTGAGGTTGCTGTTATTTCTCTGGGCGGTATCGTTTATGCGCGTTCTGTAAGGGTAGGTGGTGACAAAATGGATGAAGCGATTATTGCTTATATCCGTCGTGTTCATAACCTTCTTATCGGTGAAAGTACAGCTGAACGTATTAAAAAAGAGATTGGTGCGGCCTGTCCACCTGCTGATGGCGAAGGTCGACAAATCCATATTAAGGGGCGTGATTTATTAAATGGTGTTCCTAAAGAAATAGTCATTACCGAACGTCAAATTGCAGAAAGCCTTGCAGAACCCGTTGGTCAAATAATAGAAGGTGTTAGAACGGCGTTAGAGCATACCGCACCTGAGCTTGCCGCGGATATCGTGGATAAAGGTATTGTAATGACTGGTGGTGGTGCGTTGTTGTCAAATCTGGATTTGGTGTTAAGGCATGCCACAGGTTTACCAGTTACTATTGCCGATGACCCTTTATCTTGTGTTGTTTTAGGAACAGGACATGCGTTAGAGGAAATGAAGACCTTAAGAGGGGTCCTTATAGGCTCTTATTGATGAGTATAACCCTGTATTGACGTAATTTTTACTGGTTTTATCTTTATGACTGTTTTAATATAGGCCGATATACAGTCCTCTTATAGTTTACAAATTTACATGAAATCTAGCATTAAGCAAAAATCAGTTTCTTATTCAGCGTCTTTAGCGCTGCTGAATGGTAGAGCAGGTTCTGTTTTTTTTCTGTTTCTTGCGGTTGGCTTTTTGATTATTGCCTTTGCGCGTCCTGCTGTTTTGTCAGGACCAAGAGTTGGTGTTACTGATGTTTTCATGCCAGTGCTGTCGACAATTAGTAAACCGTTTCAAAATATGGCGGCCGCTGTTAGTGGGATATCAGGTAAGGCGACGTTAAAAGCAGAAAATGCAAAATTGCACGCGGAAAATGCACGATTGAGAGAGTGGTATCAAACAGCGTTAATGTTACAGGCAGAAAATCAATCTTTGAAAAAACTCTTGAACCTAAAAGTAAGTACGGAGCATGAGTATGTAACGGCGCGTGTTGTGTCAGATGCGGGGAATGCATTTGTTAAAACTTTGCTTGTTGCGTCGGGTGGTAATGATGGTGTTAAAAAGAACCAAGCTGTACTGGCTGGTGAGGGCATGATTGGGCGTATTGTTGAAGTTGGTAATAATGCATCTCGGATATTACTACTAACAGATATAAATTCACGCATACCTGTCATTATTGAAGGATCAAACCAAAAGGCAATTTTAACGGGAGATAACAGCCAATACCCAGTATTGAAGCATTTACCAAAAGATTCTGGTTTGGTTGCAGGGACGCGTATTATAACATCTGGTGATGGTGGGATTTTCCCGTTTGGTTTACCCGTCGGTAAAGTTATTATCGATGGTAAAGGTCAAAAAATTATCCAACCTTACGCTGATATGAACAGAATTACTTATGTGAGAATTGTTGATGCGCTCAGCAATCCAAATTTAATTAGAGGTGATTTATCATACTCGATAAATTAGCTTTGAAATATCATGAGTGATTTCTTTTCTTCGCAAAATATAATTTGGTTTAAGTGCCTATCATTAGCGCATATTTTTATTTTCTTCTTATTTACTCTTGATTTAATAAGCTATTCGGTTTCGTACTCTGATGTAGTGCGCCCTTACTTTATTCTTATCTGTATTTATTTCTGGTCAATATACAGACCAAGTTTACTGTTGCCCGTGTATGTTTTTATTTTGGGCATATTGTTTGATTTTCTTTTGAATTACCCGATAGGACTGCACGCGATACTTTTTGTAGTCGTGCAATGGATTATTCGTGACCAACGTTTATTTTTTCTAGGGCAACCTTACGTTATTGTATGGATGGGGTTTGCCCTAACATGTTTTAGCGTCATGCTTTCAGAATGGATGTTTTTTACTATCTTATCCGATAATGTTTTTGATTTTTACGGGGTTTTATATGGAACGTTAATCAGCACATTAATCTTTCCAATGATTACGTTGTTATTCAATCTTATTTATCGTATTTTACCACCAATATCCCAGTCACATTTTTTGTAAGCCTTTAAAATATGAATAATAGCGGCGACCGGTCAAAAGATTTTACGAGGCGAGCTTTTGTAGTTGGCGCTTTTCAAGGTATGGCTTTGGCCGTTTTGGGTGGTCGCTTGGCGTGGTTACAGTTGGCTGAAGGTGGTCGTTACAAAACATTATCTGATAAAAATAGAATTAATACGAAGATGACAGCTCCCTCTAGGGGTGAAATTGTTGATCGTTTTGGTGTACCTTTGGCTATTAATAATCAAAATTTTCGTATTCTAATTATCCCTGAGCAAACGAATGATTTAGCGGAATCATTGCAAAAACTAACGAACCTAATAGATATTGATGATCGTCGTATCAAAGCGGTGATTGAAAAATCAAAGAGATCAGCATCTTTTGTACCGATGGAGGTGGCTGATAATTTAAATTGGGATGAGGTCGCTAAAATAGAAGTGAGCCTTGATGATCTGCCAGGTATGAGCATTGATGAAGGGGAAGTTAGAAGTTATCCTTTTGCTGAATCTACGGGGCATTTAATTGGTTATGTTGGTGCGGTCAGTAAAACTGATTTAAATGGAGATCCTGTTTTAACGTTACCTGGATTTAAAATTGGTAAGACGGGCATTGAAAAATCATTTGATAAAGAGTTACGCGGTCAAGCAGGTAACAAACAAATGGAGGTTAATGTTCGGGGGCGCGAGGTTCGAGAATTAGAAGAGGATGCCAGCCTTGATGGCAAACGTGTTTCTTTAAGTGTCGATGCAGAGTTGCAACGCTATTGTCAGGAAAGGTTAGCTGAACATAAGAGTGCTTCTGCTGTTATAATGGATTCCAAGACAGGTGCTGTTTATGCAATGGCGTCCCAACCCGGATTTGACCCTAATTTATTTACCAAGGGAATTAGTGCCGAACAATGGGAGGCCTTGATGGCCAATCCTGCTTTCCCGCTTAATAATAAAGCTATTTCAGGTCAATACCCACCTGGCTCTACCTTTAAAATGATAACAGCTTTAGCAGCGTTGGAAGGTGGATTTTCAACACCAAATACAAAGGTGTCCTGCAAAGGGCGGTATGAGTATGGTAAGGATAGATTTCATTGCTGGAAATTAAGTGGTCATGGAAATATGAGTATTACCAGCGCATTGATGCGATCTTGCGACACGTATTTCTATCAATTAGCCACCGAGGTCGGCATAGATAACATTACAGTGATGGCGAAGCGTTTTGGTTTGGGTGAAAAGTATGGGTTTGATTTACATGAAGAACGTGCAGGGTTAATGCCAACCAAGGAATGGAAGCTTGGACGGTATGGACAGACTTGGCGACCAGGAGAGACCATTGTCTCAAGTATAGGTCAGGGATATTTGTTGGCTACCCCGTTACAGCTTGCGGTGATGACATCTCGACTTATTAATGGAGGGAAAGCTGTAAAGCCTTGGTTGGTTGGTTATGTTGATGACAAAAAAATGTATCCTGATCAATGGCCTTCTATTGGTATAAAGCAGAGCTATTTAGACCTTATGAAAGAGGGAACTGATCGTGTTACGAATCATAAAGAAGGAACTGCCTATGACGCACGTATTATCGATGAAGGTATGGAGATGGGTGGTAAAACAGGGACGGCGCAAGTTAAAAAAATTAATAGGGCTGATCGCGCGCGCGGTATCATGAATGAAGATTTGGCGTGGAAATATCGCCATCATGCACTTTTTGTAGGGTATGCGCCGCTTGATAATCCCCGTTATGTTGTGTCTGTTATTGTGGAACATGGCGGCGGCGGTTCTGCCGTTGCGGCGCCGATTGCTCGGGATTTGTTACTAGAGACACAAAAAAGAAACCCGGCTATTTCTGATATAAAATTAAGTAATGTTATAGAAAAACCAAAACAATATGTTTGATACAGTGAAGCTAAATACAGATCAGAGCATTTTGCAAAAACTTCAACATTTAGGTTGGGGGATGGTTTTCCTTGTATCGTTAGTTGCGTGTATAGGTTTTGCTGCTTTATATTCGGCCGCTGGTGGTGATCTGAACCCTTGGGCGTCTAAGCAAATTGCACGTTTTTTGGTTGGTCTTGTTGGCCTTGTTATAATTGCGCTTATTGATATTAAAATTTGGTATCGCTTGACGTATCCTATTTTTATAGTTGGGTTTATTTCTCTTATTGTTGTGGAGGCTATTGGGCATACGGGAATGGGGGCGCAGCGTTGGATTGATTTTGGCTTTATTCAAATTCAACCATCAGAATTTATGAAGATTGCTGTTGTTATGGCTTTGGCGCGCTATTTTCATGCGGTCGGACGCGATGATATGCGAAGCTTTCGTTTTCTATTACCGGCTTTTGTTTTAATTGGCTTACCTGTCGGGCTTGTTTTGCTACAGCCAGATTTGGGGACATCTTTAATGATCGTGATGGCGGGTATTACTATGATATTCTTGGCAGGAGCGCCAATATGGATGTTTATTGCAGGCGGTATTATCACAGCCGCTTCTATGCCTGTTGCATGGTATTTCATGCATGATTATCAAAAGAGGAGAGTACAAACGTTTCTTAATCCTGAATCTGACCCTCTTGGTGCGGGATATCATATCACGCAATCAAAAATTGCATTGGGATCTGGCGGCATTGAAGGTAAAGGCTTCTTACAAGGCACACAGAGCCGCTTAAACTTCCTTCCAGAAAAACAAACAGACTTCATTTTTACGCTTTGGGCAGAAGAGTGGGGCTTGGTTGGAGGGTTGTTCTTATTGTTCTTGATGGCGTTGATATTTATCTATGGTATCGCTATTTCACTAAATTGTCGTCATGCTTTTGGACGACTTCTAGCCATGGGCTTGGTTGTTAATTTTTCACTTTATGTGTTTATTAATATTGCGATGGTGATGGGGCTTATCCCTGTTGTGGGTGCTCCTTTACCGTTAGTCTCCTACGGAGGCACATCAATGCTCGCGGCACTTGTTGGTTTTGGCTTGATATTATCGTGTAATATTCACCGTGATAGTAAGTTACCACGGATGCAATAGGTTAAGCGGCCTCTGCCATTGGAATGTTATGGCTTTCCATCAGTCCTTTTAACTCACCTGATTCATACATTTCACGGATGATGTCGCACCCACCGACAAACTCACCTTTGACGTAGAGTTGAGGGATTGTTGGCCAGTTTGTATAATCTTTAATCGCCTGACGGATGATATTATCTTCAAGCACATTGACGTCTTTAAAGGACACACCAAGTTGTGAAAGGATTTGAACAACGTTGGCCGAAAATCCACACTGTGGAAATATTGCCGTTCCTTTTAGATAAAGAACAACATCATTGGATGTTACTTCTTGTTTGATTTGATCGAAAATTATGTTTTCCATTTTAGTCGGCTCCGTTTGTTTTTATAATTACTCTGGTAGAGATGTTTGTATGGCGAGGGCGTGTAAATCATTCCCCATTTTACCTTGTAAAGCATCATAGACCATTTGATGTTGCTGAATCCGTGATTTACCTTCAAAAGCCGAAGATATAACGTGCGCCGCATAATGATCTCCATCGCCACGTAAGTCAGAGATAGTAACAGTGGAGTTTTCTATACCACTTTGTATTAGCTCTTTAATTAATTCTGCGTCCATAGCCATATGACGTTACTCCGCTTCTGTTTTTATTTGTTCCTGAGCGATAACAAAATATTCTGCGAGTTTGGTATCAACTTCTTCTTCAGTAATATTGAGACCTTTTTCTTCAATGCGCGGCATAACATAGCGTTTTACGTCATCAAATCCAGGCTCTTCAAGATTTGCAGATATGACATCACTAGCAAAGCTCATGGATCTATCATCGGGAAGCCCCATTTTTTCGGCTAGCCATAGACCAAATAGTTTGCAACAGCGGGCTTCAGCTTTAAACAAGAGAGCCTCATCTAGGGCAAATTTATTTTCAAAAACGTTCTGACGATCATCAAAGCTACTCATATTCTTAGTTTCCTTATCAATTAAATTGGTAGTGAAGTTAAGGTAACATTTGAAACTTTAGGAATCCATTGTTATATGATTAATATCACATAAAATAAGGGTAAATGATGAATAGACGTAAAGCTCTCTATGAAGGTAAGGCCAAAACGATTTATGAAGGGCCTGAACCGGGTACACTTATCCAATATTTTAAAGATGATGCAACGGTATTCAGCGCCGAAAATCGTACAATTATTGCAGGAAAAGGGGTTTTGAATAACCGTATCTCTGCACACATTATGACAAAATTAGAGAGGATTGGTATTCCGACTCATTTTATTCGTTCTTTAAATATGCGTGAGCAATTAGTACGTCAGGTTGAAATTATCCCGCTGGAGATTGTTGTTCGCAATACGGCGACGGGGTCAATTTGTACACGTTTGGGAATTGAAGAAGGGACGTTCTTTCATCAACCATTAGTCGAGTTTTATTACAAGAAAAGTGAATTGAATAAACCGATAGTGAGTGAACAGCATATCTTGGCTTTTGATTGGGCTGACCCTTACGAATTAGAAGAGATGGTGATGCAAGCTGTACGGGTCAATGACTTTTTAACGGGGCTGTTCTCTGCTATTGGCTTACGCCTTGTCGATTGTAAATTAGAGTTTGGACGCCTATGGGGGGATAATGATGAGCTATATATTATTCTTGCCGATGAAGTTTCCCCGGATAATTGTTGTCTTTGGGATGTTGAAACGGGTGAGAATATTGATAAAGAAAGTTTTGGTAAAAATTTAGGTGATCTTGTTGAGGGTTACCAAGAAATTGCCATGCGTTTAGGGTTGATCCCTAAAGGCGGTATTATTCAAGAAGGTAATTTAAATGAGAAAGCGGCTGAAGGGTTGGATGAAATTGAAAATGAACTAACTAAACGCCGTAACTTGCGCTCCGTGAAAAAACCGTCCAATAAGCGTTAAGCTTAAACTTCAAACTGTTCTTTTAGAATCCGTTCTTCTAAATGGTGATCTGAATCAAACAAGATTGTGCAGCCATAATCGTCAGATTGAGTGATCCCTATAGTTTTTATATTCCGTACTTCCGTTGAATCTGCTGTTGCGCTAACGGGTCTTTTTGACGGGTTAAGAATGTCGATCTTTACAGTAGAGTGACATGGTATTAAGGCACCGCGCCAACGCCTTGGGCGAAAGGCACTGATAGGTGTAAGCGCTAAAACATTTGCTGATAACGGGATGATGGGGCCATGCGCAGATAAATTATAAGCGGTGCTTCCTGCGGGGGTAGCTAGTAATATACCATCACAAACAAGTTCAGAAATACGCTCAACACCATCAATAGATATTTTTAATTTTGCTGCCTGCCGTGTTTGGCGTAACAAAGAAACCTCATTAAATGCCATAGCCTCATGCTCTTTACCATCAACATCCGTCACCTTCATCGCAAGGGGGTAGATGTTGACAGGCTGCGCATCGGCGAGGTGCTCTAACAATTTTTCTGGACGGTAGGGGTTTAAAAGAAACCCAACAGACCCACAATTTAACCCATAAACAGGGAGATTTTTATGGCGAAACTTATGAAGAGCTTCTAATAAAGTACCATCACCACCAAGGGCAATTACAACGTCTGCCTGCTCTGCCCCAACATCTTGATGTTGTGCGGTTAAGGTGGTAAGCGCTTTTTGTGCCTCTGGTGTGTCGGCGGCATGAAAGGTGAGTTTAGGAGAAAGGATGGCGTTCATAAGTTTTATGATGCTTTCTTTTTATAATTAGTTTCCCAATCATCGGGTGCATTTAAAAACTCTTCTAGCGATGTAATGGTTTCACTATCAAAGTAATTTTCTTTTTTGATAACACCCAAAACAGCCCACCAATTAGTCAATGAGTGACATGTTACTTTCATTTCTTCTAACTTAGCTTTGCTTTGTGGGTAGATATCATAAGAAAAAATAACAAAAGAATTATTGATAACCATGTTTGCGTTACGTAAGGCATCAATAAATATTTTTTGTGAAGTGCCAACATTCATTAAGTCTTCGATTAACATGACATTCGCACCTTCTTGCTTTATATACCCTTCAATTTGCGCCATGCGGCCATGGCCTTTAGGTTTTTTACGGATATAAAGCATTGGTAAATCAAGGCGTTCTGTTAAAAAAGCAGCATAAGGAATACCCGCAGTTTCGCCGCCGGCCAAATAGTCTGCGCCTAATGGCTTAATGAGGTCAGCCGCATAATTCATGATGATTTTACGTTCAGCAGGCAGTGAGATAAGCCGGCGCATATCACAATATGTAGGGCCAACTTTCCCTGATGTGTAAGTGAAAGGTTCTTTTGTGTTAATTAAAATAGACTTTGAATCTAATAATAATTTAGCAACATGTTCAGCTATTTGTTTATCCATCTTTATTTCTTTTCTTTCTTATTGGCTAATCCAGATAATACGCCCGATCCATACAATATCATTAGCAGGTATTTTTCTGTTGGAATGTTCAGGGTTTAAGGAACGTATTTCAACATGTGAGGTGTTTTGTTTTACTAACTCTTTTGCCATGACTTCCCCATCGGTTGTTTTTATTACAACGCGGTCACCATTGCGTAGTTTTGCTTTTGGGGACACGACTAAAACGTCACCATCACGATAAAGCGGTTCCATTGAATCACCGCTAATTTCTAACGCGTAACAGCCGTCTTCATTGCTGGCGTTATAATCAGGAAAGCGTACTTCGTTCCAGTTTCCTCCTTTTGGGTACCCTTCTTCGTCGAAAAACCCTTGTGACCCTGCTTGTGCAAAACCAATGACGGGAATGGTTAAGGTTGATCTACTATTGGCAGGGTCGAGGTCTTCTACCAATGAAATAAAGTCATTCATTGTTGCGCCTGTTGCTGCCAAAATACGGGATATACTTTCTGTAGAAGGCCATCTTGGCTTACCGTCTGGTCTTATACGCTTACTTTTATTAAAGGATGTGGAATCTAGTCCCGCTTGTTTTGCTAAACCAGAAGGGCTGTAACCGAAAGTTGTGGCAAGGCGATCAATGGCGCGCCAAATTTGTTCATGTGTCAGCATTATATGATGTCCTTATAAATCAGTGTTTTATCCATATGAGGATCGTTGCACCCTAGTATAGGATTAAACTCCCATTAAGACAAAGAAAATAAACGCTCGATAAACAAAAAAATAAATAGGAAAAAAATCATAATAAAGCTTGACATAGAGAATATAATCCTATTGTATAGTGAACATTAAGGGAACAATTATATTTAAAGGATCAAAACATGGATAAAGATAAGATAGGTCAACCAACGAGTAAGCAAACAAAAGATTCTTTTAATAAAAACATCAAACCTTTTGATACAGTCGAAGAGACTTGGTTTTGGTTTATCTTGGCACAAAAAGCGCAAGTCGAAGGCGCGCGATATAGCGCAGGGTTATCCCTTACTCCACGCCCTTGCGAGCCATCAGATATTTTAAAAATTCTTCATAATATTTACCGTAACCGTATGTTGCTTTGGGAACATATGTTGGTGCTCCGCCATTATGGTCGTCGCCAGCTTGCCCCTGATGCAACACGTGTAAAAGAAGCACGCGCGCATAAATTATGGGGAGAGGCGATGAGGCGCTTAGAACCTATTTTTATTCGCAAAGGTATTATGAATGAGAATTGCGCCTCCAGTTCTTTCCCAAATGAGCTTTGGGCACAAGAAGCTTCGGTTTATTCAAGTAGCAATATGAACGAGGAAGGGTAATGCAGCAATACGCGCCTGAAATTCTATATGGTGTAGAAGATTATCAAGAGGCATGGGTTGTGTTTAGTGGAGAGACAGATGTGCGCTGGCTCAAAATTTTAAAACCCGGTTTTAGACATTGTTTTGTTTTATTGAATGACAGACAATGTTGGATGAGCGTTGATCCATTGTCACCTTATACTGATATTCAAACGTACCATCATATTGAAACTAGTTTTGACCTACCTCAATGGTTGGAAATACGCGGTTATCAAGTTGTTAAAACCAATATTAACAAACAACATAATAAGCCTGCACCATGGATGGTCTTTACGTGCGTTGAATCTATTAAACGTATTTTAGGTCTTCATAAGCGTTTCATTTTCACGCCATGGCAGCTTTATCAATATTTAAAAAAAGATAATCAATCAGAAACAATTAAAGGAGACATCTCATGGGCAGCATAACAAAAAAACCAAGAGCGCCAGTAGTGCAAACGATTACCGCACCAAGGGCGACCCCTACACCTGTTGTGGCAACGTCGACAGTAGAAGCAGAACCGATTCAGAGTGATGCAGAAATTAGTGCCGAGGCCAGAACAGATAGCTTATTACGCCGTTCGCGTGGACGCTTTGGTACTATCGCTACCAGTTTTCGTGGGTTCTTAAATAGCACCAGTAATGAAAATAATACGCAAACAAAAACATTGTTGGGAGAATAGAATATGAACATGAAAGACAATATAGAAGAGACCAACCGTTTAAGAAAAATAATTGAACGTTATAGTCGTGCAAAGCTTAACCGTCAAAACTGGGAATCTCATTGGGAAGATTGCTACGATTATGCCCTACCACAACGTAGTGATTCCTCACAATTTTCGGTTTTAGGGGGGCGACGGACACAGAACTTATATGATGGTACGGCTATGGATGCCGTTGACCAATTAGCCTCTAGTTTATTGGGGCACTTAACACCCCCATGGACGCAATGGTTTGGTTTTAAAGCTGGCCCAGATTTAAGTGAATCTGAGGCACAGAAATTAGCACCTGTTTTAGAGGATATTGGTCGAAAAGTTCAATCGCACTTGGACAGGTCTAATTTTAGTGTCGAAATCCATCAATGCTTTTTAGATTTAGCCGTTGGTGGAACATCAATGCTTTATTTTGAAGAAACAGCTATTGGAGAATATTCTGCCTTTAAATTTACAGCCGTACCTTTGCAAGATGTGGTCTTAGAAGAGGGGGATAATGGTTTTTTAGACGGCTCTTACCGTAATTTATCTTTAACATTAAAGCAGCTTCAAGATAGATACCCCAATGCAGACTTACCTCTCCACTTGTTACGAGAAGGGGATACCAACCCTCATAACACCTTTGATGTTCTTGAAAGTGTTTTACCGTATAAAGGTGCTTATAGCTTTACGGCTATTTTAAATGATGAAAGCGCACCGATATTGCTGAAAGAAGGAAAGTTTAATAGCTCTCCCGCTATAGCTTTCCGTTGGATGAAATCACCTGGGGAGGTTTATGGTCGTTCCCCTGTCATGAAAGCTTTACCTGATATTAAAACAGCCAATAAAGTGGTTGAACTTATATTAAAGAATGCCTCTATTGCGGCTACAGGGATTTGGCAGGCTGATGATGATGGGGTTTTAAATCCTGCCAATATTGAATTGGTACCAGGGGCTATTATTCCAAAAGCGGTCGGGTCACAAGGGTTAAAACCTTTAGAGATGCCAGGACGTTTTGATGTATCGGAGTTGGTACTGAATGATTTACGCGGACGTATTCGTCATGCGTTATTGTCTGATCAGTTTGGCCCATTAAGTTCAAAGAATATGAGTGCGACTGAGGTGTTAGAGAGGTCTTCTGAAATGACACGTTTGTTGGGGGCAACTTATGGCCGTTTACAGTCTGAACTTTTAACGCCGCTTGTCACGCGCGCTTTTTCTATTCTACAGCGTCGCGGAGAGATCCCTGATATCGCTTTAGATGGGCGTTATGTGATGTTGGATTATCGTTCTCCTTTGGCACGAATACAGGGGCGGGGACATGTGCAGAATGTTTTGACTTGGTTGAATACTGTATCAAGCATGGGCGCGCCTGCAGCTGGTTCTATTAATGTGCAAAAGACAGTGAAGTTTTTAGCCGAGTCATTGAGCGTTCCAGGTGAATTAATTCAACAAGAATTACTGCCTGAAAATTCACCAATATTAGGAGGCGATAATGTTATTCTTGAGCAAAAATAAAACAGATATTGTAGATATTTCACACATATCGAAAATAGATCAAAAGAATATGAAGCGTATCTTTGCAAGAGTGTTTTCTACTGATGACGGAAAAAAACTATTGGCGTATCTGCAATATATTACATTTCATCGTAGCTTTGGCGCAGATGTCAGTGACTCCCAGTTAAGATATATGGAAGGGCAACGTTCGCTTGTTTCCACAATCTTACGCTTTATTGATCAAGGTAAAAATAACTGAATTTTTAATTTAATATTCATACACATAAGGAGAAAAATATGAATGATACTCTACTGGATAATGATATCCCTCAAAAATTTAAGAATGCTGAGACGGGTGAAGTTAATGTCGCTGCAATGGCGCAATCTTATAAAGCGTTAGAGCATAAAATGTCTCAAAGTCCTTCTGCGCCGAAATCACCAGAAGATTACTGTGTGGATTGTTCACATGGTTTTTTTGAAGCGGACTCAGAAATGAACCAGAAAATGCACGAGAAAGGTTTTACAAATGACCAAGTGCAGTTTGTTTATGATCTCGCCGCAGAAAAAATGGTACCGATGGTTATTGAAATGGCGGGTGATTTCAAAGCAGACAGAGAAGTTGAAAAACTAATTGAGCATTTTGGTGGTCCTGAAAAATGGAAAGAAGTATCAAGGCAGTTACTTGCTTTTGGTCAAAAGAATTTACCAGCGGATGCACTTGATTCTTTGACGAGTTCTTTTGAAGGTGTTGTTGCGCTTTATAATATGATGAATGGTGACGAGCCAAGTATTAGTAATGCTAAAGGTAATATAGATAAGTCTGGAGAGACAGAGTTACAGTCTATGATGCGTGATCCAAAATACTGGCGTGATAAGGACCCGTCTTTTGTTTCTAAAGTAACAGAAGGTTTCCAACGCATGTATGGGAAGTAATAAAAAAGAAAGCCTCCTATGATTGGGAGGCTTTTTACTAGATTTGAGAATTTGCAAATTGTTGGGTCATATAATCATCAACAATATGATTAAATTGTCGTTCAATGTTCTGGGTGAGGGGGGCAAACTTTATAACCACTTTATCACGTGATTTGCGTAAAATTTGACCTTTATGTAGGACCTCTACAATACGATCTGCTAATTTGAAGCGAAGTGTTACGGTTTTTACTTCATCTACACCAAATTGGCGGTCATCGCCTGTGATAAGAATGCCACCTTTGCTCCAGTTATGGACGGGGTAAGAAACACCGTCAACAATACCAACGCAACTGTCAGCTTCACGACGTTCATGCTTACGGCGTGTGTCCGTATCATCGTTACTTGTCTGAAGTTTTAGTGTTTGTAAAATATTATTTAGCATACTTATAATGACTCCCTTAATTTAACTGTATAGACATAAAACTTAACTTTCAATTTATTTCTTAAATAATACAAAATAAATCTTGACTTATTAGGAATTAATACCTATATTAATGTCATTAACGCCATACTTGTATCTTAAATGATCATATATGGCTTTTTTATTCTCTACGCTTCTATTCGTAAAGACTATAAAAAAGTTTCAGAGAACAGTCTTTTTTACAACTTGCCTGAATAACTTTTATCTCAGCGTTCTGATAAGCCGCTCTTCATCTTGCTTGAAGGTGCGAAAACTTGCCTGCGCTTTAACCTCAAAATTAACGTCTATTAAAAAGGGTAATTACAATGGCAACTACTATTGACCAAGCCTTCATTAAGCAGTTCGAACGCGAAGTGCATGAAGCATACCAACGTCAGGGATCTAAATTAAGAAACTCTGTGCGTACTACAAACCAAGTAAAGGGAGCCTCTACAACTTTCCAACGCGTTGGGAAAGGAACGGCCTCTACTAAATCAACACATGGCATGGTGCCAGTGATGAACTTGGTTCATTCTAATGTTGAATGTGTCTTGCAAGATTATTATGCAGGGGACTGGGTAGATCATTTAGATGAACTAAAAATTAACATTGATGAACGTCAAGTTATTGCGAGTGCAGGGGCGCACGCCTTGGGTCGTAAAACAGACGAGATGATTATCAATGCACTGGCAACCGCCTCAACGAATATTATTACAGATACCAATACAGGCTTAACGAAAGATAAAGTGTTAGAGGCATTTGAACTATTTGGTGAGACTGATGTCCCCGATGATGGTCAGCGCTTTGCGGCGATTGGTTGGAAACAATGGAGTGACCTCTTACAAATTGAAGAGTTTGTGAACTCCGATTATATCGGCGAAGGAAGTCTTCCTTATGCCTCTTCTATGACACAAGCTAAGATGTGGCTCGGTACAATTTGGATGCCGCATTCTGGTCTTCCTGTTGATGAAAATGATATCCGCTCTTGTTACTTTTACCACAAAACGGCCGTTGGTCATGCTGTGGGTAGTGATATTCAAACGGATATTAGCTGGCACGGTGATCGCGCAGCACATTTTGTTAATAACATGATGAGCCAAGGGTCTAGCCTTATTGATGAGGCAGGCGTGATTACAATTAATTGTGATGAAACGCCAGATTAATACTTTTCAAAATTAAACCTCTTACAATAAGGAACTATAATCATGAGTTTACAACTTAATGACTTGAGCGTACTTGCCTACGCGAATAACTTTACTCTATGGCATTTTAAGACGGAAGATTCTTCTGTGACGACGCCAGAGTATTTCAACACAGCATCCGACATGATGAGCGTTAATGACCTTATCATTGCGAGTGTTGATATAGACAGTGCGCCTGTAACACAATTTTATATTGTTACAGATATCACAAGCGGTGTTGTCACAGTTGCGGCCTACGCATAGGTCTTTCAGACTTCCGTAACTTATATGTGGCAACACATCTATATGATAAGGCAGGCTTTGGTTTTTGATGAAACCAAGGCCTGTTCTTGTTTGTTGATAAGGAGAATTAAATGAATATTCATAAAGAAAAAGAAATACTGGTTCGAAAAATACGTTCTATGGGTTGTTAATGTTCTTACTGACTTCCATATGAGGATTCAAAGCGTTATTCGACCTGTCGTGGGTTAAGACATAAACTATTTTTGGAATAAGTAATAGGCAAAGAAAACCTATAAACATCCAGTAACGTTGTAGAAATTGCCTCATTAAAAAACCCCGATTAATTAAAATTAACAAATAAATAGGAGATACACAATGGCTTTAAATGACATTGGTTTATGTTCGCGCGCGCTTGTGCGTTTGGGCGCGGCCCCGATTACATCTTTTAACGATGAAACTGCAGAATCAGAAATCGCAGGTGTGTTGTATGCGCCCGTTCGTGACGCTCTTTTATCAGCTTACCCATGGACATTTGCGATGGGGCAATTAAAACTAACAAAATTAAACGATGCGCCTATAGCAGATTATCAAAATGCTTTTCAGCTTCCCTTAGATTATCTGCGCGCTATCTCAGCAGGTAGTAACGATAGGGGGCGTGGGTTGAATTACCGTATTGCCCGCGGGCAACTTCATACGAATACCGAAGACGCTACCTTAACTTATATTTTTAGACCTGAAGAAGAAGAGTTCCCCCCCTTCTTTGATATGGCGCTTATCACACGGTTGACGGCGGAATTTTGTATTCCTGTCACGGAAAGTACATCGCGATCTGATGTTTTTTACCGATTGGCAAAAGATGAATTTGCCAGAGCGCGGCAAGTGGATGCCCAGCAAGATAGTCCGAATCGTCTAGAGAACTTTAACTTAATTAATGTGAGATAGGAGTGAATCCGAAAAAGAAACAAAAATGTAGACAGCTTAACAATGATTTGTAGAATGCGAGGCTGGCTTTAAGTTCTGCCCAAAGAAAAATGAATGAAATACATGAAGCAGAAATATTAAATAATGAAATGCGGTCTCTGGAAAGTGAGCGTAGATCATTAATGGCGAGCGCAGCAGTAAATGCTACAGGGTTCGGAAAGCGTAAAGGTTTTCCCTCTGCGGTGGCTGGTGTTGGTAAAGATGCTGCCGATCTATTAGGACTTAGTAGAGAAATTCAGGAAAAAACATCGGAATTGTCTTTACAGGTAAACCTTCAGAACAGGCAAGAAGGTTTTGTTAAACAAAAAGAACGTGCCTTGAGACATGTTCAGGATAGGATTAATCGGCTAGGGTGCTAACTTCGTTAAATGGAGTGCCATCGAAAACCTGAATGTAATTCAAATGATCGGGAAGTTGGTTTCTGATCATTCTAAATTTTGTGAAGCTTTCACGGCTTTGTTCTACAATGGTAGGAATTTCATTATAATCATCGTCGAGATACTCATGTGTTGCTCTTATGTAAGCATTATAATAAAAATGCATTGCGCTTAAGGTGTTGTAATCAAAACCTTGTGCTTTCTTTTTGTATTGATCGCCTGTATTGATAAGTTCGCTAATGCTATATGAGCAATAAGATTTTAAATTTTCTTTTGCCTCTGTTTTAAAAAGAAGAAGATGATATTCTGCATAGTCTTTTTCTATTCTTTCAGAGCAATCTTTATGTGTGTAGATATCCCAATAAGACATAAGGAAATAGCTTAGATATAAATCAAATGATTGTTGCGCATCGTAATTGTGTGATTTTTTATCACCATATTTTTTAGATAAATCAATAATGGCATGGTGGTAGACCGATCTTGTCGTATAGCGCGGATCCATATCCAGCTTCAACTCTAACTCTTTGCTTGGCAAGGCAGTATTATGTGTGGGCGATACAATAAAAATGCCTAAGGCAACGGCAGCAGTGACAATAACAACAAGAGAAATATAAATAATTTTTTTCATATTAATAAAAGGATAGGTTAATGACCAGAGTAAGACAAGTTAAAAGTAATTTCACCGCAGGGGAGATTTCTCAAGAATTATTGGGACGTGGGGATTTGGTTGCCTACCAAAATGGTGCGGCGAAATTAAGAAATTTATTTATTCATCCAACGGGCGGTGTAACGCGGCGTGATGGCCTGCGTTATATTGATAGCATTAGCGGCAATGGTCGTCTTATTCCGTTTGAATTTAATGCGCAGCAAACCTATTTGCTAGTTTTAACAAGCAACCAAATTGATATTTATTTTAATGATGTAAAAATTTCAACATTAAGCAGCCCATGGCCTGCAAATGATATTAATCAGGTGGTTTGGACGCAAAGTGCAGACACATTGTTATTGGTTCACCCTGATTATCCACCTAAAACATTAGTTAGAAACGGCTTAGAGCAGTTTGTTTTGGAGGACTGGGTGTTTTTCGCGGACGATAATATTATTTACCAACCTTTTTATAAATTTGCAGATAGTAGTGTGACGCTGACTCCCAGTGGTACGACAGGGAATATTACTTTAACCGCTTCAAGTGATATTTTTTCTCCGGGGCATGCAGGTACAAGATTACAAGTTGCTGGCAAACAAGTTGAGATTAATAGTTATGACTCTCCTACGGTTGTCAGTGTAACTGTGATTGAAGATTTACCAGATGCAAGTTCAACGATTGATTGGTTTGAGCAAGCTTACTCTGCCGTTCGAGGGTATCCAACTACAGTGACCTTCCATCAAGATCGTTTGGTTATTGGTGGGTCGCGTGATTTACCAAACCGCCTTTGGTTCTCTAAATCAGGTGACTTGTTTAATTTTGATTTGGGGACAGGACTTGATGATGAAGGAATTGAATTTGCTATTTTATCGGATCAGGTTAATGCCATTCGTGGTGTTTTTTCTGGTCGTCATTTGCAAATATTTACAAGTGGCGCGGAATGGATTGTAACAGGTACACCTTTAACCCCAACTAGTGTTCAGCTTAACCGTCAAACGCGCGTCGGGTCGGTAATTAATCGTTATGTGCCACCTGTAACGGTGGATGGGGCAACGGTTTTTGTCGCGGAGAATAGCCAAGAAATACGAGAGTTTCTTTATACAGATATTGAGCAAGCTTATACTGCTATTGATTTAGCATTGGCCTCACGCCATATCCCTAATAACATTATTGATCAAGATTACGATCAATATCGTCGCCTTATTTTTGCGGTACGTGCCGATGGAAAATTTGCAACGATGACGTTTTATCGGGCAGAGCGCGTTCGCGCTTGGACGCTTCATGAAACCGACGGTCATGTTCATTCTATTAGTGTCGTTGGACAAAACGCATATTTATTGGTTGAACGTGATGGCGTATTTCAGATTGAGAAATTTGACGACACTGTTCAGTTGGACTCTACGTTAAGTGGTGAATCTGCTTTGGCAAAAGCAACATGGAGCGGGCTTAGTCATTTAGAAGGTAAACAGGTCACTGTCGTCGCAGATGATGTTGCTTTGGATGACACGTATCTTGTGACAGATGGTTCTATCACACTTAATAGTGCGGTTAATAAAGTTATTGTAGGGCTGTCTTATATGCATATTTTGGAGCCTCTACCTTTGGCACTTAATGAAGGGTCGGCAGGGCGAAAAATAAGGTTAATTGAAGGTATATTCCGTGTTTATAAAACCCAAGCTTTACGCCTTGATGTGGGGCAGGGGTTAAAAGATGTTCCCCTAAAACAGTTTGGTGAAGATGAGATATTAAATGCACCACCATTAGCGATAAGCGGTGATGTTCGCGTTAGGGGGTTGGGGTGGTTGAAAGATGGAACTGAAAGTTTTTGGCAGATAGCACAAGACTTACCTTATAAATTCACGCTTCTCTCTGCAGCCGTTGAAATAAAAGTTAACGATTAGAAAGTAAGAAACAGAAGGAAAGAAAAATGTCTGATATTTTAAAAAATGGAAGAAAATTTTTAAAACGAGGAGAAAAAATAGAAGATTTTTCAAATAATCTCAACGAACGTACAAAAACCCGCTATAGAGAAGAAGAGGAAAGGCGTTTAAAACTTTTGAAAGAAAATCAGGAGGAGTATGTACGTGAACTTTCCCGACAAAAGGGGAGCAGTATTCCAAATTTTATAGAAGATGTTAAAGGTGCTCTGAAAGATACATTTTTTGAAGAATAAACGTTGTGGTTGCAGGTATTATCTATCTTGAATATCCTTTGTACAGTTTTTGCTCACAATAATAATAAGCATGGCGATGAGGAAAAACCATCCCCCATACAGCAATAGAAGATATAATTCAGGTGGAATATATATGATAAAATCAGAAATTTCTCTGTGTAAATAGCTGATATATACTGTTAAAGCAGCAAAGGCATAAAACAAAGAAGGTATTCCAGTAAGTTTTGAACGAATACATATGACGGTCGTGGATAATAAAAGGAAAAATGTAAAACTAGTTATTTGCAGTGCCAACCCGATATAAATAGAAAAACTGTTTCTATCAAAAACCATGAATTCCCAGACGGGGTGGAGAGTGATTGAAGTTGTTATACATCCTAAAACTAACAGAACTGTGTACAGCCTGCTTCGGGCAATGAGGTATAGAGACTTTTTGATTTTACCGAGCATACCTGAATCTTAACATTGTAAGAATAGAATGACCAACAACAAATCAATTAATAATCAATATAAAGGAGAAAAATATGGCGAGTATTATACCAGTCGCAACGCAAGCTTTAGCATTGTTTGAAACAGTCAATACAGTTGCGAATGTATTTGATAATTCAAAAGAGAGGTCGCAACAGCAAGCCTTACAGCAATTGCAACAACAGCAAGGCTTACAACAACAGCAATCTGCAGAAGATGCCGCATTAAATAGGCAAGAGATCCAAGTTCAGGCAGAGAGAGCGGAAACTGAAAGGCGCAACGCTTTGAAACGTGCGGTGGCTAGGCAACGGGCGCAATTTGGGGCGAGTGGTGTTGGCTCAAGTGGCGGTTCATCAGAAGCAGTTTTACTAGACTTGTTTGAAGAATCTGATGAGGAGCGTATCTCTAGAGAACAATTAGACCAACTGCGTAACCAGTCTATTGACCAAAATTTATTACAGCAAAATAGCGTTAATACCTTAAGAAGAACACAACTTGCTGAGCGGCAACGTCTTTTAAATAACTCATCAACACTTGATGATGTCAGTAAATTATTAAGTGTGTTTTAAGGTAATGACCACACTTAACTATTAAATATTTCTCAATAATAAAATAAGGATTTTTCAATGATCGAGCATATTAAAATGCCGGATATAAGCCCGCTTGTGCGCTATGTTACTAACGGAATAGAAACTAGTTTTGCTTACACATTCCCTATCTTTGCTAGTGAAGATTTGCATGTATATTTTGACGGCGCAGAACAATTTAGCGGGTTTGATATAACAGATGTCGGACAAACTGCAGGCGGGTATATTACCTTTGATGAACCACCAGTAAGTGGAATAGTTTTAACCTTAGAACGACGCCTCCCATTAGAGCGCGTCACAGATTTCCTTGAAGGGGGGGATTTTAGCGCGCAAGCCATTAATAATGAGCTTGATTACCTCACTGCCTCTATTCAACAAATCAATCGTGATTTATCGCCGATGTTACGTTACAACGACCATGAGCTAGCGGGAAATGTTGATTTACCAACACGGGATCAACGGGCGGGTAAGGCGTTGGGCTTTGATGGTAATGGTGACCCTATTCCTGTCTCTCTTGCGGGGGCTATGGCCGCGCCAGATTATACGGCTTCGGGTATAGGGGCGGTAACACGCACAACGGATGATAAATTCAAAGATACAATTTCGATTAAAGATTTTGGTGCGAAAGGCGATGGTTTAACCGATGATACCTTGGCTATTCAGCAAGCTTTAACCGCACATAACGGTGTGTTTATTCCTGAAGGTGTTTATTTAACGAGTGCGCCTATCACAATTGCGGCAGGGCAAACGTTACGTGGGTCAGGTCATATGTCTGTTTTACGAGCGCAGGATAAAAGTTTTAACGTGATTGAAGTGGTAGAGGATTACGCAACACTTTCGCATTTTCAAATTGAAAATGGGGATATTGGTATTAAGTTATTTGGCCGCGACCGTCCTTGCGTTCAAAATTCTATTACAGATATTGTTATCCGCAGGTCAAATACAGGGGTTCAGCTTGATGGTTATAACGATACTAACAAGCCTTGCTATTGGAATAATTTTGACCGTGTTTTGGTTGAACAGCCTGCGGTTAATGGTTTTCACTTAACACGCACAGGGGCGGGGGATACGCCTAACGCTAATAAATTTCATGCCTGTCGCGCTTATTCATTAGGGGCGGATATCAGTAATGCGGGTTTTTATATTGAACAAGGCCGCTTTAATAACTCCTTTATTGATTGTGAAGCCAATGTTCATGGGACGGCGCAGGGGTGTTTCATCGTTGGGGCGAACTCAGATAAAACATTATTCATTAATCCCTATGCGGAAAGCTATAACCAGGTTCCAAATATTAAACTTGAAAATGGGTCCATAGAAACTTCAATCCATAATTTATTATCGGTTAGTGATGGTGCCTCAATTTTTGATTTATCAGGCGGTGAATATACCGCTTATAATTCAGGGTTTCCTAACAAGAACCGGTTGCAAAAAACAACGGTTACGGACATGAACGCAACTTTACAGCGTTATGATACAGAGTTTATAGATGCTAGCGGATCTATCACTCTTGATACCTCACATTCGGTGCATTTGATCTCCTCTTTTGGTGGGGCGTTAACGGTCAATCTTCCTGAAGCCTCAACTGCGGTTGGCGTGATGATGGTGGTGAAGAAAATAGATTCGTCTAAGAATGTTATTACCATCGCTGAAGATAATGGTAATGGCCCAGACAGTCGTAATTACTTTTTGGGAAGTGAAAATGACTACGCCATGATGATCTCCAATGGTGCGGAATGGTTTGTTATTGCGTCTAACCGTTCGGCGGGGAATACGAGATTTTTTGATGGTTCTGGTATTTATGATGTTGATATGGCCGTTGATACATACCTTCTATCCAGCTTCGGTGGCGCGTTAGAAGCGCGCCTACCGCCGGCCAATGCGCCCGAGGCTGTGGGGCGTACCATCACATTAAAAAAGACAGATGTCTCTTCAAACTTAATAACAATTAGCGAGCTAGGCGGTAGCGGTCCCGATGGTTTTAATCAACCGCTTGCCTCTCAACATAATGCCATCACCATCGTTTCTGATGGTGGGCAATGGTACATTATAGGAAAATTTTAAAATGACAAAAAAAACAAAAGAAGACATGAAACTTTATTTCGAAGCATTTTTACCTGATGCCATTAGTGATATTTTAGAGTCTTGTCAAAAATTTTTAAGTAATAAAAACCCAGAAGAATCCAAAGATTTTTTAGAGTTTAATAAGGCCTGCAAGGCCGCTTTATCGAACCTTGAACAACTTTTTAAACTTTATAAAGAGTCAGAAATACAAGATGATAAAGGTCTTTCTCATGAAGCGTTAGACCGTCTTTATAAAAAATCACATGACCGTATAGGAGGTCATAAGACGCCTATCAAAAAAGATTAAAAATCAACTTATTGAAAAAATAATTTTTATTTTATCAATATATAGAAATGGACCCCCCCCCTTGGAAAACAAAGATTTTAGGATATTTTTAGACATATGGAACGATACACAAAACCTCACAACGCCTTCTATTCACCTAGATATGGCCGACTGGTTGCAGACATGCTACTTGACTGGAGAAAAGCGTCTTCTGTTGATGGCTTTTCGGGCAAGCGGCAAGTCAACATTGGTCGGACTCTTTTCGGCGTGGCTACTGTGGCAGGATCAGGATTTGCGTATCCTCGTATTGGCGGCGGACACATCTCTGGCTTCCAAAATGGTGCGAAACATCAGGAAAATAATAGAGAAGCATCCTTTAACGGTGCATCTGAAACCTGCTAAATTAGATCAATGGGCGTCAGACCGCTTCACCATTAACCGTACAAAAGAATTGCGTGACCCGTCTGTATTGGCGGCGGGGGTAACGACGAATATTACTGGCTGTCGAGCTGACTTTATTATTTATGATGATGTTGAGGTGCCCAATACATCCGATTCAGTTGAAAAACGACAAAGCCTGCGTGATAGATTGAATGAAAGTAATTTTATTTTAGTACCGAAAGGAAACCAGCTTTATATCGGTACACCGCATAGTTACTTTTCAATTTATGCCGATAAGCCTCGTATTGAAATAGATGAAAAAGATATCTTTTTATTAGATTTTAAAAGATACAAAAAACCAGTGCTGAATAAAAAGAACGAAAGCACGTGGCCAGAAAAATACTCTAAGGATGATATTGACCTCTTAAAACAACAGGCTGGCCCTAATAAGTTTGCATCGCAGATGATGTTAGAGCCTATGAATGTTTTAGAAGGCCGTCTTGACCATGACTTGTTGAATTTTTACGAAGATGATTTGATATATTCAGAGGCACAACAACAACCACAACTGAACCTGATGGAGAGTAAGATTGTGTCCTGTAGTGCGTGGTGGGATCCTTCTTTTGGTAGTGCAAAAGGTGACCATAGCGTTCTGGCGGTTATATTCACAGATGAAGAGGGGCATTATTATCTGCACCACATCTCTTATATAAAAGTGAAGGCAAAAGGTACTGAAGATGAGGCAAGCTTGCAATGTCAAATTGTGGCCGATATTGCAAAAGAGTTTCATGTCCCGTCTATTGCGATTGAAATAAATGGTTTAGGTAAGTTTTTGCCGGCTATTTTACGGCGTGAGTTAGCGGTTAAAAATATTCCGTGCGCTGTTATTGAAAAAAACAGCCATAAGGCAAAGCATATCAGGATATTAGAAGCCTTTGATGCCGTCCTCGCCGCGCGGGCATTATCGGTGCATGAGAGTGTTAAAAAAACGCCCTTCTTATTAGAGATGATGGAATGGCAACCGAGTAAAAAGAACAGCAAAGATGATGGTCTTGATGCGGTTGCGGGGGCGCTTTCGTTAGAACCTGTTCGTATTAAGCGCGCCTACAGCACTATGGGTAAGAAATGGTGTAGCCATAGGCAAGGGTATGGCAGGGGACATCAAGCAAAAACAGATTTTGACGTTTAAATACCGTAGGCGGCTTGCCGCCCTGAGGTAGAAATATAACCGTAGACGGCTTGCCGTCTTGAGGCATAATATAAAGGATAACAACATGGATTTTCACCAATTTTCACTGGATGACTGGGTTACTGTCATTCTTATTATCGCACAGGCGGGGATTATTTATTACCGCCTTAAAAAAGTTGAACAGCAAACAGAAGAGTTTAACTCACTCTTTATTGAATTTGCGGTTCATAAAAATTCCTTCAAACATTTAAAACATGAATTTGAAAAGCAATCTTTGCGTATAGAAACCATTATACAACGCCTTGATAACAGGCTCTTAGGGATTGAAACTTACGCGTTATCAAAAGAAAAAATTTAAACTTATCTAAATTTATACCATTAATAAGAAAGGAAACTCATATGTTTAAAAACATAATTGGGATGCTGCGTTCGCCTGCGCAAAAGGTGACTGATAAAACAGAAAAACAACAGCAAGAAGAATATTATAGAGAGTTAGAAATTGATGTTCTAGCGCGTACTATCTTTGGTGAAGCGCGTAGTGAGCCGCATGAAGGGTTAGAGGCTGTGGCTAGTGTTGTGCTGAACCGTGTGAAGATAGCGCAAAAACGCGGACGCTATTGGTGGGGTAATAACATTATCGGTGTTTGTCAGAAGCCATATCAATTTTCATGCTGGAATAAAAATGACCCGAGCTATCAAAAGCTTATCAACGTGACGGATGATAACATTCATTTTGCCACTGCGTTACGCATTGCACGTCGTGCAGTTATTGATGCGTTACCCGATGTAACCAAGGGTGCAACCCATTATCATGCGGATTACGTATCGCCTTATTGGGCAAAAGGGGAAACGCCCGTTAAAGTCATCAGCCGCCATATATTTTATAAACTCGTTAATTAGGGATCAGGCGCGTAAACGCGCTACGCGCCCCTTCGTAAAATGTTTGTTACAGAGAACCCGCGTAGGTCGCTTGCGACCCTGAGCGGAAATAAAAAAGGAAAATTACTTATGCTAACATCTATACTCTCAAAAATCGGCCTACCTATATTGATAGAGTTTGTAGCGCAAGCGTTAGGGCGTATTGACCATCCTGTTGCAAAGAGTGCAGCTGGTGCATTGTCGGAGGTAGAGGGCGCGTTGGCAGGTGGCCTGATATCGCCTGACCAGATGGCAGAAGCAAATCGCCATGCCGAAGCCATGGCACAGATTAATATCCAGCAATATGAGACGAGCCTTTCTGAAATCAACCAATCTTTGCGTGCTGAAATCTCATCTGATGATAAGTATATCCGTCGCATGCGTCCAACTTTTGGCTACCTTATGGCCGCGACATGGGCGGCGCAAATGTTTGGCTTGGCTTATATTATTGTGTTCCAGACAGAAAAAGCCGCATTGATTTTAGAAGGTATGGCCGCGTTAAGTACAATATGGGCGGTAGGCTTATCCGTGTTGGGTATATATGTTTATAAGCGTAGTGAGGATAAGAAGATATTTTCTAGTCCCTTTACCTCGTTACCATCCTTACCTTCTTTACCAATAGAAACGAAAAGCGTAGAGGTATATCCTGACAAAGCTATCCCAAAAGCAACAAAATATAATAGCTAAACTTTATTTAATTGTTGTTCGCGGTAAATCATATATAAGCCTGCGCTAACAATGATGCTAAGACCTGCTATGGTTGCATATGTTGGAATATCACCAAAGAAGATATAACCTAATATGATACCAGATACGACTTGTATATAAATGAAAGGCGCAACACTAGCTGTGCTCTTTGCTTGTGATAGACCGTATGTAGTGCATATAATTCCCGTCAAAAGAAGCAGGGAATTAAGCAAGAAGAAACCAATATCTTCAGTAGGGGGGAGTGCCATGTTATTGAAAGTTATCGGTAAATTAACGGCAACCATTCCAATAAAAGAATAGAGGATTAGTAAAGGGACATATTCTTCTTTTCCAATGATGCGAATAACAATAGTGCTGCCCGCAATACAGCATGTCGCAATGATGGCATATAATATACCGATATTAAGCGTTTCAAATTGTGGCCCGACTAGAACAACAACGCCAATAAAACCAACAATTACAGCAAGCCATCTATGCCACAGAACATGCTCTTTCAGTAAGATAACAGCTAGTATAACGGTTAAAAAAGGCGCTGCAAAAGAGATACCATAGACATCTGCGATAGGGATAAGCGCCAAAGCTTTAACCGCGCAGTAAGAAATTACTCCAGTTAATAAAGCGCGACTAACAAGCCATTTCCATTTCTTACTTTTAAACCCATTTATTCCTTTTTTGAATAATATCCATAGACTAACAAGGAACAGGTTCAGCATTGCTGTAATTGATACAATGTAAGCCGCACTATAGGATTGTGTTAAGTTTTTTGAACTTGCATCCGCAAAGGAAAATAATATCCACCCTAAGATAAGAATAGCAATAATCTTAAGACTTTCGCCTTTTAAGGTAGGTAAATGAGGCATTTTGGTATTTCTTCTCGACTAGAATTTGGATGCGGGTATAATCTGTGTAAGATTTTTATTTCTATGAAAGGTTTTACCACATGTCTCAATCAAATACACCCATTACTATTGCTCGCGGGGATGGCATCGGTCCCGCCATTATGGACGCCACGCTTCAAATTCTTGAAGCCGCAGGGGCAAGGCTGGACATAGAAGAGATTGAGATTGGTAAGGCCGTATATGAAAGTGGTGTGCCATCAGGAATTGCTGATAGCTCATGGGACAGTTTGCGCCGCACAAAGATTTTTTTGAAAGCACCAATTACCACCCCGCAAGGCGGTGGGTTTAAATCATTGAATGTGACGGTGCGTAAAACATTAGGGTTGTTCGCCAATGTCCGTCCGTGTGTCGCCTATGCTCCTTATGTTGAAACACAGCATGATGACATGGACTTGGTTATCATACGTGAGAATGAAGAAGATCTGTATGGTGGGATTGAGTACCGCCAATCCCAACAAGTTATGGCATCCGTTAAGCTGATCTCTCGTCCAGGGACGGAGCGCATTGTGCGTTACGCCTTTGAATATGCGCGGGCGAATGGCCGTAAAAAAGTTACTTGTATGACCAAAGATAACATCATGAAAATGGCCGATGGTTTGTTTCATAAAGTCTTTGATGAAATTGGTGAGGAATATCCAGATATTGAACAAGACCACATGATTATCGACATAGGTACGGCCAAAGTTGCGGCGCATCCTGGTATGTTTGATGTGGTGGTGCTACCAAACTTATATGGCGATATTGTTTCTGACGTTGCGGCGGAGGTAACAGGTTCAGTTGGGCTTGGCGGTTCGTCTAACATTGGCTTGGATTTCGGTATGTTTGAGGCCGTGCATGGCAGCGCGCCAGATATTGCGGGTAAGGGTATCGCCAATCCATCAGGTTTAATCTTGGGCGCGATCATGATGTTGGTACATATAGGTCAAGGCGATGTTGCGACGAAAATTCACAACGCGTGGAAGAAAACAATCGAAGATGGAATCCATACAGGTGATATTTACCGCGAAGGGCAAAGTACAAAGCGCGTCGGAACAGACGAATTCACTGCCGCTGTGATTGAACGTTTGGGACAAACGCCTTCAACATTGCCGCAGGTTGCTTATAAGACTGACTCTAAAGGTATTATTCTGCCACCGTTAAAGGATGTGAAAGAAGAAACAAAAGAACGCATCGGTGTTGATGTCGGCTTGTGTTATAAAGGAAAGCCTGATGATTTAGTGGCTCTTATTAAGCCGTGTTTGACTGAAAATTTAGAGCTGCATATTATCTCAAACCGTGGCGTAAAAGTTTGGCCAGATGGGGCGGAAGAAACTTTTTGCACCGATAATTGGAGTCTGCGTTTTTTGGGTAAAAATGGAGATGACATTAAAACATCAGAGGTGGTGACGTTACTCTCAAACTTAAATGCCGCTGATATGAACTTCACCAGCGCGTTGATGCTCCATAGTTTTGATGGGGCGCAAGGCTTCACCAAAGCGCAGGGGGAGTGACTTTATATTTACAATCTGAATGACTATGGCGTAGCAGTTAAGCTCTGCTGAGCTCTTTCCTTGTATTCAGAAAATAATTGAGGTTCAGGAATGCCAAGTGCTTGTTCCTCTCCTGATGCTTTCCAAATTTCATGAAGGGCTTCCTGCTCTGGACTGGCAATATTTGTCGCTAAGCTGAATACAAAATCTAAATCAAGGAAAGCCTCACTTGTATCTAAATTATCAAGTACCAAAACAGTATCATTAAATTTTTTGGCATAAGATAAAAGTATACCGTCTATTTCTTGAGGTTGGGGGAAGGCAAGGGCTGATGAAATTTTAGGAGTGATGGTTTCTTGAGTAAAAATAGAGTTCTGTTGAATATGACTTAAACTTTGGATGTAAGGATAATCTTTCCCCCTCTGATTAATGCCAAAAACGTGTGCGGATCCGGTTAAAAAAACAAGGATATCATGTTGATTCTCGCGCGCTTGTTCAAAAGCCATATAGGTCATGAAAGCATTGCGAATAAATACCGCTGGAGGTTCATATGGTATATTATTTGATATAAATTTCTGAAGCCATATAGGGGCTCTTCTGTTAAGTAAATGGCCGTGATCTTTTATAAATTTTCTATTTTTTGAATCAGATAAATCAATTTTTCCTTCTTTTTTGGCAAGGTCACAAAAATAAGTGGCAATATTATTGCTGTATAAATAATTAAGTAAGTAAGTTTTACTATAAGGGGCGAGACGTGCAATACTAAAACTATTGAATGTTGTCGCAGGATGTTGGTTTGGTTCTATGTAATTATGAGGGGTTTCATGCACCACCATGAGTCGGTCACTATATTTTTTGTGTAAATCAGCGATAAAAGCGGTTTCAGTAAATATGTGTGAAATATAACTATGAAGTTCTCCAAAATTAAAAACTGCTTTTTGACCATCTGCAAGGGATTGAACCATTTTATCAATTTCTTGTGTACAGGCGGTCAAGGCAGGTCGGATATCTCGCGGATTATCACACCGAATAGTTTGAAGATTATGCCCCTGTACTGCCGCAGGGGTTAGGGTAAAGCTTTCCCCTTCTATAGGAGTTGGCTCTTCAGACCCATTTGTATTATTGAAAGACACAGTTTTACTCTCTTTGTTTTGACGTAATAAAGAGAGTAATATAAGTATTTTTTAAATTATGTCAATAAACTATTTTACCGTTCTCACTGTATTTGCTAATAAGCAGGCAATCGTCATGGGGCCAACCCCACCGGGGACAGGGGTTATGGCGCGGGCGATATCTTTTACCCCATCAAAATCAACATCCCCAACCAATTTACTCTTACCGCCTTCTTGAGCCGGTGGCTGGCGGTTTATGCCAACATCAATGACAATGGCACCGGGTTTAACCCAGTCGGCCTTGACCATTTCGGCGCGCCCAACGGCGGCAACCAAAATATCAGCTTGTTTACAAATATCTTTAATATTTTGAGTACGCGAATGGGCGATAGTCACCGTACAGTTTTCTTGTAACAGAAGTTGCGCCATTGGTTTGCCGAATAAATTAGAGCGCCCGATAACAACTGCATGTTTACCGCTTAAATTCTCTTCAACAGATTTAATCAGCTTTAGCGAACCTTGTGGCGTGCAGGGGACAAGGCCATCATCATGTCCTAAGAATAATTTCCCCGCATTCAAGGTGGTTAAACCATCAACGTCTTTTTCAGGTAAAATTTCTTGTACCAAGCTTTCTTGCACGTCAGATAAATGGTCAGGTAAAGGAAGTTGTAACAATATGCCATGAACATCAGAATCTTGGTTAAGGGTTTGAATAACGTTACGGATTTCTTCCTCCGTTCCATTGTCATTTATTTTATGTTCAAAACTTGTAATACCTGCGGCTTTGCAAGCTTTAATTTTACTGCCCACATAAACCTGAGAGGCGGGATCATCACCTACCAAAATAACGGCTAAACCGACATTTATTCCTTTTTCTTTTAAGGCCTTAACGTCGTTTGCTATGTTTTCACGTAAAGATAAAGCAATCGCTTTTCCGTCAATTATTTCGGCGGTCATGTTACAATCCTGTTTGGTAAATAAAGATATTGGCGATGATGTTCTGTAGAATCGAAATCGCAAAAATAATAATGATAGGGGTGATATCAATACCGGCTATTGATGGGATTACTTTGCGTAAAGGTCTAAAGACAGGGTCTGTGATTTTATTTAAAAGCTGAATAAGGTTGGCGGCTTTTTGGTTGCGAATATTGATAACGTCAAAGGCGATAAGCCAGCTTAAAACCACCTGCGCGATAATAACCCAGAAGAAGGCTTTTAAGAGAAGAATAAGAATTTGTCCTATAATCAGCATTTTTATGTCCTTATAGTCATGTTTGATATAGGGTTTTTTAACCGATAAGAGCTACAATGGAAATAGTTTGTTTTGTATTTCTTGGGTAATAGTGAAGGAAATTGAATGTTTGGTTTAGGGATTGTGGTTGCTGGCCTCTTATATATGTCTGCTACGCCTGCTTCTGCGGCGCTGGAATGTCATGCTAAAACATCACCTCGCATCAATGTCCGTCCCACGAAAAGCCGTATTAAATATGATTTTACGAAGAGTAAAGCGCAGTTGAATAGTGTTAATGTGGATACCATATCCCCTTATGGGCCGCGCCATAAAACAAGCGTGAGTGGGCTTATGAGCGGTTCAATTCAATTAAAAAGCAATATATCCTTCTTGCATGAAACACAGCCTTACTCAGGGCGCGGCTGTGTTTATTTGAAAGCGGTTAACGTTCGTATCCATGTTGAGCCTACAATCTTTATTGCCAGAGAATTCCCTAAAGACGGCTGTATGCATACTGCTATTCTCGCTCATGAATTTAAACATGTTGAGGTGGATCAGAGGATTGTGAATAAATATATTAACCGTATTGGCACGGCGATAACGAAGTTCGTTGACCTTAAAGGTCATGAATATGGACCGATAAGGGCGGAGCGTATGAGTGGGCTTCAAGCTGAAGTCGGAAATGAGCTTAATGCTGTCGTGCGAGAGATGAATGATTTGATGAATGAAGAACGTAGAGAAAAGCAACAAGCCATTGATAATTTAGAAGAATATGAAGCCATTGGTACGCGTTGTAAAAGTGTTAACAAGCCAAGGCGGCGATAGAACCTAATAAAAAGAACGTAATAAAAATCCACCGCTTCAACGGAAGCGGCGGATGAGAGATATTTATTTGAGAGGTTATAACGTTTTAAAAGAAATATTGTTATTCTTATATAATGACATTTAAATGTGACAAAATTACGTCAAATCTAGTTTTTCTGAAGGTTTTTATTGTAATTTTATTACTTTATATCTGTTTTGAAAGGATATTTCAGAGTTTGTCCCTTTGTGATACCCTGTAGCTCACTTTTTCATTCTTACGTTTAAAGGGAAATTTAGAGCATGACACAGACAGGACAAGATACATTAGGGACACGTAAAACGCTGGAGGTGAATGGTCAGTCATATGATTATTTCAGTCTGAAAGCCGCGGCCGAAAAAATTGGCGATATTTCAAAATTACCGTTTAGCCTTAAAGTCTTGCTAGAAAATCTACTGCGTTATGAAGATGGGCGCAGCGTGACCACGGATGATGTTCAGGCGATTGCCGATTGGTTGGGCAAGAAAAGCTCAGACAAGGAAATTGCCTACCGTCCGGCGCGGGTGTTGTTGCAAGATTTTACAGGTGTGCCTGCCGTGGTTGATTTAGCCGCGATGCGTGAGGCGATTAAAGATCTGGGCGGGGATGTTGAAAAGATTAATCCCCTAAGCGCGGTTGATTTGGTGATTGACCATTCTGTGATGGTCGATGAATTTGGTACGGATAAAGCCTTCGCTATGAATGTTGAGCGTGAGTTTGAACGTAATGGCGAACGCTATGAGTTTTTAAAATGGGGGCAGGGCGCGTTTAATAATTTCCGCGTTGTGCCACCAGGGACAGGGATTTGCCACCAAGTGAATTTGGAGTATCTTGGCCAAACTGTTTGGATGGAAAAAGACCAAAATGGTGCGTCTGTGGCGTACCCTGATACATTGGTGGGGACGGACTCACACACGACAATGATTAACGGCCTTGGAATTTTAGGTTGGGGCGTTGGTGGTATTGAAGCCGAAGCGGCGATGCTTGGGCAACCTGTATCCATGCTTATCCCTGAAGTGGTTGGTTTTAAATTAGAAGGTTCTTTAAAAGAAGGTGCAACGGCAACAGATTTGGTTTTGGTTGTTGTTGAAATGCTGCGTGAGCTTGGCGTTGTTGGCAAATTCGTTGAATTTTACGGCAGTGGCTTATCGAACTTATCGTTGGCAGATCGTGCGACGATTGCAAATATGGCGCCTGAATATGGGGCGACATGTGGGTTCTTCCCGATTGATGCAGAGACGATACGTTATTTAGAATTTACAGGACGCGATAAAGACCGCGTTGCGCTGGTAGAAGCTTATGCCAAAGAGCAAGGCCTATGGCGTGAAGAAGGGCATGAGCCTGAATTTACCAAAACACTCTCATTGAATTTAGGTGATGTTGTGCCCTCTATCGCGGGGCCGAAACGTCCACAAGACCGTATTGCGTTGACAGATGCTGCGCCTGCTTTCCAAAAGCACGTGCCGAACCAAAAATCGGGCGCGGTTGAAGGACAAGATTTTGAAATGAAGGACGGTAATGTCGCCATTGCGGCGATTACGTCTTGTACCAATACGTCAAACCCTGATGTGATGGTGGCGGCGGGCTTGGTCGCGCGTAATGCGCTGGCCAAGGGCTTAAGCGTGAAGCCATGGGTTAAAACATCACTCGCGCCTGGGTCGCAAGTGGTGACGGAATATTTGGAACGTGCAAATTTGCAAGATGACTTAGACGCGCTGGGCTTTAACCTTGTGGGGTATGGTTGTACGACCTGTATCGGTAACTCTGGGCCTTTGTCACCTGAAATTACATCGGCGATTGAGGAAAATGACCTCACCGTTTGTGGTGTGTTGTCGGGTAATCGAAATTTTGAAGGACGTATTTCGCCGCACGTCACCGCGAACTATTTGGCATCACCGCCCTTAGTTGTGGCATATGCCTTGGCAGGGTCGTTGAATATTGATCTTTATAAAGACCCGATTGGTCAAGACACCGAGGGTAATGATGTCTACATGAAAGATATCTGGCCATCTAATGAAGAAATCCGTAAGACAGTTGAAGAATGTTTGACACCTGCCATGTTTACGGAGCGTTATGGCGATGTGTTTAAAGGCACAAAAGAATGGCAAGCCATTGGCGCAGACGAAGCAGGGCAAACTTATGATTGGGTGCCTAGCTCAACTTACGTGAAAAATCCGCCTTTCTTTGAAGGCATGGGCAAGGAAGCCAATGACACAGCGGATATTAAAGGTGCGCGTGCGCTGGCTTTGTTGGGTGATAGTGTGACGACAGATCATATCTCACCTGCGGGTGCGATTAAGAAGGCGGGCCCTGCGGGGGAGTATTTAAGCTCCCATGATATTGGCGCGAAAGATTTTAACAGCTTCGGCTCACGCCGTGGAAATCATGAAGTGATGATGCGGGGTACGTTTGGTAATATCCGTATTAAAAATCTTATGCTGGATGGTGTTGAAGGCGGCTATACAAAATATATTTCGACAGGTGAGGAGATGAGTATTTATGATGCGTCTATGAAATATCAAGAAGCCGGTACGCCGTTGGTTGTTATTGCTGGTAAAGAATATGGTACGGGATCGTCCCGTGATTGGGCGGCGAAAGGAACAAGATTGCTGGGCGTAAAAGCCGTGATCGCCGAAAGTTTTGAGCGTATTCATAGATCAAATCTTGTTGGGATGGGTGTGTTGCCATTGGTCTTTAAAGATGGGGTGACGCGTGAAAGTCTTAACCTTGATGGCTCTGAAACCTATGATATCTCTGGCGTTGCTGGTAATATGAAGCCACAACAAAATGTTACGCTGACGATAACGCGTGCCGATGGCTCGACGCAAGATGTTGCCTTGATGTCCCGCATTGATACGCTAGACGAAGTCGATTACTACCGTCATGGTGGAATTTTACATTATGTTTTACGCGACTTAGCCGCGTAAAACACTACTCAATCCAGTCGCTGGAAGAAACAAAACCATCTGTAATTTTTTTGTCAATTTCTGGCTTAAGGGTTTTGATGGCGAGTTTTTCAGATTTTTCTATTATGTTTTTGAAAATGGGGCGATCTGGCCTGTAAGTAACACTGAACTGTGATTCGTATGTTCCTATGGCACGGTCTAAATTATTAAGGCGTCGTGTTGCGCGTTTATATTGACGTTCTTCATCTGAAAACTTTTCAATTAATCGGTATTCATTTTTTTTGTTTAATAGTCCAACTTGGAAGGAGAGCTGTACTCCTTCTAAAAATGCCGCTACGACGGTTAAGGTTGTATGGGCGCGTATAGGTTTCTTTGTCCGTACGTTTGGCGTAGCAACATAATTAAATGTTGTTGCCCCTGTTGCTGAGCGAACAATAATCCCACATTTGGCGGTTTCTGATGTACAAGATGTTATGAGGGCGACATTTGAATCATGATGAATATTCACGTCTTTACCCGCTTTAGAAAATGCGGATTCAGCAAATTCTATTGATTGCGTATAATCTTGTTTATTGGCGGCATCACATTGTTCAATAATATCAAGGAAAGGGTGATGTTCGCCTGCTTGGTAAATGATGCGCCCTTTATGATAGACAGCGCACCAAATATTTTCGTTCCAATCACGCTCATATCCTTTGATGACATCGGACCATATATCACTCCATGCTAAAGGGATAGCACGACTAGCAATTGTGCCACGTTCAAAAAACTCCTTGGTGATTGCGGCGGCAAAGCGCGCGCAACTATGCATATTTTGTGTGCGGATAATGAAGGTTTCATTATCAATCTTATCTTCGCTAATTAAAGGAATAACAATACGATTACTCAATGCAATAATAGGCTCAGCTTTTTTGTTAAGCTTTTCTGTAATTGTAAATTTTTCGCGTAATAATGATGTTCTGAAATCAACCATGATTTCATATTTTAACACAAGCTTTTAAGCCCTGAAATAGCTTATGCAGATAAAGGCTTAATTTAGTTGTTCAACTGTGACAGCGTTTGAATATGGCTTGGACGAATACCGCAACAACCACCAATTATAGTGGCGCCTAAACCAACCCATTCTTGCGCATAACGAAAATAATCACTTTCTGTTATGTCATTTCTCATTGAAGATTGGTTTCCACCATCATTGGCTAAATACTCTGTAGGTTTTGGTGGAAATGTATTCGCATAAACACCGTAAGGGATTGGTATGTTCATATCTTTTATGACGCTCAATCCTGAGGTCATCACTTCAGGTTGCGAGCAGTTGAAAAGCAAGGCGGCAACATTCAAATCTAATGCGGCCTCTACAGCCTTTATGATGCTTTCGCCAGAGCGTAATATTGAGGCTTCACCCTCTTTAACTGTGTCTGATAAACTATAGGCGAGCCATAAAGGTTTGTTGGTTGGTTCAGTTATTTCAGCAACGGCGTGCGCTTCGGCAATACTCGACATTGTTTCGGCAAGCCAAAAATCAATAGATCGTTCTTGCTCTTTAATAAGCGGCTTGTAAATTCTCTGCGCTTCTTTTTTGTCGAATAGGTCAGGGCGGTAAGACCCAAGAGGAGGAGGGAGGCACCCAGCTACTTTAACATTATGGGTGGTTGTACCATCTGCCGCCATTCTTGCTATTTCAGCGGCCTGACGGATAAGGTATTCGCCATCAGTTTGAAAAGCGCTCTCTCCAATATGAAAAGGAACAATAGCATAACTATTCGTTGTGATGATTTCTGCACCAGCATCAATGAATGCTTGGTGCGCTTGCATAACCGCGGCGGGCGCTTTCATAAGGGTGAGCGCAGACCATTCCGGTTTGTGAAAAGGCGCGCCCATAGCTTGTAACTCGCAGCCCATGCCGCCATCAAGTATCGTTATTTTTTGACTGTTCATAAGAAAAACTTTATATAGAAGGGAGTGTGAATTAACAACTGAAATATAAGGCATTTTATATCATGAAATCAAAAGCAATCTGGATAGCTCTCGCGGTCATTTTAATTATAGGAATAGGTTACTTATATCAAACTGTTCCTAATGAATCTGAAATTAAACAGGTTGTTATGCTTGATAATAAAGGTGAGAGCATGGGCGTTATTGCTTTAAGCGAAACAAAGGCAGGGGTTTTATTAAATCTAGATTTGACCAACTTGACACCAGAGGGTGAACACGCCATTCATATTCATGAAACAGGGGATTGCACACCATTGGAAACATTTAAAAATGCAGGTGGGCATTATAATCCACATGATAAAAAACATGGGTTGAAGCATCCAGAAGGACAGCATGCAGGTGATATGCCAAACTTAAAACCAGATAATAAAGGTGCGATTAAAACAGCGTTCGTAAACCTTCATGTGACTTTAAGTTCAGGAGGTGCAAGCCTTTACGATGAAGATGGTTCAGCGATTGTTATTCATGCAGGGGCAGATGACCACGTTAGTCAACCAAGTGGTGCGGCCGGTGCGCGTATTGCTTGCGGCGTTATTAAGTAGAAACTCACTCAACTTAATTTAAGGTTTTAAGATCACGCGGGCGTTGACGTTTAAAGTGATCGTGCTTTCACCAGAGGCGGCGACAGGGGCCGCCATTACGCTCTCTGCGCTATCCATTGCCATCATGGCACCGCGTGCATAGCTTTGGCGAATATGCGGAATACCGCCACCATTAACATTTACATCACGGAGCTCTGCGCTAGATTTACCCAAAGCTTTGGCCGCACGGTTGGCACGAGTTTGAAGTTGTTTTAGTGCATCTTCCATGAGCGCGTCTTGAATTTCTATCGCGGTTTCTGGTGATAAAGTATAGCTCAACCCGTTGGTGTTTAACTTCATGTCTTGTAATTTACCGACAAGCTTCAAAAGTTTTTCAGCATCTTTTGATTTTAATGTCATGGATTGTTTTCCGTGCCATTTCTTTTCTTTAGTACGGGGATCACTACGTTCATAGACTTGGTAAGATCCTGTGTTGACTTTTACCTCTGGTATTTTTTTCGCGGTGCTTAATGCGTCGGCCATGGCAGTGTTTATTTCATTTTGTAACTCGCGTGTATCTTTGTTGGTGGCAACGTAAGATAAGGTGGCGATGAGTAAATCTTGTTCTACGTCGCGGCGTTCGGTGGCGCTAATATTCAAAATAACATGTCCGTCTGGCATCGACAGGATAGGGTCTTCGACTTGTGCTGAAGCAGGGATAGACAGTGTGAGCATTAAAGTTAAAACAAGAAATATGCGCATGGTTGAAGTCCTTTATTATTTAAGAAACCGTCATACGAGTAAACCCGAGAAGACGTTAGTATTTTTTATCGTACTCTTTTGCCGATAATGAGGCAATTAAGGTTATTTTGTGAACTTTGTAACTTTATAGAAGAAACTGCTGAACTTAGTCGTATAAAGAGTATCTGACACTATTTAAAGGAGAAAACAGATATGATACGGAAAATAATAATGATGGCGGCATTTGTTGCTATTCCTTTGATAGTTCCTTTTCAGGCACAGGCACAAAGTGCTAAAGGTGATGATTATTGCCGAGAATACGTGAAAGACGTCAATATAAACGGCAAGGCTGAACGTGCCCACGGTACAGCCTGTTTACGCCCTGATGGCTCATGGGAAATTGTACGGCTTGAAGGGTCAAGTTATGGCCGTGATAGGGTTCGTGAAACTATCCGTGAAGATATCAAGAGTCATGCAAAACGTAAGGATTATGACTCTAAAGATCGTATTGTGATTGTTAAGAGTGCGCATTCACCACGTTATTACTCACCGCGTTACTATAAGAAGAGACATTACAACCATGTTGGCTATGGTAACCGAGGGTTTGGTGTTCATTTTGGTAATGGCTACGGCTATCATAATAATAAATATTATAGCCACGGTAAAAGATTCAAACACCATGGAAAAAGATATTCTAGAAGCCATCACGGTAAGAAGTTTCACCATAAGAAGCATTAATAAGAACATCAAGAACACTGTGTAGACTGTGTACGGACTCCGCTGGACTTTGTTCCAGCGGGGTCTTTTCGTTACATGTGTGAAGAGTTTTTAAGGCGTAGGCATGTAAGCCATCGCGATATCTTCCTCAGGGTTTCCAACTTCATTAGCACCAAAGATTAAATCAACAGGTTTGGTAATAATTTTTGTTGCGGCACCAACGGTTGAGGTGGTGACGTTGACGGCTGCGCCAACAAGCCCGCATGCGGAAACCATAGGAATGATGAGAGCGAGGAGGAATATATTTTTCATGGTTACGTTTCCTTTTGTTTTACGTTCTTATTTTACGTGTTTCTTTTGTCGTTACCAGCCCAAATTTACTGAAACCACTCTACAGGTTGTCGCGTTGCGTTGCACGCTTCCCACAATGGCGTTTTGGGGTTTTTAACGGTGTGTAACCTTTTGAAATAGTGCGTAAATTAGAGTTACTCATTTTGTTCACCGGAAATTGAGGGGAGGGGGTATCTCCTGCCTGCTTACGCCGATTTTACGCCAAGACGATGCGTTGGCTTTAGGATGTCTCCCCCAAAGCGGTGCCGTTCTTAATAACGGACAGTGGGGTGAGTATAGCATGTATAGGAATATAAGTCTATACAGTATAATTGTTATTGCGACAGCGAGCAAAGCGAAGCTGGAAGCAATCTAGAGATTTGTTGGTTTGGGGCTGGATTGCCGCGTCGGGCTTTTTGTGCTCAGGGGCGTAAGCGCCCTACGCAAGCCTTCCTCGCAATGACGGGGGAGGAACGATTTTTCTTTTATTCGTCATTGCGAAGGAGCGTTAGCGACTGCGGCAATCCAGTTACTAAACTATGTCTTCGTATAAATCTTTCCAATTTGGATTGATAGTTTCGATTAGGGTTAGCTTCTTTTTGCGTGACCCTGCTTTGATTTGTTTTTCACGCAAGATGGCTTGCTCCATATCTTCATATACTTCGTAGTACACAAGTATGGTGCAATCATGTTTTGCTGTGAATCCTTGGAGTGATTTACTTTTATGTTGAGCAATTCTTTGGAGAAGATTTGATGTAACACCTGTATAAAGTGTGCCGTTTCGTTTGTTGGTTACAATATATATGGCAGGTTGCTTTGTCATTCTTATAGTATGTCATTGCGAGCGTAGCGAAGCAATCTAGAGATTTGTTGGTTTAGGGCTGGATTGCCGCGTCGCATTACACGCTCCTCGCAATGACGGGGAGTGGAACGCTTTTCCTTTTATTTGTCATTGCGACAGCGAGCAAAGCGAAGCTGGAAGCAATCTAGAGATTTATCGGTTTAGGGCTGGATTGCCGCGTCAGCCTTTCAGGCTTCCTCGCAATGACAAATTGACTAACGCCAGAGGCGTAAGTAATTTGTCACTTGTCATCACCCATTTTTAAGGCATTGATGAAGGCGGATTGAGGGATGTCGACGTTTCCATACTGACGCATTTTCTTCTTCCCTTTTTTCTGCTTATCCAGCAATTTACGTTTACGCGAAACATCACCACCATAACATTTGGCGGTCACGTCTTTACGCATGGCAGAGATATGTTCCGCCGCGATAATCTTACCCCCGAGAGCGGCCTGCACCGCGATTTTAAACATTTGGCGCGGGATAAGTTCTTTCAAACGCTCACATAGCTGACGCCCGCGGCGTTCGGCAACATCCCTATGCACAATCATGGAGAGTGCATCGACGTTTTCTTGGTTCACACGAATATCAAGCTTCACAAGGTTGTTCTTTGCATAGCCATCAAGCGCATAATCAAAAGACGCGTATCCGCGGCTGATTGATTTTAGGCGGTCATAAAAATCAAAGACGACTTCATTCAAGGGGAGGCGGTAAACCAACATAGCGCGAGTGCCCGCATAGTTAAGTTCGACTTGTTCACCGCGACGTTCTTCACAGAGTTGGAGGAGGCCTCCTAAATATTCATCAGGTACCAAGATGGTGGCCTTGATCCATGGTTCTTCAATAAAGTCGACCTTTACGATATCTGGGAAGTCGGCAGGGTTGTAAAGTTCTTTCACATCGCCATTGGTCATGTGGATTTTATAAACAACAGATGGTGCCGTGGGGATGAGGTCTAAATCAAATTCGCGTTCTAAACGTTCTTGGATAATCTCCATATGTAGCAATCCTAAAAACCCACAACGGAAACCAAGGCCGAGGGCTTGGGAGTTTTCAACTTCATAGAATAAGGACGAGTCATTTAAGGCGAGCTTGCCGATACTATCGCGGAGCTTCTCATAGTCACCCGCATCAACAGGGAAGAGGGAGCAAAACACCATTGGGATAGAGGGTTTAAACCCTTTTAGGGCTTCGGCGCAGGGGTTTTTATCATCAGTGATGGTGTCACCAACTTTGGTTTCAGTAATTTCTTTGATGGAGGCGGTGATGAAGCCCATTTCACCGGGGCCGAGCTCTTCCAGCATTTCATGTTTGGGGGTGAAGATACCGACACGATCAATCTCACGTGTTGTTCCGTTCGACATGAATTTAATCTTTTGACCTTTGCGTAAATGTCCGTCAATAACGCGCACCAAAATCACCACACCCAGATATACATCATACCATGAGTCAATCAAAAGTGCTTTGGTTGGGGCTTCGGCATCGCCAGAATTTGGCGGGGGTAGTTTGGTGACGATGGATTCTAAAAGCTGATCAATATTTACGCCCGTTTTACCAGAAACCGGTACGGCCTCATCAGCGGGCAGGCCGATCACATCTTCAATTTGTGCTTTGGCTTTTTCAATATCGGCGGCGGGCAGGTCGATCTTGTTAATAACGGGGACGATCTCGTGGTTGTTATCAATCGCCATATAGACGTTGGCCAATGTTTGCGCCTCAACCCCTTGGGTGGAATCAACAATTAAGAGCGAGCCTTCGCACGAGGCGAGGGAGCGGGAAACCTCGTAAGAGAAATCCACATGCCCCGGTGTGTCCATTAAGTTTAATTGGTATGTAATGCCGTCTTTGGCTTTATAATTCAGGCGGACGGTTTGGGCCTTGATGGTGATGCCGCGCTCTTTTTCGATATCCATGTTGTCGAGGACTTGCTCGGACATCTCGCGATCTTCCAAGCCACCGCAAGTTTGGATAAGGCGATCGGCCAGGGTCGATTTCCCATGATCAATATGGGCGATAATCGCGAAATTACGTATATGGCTTAATGGTTTAGTGGCTTCTTTAGACATATGTCTTTTTAATGATTAACGCCCGAAAAGACAAGAGCTGTGTTCAGAAGAATCACAGCTCATACTCTTTGTTGTTAAGGGGGGTTAGACTCCTGGGGCTTGCGCTACCATTCCTGCTGCTTTAGCAGCAACTATTGGTGTTTGGCCTTGCTCCAAACCGTTGTAGGTGTCGTTTGCTATTTTGGCTAACTCATCCGCGTTAAGTCCTAGAGCAGCATTATGAAAGTTATCTGATAATACAACATCCTGACCTAGTTGCTGTTGAAGGGCTTCGATTTCTGCGTGCGAATCTTCAGGGGCAAATTCTTTCATCACGCCAAAGATAGTTGAAGGGCTAATAACTGGTAGACCTCTTAATTCTTCAGCAACCTGTTGCGTGAAAATAGTATCATCAACTGCTGTTACCTCTGCTGCTTCGTGGGCTGCTGTTGGTTCATTAAATCCAACGCGATTTCCTCCTGCAATGGTTGTAAATGTTTCTTTAAGGTCTCCAACAGTTTCACCTATATCACCGTATTTTCCGTTCTGTGCATTTATCACCAGATCAGCATAACCGCCTGACCCTTTTTCGCCACCTAAGAAAATCAGGGTACTTGAAACCATACCACCAACCTGTTCAATAGCGGCGGCTTCTTTGCTGTTTGGGTCTAGCTTTAAACCTTCTACTAAGCTTTCTATTGCCGCTTCTGGCCCTTTGTTAAAAACATCACCAATGAATTTAAAGATCATGCTTATGTCGAAGTGCGCCAAAGCAGGTATGTTACCACCTGCGTCTTCTATACTAGTGAATAAAACCTCTCTTTGCGCTTTTAACTTTTCATTGAGTTCTGAAACATCAGCTTTTGGGTCAGCCTTTAACGCGTCTGCAATTTCTTGTTCTAGCTTTACATATTCTTGGAATGCTTCTAATGCTGTATCTAACTTTTCAAACTTCTGGCCTGTCTTTCCATCTCTTCCATCTGCAGCAACTCTATTTAAGATATCTGCCATTGGGCCACGGGCTTGTGGGTCAATATCTTTAAGGGCGCCAGTGATAGAGCTGTCGCCACTATTTAACTTGTCTATGATATAGGTTGTAAATTCTGAATTATAAGTAACCGCATTTGCCAAAGCATTCTGAACGTCTGAACCTGCGTTATCAATTGAGTCTAAGAGGTCATCCATTCCTGGAACAGATGAAGAAATAGAGCCTAATTCTTCTCTTAATAAATCATAACGGCCTGCCGCATCTAGACCGTCATTTTGTAACCTTATAGTAAGTTCTGATATTCCTTTTTGAATGGCTTGGCTAGCTTGGGCATCAGTAACGCCAACGTCCTTTAAAGATTTTCCAAGAAGTAGGTTTGCTTTTTGAACTAAGTTCAAGTCTAATTCTTCTAAGATGGTATCTTTTAACTGTCCCATTTTGTTTCTTTCTACCCTAAATTACTAACGCTTCTCTATTTGTACCTTTATTCTACTAAATAGAGTGTTGTACATGCAAATAAACCTATTTTTATTATATGTTTCAAAGGTTTAGAAAGAATTAAGATTTTTAAATTATTTGCGATATCTATGCGTTTTTTTATACGTTTTTCTTTATGCTGTATGATTGTTTTGAAGGTGAATGTAGTTCATAAAAAAACCGCTTATGACAGCGGTTTTTTTTATTTTATTGTTGAATGGTTTACCCAAAAGTAGGTCCTCTTGCTATAACATGAGAAGGAGCTGTATTGGGTTGAGACGCAGAGTCATTGAATGCATCCGTCATTTGTCTTGCACCCCATTCACCCGCTATGAATCCTGCTACTCCACCAATGAAACCACCGGCAGGAACTGTCGCCCATGCGAACGGTCCACCTAAGGCACCTATTGCCATACCTGCTTGAGCGCCAGCTAATCCAACAGCCGCACCACCAGCTAGAGCAACACCATCTTCTACGAGATGTTCGGTCTCTCCGTTTATAACATCTTCTGTCATGCCTGCGACTGCCATTGGAACACGAGTGTAAGGTGTGAGAGTAGCTACTGCTTCAAATGTTTCAGGTAGTGTAGGTGCTTGCGCTTGTGATTGGTTTTCTGGTGTTGACGCAGAGGCTTCATCTGAATTTGTTAGTACAATTCCGCCTGCTACAGCACCCCCCATGATAGTAGTAACAGCTCTTAGTTTTCTGTTGCCACGACGTGGTTTATTTCTTTCAGATGAATCTTGATTACTTCTGTTGATAGATGGGTTGTCTCTTCCAGTTTGAGCATCTTGCATCACACTTCGACCATCAGGGGCACTGCCTGTGCTTCTTCCAGAACTACTGTTTCCACTACGCATTTTGTTTATTCCATATGCTGCCGCTCCTGTTGCTGCCACCCCAGTTGCGGCGACCCCTAGAGGGGTTATTCCTTGGTCTGGACCACCATCTAATGCATTAGGTATTAATGTTTCAGCAATATCAGATATGTTAACATTAGTTTTGTCGGATATAGCATCAGTTCTGGCTTTAATTCTATCGTTTATCGCTTCATTTTGTGTTTTTACCCAATCCATACCTGCTTGAAACCCTATAGCCGCAAACAATCCGTTCAATAACCCATAAAACTTACTCCATGCAGCTTCACCAAGGTTTATATTGTCAAGGTTTGCATCAATGGCTTGTATATCACTGTAGCCAGACATGGCTCTGTTTCCAGTGTTTCTTAAAAAGCTGCCAAAGCCGCCACTTGTGAAATAGTCAAGTCCAATTGCTCCTGCTGCTATTCCTAAGAGCCCTTTTCCTGAGGCTAGTATCGTTGAGACTGCTCCTGCTTTTTTTCCTGCGTTACCGGCTGCCATCTTTTTCTCCTCTTTTTACTTTTTAAAACTCTTTTTCTTATGTCTTGTCTAAAGTATATCGAATCTGTTGTTTTTTTTGCAAATAAACTGTAATTATTTAATTAATTCAGTGGTTTATGTTGTTTTATCTGTTGTTCGTTCCCTGTTTTCTTTCTCAAAACCCTGTGTTTATGAGGGTGGTCTTGCCCTAATTATATGAAAACTAAATTAACAAGAGGTTAATGAAGCGGGTTTTGTGGGGTTTTTAGGGGCGTTTTCTCTGTATTGCTGTGTCGCTTTGTAGAGCCACCATGCCCGCAAGCGGGAGGGTGGGAGCCTTCCTCGCAATGACGGAACGCGTAGCGGGCTTGCCCGCCTGAGCGGGGTATAAAGCGTAGCGGGCTTGCCCGTATGTATGAGGGCTTTAATAAAAAAGCGTCCTGCTGTTTACAGCTATGACGGCTAGTAATTCCTGCGTAGCAGGAGTTACGTATTAATGCCAAAAGTGCCGCATGCCTGTGTAAACCATGGCCAAGCCACGCTCATTAGCGGCGGCAATGACTTCTTCATCACGGATAGAACCACCCGGTTGGATAATCGCGGTCACGCCCGCTTCGGCGGCGGCGATCATACCATCGGCGAAGGGGAAGAAGGCATCGGAGGCCACGACTGAGCCTTTGGTTAAGGGCTCGCTCAATCCTGCTTTTTCGGCGGCGTCTTGCGCCTTCATAGCGGCAATGCGTGAGGAATCAAGGCGGTTCATCTGACCCGCGCCAATACCGACGGTTGCGCCGTTTTTAGCGTAAATAATAGCGTTCGACTTCACATGCTTACACACTTTAAAGGCAAAGAGCAGATCATTGAGTTCTTCTTCTGTAGGTTCACGCTCAGTCACGGTTTTGAGGTCTTCTCTGGTGACGACACCAAAATCATTATCTTGAACAAGTAAGCCGCCAGCAACGCATTTCACCATGCGGCGTTTTTCATGGATATCAGGCATAGCGCCCGTTGTTAAAACACGGACATTCTTCTTTTCTTTTAGGATATGCAGTGCGCTGGCTTCCACATCTGGCGCAATGATGACCTCGCTGAAGGTTGTGATAATCCGTTTGGCGACATCGGCGGTTAAGGTGCGGTTTAGGGCGATGATTCCGCCAAAAGCACTGACGGAGTCGCAAAGAAGGGCGCGCTCATAAGCGTCTAAAACATTATCCGCAACAGCAACGCCGCAAGGATTGGCGTGTTTTATAATGGCTACGGCAGGCTCGGAAAACTCAGATACTGTCTCAAAAGCGGCGTCTGTGTCATTGATATTATTGTAAGAAAGCTCTTTCCCCTGCACTTGTGTCGCCATTGTTACGCCGGGTCTATTAGAGTTGTCAGTTGTATAAAGGGCGGCGCTTTGATGTGGGTTCTCTCCATAACGAAGGGATTGTTTTAAGTTTCCAGAGAAGCTGATCCGATTGGGGAAAGCGTCTTTTTGCACTTGTTGACCAAACCAGCTGGATATATTGGAATCATAGGTGGCGGTCTTGGTATAGGCACAGGCGGCTAACTTCTGGCGGAGCTTATAAGTCGTTGCGCCATCGTGGGTGCTCATATCATCTAATATGCTTTGATAATCTTTAGGATCAGTCACAACGGTAACGAATTCGTGATTTTTTGCCGCAGAACGGATCATCGCTGGCCCGCCAATATCAATATTTTCGATACAGGTATCATAGTCGGCGCCGCTGGCAACGGTCTCACTGAACGGGTAAAGATTAACGACGACAAGGTCGATATCACCAATATCATGTTCTTCTTGAGCTTGGACGTGGCTGTCATTATCACGGCGGGAAAGGATGCCGCCATGAATGGTTGGGTGGAGTGTTTTAACGCGGCCATTCATCATTTCAGGGAAGCCTGTATGGTCGGATACGTCTTTAACGTCTAGGCCAGCGTCTTTGATGGCTTTTGATGTGCCGCCTGTAGACAGAATTTCAACGCCATGGGCGGCCAGCTCTTTTGCAAATTCAACCAAGCCTTCTTTGTCGGAAACAGAAAGCAGGGCACGCTTGATCTTTACTTCACGGGGGTCACGAATAGTTTTTGGTTGTTGCGCAGGGTTTGACATAGCTGATCCATCTATATGTTGTTAAATTATAGATGGATTTATAGCCTATGTGGCGATGTAAGCAAGAGCTTATCAAGCAATATAAGAGAAAAATAGGGGAGAAGTCAGCGGAGGAATCTTAGATGTGCGTACTTCCTGCTATTGTGCTTTCTTGTTCTTCTTCAATGGCTTCTGGGCATTTCATAAGGAATTCGATACGGCCTTCGGCTTGTGACTTGATAGAGATATTGAAATCATAACTATCTGCCAAGACACTAATAGCAAAAGGATGGACGAGGCGAGGGTCAAGATCTTCCAGTTCAATATTTTGATTGAGGGCATCTTCGACTTGGTCGCGGATGACCGCGCCTTCGCCTTCGGCAATGATAATGCTATGGCCGGCTTCATCGCCCATTGTTGGGCGAACAGAAATATACCCCCCCTTTGGTAGGGATTCCATAGCCAGCATCATCGCACACATGAGCATCTTGCAATAGCCAGGAGGTAGAGGTTTATTATTATCATTTGGCCCTAAGTTCCCGTAAGGGTCCCATGTTTGGCTGTGTTTTCCTTCACCTTTTATCAGCGCGCCAAAGACTTTCTGGACATCTTCGGGTTTTACGTTTGGATCACGTCCGCCTGCACCATAAGCCAGACGAAAAGCGGCGAGCTTGGAGGCGCTTTGCTCTGCACTATAGGCAACAAGTTCTAACCCATCATCCATACCTTCAGTGCCCATTTCCTGCATTAGCTCAATCCCATTATTGATTGCGCCAACAGGGCTGATGATATCGTGGCAAATGCGTGAAGCGAGAAGCTCCATCACGGCGGCGATTTTTGTATTTTCTTGTTTATTGTTGCTCATGGCTGTTACTCCTTTTTATTACAAAAAGAGTTTACCGCAGATAGACGTTGATGAACATATATTAAAAGAGATTAAAACTTAAATTCAATCCCAACTTTAGCAACTTCAGCTTCGACCATCTTTTTAAGATTGGCGAGGGCTTCTTCGCTATCGGCTTCAACGCGGCTGACCAACACATTTTGCGTGTTAGACGGGCGTAATAACCACCACCCTTCAGGCGTTGTAACGCGAACCCCATCAATATCATTGATTTGGAAGTTGTCTCCAGAATTATTGGAGGCTTGAGGTTTTAGGTTCTCGGCAATTTTTGGCACAAGGCTGAATTTGATATCTTCATCAACTTCAATACGCACTTCTGGTGTATTAAATAATTGTGGTAGATGCGCGAATAAAGAAGAGAATGGTTTATCTGTTGCGGCTATGGAGTTCATCAAACGGATAGAGCAATATAATGCATCATCAAAACCGTAATACCCATCTTTGAAGAAGATATGCCCACTAAGCTCGCCCGCAAGAGGGGAGTTTTCTTCTAGCATTTTAGCCTTCACCAAAGAATGACCTGTGTTCCACATGATGGCACGTCCGCCCATTTTCTCAATTTCATCAAACATGACTTGAGAGCATTTCACATCACCAATGATTGCCGCACCGGGATTACGTGCCAGAACATCTTTCGCATAGATGGTCATTAAAGCATCACATCGTAAAATTGTGCCTTGCTCGTCGACAGTACCAATACGGTCACCATCGCCATCAAACGCAATACCAAGGTCAAATTTATTGTCTTTAACGGCTTTTATCAAATCAACTAAGTTTTCATCAACCGTTGGGTCGGGATGATGGTTTGGGAAGTCACTATCGATTTCATCATATAAAAGAATATGTTTCCCCGGTAGTTTTGCCACAAGGCGGCGTAAAATTTCGCCTGCCGCGCCATTTCCGTTATCCCATACAATATTGAGGGGGCGTGTGGCTGTTAAATCTTGTAAAAGACGGTCAACATAGTGGTCTTGAATATCGACTTTGGTGAGAGTACCTTCACCTTGTTCAAAATCACCTTTGGCAGAAATTTGTCCTAATTCTTGTACGGAGTCACCAAAGAAAGGCTTTGCCTGTAACGTCATTTTAAAACCGTTATATTCAGACGGGTTATGTGACCCTGTAATCATGATACCACCATCGGCGTTACGATCTTTCACGGCAAAATAAAGCATGGGGGTCGGGCCTAGCCCCATATCTTCAACGTCAACGCCAGTGGAGAGGAGTCCTTTGATTAGGTTCTCTGCAAAAGCGGGTGAGCTTTCGCGACCATCATAAGCAACGCACACGCGTTTTTTTTCTTTTGGGTCGCCATCACGTTTAATGATTGTTCCAAACGCGCACCCAATAGCAAGGGCATCTGTTTCGTTTAACGTATCACCAACGATGCCACGGATATCATATTCACGTAGAACGCTATCGTTAAATTTATGTGCTTTAGTCATTTGAGCTGTAATCCTTTATAATTTCTTTAACTTGCGCGCCAATTTTTTTATCAGCTAAGCCATATCCGATATTGGCCTCAATAAAGCCAAGGCGTGACCCACAGTCATAATGTTTACCATCAAATTTTAAGCCGTGGAAGGCTTGGCTGCCAATAAGTTTAGCCATAGAATCTGTGAGCTGAATTTCATTACCTGCGCCTGTTTCAAAGGCGGCTAAATAATCAAGGACTTCTGGTTGAAGGATATAGCGACCTACGACAGATGTTGTAGAAGGCGCTTTGTCTGCATCAGGTTTTTCAACCAGTCCTTTTACTTCAATAATTTTACCGTCTTCTTTACCTATATCCACGATACCATATTTATTGGTTTCTTCGCGTGGGACATCTTTGACGGCAATAACATTGCCCCCTTTTTCGTTATAGGTTTCTACCATTTGTGATAAACAGCCAGTGTCATTTAAAACTAAATCATCGGGAAGAATAATCGCAAAAGGCTCGTCGCCAATTAATTTTCTGGCGCACCAAATAGCATGACCTAAACCCAGAGGCTTGGCTTGCCTTGTTGTAAAAAGCTTGCCTTCAGGCATTTCAGAATCACGTACTTTTTCAAGCATGTCATCTTTGCCGCGTGTTTTTAAAGTTTTCATTAGCTCGGGCTGATAATCAAAATGCTCTTGCAGCATGTTTTTATGACGGCCAGTTACAAAGATGAATTCTTCAATCCCTGCATCGCGGGCCTCTTCATAGACGTGTTGAATAAGCGGGCGGTCACCAATAGGTAGCATCTCTTTGGGCATAACCTTGGTTGCGGGAAGGAAGCGCGTGCCTAATCCTGCAACAGGAAAGACGGCTTTACGTACGGGTTTGATATCATTCATGTTTTTATCTTATTGTTGTGGGGCTTTTGTTATTTTTATTACGCTGTTATTCTATCGTCATGGCTTAATGAGTTCCATCTAAATATGCAAGGAAAAAATAATATGACTAATCAAAGGAAGCTAAACGATATTAGGGATATTATGAAGGATAGCGGCCTTGGCGGCTTTATTGTGCCGCGTACGGATGAGTATTTAGGTGAGTATGTCCCAGCCTGTGCGGAGCGTTTGGCATGGCTGACAGGGTTTACGGGGTCTGCTGGGGGTGCTGTTATATTGGAAGATAAGGCTGTCGTCATGAGTGATGGGCGCTATACCATTCAATTAGTCGACCAAGTTGATAGCACGTTATATGAGGTGGCAAACTCTCAAGAAAAACCTTTGGCGGTATGGTTGAAAGAGAATCTGCCTGATGGTTCAGTCATTGGTTATGACCCTAAGCTTCATACGGCTGATGAAATTTCAAGGATTGAAACACAAGGTGTAACCTTAAAAGCAGTTTCAGAAAACTTTGTTGATAGGGTTTGGCAAGATAAACCATCAAAGCCTTTAACAGCCGTGACGTTGTTTCCTGAAAAATATGCAGGGCGAGCGTCGCAAGATAAAATCGCAGATATTCAGGCGCAGTTAAAAGAGCAGGGCGCAGATGCAGTTTTGGTAACAATGTCAGATTCAATCGCTTGGCTTTTGAATATTCGTGGGAATGATATTCCTTTTATTCCTGTTGCGTTGTCTTATGCGATTGTACCTGTCCAAGGAAAGGTTCAGTGGTTTATTAATCCTGACAAAGTCAAAGATATCACGCTCGATTATGTTGAACTGTTTAATGAAAGTGACGTGTCCGAGCAATTAAAAACATATCGTAAAGTTTGGGTCGATGAAAAACGAACGCCAATTTATTTCAAGAATATTTTGAAAGATAATAACGTTACTATTTTAAATAAAGAAGATCCTTGTTTGATGCCGCGCGCTTGTAAGACGGTGGCAGAGCAGGCGGCTATGAAGCAAGCCCATATTCGTGATGGGGTTGCGCTGGTGAAGTTTTTAAAATGGTTTGAGGAAGAGGCACCCAAGGGGGAATTGACGGAACTTTCTGTTGAGGAAAAGTTAGAAGGGTTTCGGGCGGTAGCGCCTGAGTTTAAAGAACCAAGTTTTACAACTATTGCGGGGTATGGCGCGAATGGGGCGATTGTTCATTATCGTGCTACGCAGGCAACAAACAAAACGATAAAGTCGGGTAGCTTATTATTGTTGGATAGTGGCGCGCAATATAGGGACGGTACAACAGACGTGACGCGAACGATTTTAATTGGTGATGTTGAGCCGCAAGTAAAAGAGAATAATACGCTGGTCTTCAAAGGGCATATTGGATTGGCGAGGGCGGTTTTTAAAAAAGGAACGTTGGGTAAAGAGCTAGATAAACTCGCAAGATCGCCCCTGCAATCTAAAGGCCTAAATTATGCGCATGGAACGGGTCATGGCGTTGGATGTTATCTGTCTGTGCATGAAGAGTCGGCAGGCATAAGTCCGCGCGGTGAACGCGGTGTTGAAGCCGGTATGATTATATCTAACGAACCGGGTTATTACGAAGAAGGTGAATATGGGATTAGGATTGAGAGTTTGGTTTTAGCCAAAGAGGTTGATGATGCGACCTTGTGTTTTGAAACGATTACATTGGCCCCGATTGATAAGAACTTGATTGTTATTGATATGCTTAACCAAGAAGAGATTTCTTGGCTCAACAATTATCACCAGCAGGTTTTTGAAACGTTATCGCCTTTGTTAGATGAAGAGCATAAAAACTGGCTTAGAGAAGCAACGTCTGAGATGTAAAAAAACAGATAATAAAAAACCGCGGCAATGAAGCGCGGTTAATTTTAGGTTAGGTGATTTATTTAAACTTATTAAATATAAAACTTCATATATTAAGTTTTTAATCAATCGGTAAGCTTAGAGCTGAACAATAGGAAATTATCTTTCGCTATTTTTCTTGCGTGCTGCTTTGCGTGAACGACGAATATTTTCTTGTTTTTCACGTTTACGTTTCGCAGTCGGCTTTTCAAAGTCACGACGTTCTTTCATCTCACGAAAGATTCCTTCACGTTGCATCTTCTTCTTAAGCACTCTTAGCGCTTGATCCACGTTATTGTCACGTACGGATACTGTTACCAATTAAAATCACCGCCTTTCGTTTGGCTTATGAGTTGTTTTTCGTTATAAATAACCTGCCTTTGGTACTCATTTGAGGGCAAAAGTGCAAGTAAAAATAAGGAATTAAGGTTAATTATATGCGTATTTGGCCATTTATAGCAATTTTACTGGTTTTCAGTAGTACCAACGCCAATGTCAGTGTTATGGCGCAAGTCCGACCTGCATCCCCCGAAATAGCAACCAAAAGGGGTAAGAACCTTAATAAAGTGCAAATTGCGACAGGCACCAAGTTTATGGCCGTGACCGCGCACCCTGATGCAACGAAGGTTGCCTATGATGTATTGAATAAGGGGGGAACCGCCGCCGATGCGGCGATTGCCGCGCAGATGGTTTTGGGATTGGTTGAACCGCAAAGCTCTGGCATTGGGGGCGGTGCTTTTATCACTTATTACGATGCGGCGAATGATAAGTTGTTCAGTATTGATGGGCGTGAAACTGCGCCAGCGACAGCAGGGTCGCATTTATTTACCCGTGACGATGGTAAAGCCATGGGGTTTTACCAAGCGGCGAATGGAGGACGTGCGGTGGGCACGCCAGGTTTGTTGAGGGCGTTAGAAAAACTGCATAACTGGCAAGGTAAAATGCCGTGGAAGGATTTACTTCAGCCTGCGATTACATTAGCGGCAGATGGATTTACCGTTAGTGACCGTCTGCAACAATCTTTACAAAAAGAGGTTAGCCGTTTTGATACCGATACGGCGGCGAAGATTTATTTTTATCCTGATACAACCCACCCTGCGAAAGGTGGTACAATAAAAACCAATAAGGAATATGCGGCAACCTTGACGTATCTTGCCGCCAATGGCGTAAGTAGTTTTTATGACGATGTACTGGCGCGTAACTTAGTAGAAAAAGTACGTAAAAATAAGAATGCTGGTTTGTTATCGATTGAAGATATGAACGACTATCAAGCCGTTGAGCGTATGCCTGTTTGTAATGGTTATCGTGGTTATAAAGTTTGTTCGATGGGGCAACCATCAAGCGGAGCGCTGACCTTGTTGAACATGCTGGGTATTTTAGAGCATTTTGATTTACGCAAGATGGGGAAAGATAATTTGCAGAGCTGGCATATTATTGCGGAAGCCAGCCGTTTGGCCTTTGCGGATCGGAATCATTATATGGCCGACCCTGATTTTGTTAAAACGCCTGATAGGCTTTTGCTTGACCCTGCTTATTTGAAATCTCGCGCCGCACTGATCAATCCCAAAACGCCAATGCCGACTGTTAGTCATGGCGTTCCTGCGGGGTGGGTGGCGGATGAACCGCAAGCGCAAGACGCAAGCATCAAGCCACCTGGTACGACACATCTTAGTATTGTTGATGGGTACGGAAATATTTTATCCATGACATCGTCGATTGAAAATGCGTTTGGTAGTCGCATCATGGTTGATGGATATTTGTTGAATAATCAACTAACCGATTTTGCTTTTAAGCCGAGTGATGAAAAGGGTCACCCGAAAGCCAACCGTGTTGAGGGCGGAAAACGTCCACGTTCGTCCATGTCACCGACAATTATTTTTGATGCCGCCGGTGAACCAATTTTGGTGATAGGGTCGGCGGGTGGAAGCCGTATTATCGGTTTTGTTCTGCAACGAATTATCAGCGTGATTGACTGGGATATGAGTATTGCCGAAGCGATGGCCGCGCCACATGTTTTGCACCGTGGTAAAAAGCTGGAGGTGGAAAGTGCCGGCGTTGAGATGGCCGAACCCCTGAAAAGTTTTGGTCACCCTGTTTTGGTTGGTGAGATGAATAGTGGCCTGACCGCGATTCATTTTAAAAAGGGCAAGATGATTGGTGCCGCCGACCCCCGCCGCGATGGGATAGCCATGGGGGAGTAGGTTTAGTTTATTGCTGAATGTAAACTCGTCTAAAGTATTGATTTTATTTGTAAAATAATTTGTTTTGGGTGCGTTTATGAAAAAATCGTCCATATTGTCAGATTCTGTTAAATATGAGATAATAGCGCCCGAAAGTGTTCACTTTCTTCAAAATAAAAAACTTATTTCAACAACAGACAGGGTCTAAATATGAGAAAAGAAATAGCAGAATTTATTGGTACATTCACGTTGGTCTTACTGGGATGTGGCGCCGCCGCAATCGCAGGAGAGCAAGTTGGTGTTTTGGGAATCGCCTTCGCTTTTGGTTTGGCATTGATTGCCATGGCCTATGGTATTGGTGCGGTATCCGGATGTCACATCAACCCCGCTGTTAGCTTCGGTGCGTGGATTGCGGGACGTATGTCCTTTGTTGATTTTATTCGCTATGCAATCGCCCAGTGTTTAGGCGCGCTTGCTGGTGCATTTGTCTTGATGACAATTTTAAAAGGTCAATTGGCGGGATATGATGTTGCTGCATCTGGCCTTGGTCAAAATGGATGGGGCGCTGGATATCTTGGTGAGTATACGCAACAAGCCGCGCTTATTTTTGAAATTGTGGCAACGTTCCTTTTTGTGACTGTAATTTTAGGCGCAACAGAAAAAGATGGTCACCCAGCCATCGCAGGTTTGGCGATTGGTTTAACATTGGTTGTTATTCATATTGTTGGTATTCAAGTGACAGGTGTTTCTGTGAACCCAGCACGTAGTTTTGGACCAGCGTTTTTTGTTGGTGGGCAGGCGATGGAGCAATTATGGTTGTTTGTTGCCGCACCAATGGCAGGCGCCGCTTTGGCTGCGCTTAGATACCGTTTTTGTCCATGCAGTGGTACAGCATGTTGCACAAAAGGTAGCTGTGATAAATAACAGTTAAACTTTATAAGAATTGGAAAAAGCGGCCTTTCATGAGGCCGTTTTTTTATTGACGTAACACATAAGGTAAGTTAAAAAGATGTAATACGACAAATAAAAAGAGTGGAAATGGAGAGGTCATGAAGGCGTTACCTATTTATGATAATAATTTAACAGAAACATATTAGACGGCACTTCAAAAGTGCTTTAGATATTAACGGTTTAAGTTCAGATGCTGTTAAAGTACAAGAAGTAACAGGTGATCCTAGACGATTACAATTAGATGTTGCCGCAGGAGTAGGAGCAGGAGCGGAAGAGCAGTCTTTTTATTTAGACATAGGTGCACAAGGTATTTTTGCTGGTGTTGCTAATTTGATTCGTAAAGGGGTAGAAGGTGAGATTCCAGTTCCAGTTCCAGTTACGGTTATACGGTTTAACCTTGCTGCCATAGGAGCAGAAGGGAGCGCCCAAAAAGGTAAATCGATTTATTTAGGTGGAGCGCAGGTTAGTGCCGGTGATGCATGGTATGATGAAGGTATTGGAAAAGTTTTAAGGTGTATAGGGTTTAAGCATATATTGTAGAGATTACATGTGATTAAGTGATTTTCTTTGCTTTTAAGTTCATCGCCGCGTCTAATAATGTTTGGGTATAGGGCTGTTTCGGGTTTTTGAATATTTCTTCGGCTTTACCGCTTTCTATGACCTTACCATTTTTCATGACAATCATATCATGCGCCATGGCGCGGACAACGCGTAAATCATGACTAATGAATAAATAAGCGAGGTTATGCTTTTCTTGGAGTTCACGCAGGAGGTCAATAATTTCGACCTGCACAGAGACATCAAGCGCGGAAGTTGGCTCATCAAGCACTACAAATTTAGGGTGTAGAACCATGGCGCGCGCAATAGCGACACGTTGGCGTTGACCACCAGAAAATTCATGCGGGTAACGGTGACGGGTTTCAGGATCAAGGTGAACATCTTCTAATGCCTTCACAACTTTGTCATCACGCCCTTGGGCATCCAGCTCAGGATGATGAACTTTAAGACCTTCGCCGATAATATCAGCGATACTCATCCGTGGTGATAGAGCGGAGAAGGGGTCTTGGAAAACAATTTGTAAGTCAGAGCGCAGGGGCGTCATTTGTTTACGATTGAAAGTAGATATATCTTGCCCTTGATAGCGAATAGTACCTTTACCATTAAGGAGGCGAATAAGCGCATAACCAAGAGTAGACTTGCCCGAACCACTTTCCCCAACAACGCCAACAGTGTGACCTGCTTTGATTTCAACATCAATACCATCCACGGCCTTGACCCATTGCGTGACTTTACCAAAGAAGGATTTCTTGGTTGGGAAATGAACTTTCATATCTACACCATGAATAACAGGGGTAGCGTTTTTCTTCGGTAATTTCGCAACACCTGTGGGCATGGAACCAAGGAGTTTTTTTGAATAGTCGTCTTTTGGTTTTTTGAATACGTCTTTGGCGATGCCTTGTTCAACAATTTTACCATGCTTCATAATACAAACATCATCAGCGAACTTCTCAACGATGGAAAGATCATGCGTAATGAGCAATGTTGCCATTTTAATTTCACGTTGAAGTTCTTCAAGAAGTTCAAGAATTTCAGCCTGTACGGTGACATCAAGCGCGGTTGTTGGTTCGTCAGCGATAAGTAACTCAGGGTCATTGGCGAGTGCCATTGCGATCATCACGCGTTGACGTTGTCCTCCTGAAAGCTCATGCGGATAAGCTTTTAAGCGTTGTTTCATCATTGGTAGTTGCACCATATCGAGCAGTTCTTTGACGCGGATACGGGCTTCATCTTCGCTCATATTTTGATGAAGGCGTAAGATTTCACCAATTTGGCGTTCAATGGAATGAAGGGGGTTTAGCGCGGTCATTGGCTCTTGGAAAATCATTCCAATTTGTGAGCCGCGAATATGCCGCATAAACCCATCTTTTTTACCAACCAGTTCTTCATTGTTGAATTTAATGCTGGAGTTTGGTGAATGTGAGGCAAGGGGGTAGGGAAGAAGTTGCATGATGGATAAAGCGGTTACAGATTTACCCGAGCCACTTTCACCAACCAAGGCCATGGTTTCCCCTGCTTCTACGTCAAAACTAATATCCTTAACGGCATGAAAGGTGTTTTCCGATGTGGTAAAGGTTGCGGATAAGTTTTTAACGCTCAGGAGTAATTCTGGTTTATTGGCTTGTAACATGGGGGGATTTTAGAGCAAGTCGACAGGCTTGAGAAGGCTCAAAGAGCCTTTATCCTTGAGTTAGCCCCATATATAGCCTAGAACAGGGGCATATATACAAACAGAGGATTATATTATGGATTTACTGAAGATATTACAGGCGACAGGCCAACAAGATAAAATTGTTAATGCATTGGCTGGCCAATTTGGTCTTGAAGGTGGACAAGCAACATCAGCACTATCTGGTGTTATGGGCGCGCTTGCAGGTGGCGTTAAAAAGAACGCACAGCAAGATGGTGGCTTAGAATCTTTAATGGGTGCGTTACAAAGCGGTAATCACGCACAATATATTGATCAGCCAGAGCAAGCCTTGCAATCGCAAGAGGTTGGGAATGGTATTTTGGGTCATATCTTAGGCGGTAAAGAGCAAAGCCGCGCGGTAGCCGCGCAAGTTGAGCAATCTTCTGGTGTCAGTGCCTCGATCATTAAGCAAATGTTACCTGTTATCGCGACGATGGCGATGGGCGCGATGAGCAAAAATGCCAGCGCGCAAGGCCTGATGGGAAGCGCCGTTAAAGGTGTCGCCCTAAAAGGTTTGATGGGTATGTTGGATCAAGACAAAGATGGAAGCCCGATTGACGACATCATGAAAATGGTTGGTGGGTTTAAAAAATAACTCTTAAATTAAGCTTCAGCTTTAAAAGAGGGTTAAATGCTAACCCCTGTTTCAGATAAACAGTAGGCGAGGATTGCTTTTTGTACGTGAAGGCGATTTTCTGCTTCGTCATATATGATAGAGGCTGAAGATTTTGCGACATCTTCGGTAACTTCTTCCCATTCATGAATAGGGAGGCAATGCATGAAGATGGCGGTATCTTTTGCGTGTGCCATAAGCTCTGCATTAACCTGATAAGGCCAAAATTTTTCAATGGCTTTACCATCTTGCCCTAAAGATACCCATGTATCGGTCACGATAACATCAGCATCCTTTGCAGCGGTTATCGCATCACTGGTTGTATTTGGTTTGTCAGCAGCGATATCTTCAGGAACGGCGGCAGTGAATTCAAAATTAAATTTTGCACTGGCGTCAACGAAGCTTTGTGTGACGTTGTTATAATCACCAAACCAAGCGACTTTTTTACCTTCTATGCTACCCAGCTTTTCCTCAATGGTCATGATATCCGCCATGATTTGGCAAGGGTGAGACTTGTCGGTCATCGCATTAATAACAGGAATGGTTGCGTGGCGCGCCAGTTCTTCCATTTTGTCATGTTCGCTCATACGGATCATGATAGCATCAACGTAACGGGACATAACTTTGGCGGTACTTTCAATGGATTCTGCGCCGCCAAGTTGCATATCATTCTGGGTCATGACAATTGTATGGCCGCCGAGCTGTTTCATCGCGACGTCAAAGGACATGCGGGTACGGGTTGATAACTTATCAAACATCATCGCAAGCGATAGACCTTTGAACAATTGAGGTGGGTTAAATTTCTGTGCTTTAAGGTTATGTGCATTTTTTAAAATTTCTTTTAAAGTCTCTGCATCAAAGTCAGATAGATTTATAAAATGCTTTATCATGATTCATATTCAGTCAGTTTGTCGTTGTCTTTTAAAACGTTACCGATTTTTTCAACGGCCTCGTCTATTTCAGCGTTGCTAATATTAAGAGGGGGCGTTAATCGGAGAGTGTTCTTGCCTGCCTGAGTTGCCAACATTCCGTTTTTAAGGAGTTCGCGTAACAGCCCTTTGATTTCATATTTTGTATCAACACCAATCATTAGGCCTTCGCCTTTGACGGAGGTAATGGTGTTGCCTGTTTCGTTATGCAGGGCGTTTAGTTTTTTAATGAAGTATGCGCTGGCTTCTTTAACACGGGCAAGGAAGTCAGGTTGTACAATTTCACTCACAACATGATAGGCGACGTTGGTGGCCAGCGGGTTTCCTGCATAGGTTGAGCCGTGGTCGCCTGCGTTAAATATATTGGCAATTTCTGCTTTGGCCATGAAGGCACCAACAGGAAAGCCGCCGCCTAAGCCTTTGGCAAGGGCAATCAAATCAGGTTCGTACCCAAAATGGGCATGCGCAAAAAGCGTTCCCATACGCCCCATACCAGCCTGAATCTCGTCGGAGATAAGTAATATTTTATTATCCTTACAGAGTTTTTGTAGGCCTTCGAAAAATTCTTTTGTGCCAGAAGTAAGACCGCCTTCACCCTGAACAGGCTCAACCATGATGGCGCAAATTTTATCGGTAATGAGTTTTTTCACGGAATCAAGGTTGTTAAATTCAGCAAAGTGAAACCCTGGAAGGTAGGGCGCGAATTTTGGTTGATGTAAGGATTTTTCAGTTGCACTAACGGCGCCGTAAGTACGGCCGTGAAACGAGTTTCTAAAAACGATAAATTCTTTGCAATCTTCACTTTTATTTTCATGCGCCCATGCGCGCGCCAATTTTAATGACCCTTCAACAGCCTCTGCCCCAGAATTGGTGAAGAATATCTTATCGCTACAGCAATTACCGACTAAAAGTTCAGCGGCTTTAACTTTTGGTTCGGTGGCGAAAGAACCAACGGACATGGTGAATCCTTTATCGAGCTGTTCTGTAATACCGCGTTTAAAGGCAGGGTGGTTATGACCGAGCGCGCAAACGGCAATACCAACCGCGCAATCTAAATACTTATTACCTTCGATATCATAAACGTAAGATCCATCAGCATGGCTAAGGGCGACATCTTTATGAGGATAGAGCGGCATAATAATGTCATTGGCACGTTTTTGTAAATCTAAGCTGGAGGTCATGGTTTTTTTCCTTCTTGTCTTTCTTGTTTGATATAGAGTTTCTTTTCTTCTTCACGGACAATCATAGTCCCAATTCCTTCAGATGTGAAAACCTCATCCCGTAGAGCATTCTTACGAAAGCCATTTAAAATATGAACACGCTTAACGCCAGAACGTAAGGCGTGGATACAGTTTTCTAATTTTACCCGCATACCATCTGTAACAATACCGTTTTTAATTAGTTTTTCACATTCTTGAGCGCTTAAAAATGATTGTACTGTGCCATCAACCATAACACCGTCGATGTCGGTCAAGAGAATAAGTTTGTTCGCCATTGTTTTGGTTGATATTTCAATGGCGACATTATCGGCGTTAATGTTGAGCGCCGTTCCTTCTTTACTGAAAGCTAAACAAGGACAGATAGCAAGATTGGTTGATGTGAAATGCTCGCGTATGGTTTTGGCATTGATGTTATCAAGTGTACCATCAAAACGAATGATGTTATTTTCAGGGGCACGGCGTATGGCCTTTGCCCAATGAGGAGGGATAGCGTTTAAAATGGTAGAAGACATTTTCTTCTTCACCATTGTTTCAGAAAGCTTAAACCCCAAGTCTCCCGCCAATGTGCGTTTAATTATTTTAATATCATCTTTAGAGGAAATGCGGCGACCATCAATTTTAGTCGGGGTACGACCTGCTTCATTCATGGCGGCATCTATGGCTTCGCCACCACCATAAATAAGCAGGATTTTAATGCCGTTTTGAGTGAATTCTTGAATGTTTTCGATTAAGTTTTCACGTGCATCTTTGTCTGTGATGATACTGCCACTCGCTTTGATAATGAAAAGCTTATCTTGGAAAAGTTGTGCGTAGAATTTTTTAAATGAATTTATCATGAGGGTTTTACGGATAAAAAGGCGTGTTAAAGTTTAAACCTTCCGTTTCTTCAAGACCAAACATGATATTCATATTTTGAACGGCTGTGCCAGACGCGCCACGCAAGAGGTTATCCAGCGCCCCTTGGGCAATAATTTCACCGTTATGACCTTGCTGATAACTTAAATCAATGAAATTAGTGCTGACGACATTGGTTAGTTCGACTTTATCGACGATACGCACGAAAGGATGATGTTTATAAATATCTAGGTTTGGTTTTTCGGTTGTTTTGATAAAGCCATTCGTGAAAATACCACGTAGGAAAGGCCCAACAGTCGGCGCGAAGTTGAGTTGATCTTCTTTTAGTCCGGTGGTGGCCAAAATTTCAGGGATATGGCGGTGTTCATTAATCAGATAGCTTCGTATATTTTGAGACAAGGCGGGATGATCCACGGGGTCACGGGCGCTGCGCCCGCCGCCAGATGTGCCCGAAATAGCGATGACATTAGCGCTGTTCATCTTGCCTTTAAAAGGGAGCAGAAGGAGTTGAACCAATAGCGCAAAGCACCCTGGATTGGCGACGGCATCAGCCCGGGCAATTTCATCACGATAAATTTCGGGAATTCCATAGGTGAAACGACCATTGAGTAGGTCTTTATGTTGGTGGGAAATATTGTAATAACGTTCATAAGTTTCGGCATCATTGAGGCGAAAGTCAGCGGAGAAATCGATCAGTTTTGTTTTACCTAGGAAAGAAGGTGCAACTTCTTGCGCGGCTTTATGAGGCAGGCATAGGAAAACCACATCACTTTCATTGGCGACAGTATCATGGGCGGTGTTGGTCACTTGATGGCCTTCAATGTGGCTGAGGCGGGGAAAGAGATCAGACAGAGGCGTGCCTTCATGTTGGCGCGATACCAGATATTTCAGTTCAACATGATTATGCTGTAGTAAACAACGCAATAGCTCCATCCCTGTGAAGCCCGTTACGCCAATAATTGAAACTTTAATTTTACTAGTCACTCTCTTTTTTCCTTTTTCGTTTTTGTCAAAAAGACAAATAATAGTTTAAAGGCTTTATGCCTTGAAAACCAGACTTGAAGAGGTGAATTGTAATGAAAAAAGGTGAGGTATTAGGTTCAGCACAACAAACATCCCCCAAAGGCTGGGCGATTTATTTAAGACGGCGGCGTCGACGTTGTGCGTTGCGTGTATTCATATGTGTTTTGGTGCTTTACTTTCTGCAATGGCTTGACCAAACATATTATTAAGTCCGCCCCATTCTTCAGTGCTATTTCTAACCGTAACAGGTTTACTCAAATCCTTCGATAATGGGGAGCTACAAAGTTGAAAGCTTCCATTATCTTTAATCCTCTCTTCTAAGTCATCAGCCACTAGTTTTAGATATTGCCTAAAACTGACAAAGGTTGAGTGTCGTGTTAGATGAATTAGAAGGCGCATTGTCGGTAAATCAAAGTAGGATATACCATCTTCAGTAATATAATCTTTTAAAATTCCTGACTTATCGTCTAAATGCAGTGCAGCGACGGGTTGATCGTTTTTGATACAAAATCGTTGGAGCATAAAACAAATATTATTTTGTTCTGCTGCATCCTTTGATTTAAAATCACCCTGTAAATGCCCTGTATTCATATCATTTTATCATATTTTTATAATTTCATAACCATCATTTATAAAGCCTAAATTGGCGATGTGAGTCAAGCCGCTTTGAATGAAAGTGAAGGAGCTTTTTGGCGATATTCAGTAGGAAGGATTCCCACTTGAGAAGAAAAGAATTGTTTGAATTCGGCAACATCGTTAAACCCTATATTGTGACCAACATGCTCTTCAGTTAGGTCTGTACGGCGGAGATAGCGTTGCGCCCGCCATAATTTTAGATGATTCCTATATTCCTCAATGCCTAACTCTCCTGCTTTTTTTGATGTTTTTTCAAAGATACTTGTTAATACGCCTGCGTCAAAAAAATTAGATTTTTCAGCAATTTCTTGTAAAAAAAAGTCACTTTCTGCCATTAAATCTCTGGCTTTTTTAAAGTCGGGGGTTAGTTTATTTTTTCTAAACTTTTTTGGCGTTTGACCTGTGTATTTTTTAAACTGTAGAGAAAAACTTGCCGGTTCATACCCTAAAGCTTCAGCAATTTTATAGATACGTTGATCAGAGTTTTGTAAGAGATATTTTGCATGTTCAAGTCTAGGATTTGTTCTTACACCCCTAAATTGTGCAGGCGTTTGACCTGTATATTGTTTAAATAACTGAGAAAAATTTGATCGTTTATATCCTAATATTTTAGCAACGTCTTTTATTGATAGGTGAGGCTTTTCCTTTAATAGGCGTTTTGCATGATCTATATTTTCTATGGTACTTTGTTTCATATTACTTAACTTTTCATTTTTAGTGTTTTATGTAATACACCAAATTAAGTAATATGTCAATATAGTACGTTGTTTATAAATTCGTTTTACGCGGGTCAAAGGCGTCACGGACGGCCTCACCGATGAAGGTAAGAAGGGAAAGCATGACTGCAAGGGACATGAAGGCGGTGATTCCGAGCCATGGGGCTTGGAGGTTGTTTTTCCCCTGTGCCAGAAGCTCGCCTAAACTGGCGGAGCCTGGTGGTAGGCCAAGGCCAAGAAAATCCAGAGATGTCAGTGCAGTGATAGACCCTGTCAAGATAAAGGGCATGAGGGTCAAGGTCGCGACCATCGCATTGGGCAGGACATGGCGGCGCATGATGGTGGTGTTACTGACCCCAAGGGCATTGGCGGCCTTCACATAGTCAAAGTTACGGGTACGCAAGAACTCGGCACGGACAACATCAACAAGACTGACCCATGAAAAGAGTAACAAGATAGCCAGCAAAGTCCAAAAACCAGGGACAAACATGGCAGAGAAAATAATCAAAATATAAAGCGAGGGGAGGGAAGCCCACACTTCAATCACGCGCTGCATGATAAGGTCCAACCGACCACCGTAATATCCTTGAAACGCGCCAGCGGTGATTCCGATGATGGAACTGATGATGGTGAGGGCAAGGCCAAAGAGGACAGAAATGCGAAAACCGTAAATGACTCGCGCGGCAACATCACGCCCTTGGTCGTCTGTACCAAAAATATTTTCAGACGTTAAACCAGAAGGGGCAGGCGTTGGTAAGTTATAATTTATAGTGTCATAAGAAAAACGAATGGGTGGCCAGATCATCCAGCCTTTATCATTGATAAGCTCGGCCACATAAGAATCCCGGTAATCCGCCTCAGTTTCAAAATCACCACCAAAGGTTGTTTCAGGATAGTTTTTGAAGATAGGCGCGTAATAGCTGTTCTCATATTTCAGCAGGATAGGCTTATCATTGGCAACAAACTCAGCCCCTAAACAAACTAGTAATAACACCATGAAAACCCAAAAAGACCAAAGACCACGTTTGTTGGCTTTGAATTGGGCAAGGCGGCGTTGGTTGATAGGGGTAAGAGTCATAAGGGGTATTCTAGACGTAAAGTTGATAAAGAAGGAGAGAAAATTTATTTATTTTAACGAAAAATTATATTTTTCCATATATACTATATATCTATGGAGAGCCTTTTAACGATGTTATATTCATTCGTGCCTGTGTTAAGTCTTGCTGGCTATTTACCGCAGGTTAGGTTGTTGATTGTACGAAAAGAAAAGGCGGCTAGTGTTTCTTTATCTTCGTGGTTATTATGGTTGTCTATGGCTAGTATAAGTTTAGGTTATGGTGTGTTCTGCCTTGAAGATTTCTTGTTTTCTATTTCTTGTGCCATGAATTTCTTAGGCTGTTTCACTGTTGTCGCATTAGTACTTTATAGGCGTAGAAGTGAGATTGTCCCAAAAATAAATGCTCTTCGAGTAAAAACTTACTAAAACTTCAAAAGAAATTAATGAACGTAGCTGGAACCTGTACCCGTTTTTTCTATTAGGCGAAGGCGAAATTTTTGCTCTGTTGTCAGAACCTTATTATCATTATCAGCAATAGGTAGGTAAGGGGAGATATCTTTTGGTAATTTATTCTGTTCATCAGCTTTGGATTGCATGATTGCTTCTTGAACCAGTGACAGTAAATCTGCCTTATCTTCTTCTGAGATATGGTCTGTATCTAAGACGTTATCGCGAATTTTAGATAGTTTTTTGTTAATTTTCTTAATGTTCATAATACAGTCCTAAAACGTCCTTATCAGTGATGTTTTGCATTTTATATGTCGAATATCATTCTGTCAAATGATTATATGATTTATATACAGGCCGTTTTTACGCCGTTTTTTAGACTGTTCTGGCCTCAAAATCGATACGTGGGTCAACGACAACATAAACAACATCTCGTATTAAGGTGGTTATTAGCCCCATTAAGGCGAAGATGTATAATGTACCAAGCACAACGGGGTAATCACGGTTAATGACGCTTTCATAACCCAAAAGGCCAAGCCCATCAAGGGAGAATATGACCTCTATCAATAATGAACCTGTGAAGAAGATAGCGAGGAAGGCCGAAGGGAAACCCGCAATAACGATAAGCATCGCATTACGAAAGACATGACCGTAAAGGACTTGCTTTTCTTCTAAACCTTTTGCGCGCGCGGTGAGCACATATTGCTTATTGATTTCATCAAGGAAAGAGTTTTTGGTGAGCATTGTTAGGCCAGCAAAACCACTAATCACCATGGCGGCAACGGGCAGAACCATGTGCCATAGGTAATCGAGGGAGAGTTGAATGAGGTTCATTTCATCCGCCCCATCGGATAAAAGGCCGCGAAGCGGGAACAGGTCAAAATATCGCCCCCCTGCAAATACAATAATAAGTAAGATAGCGAACATAAAAGATGGAATGGCGTAGCCTGTAAATACGGCCGCCGATGTCCAGATATCAAATTTTTGTCCATCACGAACGGCCTTTTTAATACCCAACGGGATGGAGATGAGATAGATGATAAGTGTTGACCATAGGCCGAGAGAGATAGAAACTGGCATTTTTTCTAAGACTAAATTAATGACAGAGACATCACGATAATAGCTTTGTCCGAGGTCAAAGGTCGCGTAATTTTTGACCATTTCAAAGAAACGTATGTGGGCAGGTTTATCAAAGCCATAGAGAGCCTCTAGTTCTGCAACGAATTCAGGGTCTAACCCTTGGGAGCCGCGATATTTGCTGGATTGTCCTGTGCTTTGCGCGGCAGAGCCAACGGCACTGTCGGCGCCACCACCACTACCGCCAAAGCGGGCAGTCGCATCAATATTATTTCCCTGTAATTGGGCGATCATCCGTTCAACAGGGCCACCAGGAACAAACTGCACGATGATAAAGCTGATGAGCATAATGCCGAGCAAGGTCGGTATCATCAAAAGCAATCTTTTCAGGAGGTAATTTGCCATGGCTTTAAGGTTTTATATTCCAGTCTTTGATAATCCATTTATTATCCTGATATTTTAAAACTGCGAGAGCCCCAGTGGATAGCTTTATTTTATTGTTATCCGCGAATTCCTCAAAATCACCTGTTAAATGTGGGGCGAAGCGCGCAATACCATTAGAAGTAACCACAAGCACAACATCATCAGCATCGCTTTGGTTGTCGTTTAGGATTTGAGTTGCAAAATTTTTCCAATTAGTGATGCATTGTTGGGGGTTAAAGTCCCAACCATCAGGGACGATGGCTTGTGCATCCCAATCTTTGATAGCTTGCGCCCCGATACGTTCAATGACGTGGTCTTCGGTTTTGTTTTCATCTGGGCCGTAATCAATCTCATTGAAAATTTCGAGAGGGAAGACAGGCTGATTATAACCGAGTGTTGCTAGGGCGATTGTCGCAGTTTCTTTAGTGCGTTGTAAGGCAGAGCAATAAGTGACCTCAGGGTAAAGGTTGTTTTCTTTTAACCATGCGCCGATTTTACGGGCTTGTGCCTGACCGCTTTCAACCAAGGGCAGGTCAGTACGTGCGCCAACACGGGTGGGGGTGTCTTCGGCGTTAAATGTATTCCCATGGCGGGTGATGATGAGTGTTGTCATTGTTGCGCCAACATTTTTTCAGCGCGTGTCACATCTTCGGGGCTGTCTATACCTGCTTGGGCGAGGCCGAGGGGGACGTCTAATTTTATGGTTTGGATTGAGATATTATTTTCTAGTAAGCGGAGCTGTTCCAGTCCTTCTAACTTCTCGTAGTGACCTTCAGGGAGCGTTACAAATTTTTCTAAGGTTTTAACGGCGTACCCATAAAGCCCGATATGTTGATGCACGGGAGAGAATTCATTGTCTCTATATGTTTCTTCTTTGCGAATAGCGGGGAGGATATTTTTAGAAAACCAGAGTGCCTGACCCGCTTGATTGATAATGGCGGTTGTGCCGCTAAAGGGTGTTATCTTTTTCTGTTCACGTAAATTATCAAGCTCGCTCCACCGTAGATTTATCACAGGGGTGACGACTTCTATGTTGTTGTCATTTTTATAAGCGTGGATAAGTTGTTGTACGGCTTTGGGAGGCGTGAAAGGAGCATCACCCTGAAGCCCGACAACGAAATCATAAGCGCCATCGAGTTTTTTAACAGCCTCAAGTACACGGTCTGACCCTGTTTTGCAGGCATCAGAGGTCATAATACAGTCTACGTTAAGTTCAGTCGCATGGTCGGCGATACGCTGATCTTCAGTGGCGACGGCTAATGTCACCTCGACATCAATGCCTTCTTTAGCTTTACGCGCCAAATCAACAACGCGGCTAAGCATGGATTGTCCACCAATCAGCGTTAGTGGCTTTCCCGGAAAACGGGTAGAGGCATAACGCGCTGGAATGATAATCGCAGTTTTCATGATTGATTATTCCGCTTTATCAGTTTCTTTTTGCCACCACGTATCACCGATAGCAGGGGTGAGGTGGGATAGGTTGTCGGGGCGACCGAGTTTATTCCAATAGGCAATACGCCAATAATCAATATGCCATTGTGGGATAACATAGTGACCGCTTAAAAGAATGCGGTCTAAGCTTTGAGTGAGGGCAACAAGTTCATCACGGCTTGGCGCTTGGATAATTTTTTCAATGATGTCATCAATCACAGGATCTTTGACGCCGATATAATTACGCGAGCCAGCAATATCTGCTTTTGCACTTGCCCAATAATCGCGTTGTTCATTACCGGGGGAGGAGCTTTGCCCCATAGAGCCAATGGTCATGTCATAGTCAAATTCATTGATACGGTTTTGATATTGTGCGGGATCAAGCACACGGAAATTTGCCTGCACACCAATTTTCTTTAGGTTTGCAATCATCGGTAGAACCCAACGTTCAAAAAGGGGGTTGGAGTCCATGATTTCAAATTCAAGACGTGTCCCTGTTTTTTCATGGGTGCGGATACCATCATCACCGAGCTTGTAGCCAGCCTCATCAAGAAGTTTCATCGCCGTGCGAAGGTTGCCGCGAAGATTACCCGAACCATCTGTTTTAGGCGGTTGATAGCGTGTGGTAAAAATTTCATCAGGGATTTTACCGCGATAGGTTTCTAAGATTTCTAACACACGCCCCGTTGGTAGAGCATCCGTGGCGGCAAGTTCTGAATTTTCAAAGTAACTGTTGGTGCGTTTATATCCGCCATAGGCAAATTGTTTGTTTGACCATTCAAAGTCAAAAGCATTTTCCAAGGCTTGGCGAACCGCTTTATCTTGGAAGATAGGTTTGCGTAGGTTGTAGAGGAAGCCCTGCATGCCTTGAGGGCGGCGATGTTGAATTTCTTCTTTTTGAATACGACCATCTTTGACGGGCGCGGCATCGTAAGCGGTGTTCCAAAGTTTGGCGACATTTTCAGTCCGCACATCATATTCATTGGCGAAAAATGCTTCAAGCGCGACATTACTGTCTTTGTAATAATCAAAGATTTGTGCATCAAAATTAAAGCGGCCTTTATTAATAGGCAGGTCTTTTGCCCAATAGCTATCAACACGTTTATAAGCGATAGAACGTCCTGCATCGATTTTATCAATCATGTAAGGGCCAGAGCCAAAAGGAGCGTCTAAGGTTGTTTTGGAAAAATCATTCCCTTCACTTGTCCAGTAATGCTTCGGTAGGATGGCGAGCTGTGAAATGATGAGAGCAAGCTCCGCATTATTGGTGTCTTTAAAAGTAAACTTCACACGCGTGGGAGAGGTGGCTTCAACCTTTGTTACATCACCGTAGTAAGCTTTGAAAAAAGGTGATCCTTTTTCTAAGAAAATATTGAAGCTCCACACGACGTCATCGGCGGTGACTTGCTTGCCATCATGCCATTTGGCGTTCGCGTTCAGGTTAAACGCGACCCAGCTTTTATCCTCAGTATCATATTCAATGGTTTCAGCTAGTAGACCGTACATTGAGAAGGGTTCATCATTGCTTTGTTCCATCAGAGAATCGTAAAGTAAGCTTTGTCCTAAAAAGGTCATGCCTGCGGCAGGAGAGCCTTTAATAATAAAAGGGTTGAGGGAGTCAAAATTACCAACGACAGATTGTTTTAAGCTTCCGCCTTTTGGCGCATCAGGGTTAACGTAGTCTAAATGCGTGAAGTTATCGGCATATTTCGGACTGCCATGCATGGCAATAGAGGGTGATTTTATAATTTCTGCTTGGGCGGGAAGAGTAAGCAGGCATGTCATTGCGAGGAGCGCCAGCGACGCGGCAATCCATTGCTTCAAAGAAATAGGTTTTTGGATTACTTCACTACGTTCGCAATGACGATCAACTTTATTCATGCTCTTTTCCTTTCAAAATCATCACATCATAAAAGCACGTCCAAACTATAGCAAAATTATGATCGTACAAGAGAGATTAATAGATATTGACATAATGGAAAACGGTGTGCTATTTAAAGTGTTACACAATAATATATTTCAGATTTGCCGTTTATATACCGCAAAATAATTTATAATGAGATTGGGAATTATAAAATGAGTATCAATAAGAAAGTGTTAGCACCCTTGTTTTTGACAGCAGCAATCGGTTTATCTGGTTGTGATTCTCCAAGATATAGCTGTAGTGTTGAAGATCGAGCAGGGGAGTGGCGTTATGATTCGCGTTTAAAAGTTTCACGTTATGTGTTTACTGACGATGAGGCAGGAACAAAGCTTGAGATAGCAGGTAATCCAGAAGGGTCTTATAACGACCAATTAGAGTCTGCAATTCCTAATGTAGATAAGTTTTGTCTATCTGGTGAGGCATTGGGGTATGATATTTCACCCAAACAAAGTTATTGATGAGCGGTGCCGATAGCTTGTGAGATGTGATCGAAGCCATCTTCTTCTAATAAGGTGAGTAAGTCATGATTGATGTCATTTACCAGTTCTGGCCCTTGAAATATCAGGGCAGAATAAAGTTGAACAAGCGAGGCGCCAGCTTTTATTTTTTCGTAAGCATCCGCCCCAGATGAAACCCCACCAACACCAATGATGGGTATTTTACCTTGGGTCAGCACATAAAAGTTTTTTATAACTTCGGTTGATTTATCTTTAACAGGTTGGCCGCTAAGCCCACCTTTTTCTGCGCTAAACGCTTCAGGTAAGCTGTCTGGACGATCTAATGTTGTATTGGTGAGGATAAGGCCATCAATCCCACTATCAATAGCGACGTCAGCAAGCTCTTGCTGCTGTTCTTCATTTAAGTCAGGCGCAAGCTTAACCAAAATAGGAGGTAGATTTTCGCTTTCGCAATAAGTTTCGCGCGCCTCTTGAATATAGGCAATAAGCGGCATTAAGTTTTCACGGCTTTGTAAATCCCTTAACCCCGGAGTATTGGGGGAGGAAATATTGACGGTGAAATAATGCGCCAGATGACCGAGATGCTTTATCAGGAAAATATAATCATTGGCGGGCTTGGTTTGGTCTTTGTTCATTCCAATATTTAAGCCCACAACACCAGGGGTACGCTTTTTACTTTTGACGAATTTTTGGATATTTTGCCTGAATATTCCAACACCTTTATTGGGAAAGCCCATACGGTTAATGACGGCCTCGTTCGTCACGTCTCTAAAAATGCGGGGACGTGGATTGCCCATTTGTGGTTTGGGGGTCACTGTTCCAATTTCAGTAAAACCAAACCCCATATTTAAAATAGGCGCGATAGCCTCGGCATTTTTATCAAAGCCAGCGGCAAGACCAATCGGGTTTTTAAATTTTAAATGCCATAGCTTCGTGTAAAGGCGGGGGTCATTGACGGGGGTTAAGCGGGGGTAAAGGCCGTGCTTAAGCGCGGATATAGTCATTTGATGCGCTGTTTCAGGATCAAAGGCGTGCAAGATAGGTTTGATAAGAGAGAATAGTTTCATGGTTTAAATATGTTTTAAACCCTCAGTTAGATAGCGCCAGCCTGTTAGAACGGTGAGTATGGCGGCGATGGTGAGGAGCCATTGTCCATAGAGCAAGGTGTTGGGCAAAATGGAATCCCCATAATTGCCAATAACGAGAAAACCAAGGGCTATCATTTGAACGGTGGTTTTCCACTTGGCTAATTTTGAAACGGGAAGTTGGATATTTTTTGGCCCTAAAAATTCACGTAAGCCAGAGATTAAAATCTCACGCACTAAGATAATGATAGCAGGGATAAGCCATAGGCCTTCAAGGCGATCAAATCCAGCCAAGGTTATGAGGATGGCAACGATAAATATTTTATCAGCTATCGGATCAAGAAAAGTACCTACTGAACTGATAACGTTCCATTTTCTGGCTAAGTATCCGTCAAGATAGTCTGTGATGCTGGCCACGATATAAAGGGTGAGCGCTGTCCATGCTGCCCAGCTATCAGGGATGAAAATAAGGCCGATAATGACGGGCAGTATCGCAATTCTAAAAAAGGTCAGGATATTGGGTAGATTCTGCATAAGCTAGATTTAGCAAATAGAACAGGGTTTTGCCACTTATTTGTTATACCCAAAGAGTGTTATACCCGAAGCGTAAAGGCGGGGTATAACAGAATATTTACGGTAAATATTGTTTTTAAGCAGAAGCCGAAGCAGCAGCGGTATCAGGTTGCGGGTCACGCATGACGTAGCCACGCCCCCATACCGTTTCAATATGGCTTTCACCATCATTCATTTGTTCAATTTTCTTACGTAACTTACAAATGAAAACATCGATGATTTTTACTTCAGGTTCATCCATACCGCCATAGAGGTGGTTGAGGAACATTTCCTTAGTAAGGGTAGAGCCTTTTCTCAATGATAACAGTTCGATAATGCCATATTCTTTACCTGTAAGGTGAAGTGGTTTACCGCCAACGGTGACTGTACGGCTATCAAGATTGACGATGACAGCACCTGTTTCAATAGTACTTTGTGAGTGCCCTTGGGAACGACGGACGATGGCTTGGATACGCGCCATTAACTCACGCTTATCAAACGGTTTGGTTAGGTAATCATCGGCACCAAAACCAAGGCCTTTAATTTTATTATCAAGCTCGGTCAGGCCAGAAAGAATCAGAATAGGGGTATCAACTTTTGAAGCACGGAAGTTTTTAAGAACGTCATAGCCATCCATATCAGGCAACATAAGATCTAAGATAATGATGTCATATTCGTAAATTTTACCAATCTCTAATCCATCTTCGCCTAAATCAGCGGTATCAACGACGTACCCTTCTGATTTCAACATCAACTCGATTGATTTTGCTGTAGAACTGTCATCCTCGACTAATAAAACGCGCATTTCTTTGCTCCTGTTTGCTTACTTGTACAAATTAACCTTTATTAATAAATGTTAACACAATTAACAAAGGTTAACAAAATAAATAATTATTTCTATTTTCCTTCTGGCGTTGTTGCCGTGCTCCTAAGGTAGGTTTCCTAACTGTCGTTACTTGCGCCTAGACAGAAGAAAAATAGCAACAATTATGGTTTTTAGCTTCATAGCAGTAGAAGGTGGGTGTTTTTCACGCTACAATATTAATATGGATAGATTAACTCAAAAAGCGTTGGCTGCGATTGAAAATACGCCTGATTATGAGGTTTTTGGTCGTGTTACTAAGGTTTTAGGGCTTTTGGTTGAAATTGCTGGTTTTGGGCAAAACTTATCGATTGGCTCGATTGTACATTTACGTCCCAGTGTTGACCAAGATATTCCGTGTGAGGTGATTGGTTTTAAAGACAAGCGCGCCTTGTTAATGCCCTTTGGTGAATTGGAGGGGGTGGGGTTGGATTGCCCTGCGATTATTCAAGAAAGCGCGCCGACTATCTGCCCCGATGAAAGATGGTTGGGGCGGGTGATTAATGCAAGAGCCGAACCGATTGATGGTAAAGGGCCATTAATACAAGGCGGCACGCCGATACCACTTCGTAATAAACCGCCTGCGCCACATTCACGGCAACGCGTGGGCGAACCGCTTGATTTAGGTGTGCGGGCAGTGAACAGCTTTCTATCAACATGCCAAGGACAGAGAATGGGGATTTTCTCAGGCTCAGGTGTTGGTAAGTCCGTCGTTCTGTCAATGATGGCACGTTATACCGAGGCCGATGTATCGGTGATTGGTTTGGTGGGAGAGCGTGGACGGGAGGTTCAAGAATTCTTAGAAGATGACTTAGGTGAGCTGGGCTTACAACGATCTGTCGTCATTGTCGCAACAGGAGATGAGCCTGCCTTAATGCGGCGTCAGGCCGCATATACCACGATGGCAACGGCGGAATATTTTCGTGGGCAAGGTAAAAAGGTCTTATGCCTGATGGATAGTGTGACTCGTTTTGCTATGGCGCAACGCGAGATTGGTTTATCCGCAGGGGAGCCGCCGACATCAAAAGGATATCCGCCAACAACCTTTGGCGAGTTAGCCCGATTATTAGAGCGTGCAGGCCCCGGCGCGCAAGGCGAGGGATCTATCACGGGATTATTTTCTGTTCTGGTCGAAGGTGATGACCATAATGAGCCTATATCTGATGCGGTGCGAGGTATTATTGATGGGCATATTGTGATGGAGCGTAAGATTGCCGATCGTGGACGTTACCCTGCGATTAATGTTTTAAAATCTGTATCACGGTCTATGCCAAAATGTTTAAGCGATGAACAAAATGTACTGGTAAAAAAAGCAAAGAAAATTATCAGCCGTTATGAAGATATGGAGGAGCTGATTAAATTAGGCGCATATCGTAAGGGGAGTGATGGTGAAGTTGACGAAGCCATTTTACGTTACCCACGGTTAGAAGAATTTTTGGGGCAAGATAAAGAAGAATCAACCTCGATTGAAGAAGGGTTTGAGCTGTTATCTCTATGTCTGGGCTTGCCCTATATCAGACAGGATAGTTAATGGCAGATCTTGAAGCGCTTATTCGGTTACGCCGTCATACAGTTGAAGAAAAACAAAAGGTACTTGCCGATATTTTTCGGCAAATGGAAGCCATAGAAAACCGCAAAGCAGAATTGTTAGAGCGTTTAAGCGCGGAGCGTAAAGCGCTGGACGAAGATTCTAATTTAGAAACACGTGAATATTATGGACGGTTTGAAGGTGTTATTCGCGGTAATGTTGAACAACTTGAGGTACAGGCCGCGCAATTAGAAGGACGGTTGCAGGCCGCGCAAGAAGATGTGCGCGCCGCTTTTGCCAACATGAAACGTGTTGAAATTGTTCATGAACGCCGTGAAGAAGAAGAGGCGAAAGAGGTAAAAGACAAAGAATCACAAAGTCTTGATGAGATTGCTATTGAAGGCTTCAGACGTAAGGAGGAGTTTTAGTTTTTTTTTCGACCTTAAAATCTAAACATGTACCCCGAGTTGCTCTTGGTTTTGAAGAACGTGAACCCAGTTGTTTGTTGAGCCTTGAAAATTAAGCTCACCTGTTAAATCGGCTTGACTTAAGGCGTTGGTATAAGACTGGCGAATAGTTTGTTGCATAGGTTCACTGAAAGAGTTTTGCGTACGCACAATCAAATCAAGTCTTTTACCATTTACCAAGCCATCAATTTGCACGTCCCCCATGCGTGATAAGTTAAGGTCAAAGATAAAACGTGTTTGACCATTTTCGTTTTCTTCTTGCTGTTGGCTTTGGTTTTGATGGTAGGTGTAGAGTGTTATTTTATGGATTTCACCTTCCCAAAACATAGGTAGGGGAACGGCGCGCCAATCACTTTGTATCGCGGCTTCTGGTGCACGAGCGAGAGATGAGTCTTGTGTTAAACCGCTTAAGATACTGCTACGGCCAGCTTGTTGAAGTAGATTTTTTTTATCCCCGAGCAGAATGTCAAAGTTTCCAGATTGAACGGCGGCAATAAAAACGTTAGCGGCAGCGGCAATTTGTACAGGGCTAGCGGCATTGGGGAGTGCGCGCGTTAAAGAGGCCGCGGCCTGTGGGCTGAGTTGTTGTAGAGCACTGTAAAGTTCATTGATGGCAGGCCATTGAAAGCCTTGCAGTAAAGGATTGTTAAAAGTTTGTGCGACAACAGGCGATAGTTGTGCGGCGATAGGGATGCCGCTTCTAGGAATGATTTGTAACTGACTGCCTAATTGAAGATTGGTGTTTGGCGTTTGTAAAATAAAACTTTGAGGAAGAGCACCGCCAAGTCCTTGTACTGTTATGAGTGGTAATCCTTGCGGGGTGAAGCCTGTGACTTGCGCGTTGATAGAGATAGCGGTATTTGCACCAAGCAAGGGGGGTGTAAATGGTGTTGCCGCAGGAATAGGAGAGGGTGGCGGTAGGTTACCAACGGGCGGCGGAGTGAGGGTTGTATTTGGAGGTGTCACTCGTATGATTTGAATATCAATCTGACCAAGGCGAGGGAAGTTAGCCTGCGTTGGGTTTGAGGGGTTAAAGCTAATGGGTGTTAAAGTTCCTACTTGCGGTGTCGCAAGTGTGGGGTTTACTGCGCCTGTAGTTGTTGTTTGTGGAGCTGTGATATTTGTCGCTAAGGCGGTTGTTGCATTAATGGATGATGTTTGAGCAACGGTTAAAGGTTGCGCCGTATTTAAAATATTAGGCTGTAATAATGTTGTTGGTTGTGATGCAGGTTGTGGTATCACAGTTTGCAGTTGTGATGCAGGCTGTAACTGTGTTTGGAGCTGTGGTTGAGTTTGAGAAATAAGGTTATTGTTTAAAAAGTTTTGCGCCGTGTTTTGTAGAGTATTTTGTGTTGCGTTTTGCGGTGTTTGGACGAGTAAACTGTTGGATATGATGTTTGTTTGTAGAACGGCAATATTATTTGTTGTTTGTAACAAAGGTGTCTGCGTTATGCTTGTTGTAATGCTCTGTGTCAGAAGATTGCTGGTGAAGGCCGTTCTGTTAATAGTATTACTGATAGGTTGCGGGAGCGTATTAATAAACTCTCGTGCGATATTTTGTGCCTGTGCAGGCGCTGTAGAAATTAAACGAAAAATACTTTCAGGTGTAATGTTATTTCGTGATGTTGTTAGCGCGGCCGTATTTTGTAGTGTCTCCGTCGTGACATTACCTTGTAAAATGGGAGGAGCCGTTTGTGGTGTAATATTTCGCGCCGCTTGAGGTAAGTTTGCTGTATTAGGATTGTTTGTTTGTGGCGCTTGATTGTTGGGCGAAGCTTGACTAGGCGTTGCTTGATTGGTTGTTGTTTGAGCTTGAGCTTGAGCAGGCGGGGCTTGCGTATTATTAGGCGCTGTTACTCTTGTTGCCAAACCAGCCGGAGGTTGCGCCGGAGCAGGTTGTGTTTGTGGTGCATTTTGTCCTGAAGCTTGTTGTGTATTTGGTCGTGTGTTTTGTGGCTGTGGTGTGGGATCAGTTCGAATTGTTGCTTGGCGCACCTGCGTGTTTTCTCGGTTATTAGCAGGGATATCAATTTCAACCCTTTGTCCAACTTGTGGTTGTCTGTTGCCTTGTACCCGTACGTCAACATTTCCTTGTGGTGTTTCAATACGCACGCTGTTGTTGGCTTGGTTTTGTGATGTGATTTGGCCTTCTAACCTAACGGCGCGGGCTGAATTTTGTAGGGCGTCAGGCAAGTTAATAATTTGAACGGTTTGTCCGCCATTACCAGTGGCACCCCGAATGGCACCCTGCACGGGGGATGTAATTCCTGTACTGCTCATTTGTGTACCTGCGTCATGACATCATTATTATGCCATAAATTTATTAAAGAAAGCGCAATAAATGAAATTAAACGGCTATAAAACTGTTGTTTTAAGCGCGGGCGGCTTTTTTACGCTCTGCTAAATCACGAATTATGATTTTTGCAATGCTTTCAACATCTTCGGCGGCATCACTGTTTGGTGAGCGTGTTAAAATTGGACTTTGATGACGAATTGTTGCTTTTACTTTTTTGTCATATCTAACCATACCTATTAAAGGCGGTTTTAGGCGAAGGAAATTTTCACAAGCCTTTAGAAGTGTTTTATAAGTTTTTTCACCCTCTGTCGTGGAGGTAGCTTGATTGACGATAACGCCAACATTTTTGGACATGCCTGCCGCACTGCCGAGCTTAATAAAGGCGTAAGCATCGGTGAGGGAGGTTGGCTCATCCGTTGTAACAAGTAAGGTACGAATAGCAGAAGCAGAGAGCATACGCACGGTACGATCAACACCCGCGCCAAGATCAAGGATAACAACATCATATTCTGTGGCGATATCGACCAGTTGGTCACGAAGCATGGTTAAGCGTTGTGACGGTAGGGCGGAAAGAGAGGCCTGTCCAGAGCGTCCAGCAACAATATCAAACCCCCCTTCTTTATAAGGTTGAATGACTTTATCAATACTAAGGCGGCCACGAATAACGTCGTTTAAATCACGTTTTGGCATCAGACCAAGTTGAACATCAATATTTGCTAAGCCCAAATCTCCATCAAAAAGCAGGACTTTCTTGCCTGCTTTGGCGAGGGCATGGGAAAGGGTAATGGAAAACCACGTTTTACCAACGCCGCCTTTACCACTGGCAACGGCGATAACATTGACACCACGACGGAAACCATGTTGTCCCGTTTTATTGATATCTTTCGATAGTTTTTTCTTGGCTGACGCGTCAGACATTTATTTATCCTGTTTTCTGACTCTGATTCTGAGTCCGTTGTATTTTCGCTCCTTCTGCCCGCGGCATCAAGAGCTGAGTTAATCTTTTTGACGTTAATTGGGATAACCCATCCGCGACACGCGCCGTTCCACTGACATCTGCAAATGTTAGGCCACCTTTGTAAGCGGCGGCAAGTAAGCTTCCCAAACGACGGGAAACGTCAATGCGGGTTGGAATAAAACGTTGTGCACCAAGGGAGGCAAATATTTGCGCGGTTTCCCCTGCTTCATCGGCATGCATATTGGCAGGTAGAACCAAAATAGATTCCATATCAACGGCGCTAATGAATTTGGCCAATGCTTTTATGCTGCCTGTGTCAAAGGGGTTTGTCCCTGCGGTATCAATAATAACTTGGTCAAAGTTTTTGGTCTCTAAGATACTTTCTTTTAACGCGGTTGAGGATTTAGCAATTTTTAGCTCAATATCCATCAAGGTGGTGAATGCGTTAAGTTGTTCTACACCGCCTGCGCGCTGTGAATCCGTAGAAATAACGGCGACGTTCAGGCCGTTCATCGCGCCGCGCGCCGCCATCTTTGCTACGGCTAATGTTTTCCCTGCCCCTGGTGGGCCGATCATCACAAAAGGTGTTTTGGAGGCGGTCGTCGGAAGGTGATTAAATTTAAATAAACTTTCAATGGCGGCGAGCATAGCCAAGCGTGGCTCATCAATACCAAGAACTGCGGCGTGAGACACAACTTGCTCTAATATTTCTTCGGGGACGGCATGACGTAAGAGTGTTTCGGTGACTTCCTCAATCACCATGGCTTCATTGTCATCATCTTCGTAGAGCCAGTTTTCTGAAGCTTCGGGTTCTTCATCACGCTGTGCGTAATAGCCCTCGCGCTCAATCGCCGCGGTGATTTGCACTTGACGACCCCCCACCGCATTTTTTTCTTCATGCGTGGCTACAATAATTGCATCTTCGCCTAGCTCTTCACGAACCATCTGCATTGCTTCTTTCGTATTTTTGGCCGTAAAGGACTTGAGCCGCATGGGATTCTAACCGATTCATTTCAACATAGTATAAACGTTGGCGATTCACTCGCCCAGCAAAATATAGTGCATTATGGAGTATAACACACATAAATGTCCACAAGCTGTGGATAAGTTATTTGTTATTTTTGTTTTGCATCAAGATATAACATGGTGCCACTAATTAAGATGATCGCACTCCCTAATGTTGCCCATATATCTGGAGTTTCATTAAAAATTAACCATCCGTAAAAGGCTACCCATAACAATATTGTAAACTGTCCGATAGCGAGGGTTGCAACATGTTTACTATGGTTGGCGGTGAAGGAAGCAATGTTACCTATAAATATTAAAAGCCCCGCTAAAACCATAAGCAACATTATTTCTATAGTAGGAAATATCATAATATCTTCTAAAAAAGGGATAGAGGCGATAGTGATACCAATACTGGAATAGAATATGAGACCGAAAAGGTCATTTTGAGCAGTTGATTTTTTTATAAGGATGTAGCGGGCACTCATACAAGTAACATTAAGGAAGCCACCTAATATTCCTAAAACATTGTAATCAAAGCTGTTTTGATTGAAGATTATATTCCACGCTTGAAATGTTATAAGTGTGGCAAGAATACCTAGTAATAAAGCGGTTACTTGGTATTTTGATATTGATTCATTAAGAAATATTTTTGCTAAAACGGTTGTTAAGGCAGGGCGTAACAGAATAATAATGAATAACTCAATAAGAGGGAGGTGGAGAACAGCAAAGTAAAACCCTAACATGCCGACAGTTCCTAAAAGAGCACAGTAGAATGTTGGTTTTCTATTTGTAGCAAAAAATACATCTAATTTTCTTTGTGAGATAATGTAAAGTATGGTGAAGAAAGCGCAAGATAGTTGAATAAAAATAGCACTCATGCCAAAACCGATAGAGTGTCCTGATACTTTACTCAGAACGTCGTGTGTTCCAAAGCAGAAAAATGCAAAGCAGGATAATAAAAGTACTTGAAAGGTACTTAAAGATTGAAGGTCAAGTTTCATTACTTTTAAACTTGACCTAAAGTTTTGATTTTGGCTTTTGGGTGTATCTCGTTTTGAGACATGACCATGGTTTGGGGGCGGAAACGTTCAACGACGGAACGAACAAAGGGGCGCACGTTCGGTGAGGTCAATAGGACAGGGGTTTCACCTTCTTTAGCAAATTCATCATAAACCTTACGGACGGCGCTGATAAATTCTTGAAGTTGGGTTGGTGCCATAGCGAGCTGTTTATCTTCACCATCGACGCCAATGAGGGCTTCACTGAAAGATTGTTCCCATTCAGGGGAGAGAGTGATGAGGGGAACAAAACCACTGACATTGGTGTTTTGGTCGCAAATTTGGCGCGCCAAACGAGAACGAATATGTTCAGTAATATAAGAAATATTTTTGGTGTAAATAGAAGCTTCGGCAATGCCTTCCAAAATAGTCGGAAGATCACGGACGGAGACGCGTTCGGATACTAAGTTCTGCAAGATACGTTGCAGGCCACCAATCGTGATTTGGGTTGGAATAACATCAGCAACAAGTTTTTGATATTCAGGAGACAGCTCATCCAATAATTTCTGTGTTTCGGCGTAAGAGAGAAGCTCAGACATATTGTCTTTTACGACCTCTGTAATATGGGTGGTGATAACGGTTGGTGCATCAACAACAGTGTAGCCTTTGAAATGTGCTTCTTCACGGTGCTGTTCATCAATCCACATCGCAGGAAGGCCAAAGGTAGGCTCGGTTGTGCTTTCACCCGGTAGAGTAATCGCCGCGCCTGTTGGATCCATACACATCAACATGCCAGGGCGGACATCACCACGCCCAGATTCAATTTCTTTGATACGCACGATATAAGTATTGGCGGGCAGTTGCAGGTTATCTTGAATACGCACAGCGGGCAGGACATAGCCCATATCTTCAGCCAATTGACGGCGCAACCCTTTGATTTGGTCGGTCACTTTATTATTACCTTCACCTTGAACAAGCGGTAGCAAGCCATACCCTAACTCAAGACGAATGATATCCATAGAAAGCGCTTTGGAGATAGGTTCTTCTGCAACAGGGGCGGGACCACCTGCACCGCCGCCAGCACCAGCACCAGTAGCAGAAGCGGCATTATCAAGTTGGAGCAAGTCCTCCTTTTTTTCATTTTGACGCCAAGCGACATAAGCCAACCCACCAAAGACAATAGCAAGAAAAGCGAAAGGAGAAAGAGGGATACCAGGAACAAGGCCAAGGGCCATGATTAAAACCGCACTCATCGCCATAGCTTTTGGTTGTTTACCAAATTGGAAGACGAGGGCTTTATCAGCGGCGCCTTCGACACCTGCTTTTGAAACAAGAAGACCCGCGCCGATAGAAATCATAAGAGCAGGGATTTGACTGACCAGACCATCACCAATGGTTAAAATTGTATAAGTTTGAGCGGCTTCGCCCATGCTCATCCCTTGTTGCGCCGTCCCAATAACGATACCGCCAATGATGTTAATGAAAACAATAAGAAGCCCAGCAATAGCATCACCACGCACAAATTTAGACGCCCCATCCATGGCACCGAAGAAATTACTTTCTTGCTCAAGTTCTTTTCTTTTGGCTTTTGCTTCTTCTTCGGTTAGCAAGCCGCTCGATAAATCAGAATCAATCGCCATCTGTTTACCGGGCATCGCATCTAAGGTGAAACGTGCCGCAACCTCGGCGATACGTCCAGACCCCTTGGTAATAACTACAAAGTTCACGATGACAAGAATGGCAAAGACGATACCACCGACAACGTAACTATCTTGAATGATAAGACCACCAAAGGCTTGGATGACATGACCAGCCGCGTTATCACCAGCGTGACCTTCACCTAAGATAAGGCGTGTTGAGGCAACGTTAAGCCCCAAACGTAAGGAGGTTGAGATAAGAAGAACGGTAGGAAATGTTGAGAATTCCAATGGTTTTTGAATTGATAAAACCAACATCATAATAAAGACAGAAAATAGAATAGAGACCGATAACCCCATATCCAAAATCCACGGAGGTATGGGGATCAACATAAAGGTTAGAATACAGACGACACCAAGCGCCAAGACAACATCACCGCGTAAAATCCCCCCTAATGCCCCGCGTGCCTGCGACATTCCTTCGCCGCGTAAACTTTCGCCGAAAGAGCCTGATCCTGATTCTGATGGTGGGGTATCTGACATGAAGTTTTTCTAAATGATAATAAGATTTTGTAAGGCGTTAGTACCCCAATTGTACTGTTTTGCAGGGCATAGTGTAAACATATTTGACGAAACTTTTACCGATTTGTCGTAATGAGTTAATGAAGGGTGGTGTTTATTGCGATTACCCCGCTTTGGGGACATCAACACCATCGTCTTTATATTGGTTCAGCTTGTTACGTAACGTACGGATAGAAATGCCGAGTATCTTAGCGGCGTGCGTACGGTTACCCAAGCAATGACCGAGAGTGTTGACGATCATATCGCGCTCAACATCTGAAATGGTACGACCAATAAGGGCTTCAACACCTTCAGGGTTTTCAACGGTCTCATTATTTGCAGAAGAAACACCCGTAGAAGAGGGGGCGTTCGCCGCTCCTGCCCCAGAAGAGTTTCCTTGGGTGAAGGTGCTTTCTTGCAAGAAAATGGCTTCGGCCTCAATTTCTTTTTCTGAGGCCATCAAGATGGCGCGATGCATTGTGTTTTCAAGTTCACGAATATTACCCCGCCAACCATAAGCCAATAGTTTATCAATAGCAGGTTTAGACAGGGCTTTCTTTTCAACACCGTTAGCCTCGGCAAATTTAGCCACGAAGAATTTTGCAAGCTCAAGAATATCACCTGGGCGTTCACGCAAAGCAGGGAGACGAATATTCACAACGTTTAAACGGAAGTATAAATCTTCGCGGAACTCTCCCTTAGAGACCGAGGCTTCAAGGTCACGGTTGGAGGTTGCAAGAATACGCGTATCAACTTTAACTTCGTCGTTGCTACCGACGCGTGTGACTTTCTTTTCTTGAATGGCACGTAAGAGTTTTGCTTGCAAAAGCGGATGCATTTCTGTGACTTCATCAAGCAGGATTGTTCCACCATTGGCTTCTTCAAATTTACCAATACGGCGGCCTGTTGCGCCTGTAAACGCGCCTTTTTCATGACCGAAAAGTTCAGACTCTAAAAGGTTTTCAGGGATAGCTGCGCAGTTCACTGCAATAAAAGGTCCTTCTTTACGTTTTGATTTACGGTGAATGAAGCTGGACATGACTTCTTTCCCTGTTCCTGACTCACCAGTAATAAGAACGGTGGCTTCAGAAGGGGCGATTTTTTCTGCAAGATCCAAGACGCTTTTCATCGCAGGATCACTTGCAATCATAGTACTAGATTCTTCGGTCACAGCCTCTAATACGGCGGCAATAAGCTCAGCATCCGGGGGAAGAGGGACGTATTCTTTTGCGCCCGCTTGTATGGCCTTAACGGCGTCACGGGCATCGGTTCCAATACCACAAGCGACAACAGGAACGTGAATGTGTTCTGATTCTAAATCAGCAATAAGCTTTGCAATTTTTTGTTTCACATCGCACATAACAACGTCGGCACCTTTACCATTACGCAAAGCACCAATCGCTTCTTCTATGTCTTCACAATGAATAACTTTTGCGCCGCGTTGCAGGGCGATTTTACCTGCCGCAGAAATGTGACCTTCAAGTTGACCAACAATCATAAGTCTCATAATAAGTACTCTCTATAAATTCTAATCAAAATAGTTAACTTGTTCACTCGGGGGTAATTCACTGTTCAGAAGCATTTCTAAACGGCGTGGGTTATCCTGACGTGCGATTGAAGACATTGTGATCATCACCAATGATCTTATCATCGCTTCCTCATTTGAATTACGTTCAAGCTTTGCCGCCATAGGCGCAAGCACAGCCGTCCCCAAAATAGCGCCATAAAAAGTGGTCAATAAAGCCACGGCCATGGCAGGTCCAATCGTTTCAGGGTCGGATAAATTAGCAAGCATTTGGACAAGACCGATAAGCGTTCCTATTAACCCCATAGCAGGGGCAATTTCAGCGCCGCGCCGTAGAATATTAGCTGAGCGTCTGTGACGTTCAACAAGGGCATCTAAATCTTGAGAAAGGACACGCTCAATATCCGCTACGTTATAACCATCCGTTACAATTTGCGCCGCTTTATAAAGGTGAGGGTCTTTTTTAAGCTCACTTTCAATACTCGCCAATGCCAAAAGGCCTTTCTTTTTAGCCAGCACTGCGATGTTCAATAATTGATTGACCATTGTTGTGGTCGTTTGGCGTTTATGAAAGAGGGAGTTACCGATGACTTTACCCGCGTTTAGGACTTCTTCTAAGGAGAAGGAGATACTGGTAACGGTTATGGTACCTAATATAACAATGAGAAAAGAAGGAATGTTGAAAAAGTTAGCGTCACTTTTTCCAATCCAGATAGCAACAAAAATTAAAGAGAAGGTAAGAACGAGACCAAACACAGTCGTTAAATCCAAAGAAACTTTGGAGGAGTTTATTCGGATATCGGCATCCTGAGAACGACCATCTGTTGCGTTATTATCTGTCATGTTTTATGGCTTAGCTTTTATCTGATTTCACAATTTCAGTCATTGTTACGCCAAGTTTATCTTCGACAACAACAACCTCACCACGAGCAACAAGACGGTTATTGACGTAGATATCAATAGCCTCACCAACTTTACGGTCAAGTTCGACAACTGCGCCTCTACCGAGTTTAAGAAGTTGGCTAACCTGCATATTAGAGCGTCCAAGAACAGCAGATATTTGAACAGGTATGTCATAGATGGCGGTTACGTCATTGGCCATGGCTTCCCCCATATCCCATTCACGCTCTTTAGGTACAGCTGCTTCTGCCGAGTCAATTTCATTATATTTTAAATCGCCATTGGCTTTTTTGTCTTCTGTAGCGGCTTTAGCTGCTGTTTTGTCATCTTCAGTCATTTTGATCTTCTCCATGTGAATTTTCTAATTCGCTTCCCTTAAGAGAATCAGAGCTTTCTTTCTCTTTTATAGCATTATTTTCCTCAATCGTAAGGGGGGCATTGGGTTTTGACATTACTTGTTCTACTAAAAGTCCTTCTATGGCCTCTTTTATGCTCTCAGCAGTCTTTTCAGGGTTTCTTATTGAACCGCCATCTGTCCAGTTGATCTGACATCCGCCTTTTTCAAGCTCGCTATTGGCGAGGACTTTATAACGGGGGGCGCGATCTTTATCTGTCCAAATAGTTTCTAAATATTCGTCAATCTCTGTAGCGCTTTCAGGATTTACCTCAATACGTATTTCAGACTGTTCGCTTTGGCGTTTTAAAACACTGGAAAGTGCATTCTTTAACGCTTCTTCACCTAAACGCGAATTTAGAGAAGGGGCGAGAAGGTCTATTATCTTTAACCCAAGTTTGAGAGCTTCTTCTTCATATTGCCTTTCACGATATGTTTCGTCGGCAAAGACGGAAGATAACTTTTCCGCAATATTATTGAGGTGCTGTGCAATGAAGCTTTCGCGTTGTTCTTTCTCTTCAGTGCGTCCTTGCGCGACGCCTTGGGAATGAGCAATAGCCTTTGCGGCTTCTAAATCATCTTCACTGAAAGTTGGCGCAGGTGGTTCAACTTCAACCTCTTCTTCAACAAGATCAATTTCTTGTTCAACCGGTGTGTTGAAGTTGTTCAAATCAAATAAAAATTTATTCGTCCGCCCATTATTTTCAAGGGAGGTATCTGCGTTTATATTTTCTGGTTTATTGTCCATATTAATAAATTAATTCGTCTTCTTCGGCACCCGTTGCGATTGTGATTTCACCGCGTGCCTCAAGCTCTTTGGCGATGCCTACAATATATTGCTGAGATTCCTCCACGTCTTTTAAGCGCACAGGCCCCATCGCCGCCATGTCTTCTTTCATGATTTTTGCGGCACGTTCAGACATATTAGAGAAGAAAAGGTCACGAATACTTTCTGTTGCCCCTTTAAGAGCCGTCGGCATTTTTTCTTTATCACAAGCGCGAATGAGCGTTTGAATAGACGCGGGATCAAGGCCAGACAAGTCATCAAAAGTGAACATTAAGCTACGAATTTTTTCAGCACTTTCAGGTACTGTTTTTTCAAGCAAGTCCATAAAGTTTTGTTCTGCCGTACGGTCAAAGTTATTAAAGATATTGGCCATGACTTCGTGTGAATCGTGGCGGGCAGTCCGCGCAAGGTTCGACATGAACTCAGTCCGCAAAGTACGTTCAACATCATCTAAAACATCACGTTGTACAGCCTCCATACGGAGCATACGATGAATGACTTCAAGCGCGAAATTGTCAGGTAATAAAGCCAGAACACGCGCCGCATGATCAGTTGATATTTTAGACATGACCACGGCAACGGTTTGCGGATATTCTTTTTGTAAAAAATTCGCCAGAATATCTTCATTCACATTGGTTAACTTCTCCCACATGGTGCGGCCAGCAGGGCCGCGAATTTCTTCCATGATGGTTTCAATTTTTTCAGGACTCATACCTGCTTTTGCAAGGAGGCGCTCTGTACTATCTTGTGTACCAACAAGGGCATTAGAGCCACTCATCTGTTCAGCAAAGTCAACAAATAGACGTTCAACAACAGTAGCATCAATGCGCCCTAATGTAGACATGGTTTGGGAGAGTTCTAAAATCTCTTCATCATCCATCATCTCAAATATTTTGGCGGTATAATCTTCCCCTAAAGCCAGCATAAAGATAGCGGCCTTTTCAGTACCAGAAAGCGTCCTGTAATCTTCACGTACACGCATGGACATATTTGTTCTTACTCCTCTGACATCCAGTCGCGAATAACCGAAACGGTTTCGCCTGGATAATTTTCAACAATATCTTCAATCTTTTTAACGGAAGAGGCCTTAACTTTTCCTTGAATACTTTTCATGTCGATCATGGCATCATCCGTGCCCTCATCCATGAGAGCGGAAGGTTCAAAACCGTCAGGCCCTGTTAAGGCAGGCTTTGCCCCACCAGCTGTTAAAAGCTCGGTTTCAAGTTCATCTTCGGGTGTTTTTGGATCTTCTGTAGCAAGCAATCGACCAACCATTGGCTGGATAACAAGTAATATTACAAGAATAAGCATGATGGCGACAGTGATGATTTCTGCCGCGTCAATTAACTTATCTTTATTAAAGCCAAAAAGCGTATTGTCGTAAGGTGTGTCTGACGTTTCAATTTCAGCAAATTGCATGTTCACAACTTCTAAGCTATCGCCGCGATCTGTATCGTAGCCAATAGTGGAGCGAACAAGAGCGGCAATTTGGTCTAACTCTTGATCAGTACGCGGTACATATTCTTCAACACCTTCTGCATTTTCAACATATTTACCATCAACAAGAACCGCAACAGAGATACGTTTAACCTCACCTGTTTCACGAACCATACTGCGGGTTGTTCTGCTTATTTCAAAGTTTGTTGTTTCTTCTACGCGGTTTGATTCAAGGGTAGGAGCTTGATCAAAGAATATATCGTTACCAGCGGCAGGAAGGTTGTTTTCAACCGAAACATTTCGTTCATCAAAGTCACGTTCAGTTTCGTTTTCTTCAATGGTCTGAAGTGAGCGAGCGATTTGACTTTCAGGGTCAAACAACTCTTCATTTGTACTGATACGGTCAAAGTTTAAATCAGCAGAGACGGTGGCGCGGACATTGCCGTACCCGACGGTACGACCGACAATATCTTCGATAGCACGTGTTAAACGTTGCTCATATTTTATACGGGCTCCTTCCGCCTGAACGCTAACTTGGTCTTCTTGTCCACCATCACCGCGAGCGAGTAATTTACCAGTTTGGTCTATTAAAGATACTTTGTCTGGCTGCAAGTCTGGAACAGCAGAGCCAACTAAAGATTGAATGGCGAGAACTTGGTCGTTACTTAATTGTTGCCCTGGGCGTAGACCGACAGCGACACTGGCTGTTGCAACGCGGCTTTCACGGCTAAAGAGTTGACGTTCTGGGAAAACAATATGAACACGCGCACTACGCACAGGATCAAGAGCGCTAATGGTACGAGCGAGTTCCCCCTCAAGGGCGCGTACTTTATTCAGGTTGATGATATCATTGGTTGTACCAAAGCCTGATTGTTCATCAAACAGTTCATAGCCCAAGTTACCACCATTAGGCAGTCCAGCCTCAGCAAGAAGCATACGAGCGCGACCAACGTCGGTGTCTTGAACGGTGATACGTGAGTTATCGTCAGAGATTTGATAAGAGATTTGATTTTCTTCTAACTGTGCCGCAATAGCGCCTGAATCAGAAGAGGATAGATCATCATAGAGTAAGTTGAAGTTTGGCGCACCCACACGCATGGATAGGAATATAAAAAACGTGAGTAGGGCAAATAATATCCCCCCCATAACGGCCAAACGCGTGGGGCCTAATTGCTTTAATGTTTCCAGAAAACTATTCACGGGCATACCCTTTATCTAAAATGAGAAGAGTAAATAGCAAGAACTCCGCAGTGAAACAGGGAGGCTTTTTACTCGAATATCTAATAATAACAAAACTCTACATACATATTATACCTTTTTTTTAATAATATTCCTATCGTTTCATAACTTCTTTTTTTAGAAGGGCGTTATTATGATGAGGTGTGAAAAATATTTTTTACACCGTTACGTTTTGCAATGGTTAAATAATAAAAGTTTGTAATTTAAGACTATGATTTTAATTTTTAAAAACAGTGCCTTAGGTAATTTTTATGATGTTGTTTCACAGAAGGAAAAGGTGTTAGTTTTCATGAAAAAAACTTGACAAAGGCTATCAAGTTGTTGTATTATGATAATAGGGTGAAGTATATTTATTTTATGCTTCAGTATTTTAGGGAGTTCACATGATAGAAGCCGTAAATTCAGCTTTGTCTAATGCGTCTGCCAATCGTAATACGGTTGATCAGCAGTCGACAGTGCGTTCGACAGCAGCAAACCCTAACAGGGTGCAGGAGGCTGCTAGAGTGCCTTTTGTTAGCCCAGCAATCTCAATTGATAAACAATCGAACAGAGCTATCATACAGATTCGAGATTCAGATACAGGTGATGTGATTCGCCAGTTTCCGACGGAAGGTCAGTTAAAAGCATATCAAACGGCGCAAGAGTTTTCTGAAAGACAGGCTGCGCAAGCGGAGTCTGAGTTGAGGCAAGCTAACGGTGTTGCTACTCCTCCAGCGATACCGCAAGAAAGTGCGCTAGCTGCTCCTGTAGCAGGGGGTGGTAATCCAATACAATCTGTGAGTACGGAAGCTTAACTTATCCAAGAACAAAAATTATTTATGCTGATGTTTCAAGTGAACCGCTATCAAGCGGTTTTTTATTATTTTGGTCGTTAATATCATCAGAAGGGGTGGGGGGTGTGTCTGTGGCTTCCTCTTTGCTTTTTGTCATGAGCCCTGCCGCAACTTCGCGGTTAATGCCAATTAAGATATTTAAATTCTCTTTATCAGGAGAGGCTAATATTTCGATTTCACGTTTGAAAATAAAATTAGCAAGGTTAATGATGTTAGAGCGTAGATCGTTTGGGCGGTTTCCTTCGGTATTCTCAAGAGCTGTATCGTAAAACATCATCCAAATTTGACGGTTATACTTAAGCGTTTCTTCAAGGACTTCGGGAGTCGTATTATCCCAATTTTTTTGTATATCATTTAAAAACTTAGCAGATTTCAATAGAACGTGCGCTTCAAGTTCGCGTTGATCTGGTGTGTTTTTTTGTAGGTTGTTACCATATAAGTCTGCCGCAGCCGAGTGCGGCGTTTGGTTAGGGTTATCTTGCGAGGGCATGAGCAACTAAGTCCTTCTCTAATGCAATGAGTTCCTTAGCCTCTTTCATGGCTTTGTAGTATGTTCCTTGAATTATTTTCTCATTAATACTGAGGAACATAAAAGAAAGCTTTGGCGCGGCATGTTGAATATCTCTAATAGTTTCAAAATATGTATCATAATATGTACTTGGATTGCGTGCTAAATACATGCATTGAATAAGGAAATAAGCTTTTTTGCAGGGTGTGTCTGCATCCTCTTCTTTCATGACATCTTTTTCACGAAGGATTGCTGAGTCTCCAGAGATATGGAGGCGGGAGCGATGTGAGTCGTTGGTAATGACAGCATCACCAATTAATATTTTTTCACCTGGTTTGAGATCTATTACGAGAGCCATGGATTTCTTCCTTTATAAATATGTTGTGACATTCTTCACTTAACTGACTTACTATTATAATACAGGAATCCTGATAAATAGTTAATATTTTTATACCCTGCATACAAAAAAAGCCAGCGAGGGTTATTCGCTGACCTTGGATGGTATTACCCGTTCTAAATTATGATGAAATCATTCGTTATAAGCGTTCCATTATCAATAAGGTCTTGTGCGGTTAAGTTGTTATCAATGTTGGTGAGCACACGGGCGACAGTATCAAAGTTATTAGCACCGCCATCAGCATCTACTTTGATGTCAAAACGTGATCCTGGGTGTGTGATTTGTACGAAATCATTGATATCTGAAAGTCCATCGACATACCCTGTGAGGAGGTCTGTGATATTAATTTCATCTTCACCTAAGTCAAAATTATATATTCTGTCAGTGCTGTCTTCATCAGCTGAAAAGCCGAAAACATCAGTGTCAGAATCATTGCCAGCATAAAGAAAATCAATTCCGCTACCACCAACAAGGACATCACTGCCGTCATTGCCGTATAATTTATCGGAACCACTGCCGCCTACAAGGGTATCGTTACCGTTGCCACCAGAGAGTAAGTCGTTTCCACTACCCGCATAGATAGTGTCGTCACCATTATCACCATATAGTAAATCATTATTATCTTGGCCGTCGATGTAATCGTTATCGTCGCCACCTTTTATTCTATCGTCGCCACCGCCACCTAGGAGCGAGTCATTTCCTTCATTGCCGTAAATGTTATCGTTACCGTTACCGCCATCAATAAAATCATCACCAAGCTGACCATAGAGGTAATCGTTGTCATTACCACCATAAAGAGAATCGTGTCCTTCGTTACCATAAAGGGAGTCAATACCATTGCCGCCATATAGTGTGTCGTTTTGGCTTTTTCCATGAATAACATCGTTGCCATTACCTGCGTTAATAGTGCTTCCGGTTATGTTGGAACTTGTTAGTATGTCGTTATAGTCAGATCCAGTTATGTTTTCAACATGTTCGATGATGTCGTTATAGCCAAAACTATCAGTGGCGGTGCCTGTTTCAAGGTTAACGGTAACGCCAGAAAGAGCGGCGCTGTAATCAACTCTATCTATACCATTGCCGCCGTTGATATAATCTCCGCCAGACCCAGATAGAATGGTATCATCACCATCGCCAGCCCATATTAGATCATTGCCTTCTAAACCATTAATTATATCGCCAGCAACGGTGCCGTTTAAAATATCATCAAACATTGTTCCTGTTATCTCAGTCATTGTGTTTTCCTTTTTTTGAAGTTACTTGATAACGTAAGTTGGCACTAAATGACTAAAAGTAAAATTTTTTTGAGGTGAGGGTACTGGTGTATGTCTATGGTTCTTAGCGGTTTTCCTGTAAAGGGGTACGTTGGTATGGTGTATAACTTTTTATGATACGCAGATACAAAAAAACCAGCGACGTAAATCGCTGGTTCTCTTTATTAGGCTTGCCGCCCTATCTTTAAGTTCTCTAACCGTGAACCGGTTAATCTCCCCCCACTTCTCATGGGTGAAGACTAAGTAATATTAGAACAATCTTAAGACGGACTGTTGTGACTGTGCAGCCAAGGATAGGGATGTTGTTCCCAAAGCTTGACGTGTTTGCAGTGCCAGAAGGTTTGCACCTTCTTCGTTTTGATCGGCAACTACAAGGTCATTTGCACCAGCTTCTAACGTATTAATCGTTTGTTCAGTAAAGTCACGACGGAATTGAACGATAGATAGATCATTGGCAATAGATTGACCAAAGTTTCTAACATCTGCAATAGAGTCACGTACTTGATTAATAGCTGATGAAACACTTGCTGCATTTGTGAAGTTACCTTCTTCGATACCTAAACCAAGAGCAGTGAAGTCAACACCTTCTGTTGTTAGTGTATTATCACGGTCTTCATTAAAGAAGGTTGTGAGGTTATCACCACTTAAAAGGTTAACACCACGGAAGTTTGCATCTTCAACGAGTGAGTCAATTTGTTCACGAACGTTATTGAAGTCTTCTTCAAATTGATCAACATCTGGATTAACACCATCAAACGTGAAAAACTCACTGGCATTGTTACCGGCAAGGGCAACATCAGCGGCACCGCCACCAAAGCCAAAGCTTGTTGTTGATGCAGCATTATCGTTGAATTGTAGCTCAACTTGACCAACAGTTTCAGCAAATTCAATTTCAATTTGCCCTGTATTGGTGTTGAAAGAAGCTGCAACTTCACTAATACCTGAGTTGTTGATTCTGTCTACAACATCTTGAATAGTATCTGCACCAGTTACTTGACCTAGGTCAGTCGTTTCACCGTCAATTGTTAATTGTAGGTTGATGTCATCCGTTGCTGCAGCTAAGAAGCCAGCACCAGTACCCGCTGTGGAATCAAGAGTCGCGCTTGCTTCAAATTCACCATTAACTTGATCGGCAGCTGAAATTCCAGAGAACAAGGTGTTACCTGCTAAAGCAGTACCACCAGCACGGAAAGCACCAGCACCGTCATCCTCGGCACCAACAATAGTATCTAATCCAAGAGCAGCAAAGCCACCAGTGGAAAGAGGTTGAGCTGTTCCAAACGATGTAAGACGAATAGACGCATTCTCGTTTAATGACGCGATTTCAATTTGACCAGCATCTGTTACACGCGCTCTAACAACTTCACCAATATCAGAACCAGCACCAGCACCAGCGACCTCTGTATTAATTGCAGAGACAAGGTCATCGACATTTTCTCCGGCATTAATTGTGATGTCTAGGCTTGCTTGTGTTCCATCAGGTTGCGTAACAGTAACGTTAAATGTATCACCAGCGTTAATAACACCGCCACCTTCGATACCAGTTAAATCTGGCACACCAGTTAGGTCAACGTTACCACGTGTTCTTGTGAACCCTTCTGAGGCACGAATTTCTGATTGAGCTTCTAGAGCAATTGATTCAGCTTGATCTAATAACTGACCAAGTGTTTCAACCCCAGTATTTGCTTGTTCAATCGTTCTAATAGATTGTGAAATACCATCAAGAAGTCTTGTTAGGTCACTTGCACGGTTATTCAAAGATTGAGCCGTGAAGAAGTTTTGTGGATTGTCCAAGGCAGAATTAACTCTAAGCCCAGTTGCTAAACGCAATTGAGCTGTATCGATATTTCTTTGTGTTCCTTGGAGGGATAGTAGATTGTTCCGCAGGGCGGACGATAGTACGATATCATTCGACATCTTATTTCTCCTTTACTAGGTTAGTGTTTGCATACTGCATTTCGTTCATACTGAGCGAATATCCTTTATAATATAACATAACTTATTAATGACAGGTTAATATTATGAGGATTCACGTCCAATAGAAACTAAATTTTTAGAAAGTCTCTCGACTTAAGGCTCCGAAAGTCGCCTGTGAACGCTATGTTACACGAATTTAGCCCAGAATATAAGGGGTTATTATAAAAATAAAGTAAAATATGCCGATTATTAAGGTTGTGCATAAACTTTGCTCCTTACATACAAAAGTGCCCCAGACGGCTTTTTGTGAGCTATCTGGGGCTTTTTGTTGCCAAGATCGTCTAGTTTAGCGATATTCTATCGCAGTCTTAGCAAGTCTTCTGTCATCTGATCGACGGTTGTAATAACCCTCGTATTCGCAGAGAAAGCTCTCTGCGTTACGATAAGTTTGGTAAACTCATCGGCCAGATCCACATTCGATTGTTCAATAGCGGCTGTTTCTAGGAATCCTGCACGTCCTTGACCAGCTTCTTGAATGAGGGGTCCGCCAGATTCTGCGCTTTCAACGTAAGCGGTAGAGGAAACTTCTTGGAGATTGACGGCACTTGGGAAAGTAACGATTGGAAGTTTATAAAGTCTTGAAAGCGTACCGTTAGAGAAACGAGCATTCACGAAGCCTTCACGGTCGATTTCTAAACCTGTTCTAAGGCCTAATTCAGCCCCGTTTTGGCTTGCAACACTTACATTATAAAGGCCGGAGAACTGTGTCAGGCCATCAATGTTGATGTTAATGTCCTGAACTTCAGAACCATTCCCAAAATCGATATTACGTAGTTCAATATCTGTATTACCATCGAGGTCTGCCTGAGCATTTAAGCTACCGTCGGCATTGAAGTTAATAAGACCTTGCGTTAAAGGGACTGGGCCATTTGGTCCTACCACATTGACCTGCCACCAACCACGGGAGTTATATGCCCCTGAAGTCGGTGTATCAAAGGGATCAATGGTAAGTTGTGGAAACTCTGAGTCATTAAACGGTGGAATAATAGTGTTTGCCGTTGGTGGTGTACCTGTTGGTACAATGCTAACAGGTGTTGATTGACCAAAGTCCGCTAGTAGAGGCGTTGTACCTTCGGTTAGGTCTAGCGTTTGAGTTGGGTCAACCGCACTGACAACTAATTGTCCGTCAGCATTTAGGTAAGCTTCGGCAACACCGCCGCCACCTATGTCGTTAATACTTTGAATAACGTCAAAGACTGTTGTGACATCGGCTACAACACCTCCAGTAGGAACTTGTACTGGTGCGGCTCCATTTACGGAGACGTTAAAGAAGCCACCCGTAGCAGAAGTTAGGGCACCGTCACTTAAGAAGTCAGCAGATTCTAGATCACCGACTGGTAATACAGTAACGGCCTGCGGGCCACCTATTTTAATGAATTCGAACGTTAAGTCTTGTGCAGACCCTAAAGAGTCATACACGCGTAATGTTCTGGAGAAATCTGTTTCGGCCGGGAAAGGGACAAGTTGTTCATCTGGCGCAACAGCGGTGTAATCAACTTGTGTTGCGATTTCGTCAGCATTTAAGTTAATGCCTAAAGTCCCTTCTGTTGTTAAACGTGATTGACCTTGTGCTAAAGACACATCTATAGGAACAAGAGCGGAAAGATCAGGGTTAAATATTGTAACGCCAGCTGAATTATTAGGGTCTTGGTCTAATGGATCAATGGGGAAGCCGTAAAGGAATTGGCCAGCAGAGTTTTGCAAGATACCATTTTCATCTTCATTAAACTGACCATTTCTGGTGTATTGAAAGTCACCTTCTTGATCAAGAGAGTTTACGTTTCGTGTCGCAAACAAACCATCACCTGAGATAGCAACATCCAAGGTAGAACCTGTTTGAGCAATTTGCCCCTGTTGGTTAACTTGTTGCAGTCTGTTTACTGTTACTGCGCCAGGGGAGTATCTAGCAGAAGCAGACTCAACCGTTACGAGGGCGGCAAAAGCAGCCTCTGATCGTTTAAACCCTGTTGTGTTTACGTTGGCGATATTGTTTGAAATAATCGCTGTTGCTTGTGATTGGGCACCGATGCCTGATACTGCTGTATATAAAGATCCGAATAAGCTCATGATGGTCTCCTGTTACTAAAAATTAAAATTGTTGTTTTGTTATGGTTGTTAATTGTGATTTTATTTGTCCTGTTTCTAATGTTAGACGGTTGAGTCATCGGCTCCTCCTTCAGTAGTCTCTGGCTCTGCTTCGGGAACGAGAGCTGTCAGTATTGAACTAATGGGAACCGCACGCTCACCGACAAGGGCAAAAACGACACCATTTTGTTGTTCAATGCCTCTGACGCGTGCTTGGACAACAGTTGTTGTTTCAACGGAATCATCGTTGGCATCAACGGAGTCGACACGGACAACGTAAGTACCTGTTGGCAATTCATTATTAACTAAGTCGCGCCCGTCCCATTCAAACTCATGAGCACCAGCACCACGCTCTGCTTCACCACTAAAGACAAGCTGTCCAACTTCATTAAAAATATTAATGCTAGAGCTTGTTGCAGGGCTTTCTAACGAGTAACGAATAGTTGAAGGTTGACCTTGTTCGTGTGCAACTTCAGCGCTAACGTAAGAAACGTCCAATCCGACATAGTCTAGGGCAGAAGTTGCCGAGTTACCGAGTTGTAAACTGATTAAGTCGTCAAGCTTTGTATTCGTGTTTATGCCTTGTTCAACTTGCGAGAACTGAACGAGTTGTTCTGTAAATTCGTTTGAATCAAGGGGACTTAAAGGGTCTTGGTTCTGCAGTTGAGTTGTCAATAACGTGAGGAATTGAGAGAAATCACCTGCTAAAGTTACAGCCTGATCTCGAGTTTGACCGGCTTGTATAGCTTGTCCTGTTGCTGTTACATCTGAAACCATTTTACTCTCCTAATTATCCTTTTCTATCTATCATGCCCATAAGTTGGAGGGGCGGTTAAGCTAGTATGTTGTAATGAACGTGTCCTGTTTCTGGGTCGACGTTCCAATTCATCGTTGTTTCAATTATCTCTATGTCGTTTTCATCTAAGTTATTCTCTGCATTTTCCGTGCCAGAATTGCCGTTTTGGCCGTTTTTATCGTCTCCGAAGCCATAATTATCCTCTGCCATCTCATAGTTTAAGGAATCCGCACCTGTTTCTAAGCCAGCATCTTGAAGAGCGCGCTCAAGGGCGGCCATATCACGTTGCAACATTTGAAGAGTTTCTTGTTTTTCAACGACTAAATAGGCTTTAACAGTTTGTTCTGGTCCAAATTCCAAGCGAACTTCTAAACGACCTAAATCAGCGGGATCAAGTTGTAGGGTGATGCTTCTGGTATCACCAGTTTGTGCCGCCCGAGATATTTGTGCGGTTACGGTGCTGGTACCAGGATGTGTTTGACTTGCATGCTGTGTTGAGGTGGTTAAATGTGCCGCTTGTGTTGTTTGTGTGAAAGGTGTTCCTGTTTGGATATCTAAACCTAGTATATCTCCTAAAATTGGTTGGGATGCTGACCCACTTAAGAAACTTGTTGGTAAAAATAAATCACCTAAGAAGGCAACTTTAGGAACAGCCGTATCTGGTGTGATATTTGTTGCTTGTAAGTTAGCAACAGTATTTTTCAGGCCAATATTGCCATTATTGTTACCGTTGTTGTTTGATCCAAATAACTCTCTGAACTCGCTGTTGCTTAAAGTTTGTGGGACAGGGGTAACGCCATCTTCAGGTAAGATAGTTGTGTCATTCACTGTTGGTTGTAGCGCTGTGCTTGGGGTCGTCACAACGGGAGTCACTTTATTAGCGGCAATAATATTCAGTAAGTCTTGCACATCATAATGTTTGGTTGGATTAGATAATTTCTTACTTTGCGCGGTAACATCATTTTTGGGTGTTGCAGGAACGAGGCCGATTGACACCTGCGTGTCTTGCAAAGGAGTGTCTTCTAATATCTGTGCATTTGTAAAAGGACTATTTTGAAGGTCAATCTCTTCTAATTTTTTCTGTTCTTTTATATCGGCGGCATATTCATTTGAACGCTTTAAAAGAAGGTAAAGCCCTTCTTCTTGTGATAACCCATAGTCATAGTCACCATCAATATTCGTGTCTGTATCACCGATAACGGGAATAATATTACCAACACCTGCTATTAAATCTTCTACCGTTAATTCACGGCCTAGTTTAGATTCTACTTCTTCAATACGGCTTGTGATGTTTGTTAGCTGCGCTGGGTTTAAGCCAGTGGCGATTAAAAGCTTAAAAGGCGCGTTTTCGTTGGTGAAGTCATTGTTGCGAAAGGCTTCTAGACTTGATTCTAAGTTTTCAAGACGATTATTTAGACGTGAAACTAAATCTTCAATAGATTCTTCTGCGCCAAACTCTTGTGGTAAGCCACTGGTTAAGTGGTTAATGAGTTTAGTTAACTGATCAACACGATTACCTTCTGTTTTTAATAACTCTTCAATTTTAAGTTCGCTTATTTTCTCATCTAAGCTTTTCTCAGCATCCTGACCAAGAAGAGCGAGTTGAAGAAGGGATAGGTCAACAGCTTCTTTTTTAACATTTGTTGCCGGTGCCTCATTCTCCGTATTTTGATTGCTAACGTCGCTTTTAATTTCGTCACCATCTGCTGAAATAAGATTGCTAAGGATTGCTTCTAAAAAAGCGGCTCCGTTGGTGACACCTAAACCATTATCGCCGACTAGGCTGTTTCCGCCTAAAAGAGTACCGTTTCCCGATAAAGGGGCTTTGGAAGAAACAGTCTGTGTTGCGAATATACTTAAATCCATTTGTAATTTTCCTCTTTAAATGCCTTCTAGTGTTGTTGTTATGCAGACTCGCTAATACCGATTGTGCCGTTTGTACTATCTTGTAAATGTCCGCTTGGTCCATAAAAGAACTGTTTATCTTTACGGGCCGTTTCACGCGCTGCTTCCATGATACGGTCACCTAAGCGTTTCATACCGTTCTTCATACGGTTGAGAGAGGCGTGGTTATCGTGAGCAATATGAGAGAAATCATTGCTCATTTCTTCTAGACGATCTTTTATAGATTGGTCGGCAGTCTTTAGTTCATCTTTGCGTTCCATAAGTTGTGACATGCCATCTAAATAATCACGGGCGATATCTAGTTTTTTGTCTTGTAGTGCCATAAACCCCAGCGTGTCAGCATCTTTTAAAACGTTAGTTTCCTCGATAAGTGCTGTGCGTAAACGATCAATAGTCAACATCATTTCTTGCATGGCTTTGTTTGGGTCACGTGAAAGCTTTAAACGGGCTTTTTTGTTTCTTTCTTCTAAAGCCATGGGTAGGGGGGCGTGTCTATTTCGCATTGATTTGTTCCTCTAAAATAATATCTAAACTCTTGCCTGTGGTGGTTGAGGCATTGGCGGCTTTTGTTGTCGGCAGGTTGATCGTGTTTGTGTCAGTTTTGTTTCCGCCGTCGGCTTCGGATTGTATGCGGATAAGCTCTTCTTTGATTGAGCTTGCGATACCTATTTGACCTGTTTCAGCGATAAGCTTCCCGTATTCTTGAAGCATTAAACCGTTAAAAACTTCTTCTCCTTTACCACCGCCAAAGCGTTCGTCTGTTTTGATTCCTTCAAACATTGGCTTGATCATTTCAGTTATAAACACGGCTTCAAAATCTTTTGCTGCTGCGTCATAGCGCGCTAGCTCTTTTTCGTTATCGGTGACTTTTGAAGCATTAACTGCGTTAATAGTTTCTGCTTGCGCCGCTTGAAAGAGTGCTGTGGATGTGTCGGGTGATAAATTCATTATAATGTCTCAATATCTGCCTGTAATGCGCCGGCGGCTTTTATGGCTTGTAAAATTGAAATAATATCGCGGGGGGCAACACCAAGACGGTTAAGCCCTGTGACTAAATCTTGTAAGGTAACGCCTGTTTGAACAACGGCTAGACGAACGTCGTCGCCTGTGTTGATATCAAGAGCCGTTCTTGGAACAACTTGTGTTTCACCCTGTTGTGCGAAAGCATTAGGTTGTGACACTTGCGGCGTTTCAGTGACTTTTACGGTTAAGTTAGCTTGCGCGATGGCAACGGTACTGATGCGGACTTCTGACCCCATCACAATGACACCAGAGCGTTCATCTATAACAACGCGCGCCACTTGGTCAGGTTGAACAGGTAATTGTTCAATATCAGTAATAAGATCAACGATACTTCCTTTGTAACCATTTGGTTTACGTAGAACGACGCTGGCAGAATTTTCAGCGTTTGAACTTGAGCCAACCTTTTTATTAATAGCGCTCGCGATGCGGCGTGCGGTTGTGAAATCTGGATTACGCAAAGCAAGGCGAACCTGTTGTAAATCTTCTAGTTTGAAGTCAATTTCACGTTCGACAATAGCTCCTGAAGGGATACGGCCTGATGTTGGTGTGTTTTGTGTGACGGCACCTGCTTGCCCCTCAACAGTAAAGCCTGAAATAATAACGGGACCTTGAGCCACCGCATAAACGCCACCATCAGCGGCCATTAAAGGGGTAACTAATAATGTACCGCCCCGTAAGTCCTCTGCATCACCTAAGGCAGAAACATTTACATCAATGTCTGCACCTTGGTTGGTGAAAGGAGGGAGGGTCGCAGTCACCATAACAGCGGCAACGTTAGCGGTGTTGAGGTTTTGTCCCCGTGTACTAACGCCTAGGCGTTCTAACATTGAAATTAAGCTTTGCTCTGTAAAAGGGGAGCTGTTTAAAGAATCGCCTGTTCCGTTTAAGCCGACAACCAAACCGTAACCAATGAGTTGATTGTCCCGCACACCTTCAAAATCAACAATATCTTTGATACGGGTTGTGCCACTTTGCGCAGAAGCAGTCGACGTGAAGCAAAAACTAGCGAGCAAGAGTAACAAAACGAAACTACCGCTTAAAAGGCGGGGGGATTGTTTGTTTTGATATGGTCTAATAATACTCATCATGTTTTACAGTCCTAAACGGTTTAATTCATCTATATATATGCGAAGGACATGCCAGTTTATGTTGAGTGGTATTTATTCATTTAATCAGTGGGTTACAGGATGTTTGAGTTGTTTTGACGGTGTTTAAGTCTTTGAAAAGGCTGTTTTTTGCCTTTATTACCATTGAGGCGGGGAAAATTTTGCCCGCTTGACGAAAAAGCTATAAAATTGTGCTATATTGAATCAGTATTAAATTAAGGAATCAAAATGAAAATCGAAGGCCCTTCGAAAACGCAAAAATCGTCTAAAACAGGTAAATCCAGTAAAGCTGGCAAAGCCGATGGAACTTTTGGAGATATGGTGGCTGGCGCTGCCCAAGAAACGTCTGCGGCGGCGGCAACACAGTCTATTGCTAAAGTTGATTCTTTGTTGGCGGTTCAAGGGGTTGGTAGTGCAACTGACCGTGCGGCTAAACGCCGTATGCATGATAGAGGTGAAAAGGTTATTAGGCAGCTTGATCACCTTAGGTTGGGGATATTGACGGGGAACTTAACATTGGGACAAGTTATTGATATTGCTGATGTTGTTGCCTCTCATCGTGAAAGTATTAATGACCCAAAAATGACAGCAGTTTTGGATGAAATTGATCTGAGGGCACAGATAGAAATTGCTAAAATGAGAAAAGGTTTATAAGGAATATGATATGGCTTGCTATAGAAAGCTAAGCTGACTATATTCTTGAACGGATTTTAAGGGTGTAACCCAAAACTATAAGTAGGAAAACAATGGCTAAAGCAAAAAATAAAACCAAAGAAGTTGTACTAGCGGCTAATTATGACCCATTGAAAGATAAAAAAGGGTATATGAACCCCATGATGAAAGAGTATTTTCGTCAAAAACTGATTGCCTGGCGTGCTGAACTGATTAAAGAATCGTCAGAAACTATTGCCAATACATTGCAAGAAACAGAGTTACAAAAGCCTGATTTGGCGGATAGAGCGTCTGCAGAGACAGACCATGCCCTTGAATTGAGAACACGTGACCGTGAGCGTAAGTTGATTAGTAAAATTACAAAAACAATTCGTAAGATTGACGAAGATGAATATGGTTATTGTGAAGAGACTGGCGATGAAATTGGTGTTGGTCGTTTGATCGCACGTCCTGTTGCGACAATGACACTAGAAGCACAAGAGATACACGAGCGGAACGAGAAGGTTCATCGCGAAGGATAGGCATACCAAATCATTATACGTTTAAAAATAAAAAAGCCGTTCTTTTCCTAAGAGCGGCTTTTTGGTTTTAAGATAGATTATTCCTTAACCTATTGGGGGCTTAAACTCTAATTAAAAGGGAAACAAGATATCGTAAACTTGTTGTCCATATCGTGGTTGTTGGACATCGGTAATTTGTCCTTTACCGCCGTAAGAAATTCGTGCTTCAGCAATTCTGTCATAAGGGATTGAGTTATCGACCGTGATGTCTTCAGGGCGAATTATTCCAGCTAATTCTAACACTCTTTTCTCAAAGTTAACGCGGACTTCCTGACGCCCTTGGATAAGCATATTACCATTTGGAAGGATCTGTGTGACTGTGGCCGCAAGTGTTACACGAATTTCCTCTTCGCGTTCTATTGAGCCTGAGCCCGATGACCTAGAGTTTGAACCCAGATCTACAAGGTCAGATCCGACAACGTTTTCAGGTAAAACTTTAGTGAGTTGTGACTCTAAACCAAGAGCGGAGGTTAAATCTGCGCCTTCGCTCGCATTACGGCTGCGCTCACTTTCGTTTTCTAACTCCGCTTCGTCATCAATATCAATCATAACGGTTAAGATGTCACCAATATTACTGGCTCGTTGGTCTTTAAAGAAAGTTTGACGGTTACTTTCCCATAGAGAGTTGTTCTCTTTTATAACGTCTTGAACGACAGGCATTGGCATTGAAACAGTTTTATAGTTACTGTCTTCTGCAGGGTTTTGAATGCGTGTTAAGGCTGGCTCTTTACCGATGTTAGCTAGACGATCTGCCGTTCCGCATGCGCTTAAGAGTAAGAGTGCCGAGGCAGTGGTTATGAATTTTAGTTCTTTATAAATACGCATAATTCTTGTTCCTGTTTTGGTGCTCAAATTATTGAGCGATAACTTGGTGTTGTGCTGTTACGACAGCATCTATTGTTCGGCTACTGTTTTTATTTGTAACGCGCACAAGGTCTCCTTTTGCGCCAGATTGTAGGGCTTTTCCTTTTGCTGTTAAGACAAGAGCACCTTCAGTAAATGTGATGTTGACGCTATCGCCTCTATTCACCAGTTGAGGTCTGATGAGGCTACCTTCTTGCAAGAATTTTCCTGCGTAAGCCATACGGCGTGGCGTCATACCTATCATCTTATCTTTATTTGTAATCATATTATGTTGAACATCGCGCTGTGAGATTTCAATCATCTCAATATCCGCGTCGCTAATCACATCGCCATTTTGAAGGTTAGAGGTGAGGACAGGGACTGTGCTTATACGATCAATTCTACCGCTGACTTGCATGGTCTTGAGTGGGTTTTCAACCGAGGGTGCGACAAGGGTTGCTCTGAAGTAATCTTTAGCACGATCGTAACTGATTTTTGATATTTCAACATTTTCGTTATTCTTGTTTATATCATCAGGCAAAACCATCGTAGGGCGACCATTGTTCAGTTCGAGATCGTAGCGACCGCTTACTCCTTTTTCTTTCAGTGAGTTACGCAAAGACTCTTCTATATGGTCGTAAGAAATAACAACGGCATCGCGACGGATTGTGACTTGGTCTGCTGTGCTTGATGGACGCCAAGGCATATCTAAGGCAACGGCGATACGGTAAAGCGTGCGAGCATTTAGGGTCATATCCTTCCCTGGTTGCGGAGCAGGCCCAATAACATAGTCGGCATTATGTTGAAGGTTATCAAATATATCACCAAGCTTTAGGGTATCGCTACTAATAATGCTGATAGACTTTAAGGACGCCGCTGTTACAGATTTGACGCCGATAAAGCAGCTAACGCTTATTAAAATAGCAGTGACCATGACAGAGGTCATACGAACCGTCATTGATGTGTTATTCCAAAATTGTTTAAGCATTGTCTATCTTTCTTGATTTACGGTTTATCTAAGCTGTGTCACTGTTTGTAACATTTCATCACTGGTTGTGATGACGTTTGAATTCATCTCATAAGCGCGCTGTGCGGCAATAAGGTTTGTAATCTCTTCAACGATGTTTACGTTTGAGTTTTCAATGGCTCCTTGACGGATTTGACCAAAAACATCTTCACCAGGAGTACCTGTTTGAACATCACCAGAGGCTTCTGTTTCTAAAAACATAGTATCGCCAATGGCGTCTAATCCAGCAGGATTTACAAAGTTAGCCAGTTCGATTTGACCGATATTATCAAACTCTACTTGATCTGGAATTTTCACCAAAACCTCACCTGAGACGTTAACCACGATATCAAGAGCATCATCAGGTACTGTTAAACCTGGTTCTAAGAGGTAGCCTTGAGGGGTGACGATTTCACCATCTTCATTGAGTTGGAAAACACTTTGTCTTGTATACGCGGTCTCACCATCGGGTAGTTCTATTTGGAAGAACCCTTCCCCTGTAATGGCTAGGTCGAGTTCATTTTCTGTGAGCTGAATAGTTCCTTGTTCATGTGAGCGAACGATAGAACCGAGACTAACCCCTAAACCGAACTGAAGACCAGAAGGCAACGTTGTCCCAGCATCACTGGAGGGTGCGCCTGGGCGGGTTTTGTTTTGATATATCAAGTCACTAAATTCGGCACGTTGGCGTTTAAACCCTGTGGTTGTCATATTGGCAATGTTGTTAGAGATAACATCAACATTTTGTTGTTGTGCCAACATTCCTGTTGAACCGATATCGAGGGACCTTGTTACCATTTTAATTCTCCTTTTTAATCTTAAACAATTTCTTTATCTATTTGTTATTAAATTCTTTTTTTAAGCTTGTGTGCTTGAAAGTGTTTGTGTCGCATTTCTTAAGCGCTCATGTTCTGATTGCATAAAGTTTTGGACAGCTTGGAAGTTACGTAGAACTTCAATCATGCGAGTCATTTCAACAACGGCCTGAACGTTAGAGCCTTCCAAACGCCCTTGTAAAACATTTGTGGTTTCGGCAGGGCGACCAGTTTCTGTTGTTTCATATAAACCGTTACCTGCTGGGTTTAATGTTTGGTAGTTATCAAACTCCGCAATCATTAATTGTCCGACTTCCCCACGATCGGTGGTGATAACACCTGATCTATCAATTGAAATGTCGGTGGCATCGTTAGGAATGGTTATTTCACCGCCGCCTTCACTGGCGACTGGAAGTCCCATGGCATTGCGTAAGACACCATCAGGGTCCATCGTTAGGTTTCCTGCGCGAGTATATTGGATACCACCCGGTGTCTGAATACCAAGAAATCCATTACCAACTAAGGCTATATCAAGGGGGTTGCCTGTTTCTTTGATGCTTCCAGGGTCTGTTTTTTGGTATTGCCCGTAATCTAAGACGAGGGATACATCTTCTTTCATTCTGCGCGGGTCTACAACATATTCACTAAAAGTCATGTTTTGGGCGCGATATCCAGGGGTGTTTACGTTGGCTACGTTATTGGCAATAATGCTCATATTTTCAGCAAGAACTACTTGTTTTGATAGACCAACATAAATTGAATTTTCCATTTTATACTTCCTGCTTAAATTACAACTCACGGAATATGTTGCATGTGCTGTGCCAAAGTAAAATATGTATTTATATCAATATCTTAGTGTTTTCTGCCTATGGTTATCTAGGTTTTATAGGGGGCAAGGGTGATCTTTATTCTATGTAAAGGGCAAGTTTTACCGCCAAATCAATTGCGCTCACCCTGTGCATGATTAATGAAAGGGACTGGTCAGATAGATTGGATTGTCTTTATAATTAAGTTTAATTTGTAAATTCGTATGTTATCCTGATATTTCAATGTTATAGAGGTTTTAAATCCATGGTAGAGCAGGCAGAACTTAATGCATCTTTAGATACTGATGAAAATTTCGAAGATGAGGAAAACGCAGGAGGTGGTTTAAACGCAAAGAAGCTTATTCTTTTTGTTATCATACCTTTATTACTTATCGGTAGTACAGCGGCGGCTTATTTGACTGGAAGCTTGGACAGCTTTATCGGTGGGGATAAGGTCGAAGAGGCCAGTGAGCAAGAGATTGCACAAGAGGCTGCGAACTTAAATGCCGCCTTTTTACAAATACCAGATATGATTGTTAATTTGAGTAGTTCTGATGGTCAGCCGCGTTATTTACGCTTGAGTGTTCAGCTAGAGCTAAAAGATGAAGAGGCTAAACTAGGTGTTGAGAAGGTCATGCCGCGGGTTATTGACCAGTTTCAGACATATTTACGGGAGTTGAGAGTTAAGGATTTGCGTGGGTCTGCAGGTATTTACCGCCTACAGATAGAGTTGTTAAACCGTGTGAATGCGGCGGCTTACCCTATAGAGGTTCAAGATGTACTGTTTCAGGAGATTTTAATCCAATAATCTGATATAATGGTATGTCATAATAATGTCCGTATATGTATTATAGGATGGTGACGGCATAAAAATTGCGAGACCTTAATATACGAAACCTAATGTATTAAGGTAATTTCAAAAAAGAGCCTTACCTTAAGAGAGTGAAGCACGTTAATTATTTAAGTAGAGAAAATGAGCGATACTGAAACACAAGAGATAGAAGAAGAAAAGGTAGCGGGTGTAGAGAGCTTGCCTGTTGATGATTCCGCTAACTCTGCCGATTCAGAAGGTGAAGATGACAACCGTATTCTTAATCAGGAAGAAATTGACTCTCTTTTAGGGTTCGATGAAGACTCGGCAGGTGCTGGTGAAAATTCTGGTGTAATGGCGCTGATTAATTCTGCCATGGTGAATTATGAACGCTTGCCGATGCTCGATATTGTTTTCGACCGTTTGGTTCGTTTGATGTCGACGAGCTTAAGAAATTTAACTTCTGATAATGTTGAAGTATCACTAGACCAAGTATCGACGGTTCGTTTTGGTGATTATATGAATTCTATTCCGCTGCCGGCGATGCTTTCTGTTTTTAAGGCCGAGGAGTGGGACAATCATGGTTTGATGGTCACTGATTCTGCTCTTATTTATTCGATTGTTGATGTGTTATTGGGTGGCCGTAAGGGAACGCCCGCTATTCGTATTGAAGGACGTCCTTATACGACGATTGAAACTAAGTTGGTTGAGCGCATGGTTCAAGTGACGTTGAGTGATTTATCGTCTGCTTTTGATCCGTTATCTCCTGTTAGTTTTACGTTGGATCGTATGGAAACAAACCCGCGTTTTGCAACAATTACGCAAGGCGGTAATGCTTGTGTATTGGCGCGTCTTCGTGTTGATATGGGCGACCGTGGAGGGCGTATTGAAGTTGTTATTCCTTATGCAACGTTGGAGCCTATTCGTGAGTTATTGCTACAAATGTTCATGGGTGAAAAATTTGGTCGCGATTCAATTTGGGAAAACCATTTGACCCAAGAACTACACCAAACTGAAATTCATTTACAAGCCGTATTGGGCGAAAAAGTTTTACCCTTGGATGAATTGTTGAATTGGAAAGTCGGATCACAAATTGTTTTTAATACATTTGTGGATGATGAGCTGGAGCTTCGTTGTGGTAACGTCCCGATGTTCCGTGGGCCTGTTGGACAAAAGTTAGGAAATATAGCGGTTCAAATAGATCGTTATATTCAAGAAAATGATGAGGATGATGTCTATGGAGTATGATGTTAGCCTTCTTCTTGATGGTTTGATCCTCGTCTTTTTATGCGTGACGATTTTTTACGCGGCGCGTTTGTCTTTGTTTATGAAGAGCTTTCGGGAAGGGCGTAGCGATATGCAACGCCTTATTCGTGATTTAAGCGCAACGATTGATAAAGCGGAAGCTTCGATTGCATTGATGAAAGAAAATGCCACGGGGACAGAGATGGGCATCCGTGAAGTTATTAACGAAGCGAAATTCTTATCAGATGAGCTTCGCTTTATGAATGAAACAGGCGATAGTCTGGCTGACCGCTTAGAAAAACTGGCGGATAGAAATCGTGAGCTTGTTGATCTCATGGAAAGTTCTGGTGGGATTGGGACGCAACGTATTACCCCGTATGAGCCGTCAGCAAAGAAAATGGAATCTGTAGAAACTGAAGATAAAGCTTTTGAGGTTGAAGATTTTGATTTAGATGCGGCTGATTTAGATGAAGATGATGAGTTTGATTTTATGGCACTTGCCGATGGCGCATATCGTGAAGAAGAAGCGCTGGACGAAGAACCAATTTACCAATCAAAAGTAAATACCGAAGCAAAAAGTAAAGTGCGGAGTTTTGCCATTTTTGACCGTGAGTATGAAGATAGTGCTCTAGAAGAAGTTCACAATGATTTGCCAGAGACTGTTGAGGAAGGGCGTTTTCACAGTCGCGCTGAACAGGATTTATATGAAGCCCTTCAACGTAAAAAGAAAGCGCATGATAAATCAACATCATCTAAGCGTGTGAGTAAACTTTCATGACTTGGTCGGCACGTTTAAGGGTTTTACCATTGCTTGTTCTTGTTGCTTCTTTATCGTTTGGCGTACGTTTTGGTGACTTTGTAACGGGCGTTTCACAAGCCCCCGGATCTGTTAATGCACAAGAAATTGACATTGAAAAAGAGGCGGTGCCGGAAAAGGAAGCAACGTCAATATTAGGCGAACCTCCTGCCGTTGAGAGATCGCCAACATCCAAACCTAATATAGATGATGGTGAAAAGATTGAGTGGCGCGACTCTGGTGAAGCTGAATTAGAATATTCGTCTGTTAAGGTTGAGTTGTTTGAAGATTTAAAGGTTCGTCGCAAAGAATTGGAACAGCAAAAGCGTGAGTTGTCTGTTCGTGAGGCCTTGTTAAAAACAGCAGAACAGGAAATAGACAGCAAATATCAAGAGTTACTTTCTTTGAAAACCGAAATAGAGGGGCTTCTCGTTCAGCAAAATGAAGAAGAAGTAAAACGGATAACAAGCCTTGTTAAAATTTATGAGGGCATGAAACCTAAAGATGCTGCGCGTATTTTTAACACATTAGATCTGGATATATTGTTGTCGGTTGTATCGCGTATGTCGGAGCGTAAGTCTGCACCAATTATTGCGTCCATGAGTCCTGAACGTGCGAGAACATTAACATCTATGCTTTTGGACCAAAAATCTTTGACTGATATTTCAGCAAGCATTAATTAATGATAAATAAAATATGAAGCTAAGACGGCGTAGACGAATAGAAAGCAATACATCATCGTCCAATACGGGGATGATGATGAATTTGTCTTTGTTTATTATGCTGCTTGCGTTCTTTATCGTGCTGAATTCCCTTTCTTCGTATGAAGAAGCCAAAACAGCTTTGGTACAACGTAGTGTTGAGTTGGCCTTTTCATCATCGGCACAACGGGAGGATTATAGCCCTTCCGTGACGCCTGATCCTGTGAAGTCTGTTAAAGAAGGGGATGCTTTTGAGCGTTTAGAAGTTCTGTTCCAATCTGAAATTGTGTCCTTTGAACTAACGAAAAGTAAAAGTCAGGGAATTATGATGATTGAAGTCCCTTACGATAAGTTTTCTGAAGCAATGCTGGCTGTTAATCAGCAAGATTTAACAAAGACACCATCGCGTCTTGAAGCGCGTGGCAACTTCTTTTTGCCGACGCTTGTATCTTTGTTGAAGACGGAAATAGAAGGGGCAGCAACACGCATGGAAATTTATCTACATACGGCGGAAAACCCCGCTAAGGTACAAAACCAAGCGCCACGTGAGTTGAAAGAAGTTATAAATGACCTTGGTGTTTTTTCAGCACGCTTGAATAAACAAGGTATTCCGCAAAAATTATTAAATATTGGTATCGCTAAAGGGGACCCTGAGTTTGTCAACTTGGTTTTTAGACGTTATGTGCCTTTCTCACCAATAGGGGTGGCACCGTAAATGTCTGATAAAGAAGCAAAAGACGAAGAGAAGCAAGAGCCGAAGAAGGTCGATTCTCCTGAGCGTGTACCACGCCGTCGTAATCGTCGCGCAGGTGACAGGGGTGAGGGAGCGAGCAGTATGTGGCTTGTTTCTTTTACTGATGTGATGGCGTTGATGCTGACCTTTTTTGTGTTGCTGTTTTCCATGTCTAACCCGAAAGAGGAAGATTGGAAAAGATTTACAAATGAAGTTCAAGAAAACTTTAACAGGTTCCAAGGGCGCGCTCTTAATAGGGGGGCGCAAGATGCGATTAATATTGAAAGAGTAAATTTTTCTAAAGCATTAAACCTAACGTACCTACAGGCGATTATTGATAAGTTGGTTGAGAAAGAACCTGCTTTAAGCCAAGTTCGCATGATACCAATGGGAACAAGTTTAATTATTTCACTACCGCAAAATCTATTATTTGATGCGGGGCAGGCGACAGTTAAAGAGCTAGGGAATCAAGCGTTGTTTTCTTTGGCGGGAACTTTAAGCCGTGTAAAAAATAGAATCGAAGTTGTAGGGCATACTGATCCACGCCCTGTTACCGGTGGGGATTTCCCCTCTAATTGGGAGTTATCTTTGGCGCGTGCGACCAATGTTGCCGCTGTTCTTGAAAATGTCGGTTATACCCGCCCAATTACGGTGCGTGGTCATGCGAGTGCGCGATATGAGGATTTATCTTCCAAAATAGCTGTGCAGGAAAGGTTAGATCTTTCACGCCGTGTTGATGTTGTTGTTATGGAAGATGATGGCAGACGTTTTGAGCTATTTGATTTAGGTATCCCAATTATTCGATAAGTACGTATCTTTATTCTGCTAAATTACTGAATATCTTGATGAAAAAGCCAATGCCTTTCTTGTTCTTTACTAGGGGCTGTGGCAGGATTCCAATATGATATTAAATCAACATATATCTTGTTTGTTGCGCGTTACCATGATGGTTGCTGCCTTCGTTGTTTTGGGGGCAAACGGAACGGTTTATGCGCAAGAAAAACTAGAGGTACGGGCGGCGAATAATGATGATTATTCACGGTTGGTTTTTGATTGGAAAAGCGGCGCGGATTATAGTGTTGAGAAAGAGGGAGCGACCTTAATCGTAACTTTTAAAAAAGCGGCGCAGGCCAGTATAGCCAATGTTACTAATGTTAAGAATATTGGCACTATATCGATTTTATCATCGGCAGGTGACCCCCTAAAATTTTCCGTGGCAATCCCTGAAGAAAGTAAATTCAGGCATTTTAAAATTGGCAACCGCCTTATAGTTGATGTTTATAATTCAGCAGGAGAGCCTTCGCGTCAGGCCGCTGTTGTTACACCTGCGCCTAAAACAGAGGAAGAAGAAGAGCCTAAGCAAGGTCAAATTGTTGCTGAGGAACCGTCCTCGGAGAGTTTAGAAGATGTTAGTGAAGCAGGGAAGGATATTAAAGATCCTTTGGTTGTTACAGTGAGTTCGACGCGTAATGTTGGCTTAGCTGTTTTTGAACGGGCAGGATATTTATGGCTTGTTCAAGATGACCCAACGTTAAAAATACCGCCAACAGCCTCTGGTCCAAATCATGAAAAATTAGGTACGTTTGAAGAAATTGATATAACGGCGGGGAAAGCTTACCGCCTTTTAAAGCCTGAAGGTACACATTTTTATGGTGAGGGTGGCGGTTTGTTATGGCGGATTATTGTAACGCCAAACCCGCGTGATAAAACCCCAATAAAGATGGAAACAAACGAAACTCAAACGGTAGATGGTGCAAGCCGTTCACTCTTTTGGCCGCTACAAACAGCGCGTAAAATATTAACCTTAAAAGACCCATTGATAGGGGATGATATTACAGTTGTTACCGTTGGTGACACAGGCCAAACAATAGGCTCTGCGCGTGAGCTGGTTGATATGAAGGTTCTGTCTTCCACGATTGGTATGGCGTTGGTCTCTAGAATTGATGATCTGGATGCTAATATTTCTGAAGGCGGAGTATCTTTATCGAGTGCGTCGGGTTTGGCGGTTTCACCGTCAAGCGATACTGCGCCTTTGGTGTTACGTAATGATATTGAAAAAGAAAATGATGCCTTTGACCGTATAAAAAACCCGCGTGATATTACGCAAATCTTTGACTTTAATCGCTGGGAAATGGGGGGAAGTCAGTCTCTAGCTGAAAACCGTCGTATTTTAATGGTTGCGGCGGCAAATAAGCAGGGTAGTACAAAAGTTGAAGATTTGATTACAATGGCAAAACTGAACTTGGCGAATGATCGTGGTCCTGAAGCATTGGGGTTGTTGCGTGTTGCAGAAAAAGAGTTACCAGGTATTGAAGATACACCTGAGTATTCAGCCATTCGCGGAGCAGCGGCAACTTTATCTTCTAAATATGATGAGGCTATTGAAAACCTGATGAAGCCAGCGATCCAGCAATATGGTGAGATTAACTATTGGAAAGCGGCGGCGTTGGCGGGGTTAGAAGATTGGCAACAAGCCGATAAAGTAATGCCAACTAAGTTTGAGGTTTTGTCTGAGTATCCTATGCCGATTAAAGAGCCGTTAGCCTTGGCTTTGGCAGAGGTTGCGTTACGAGCAGGAAATATAAATATTGCTGAAAGATTGCTTTCCATGTTGGAGCCTGATTTTGCCAAGATGTCGGTGCCAAGGCAATCAGCATGGAAATATTTACAAGGAGAAATGGAACGCCAAGCGGGTAACCCTGAGGAAGCGTTAAATAATTGGAAGCAGTTATTGACGGGTAAAGATGATTATCACCGTGCGAAAGCGGGACTTTCTGTGACACGGATGCAATTAGAACGTCAGAAGATAACACCGACTAAGGCGATTGATCGTTTAGAGGGGTTGCGATATGCGTGGCGTGGGGATGAACTTGAAACCTTAGTTAACTTCAGGTTGGGAAAAATTTACGTAGAGAATGAAGAATACTTAAAAGGATTAACAGTTTTAAGAAACGCCGTTGGTTTGTCCCCTAATTCAAAAATTTCCGAAGAAGTAACGGACTATATGACGAATAGTTTTCGCAACCTGTTTACTGATGGAACGTTGGAAACTGTTTCACCGTTGGATGCGGTTAGTATTTATGATGAATTTAAAGAGCTGACACCTGCGGGTCGTGAAGGTGATGTTTTTGTTCAAAACCTGGCTGAGCGTTTGGTCGATGTTGATTTATTGGGAAGGGCCTCTGCCTTACTTGAAGATCAAATGAATTTCCGTCTTAAAGGGGAGGATAAGGTAAGGGTGGGTATCCGTTTGGCGGCGATATACTTGCTAGATAATAAACCTGATAACGCTCTTACGGCTTTAGATAATGCGCAGAGTACTTTAAAGCAATTAGGTGGTGGTTCTGGTGCGTTGGTTACAGAAATAAGAATGCTTCGCGCGCGCGCGCTTTCAGAAATTGGTGAAGCGAGTAAGGCGTTATCTCTCTTAAAAGATTTAAAAAGCAGTGAGAAGTTAGCCCGCTTGCGTGCTGATATTGCGTGGAATGGAGGGCTGTGGAATGATGCGGCCAATGCGTTTCAAGACCTGATTTCTTTTGCGAATATATCACCAACTCGCCCGATGGAGGAGTATCAAGAAAATTTAGTTTTAAATCGCGCTATTGCGCTTAACCTCTCTGGTGGTCGTTCTGCATTGGCACAGTTGCGGGGGCAATACGGTGACCTTATGAAGCAAAGTGAGAAGGCGCGAATTTTTGACTTGGTTACCCGTCCAAGACAGTTGGGTGTTTTGGAAGATCGTGAATCAGTAATGTCGCTTATCTCTGAGGTTGATCTGTTCGGTGGGTTCTTAGAAAACTATAAAAGCTCTAACTAACATCTAAAATCATTGGGCTTGTTTAACCGCCCGCAACGAGGGGTGGGCCAGTGGGGCCGAAGCTTTGTATCAGGGATCCTGATATTAAATACCAACCATCGACGAGCACAAAGAATATCACCTTAAATGGTAGTGATATGATAATGGGTGGTAGCATCATCATACCCATCGACATCAAAATAGAGGTCGTGACCAAGTCAATGATGAGGAAAGGCAGAAACAGCATAAAGCCAATTTCAAAAGCGCGACGTAACTCAGAAATCATGAAAGAGGGAACTAATATCTGGATAGGGATATCCATAGGTTCGGCGAAAGGGCCACTATCGCTCAGTTCAGTAAAGAGCTGTAAATCTACTTCTTTGACATGTTGTAACATGAACTCTTTAAAGGGTTCTATCCCGCGTTCAAAGGCTGTTATTTCATCAATCTCTTCATTGATGAGGGGTTGTAAAGCTGCTTCATACGCTTTTGTAAATGTCGGTGCCATAACGAAAAAAGTTAAAAACAGGGCAAGCGATACCATGACAGTATTGGGCGGTGTTTGTTGCACACCAATGGCAGTTCTAAGGAATGACAGCACCACGATAATACGTGTGAATGATGTCATCATGATCAAAATAGAAGGAGCAAGTGAGAGAACGGTGAGTAAAGCGACAAGTTGAACAACGCGCCCCGTGACTGTACCACCTTCACCGCCACCAAGATCAATGCTTAAAGCCTGCGCCCATGCGGGGTTGGTAGTTAAGCCTAAAAGTAGTAAGCCACACAGAACGGTCAAGCCAATATTAACGGCGATAAAGCGTTTCATACTTTTGTTAAAAAATGGTTCAGTTTTACGTTGTTTCATTTTTATCTTCAGGTTGAACTTGAGGAGCTTTAATATTTGTTTCAATGACAGTGTCGCCGTTTGCGCCAAATAATACAAGGTGCTGTATATCGTCACGCTGTAGCAAAACGGCTTTATGTTTAGGGTCTATCGGCGTTATCTCAATAACTTTAAGGCGTTTATTTTTTGGGGATATCATAGCACCAAGGCCGCCTTGCCCAAAACCAAAGCGTTTGAGTAAGAGGGACAGGCCTCCCATAAGGGAAATTACGAATATAAGGGCAAAGACAAATTTTAAGTAATCTTGGTAAGTCATGCGTCTTTTTCCTTATTCTCTTCATGTTTTTTTAAATCTTCTGCCCTGTCTTTTAAACTAGATTGAAAATTTTGTAGCGAGAGAGCTAGATTTTCAAGTTTAGAAATAACCTCACCCATAATAGGTTGAATGGCTTTAGCATCTTCGGGAGGGAGGTTTAAGGCTTGCTCGCAAAGTTTTTCTACTTCCTTATCAAGGTGAGATAAATTGATTACTTCTCCTTTTTTTAATGCGGCTTCGGCTTGGTCAATAAAAAGACTCATTTCTTTTAGTTTATTAGTAATACTGTCTGAGTTACTCATCTTTGTCGCTTCTATCATCTTGTTGCGCTTGTTCATCCATAACATCTTTTAAGACAACGTCAAAAGGGTTTGGCTCGCCATTGGCGCGATAAACATAGGATAATATCTCAGCAACAGCCATTAAAGCTTCGCTCGGGATAGGGCTTTCCAGCTCAATCTTAGCTAAAATTTCGGTTAAATCGGCATCGGTGCGGACTTTTACGCCATTTTCATGGGCAATGGCTAATATTTGCTCGGCAAGTTTTCCCCGTCCAGCGGCAGTAATGGTCGGTAATAGCCCATCTATGGAGCCATCTTTAAGAGCAACGGCAGTTTGACGCGTTGGTTTTTCCGTTATATTTAAAGGCTTTAGCGCATCTTTCCCTTCTTTTTCATAGCCATCATCAAATTCATCCACCATTGGCACGTTTCCTGCAATTTATTCCTGTGAAAGTTTAATTTTAAGAAGTTAGGGTAACAATATGAGTCTAGGAAATATAGCATTATTCCAAGCTATGGGTGCAAAGATGGACTTCCTGAGCACGCGTCAAGCGGTTTTGGCACAGAACATAGCCAACTCAGATACACCAGAGTATCGTCCAAGAGATTTAAGAGATGTTGATTTTGGCGCAGTTTTAAAAGATGTGACAGGGTCTAACAAGGTCAGAATGGCGCAGACAACAGCAGGGCATATAGCCCCTGGTGGAGAGATTAATGACCCTAGAAGCCGGAAAGCACGGATAACATACGAAGTTGCCCCTGGTGATAACGCGGTTATTGTTGAGGAACAAATGGTTAAAGCTTCTCAAACAACCATGGACTATAACTTAATGACTAACTTAGTACGTAAAAACGTTGGGCTTATCCAAACAGCTTTGGGTAGACAGCAGTAATAATGAAGAAAGGAGCGTTCTCGGGCTTGCCCTGTGTAACGGTTAAAATAATATGCCAGATATACAAGACGCACTCGTAATTTCAGCTTTTGGCCTTCGGGCACACGGGGAAAGAACACGTGTTATCTCTGAGAATATAGCAAACGCCAGTACAGCAGCCTTAACACCAGATGCTGATCCTTATGCCCGTAAAGTCATTACGTTTGAGAATGAGCTTAACCGTGAATATGGTCACCGCACAGTTCAGGTTGAAGATATCACCGATGACCGCCGTGGTGAATTTCCTTTGAGGTTTATGCCTGACCATCCTGGTGCGAATGAGGAAGGTTATGTGAGAATGCCAAATGTGAATATGTTGATTGAAATGAATGATGTACGAGAAGCACAAAGAAGCTATGAGGCTAATCTGGGGATGATTGAACAATCACGTGATATGATATCGCGTACAGTTGATCTTCTTCGTTAACCTTTTTATGCTATACTATAGTTTAGGAGTTAAATTATGATTGATAAAATTGCTAATCCAGCTGCGACTGCCGCTGCAAATGCTTATGAGGCAACATCTAAAGCCGCAAGTACCCTTGGTACGGCTGAACCAGAAACAGAATCATTTGGTGATATTTTAAGAAATACAGCAGTTCAATCTATTCAAACATTACGCGCTGGTGAGGCGGCCTCTGCTAGGGCAGTGACAGGTGAAGCCTCGCTTACCGAGGTTGTGCAAGCCGTTACAGCATCTGAAATTACTCTTCAAACCGTTATGGCTGTTCGTGACAGAATGATAAGTGCCGCCCAAGAAATCTTACGGATGCCTGTTTAAGGGTTATGATAAGTCAAATATCTTGTTTTTATTCTTATGCTCTTTCTTGTCAGGAAGTAAGACTGCCGATACACTGTTATTATGAATCAAGATGAAATTATAGACATTGCGCGTGAATCAATCATGTTGGTTATACATGTAAGTATGCCTATTATGGTTGTAGGTTTGGTTGTTGGGGTGGCGATTGCATTGATTCAGGCCTTAACCCAAGTACAAGAAATTACGTTGGTTTTTGTTCCTAAAATTTTGGCAATATTCTTAGCTATATTTGTGTTTCTGCCAAGCTTCGCAGGCATAATGATTAACTTCATGGAAAAAATAGCCGATCGCATTATCGGAATAGGGTAAAAACCTTAATGAGAGAGCGGAAGCCAAATGCAATCCATTGAAGAATTTTTGGTCAGCGGTATTTTCACCTTTATGCTTATTTTTACACGGTTTGGTACGGCGATGATGGTCATGCCTGGTATTGGTGATTCTTTTGTTCCGACGAACATTCGTTTATTGATCGTCTTGGCTCTCTCTTTTGTTTTAACGCCGGTTATGGTGCCGTTCATGCCTGAACAAGTGCCGGCTCTGCCTCTTTTATTTTTCCTTATTATTATGGAGGGGGTCGTTGGTTTCTTCATGGGCGTTATGGCGCGAATATTTATGACGGCCTTGGATGTAGCAGGGATGATGATATCCAACGCGTCAGGTATGGCGAACGCGCAGGTTTTTAACCCAACATTAGCAACACAAGGCTCTACCGTTGGAGCGTTCTTATCGGTCACTGGTGTTGTGCTGTTATTTGCAACCAATATGCATCACTTGTTAATTTACGGTTTGGTTGAGAGCTATCATCTGTTTCCAGTGGGCGCAATCCCCGATACAGGCGGTATGGCACAGCTTGTAATCCGTGCTTTTTCGACCAGCTTTTTAACAGGCTTCCAAATTGCCATTCCTTTTACTATTGTTGGAATGATGTTGTTTATTGGTATGGGAGTGTTATCGCGCCTCATGCCACAGGTGCAGGTCTTTATCTTGATATTACCGGTTCAAATTATGTTGGCGTTACTGACGTTATCTCTTGTGTTTTCTGCGGCGATGTTGTTCTGGTTGGGTAAATTTGAAGAAGGTATGACCTTCTTTTTATTGCAGGGCGGGTAGGTAGGTAAGCCATGAGTGATTCAGGACAGGAAGATGACACCCAAAAAACCGAGGAACCAACCCCGAAGAAGTTGGAAGAGAGCCGTAAGAAAGGGCAGGTTGCGTTAAGCCGTGAAGTGAATAACTGGGTTATGTTATTTGCTGGGACGGTTGTGATACTAGCCATTGGCCCTTCTGCATTAGCTTCCATGAGAGACTTTATGCAAAGCTTTATTGAGCGGGCTCACATGATGCCACCTGGAGCAGGGGGGATGGGGATTGTGTTAAGTGCCTCTTTTTGGGAAGTCCTTAGTCTTCTTGCTTTACCATTGATTGTCCTGATGTTGGCTGCTTTTTTGGCGCCATTCGTACAGATAGGACCTTTACTTGCCCCTCATGTTATTAAACCAGATTTTAGCAAAATTTCTCCGATGGGTGGCGTTAAAAGGCTTTTTTCTCTGCGTTCGATTATGGAGTTTGTTAAGGGGATATTGAAGCTCGGTATTATAAGTTTTGTTGGTTATGTTTTACTTAAGCCTTTCTACGGTTCAATAGATCATACGATTGGACTGCCCCTAGATATGATGATGCAAGAAATGACAGGTTTAATCCTACGGTTAATGTCAGGGATTCTGGTTGTTTTATTGGTTGTTGCTGTGATGGATCTGGTTTATCAACGCTATGAACATCATAAGAAAATGATGATGAGTAAGCAGGAGCTAAAAGACGAGTATAAGCAAACGGAAGGAGATCCGCACGTCCGAGCAAAATTACGTCAGTTGAGGCAAGAAAAAGCGCGGGCCCGCATGATGCAGGCTGTCCCAGAAGCGGATGTTGTTATTACGAACCCAACGCATTATTCACTGGCTTTAAAATATGACCCTGAAGAAATGGATGCTCCCGTTTTGGTTGCAAAAGGGGTTGATGAGGTGGCAATGCGTATTAGAGAAGTTGCCAATGAAAATGATATACCTTTATTTGAAAACAAACCCTTAGCGCGCGCTCTTTATGATACGGTTGAATTAGATGAAATGGTTCCTGAGGAACACTATAAGGCGGTTGCTGAGGTTATTTCTTATATCTTCCAATTGAAGGACAAGCTGCGATAATATTGGGGGGATGATATCCTCTTAAGGCTGGTATAGCGTGAATGATTCATGGCATTATCTACGAACCATGTCTCTTGATAACTTAGAATTCATCGAACGTCAGAATGACAAAAATATAATAAAGAAGAAGGAAAAAACCTCTTCTTTAAAAAGCTTCGGTGTGTCTGTGTTTTTAACCGTTATTTATGTCGTTGGCTGTGTTGGGCTTGCCATTATATTGGGTATTGATACGTTAACCTTTGTTTTGGCGGGGTTGCTGTTTGTTATCTCTAGTATTATTGCTTTTTGGGCGCAGCGTTATTTCTATGCTGTTAAGGCGCGTGAGAAAGAGCGCCTTTTAATACGCGAAGTCTTAGAAGGGAGCCGCGGCGCCCGTATGATTACAAATAGCGCGGATCATACGGTCTATTATAATCAACGTTTTGAATTTTTATGCCAAGATCAAGAAAGTATTGATTTAAATGGCTTGGCTAATATTTTTATTAAAAACAGCAATGCTTATAATTTGTTTGTTAAATTAGCAGAACAGGCACGTTTGGGTGTTACAGATTCTATTGAACTTCGTGCGGGAGATGATGGTTCTGAAAATAAAGGTGATTGGTTTTTACTAACGGCGCAGCCAGTTGCTGGCTGGGCGGGGTATGTACATTGGCGGGTTGATGATATTTCAGATCAACGCGAGACTGAACGCTCTGTTTCTGAAGAGCGTGAAAAACTAATTGATTTTACCGATAATGCCCCTGTTGGGTTCTTTTCTGCCGATGAAATGGGGCGTTTTATCTTTGTGAATGCTACTTTTGCGCGTTGGTTGGGGCATGATATAGAAAGTTTACTTGGGAAAGGAAGGCTCCATACATATTTGGAGGAACCGCCATTAGATGCGGCTCCTTATGATGTTGTTGAAAAAGGCGGTGCGCGGCAGGTTGCTGAAATTATGATGAAAGGCCCTGCAGGGACAACGTTCCTTGCTAGTATTAATCAGGCGGTTGTGCGGGAAGAAGGGGGGCGTATTAGGACTCGAGGTGTTGTTCATGACTTAACCTCTGAGAAAAAAATGCGCCAAGCTTTGAAGGCTTCTGAAGACCGGTTTGAGCGTTTCTTTGATGAAGCGCCATTGGGGATTATTCGTGTTGGACCAGATAGAGAGATTCAAGACTGTAATACAGCCTTTGCGAGCCTAAGCGGTTTTGATATTGATAAAATCGAAGGACAGAAATTTAAAGATTTTATCGCCCCTGATTACAAAGAAAAAGTTTTGGATGCGATGGGGCATATTGAAGAAGGTCGTCGTATGGATGTTCCGCTGGAGGTCTCTCTCTTGAATAAAGGCGGTCAAGAGATTGCGGTTCAGATGCATGCTCGCCGCTTTAAGCAAAGTGATAATATTGTTCTCCACTTTATTGATTTAACAGAACAAAAAGACCTTGAGGTGCAATTTGTTCAATCGCAAAAAATGCAAGCCGTTGGACAGTTGGCAGGCGGTGTTGCGCATGACTTTAACAACCTTCTTACGGCTATTATTGGTTTTAGTGATTTGCTGTTACTGCGTCATAAGCCAGGGGACCCGTCTTTTGGTGACATTATGCAGATTAAGCAAAACTCTAATCGCGCGGCTAACTTGGTACGTCAATTATTGGCCTTTTCTCGTCAGCAAACATTACGCCCTAAAGTTCAAGATATGGCAGATATCCTAACCGAGGTATCGCATCTATTGAGGCGTTTGATTGGGGCAAACATCGAGCTTGAACTGGTGCATGGGTTTAATCTAGGGATGGTTAAGGTTGATATTGGTCAGATGGAGCAGGTGCTGATTAACTTGGCGGTGAATGCCCGTGATGCAATGAGTGATAACGGTGGTGGGCATTTAACGATTGAGACTGAAAACTTTAATAATGATAAACCGATTATGTGCGGTGAGGATGAGATGCCTGCGGGTGAGTGGGTGAGTATCTCTGTTGAAGATACAGGTTGCGGAATCTCTAAGGAAAATATGAGCCGTATTATAGAGCCATTTTTTACCACTAAAGATGTGGGGCAGGGCACTGGTTTAGGGTTGGCAACGGTTTATGGGATTATTCGTCAAACAGGTGGATTCTTAAATATTGAGAGTAAGGTTGGAGAAGGCACAACATTTACAATTTATTTACCGCGTTTGAGCGAAAAAGAAATTAATGCGGAAGTAGAAGAAGACCCTAAAGCGGCCGAAGAAATGATGGGTGACCTTACAGGAACTGCGCGGCTTCTTCTTGTTGAAGATGAAGATGCGGTGCGAACATTTAGTACGCGGGCTTTGGTTAATAAAGGGTACGAAGTTTTATCGGCAGAAAACGGTGAAGCGGCGCTGACGTTAATGGACGGACAGGAAAATAAAAATATTGATCTGATGGTTACGGATGTCATGATGCCAGATATGGATGGACCAACCTTGGCGCAACGTATGCGTCAGACCAGCCCAGATTTACGAATTATCTTTATCTCCGGTTATACAGAAGAGAAGCTAAAGGATCATATGGGTAAGGGAATCTTCTTTTTACCCAAACCTTTCACGCTGAAGCAGTTGGCTGCTAAGGTTAAAGAAGCGCTGGAATCCTAAGGTTTTTTTAATATTTTTTTAGTTATACAAACAAAATGTTCTAACTTTGTTCTTTTTGCTTTACAGTGAGAACAAACGTGGTACATTAGATTCATTATCTAGTTTGTGAGTAACAAATGAACATCCGTTGAACAGTTATAAACCCTATGCGAAAAAGGAAGGAATTATACTATGCCCGTAACCCCTATGAGAAAAGATGAACCCATGCATAAAAATGCTGATGAGAAAAATAAAGCCCTAGATGCGGCATTACAACAAATTGAACGTGCCTTTGGTAAGGGCTCGGTGATGAAGTTGAATGGCGAGCATAACCCCATGAATGTTGAATCTATTTCAACGGGGTCGTTAGGACTTGATATTGGATTGGGAATTGGGGGTGTACCGCGTGGTCGTATCGTTGAAGTATATGGTCCAGAAAGCTCAGGTAAAACAACATTGGCACTTCATATTATTGCCGAGGCGCAAAAAGCAGGGGGAACCTGCGCGATTGTCGATGCAGAACATGCGCTTGATCCTGGGTATGCTAAAAAATTAGGCTGTAATGTTGATGAACTTCTTATTTCTCAGCCAGATGCAGGTGAGCAAGCATTAGAAATTACAGATACGCTGGTGCGTTCTGGTGCTTTAGATGTTGTGGTGGTTGATTCTGTTGCGGCCTTGGTACCGCGTGCGGAATTAGAAGGTGATATGGGTGACCATCATGTGGGGTTACAGGCGCGTCTTATGTCACAAGCGTTGCGTAAGTTAACAGGATCAATTTCACGCTCTCGTACAACGGTTATCTTTATTAACCAAATTCGTATGAAAATCGGTGTTATGTTTGGTTCTCCTGAAACAACAACAGGGGGGAATGCGTTGAAGTTCTACTCCTCCGTCCGTCTTGATATTCGTAGAATTGGTCAAATTAAAGATCGCGATGAGGTTGTAGGTAACCATACACGTGTGAAGGTTGTTAAAAATAAAATGGCGGCTCCATTCCGTCAGATAGAATTTGATATCATGTACGGTAAGGGTATCTCTAAGACAGGTGAAATCCTTGATTTAGGCGTACAGGGTGGATTTGTTGAGAAGTCAGGATCATGGTTTAGTGCCGAAGGAGAGCGTATTGGTCAAGGGCGTGAAAACTCTAAACAATATTTACTCGACCATCCTGAACTTATGGCCTCTATTGAAAATAAAATCCGTCAACATGCGGGGCTTATTTCTGAAGCAATGCTGGTTGGTGGCGATGATGATAAAGCAGCGCCCGATTTAGAGGTTGTGGAGCCATCAGTTGAAGAACCAAAGGCGAAAACTAAGAAAACTAAATAATATATTTAAGTGATTAAAAGATAATTTTGAAAAGTTTATCTCTCGATAAATCTCCGCTTTTCCCGAGGCGGAGATTTTATCGTTTTAAATGACTTTTTTATGGTTGTAGGGAGTTTCTCACTCTTCTGGGGTTGGGTTGCTGATCTTCCCATCGTCTTTTTTGTTCTTTGCGTGTTGGGTGGTGCTCACCTCCCCCATATCTTTTATCGTGTTCCCTCTCAAAATCCCTTCTTGCCAACTCTTTTGGTGTTCTAGCAGCGCCAGTCATTCTATCTGAGTAGTTACGACCCATTTTAACATCCGTAGTTTTTATTGCTCCAGTTGATGAATAGTTTTTTTGCCATAAGACGTCAAGTTAAAAGCGGTGTTTCAAGTTATAATTAACGATTATTTTTTAAAATACGTTGTTTATCGCGTGCCCAGTCTTTTTGTTTTATGGCTTCGCGCTTGTCATGTTGTTTTTTACCTTTGGCTAAGCCTATCTCAAGTTTGGCGAGGCCTCGTTTATCAAAGTAAAGCTTTATTGGGATAATGGTGTACCCTTCACGAGAGACTGCTCCCATAAGTTTGTTAATTTCTTTTTTCTTCAAAAGAAGCTTACGAGCGCGGCGGGGTTCGTGTTGTGCTAAATGCCCCGCTTGTTGGTATTCAGGGATATGGGCATTAAGCAAATGAAGTGCTCCATCCTTTTCAGCAACGTGAGATTCCGCCAACATACATTGTCCATGGCGTAATGATTTGACTTCCGTCCCCACAAGCATGAGGCCAGCTTCAAACTTATCTTCTATTGCGTAATCAAAGTTAGCACGACGATTATCTGCTACGGTCTTATCGGTTGATATCAACCCAGTTTTTTTCTTATCTTTTTTGACCATAACAATAGCAGTTCATTCTAACCGTTAACGACTTTGTTGATCTTGTTTGCGCTATCAAGTAACCCCGCATATTCCATAGCTTGCGTCACAAGGGCTTGCGCCTTATTAGACGCACTCAACAAAGGAAGACGGACATGATCGGTGCTTAAGCCCAATAAGCTTGTCGCATATTTAACGGGGGCGGGTGAACTTTCACAAAACATAGCGTCATGAAGTGGAGATAATAACGCGTTTAATTCTTGGAATTTTTCGATATTACCATTGGCCCATTCTTTATGGACTTGTGCACAAAGCTGAGGGGCGACGTTGGAGGATACAGATATAGCCCCATCACCACCTTGTGATAAGTAAGCCCCAGTGGTGCCATCTTCACCAGTTAATAAGCAAAAATCATCACCAATTTCATTACGCATGATAACAGGGCGCGTGAGGTCAGCGGTTGCATCTTTAATACCAACAATATTCTTTAATTGTGCCAAACGCGCTACAGTTTCGTTAGCAAGGTCAATAATGCTACGCCCTGGTACGTTATAAAGAATGACAGGGATATCAACAGTATCATTGATGGTTTTATAATGTGCGTATAGTCCATCTTGTGATGGCTTGTTGTAATAGGGGGTAACAATAAGGGCGGCGTCCGCACCATCATCTTTCGCTTCTTGCGTTAATTCAATGGCTTCGGCGGTGTTGTTTGACCCTGTACCAGCAATAACAGGAATGCGCTTATTCACAATTTCAACACAACGTTTCACAACCTTCTTGTGTTCGGCATGGCTTAAAACTGGCGACTCACCCGTCGTACCACATGGGACAACACCGTCACTGCCTTGCTCAACTTGCCATTCGACAAATTTATCGAAAGCAGGCCAATCAATTTCACCATCTTTGGTGAAAGGGGTAATCAACGCTGTTATGGATCCTTTAAACATCTTTTTCTCTTCGTATATCTTTGGGGTTAACCCCTGTTATTTGCTTTGAAAATATTGTCATACCCTATAGATTTAAAGGGTCTCATGCAAGAAAAAGGGTTTTAAGAAATGAAGGTCAACTTTCGAAGAATTATCGGGTGCTTTGCCATGATATTGGCCTTTTGCGTGTTTTCTACCCATGCAAAGGCAAATCAGACATTAACCAATGCGCTTCGCCAAGCAGAGCAAGGTAATATGAGTGCGGCATTGGCCGCCCGTTCTTCTTTAAAAGGTACAGCGCAAGATACGTTGAATTGGTATATTTATTATAAAGGAGCGCCTAATACATCTTTTTCTGAAGTGGCGAGTTTCATTAAGACACACCCGAAATGGCCGTATGCGATTACAATTCAAAAAAAAGGTGAAGAAAAATTAGGTGGCGGACAGCTTAGCCCTAGCCAGTTACAGTTTTTTAATAGCCACGAACCTATAACCGCGCAAGCGATGAGTGCTTATGTTCAAGCTAAGGGGAACAACGCAAAACAAACGCTAAATAAATGGTGGCAAACGGCGTCTTTAACCCGTGATGAGCAACGCAAGATATATGGAGCGTATGGAGCCTCTTTAAGTCGCCAAAACCATATTAAGCGTATGGATATGTTGTTAAATAGAAGAGAGTTTTCCAATGCACAAGCGATAGCCGATGTCATTGGTGGCGGATATCCACAGTTGGCGGCGGCACGTAGAGCATTAGCGCAAGGGAAGAGTGATGTGAACGGGTTGATTAATGCGGTCCCCGCTCAGTTGCAAAATAATGAAGGTTTGTTATTTGATCGTTTGCAGTGGCGTAGAAAAAAGAAGCTAAACCAAGGCGCTATTGAAATTTTAAACGCGTCTCCTTCGGCGAGTAAAATGAGTATTCCATCACGATGGTGGAAGGAACGACACATTGTTGTTCGCCGTTTAATGGAAGCTAAACAATATAAACAAGCTTATCGCTTGGCTTCGTCGCACAAACAACGCGAAGGGTTCCCGAAGTCACAAGCAGAGTGGGTGTCGGGTTTCTTAGCACTTCGGTTTAATAACCAACCCTATAAAGCTTTTGAACATTTTGAAACGCTTTATAAAAATGTTGAAAGTCCCATTAGCCGGGCGCGTGGTGCTTATTGGGCGGGTCGTGCCAGTGACGCATTGAATGATCCACAGATTGCAACTCAATGGTATAATGTTGCGGCGAAATACCCTGAAACTTTCTATGGTCAACTGGCGGCAGAAAGAACAGGACGTCAAGTATCGTTAAATACGCGTAGCTCAACGGGACAACAAAGTAATGCCAATAATGATTTAGCAAGCGCCGCGACTTACCTATCAAATGCAGGCTTGAGAAAAGAAGCGTCAGCATTTTTGTTAAGGTTAAAAGAGCATGCAAAGTCAGCAGGTGATTACGAGAAAGCGGCTAATTTAGCAACGCGATTGGGGCAACCAGATATTGCAATTAAGATTGCGCAAGATTTACAGCGTAAAAAAGGTGTGACCTTGGGTAAGTATCTTTACCCGCAAAAGATACGAGAGCTTAAGAATATCAATAATGTTGAATGGGCGTTTATTAATGCGATTATTCGTCAAGAAAGCCGTTTTGACCAGAATGCGATTAGTCACGCAGGCGCAAGAGGGTTGATGCAATTAATGCCTGCGACTGCACGTGAGACAGCATCAAGAGCAGGGCTTAACCATCAAAAAGCATGGCTGACATCTCGTCCTTCGCATAACATCAGGCTGGGTTCAAAATATTTAGGGCAGATGACCAGACGCTTTAATGGTAACTATGCAATGGCGGCAGCGGCGTATAATGCTGGCCCTGGGCGTGTTGACCAATGGATTAAAAAAATGGGTGATCCCCGTTCAAGCCAAGTTGATTTAATTGATTGGATTGAGCAAATTCCTATTTATGAAACGCGCAATTATGTGCAACGTGTGTTGGAAGGTGTCTATGTTTATCGTAACAGCCTGAAGGGAAAGCAACCACCCGTTAATGCGTCTATACATGTCGCCACGAGATAGTTTTTTTGCAAATTGCGAACGGGGCCGCGTTGCAAAATGCAAAACGTACTTAGTCTCTATCTCTAACCTATTGAAATATTAGCGCCTTTGTATGGCATGGATAGTGCAACCTTTTCTGTGAGGGGAAGGGTACGATGATTTTATTTTATGATGAACGGCAAGTTGCCGCAGATATGTTTATAAAAAATTTAAGTTTGTTTTTGGACGGGGAGGTTATTCAACCTTTTTCTTTAGATGATATTGATAGTAATACCCAGCCTAAGCTACTGATTGTTGAAGGGCAAAATACGCACCCGCGACGGCTTTATAAAATTGCGGCACTTTATCCCAATGTGCCAATGATCGTTATTTCAGATAAAAACTTTAAAAATTTGGATGTAACGGGAGTAATTAGCACTTCAACCCCCGTTAAGCAGATAGCGGATATTTGCTGTCTTATTTTGCAAAAGACAAGAGAGCGTAAGGCGTTTAATTTCAACCTGACAGAAGAGATGTTTTTGAAAAAATTGGTTCAAGGGGCTTCAAATAGAGAGATATCAAGGGAGTCTGGCTTGGCTTCGTCGATGGTGAAATATCACTTGCAAAATATCTATAGTAAAATGGGTGTTAAAAATAGAACGCAAGCCGCTATCATGGCGGATAAATTCATTCTATAATGACAGGATGAAAACCGAATTAACATTACAGCCCCCTTCATGGATGCAAGATGAAGCAACGAAACTGATCATGCATGCGTTGAATGAGGGTAATGATAGACCGCAGACTTTGTTTGTTGGAGGTTGTGTGCGTAATTGGATTTTGAACAAAGATGTTCATGATGTTGATTTGGCAACAATATACACGCCTGATGAGGTCATTCAAAAGTTAGAAGCGGCAAATATTAAGGTTATTCCAACGGGTATTGACCATGGAACGGTGACGGCCGTGGTTGATGGTAAGCCGTTTGAAATTACGACATTGCGGCATGACAATAAAACTGATGGCCGCCATGCGGAGGTCAGCTTCACTGATGATTGGGTGGAAGATGCTAGGCGTCGTGACTTTACAATGAACACATTATTGGCGGATATGTCGGGTAATGTTTTTGACCCGTTGGGGGAAGGTGTTGCCGATGCGAAGGCGGGGCGTGTTATTTTTGTCGGTGATGCGATAACCCGTATTGATGAAGATTATTTACGAATTTTACGCTTCTTTCGCTTTCATGCCTTTTATGGGCAGGGGGAAGCCGATGCGGTCGCGCTTAAAGCATGTCAATCAGCGGCAGAGAAGATTTCTAGCTTGTCCTTAGAAAGAGTCACGAGTGAATTTCTGAAAATTCTAAGTGTTGATGAGGCGGATAAAATTTTAAAAACTATGTTTGATTATAATGTGCTGGCGAGCTTGCCTAACAAGAACTATCAATCAGAAATTTTAGAAAAACTTTGTGCGTTGCAATGTGAGCATCATGCCATCAACGTTGAAACGCGCTTGTTTGTTTTGGCGGGTGGAAAGGCGAGCTTGTTTGATGATTATTTGCGTCTGTCTCACGCGCAGAAGAAGTTTATTATAAAATTAGATATGGTTGCGGCCGCCGCGTTTTATCAAGATGAAAAGTCATTGAAGAAGAAAATATTTCAGCATGGTAATGGCTTGTTGATGCAGGGCTATTTATTGAGCCTTGCCAAGGGGCAAGGCATAGAAAATTTGGAAATGATTGAAATCATCAAAAATTGGCGCGCCCCAAAATGCCCGATTAATGGTGATACCTTAATCAAAGAAGGCTTCGTCACTGGCCCCGATTTAGGCATAGAGTTACAACGCCGTACGGATGAGTGGCTTGATAAGGTTTTATAAACCCCATTGATAAGGAATGGATCCAATCGGTTGATTTCCTTTAGGCCTGGTACGCTCTATTTCTTCCTGTCTTGTTTCTGTATCTTGTAATTCGGAAACGCTGACTGTTGCAGGTTGACCATTTCCTGGCATGTTTCGGACAATTGTGAATTGCATGCCTGGTTGAGGCTTTTCTGTTGAATCTGTGATAGCTTCTTGCGCTTGTGCAACTGAATCAAAAGGTTGTGTTAAGATGCTAGCTGTTTTTGTGTCTGACATATTTTACTCCATAATATTTTATTTCCGTATTAATTAAGCAATATAAAGATTATTGTCAACAAAAAGGATGTTTTGTCCTCAGTTTTTTTATGGCCATTTAACTTCAGGGGGCAGTGACATCAAGATAGCCTCAGTATTACCGCCAGTTTTAAGACCAAATTGTGTTCCGCGATCATGGAGCAGGTTATATTCAACATAACGTCCCCGTTTAATAAGTTGCGCTTCACGTTGTTCGGCTGTCCATTCTTTATGCATGTGGCGGCGGATGAGCTGAGGGTAGATATCAAGTAGAGTTTTGCCAACATCTTGGGTGAAGGCGAAATCTTTGTCCCAACCTCCGCCTTTATCGGAGGAATCTAGATAATCATAGAATATGCCACCAATACCGCGCGGTTCATCACGGTGCGGTAAATAAAAGTAACGATCACACCATGCTTTATATTCAGGATAGTAAGCAGGGTCATGCTTATCACAGCAAGATTTAAAAGCGGCGTGGAAATCATTGGTATCTTGAGTGTTTTTAATCATCGGGGTGAGGTCAGATCCGCCACCAAACCAACCCTTTGAGGTAACAATCATACGAGTATTCATATGTACGGCAGGGACGAGGGGACTTTGCATATGTGCAACGAGGGATATACCCGCCGCCCAAAATTCGCCATTGCTTTCTTTTGCACCGGGGATTTTATCGGCAAATTCAGGAGAGAAGCTTCCATAAACTTCCGAGATGTTTACGCCGACTTTTTCAAAGACGCGGCCGCGCATTAAAGAAATTTCACCGCCGCCTTTTAAGATAGAGCCACTATGGTTGGGCTCGTCACTGTTTTCACGGTTCCAAGGTTTGCGTTCAAAGTTGCCTGCTGGTTTGTCGCCATGACTCTCGGTTTCATTAAGTTCAGTTTCTATGGCTTCAAATTCGGTGCATATATCGTCCCGCAAGGTCTTAAACCATTGAGTTGCTTGCTTTTTTCGATGTGTCCAATCGGTTGTTATGTCAGTCATGTTGTTTGCCTTATGGCCTCTCCTACAATCATAGAGGTTGCATTAATAATGTTCAAAGAGCGGGCTTTACCAGACATAGGGATTATCACGCGTGATTCTATAGTTTGGTGGATTTCTTCAGGAACGCCCGCGCTTTCACGCCCCGCTATCAGGATGTCGTTTTCTAAGAATTGAAAGTCTGTATAGGGAATGGAGGCTTTTGTTGTCATTAAGACAAAGCGCCATTCTTTATATTCTTTTTGGAAGGCTTGCCACGAATCGTGACGGATAATATGCGCCTCTTGGAGGTAATCCATGCCTGATTGTCTAATTTTTTTTGCATCCCAAGGAAATCCACAAGGTTCTATGATATGCAATGTTATGCCAAGGCAGGCGCACAGCCGTATGGCGGCGCCCACATTTTGTGGGATATCTGGCTGAAATAGAGCAATATGTATCATCTTGTGGGCAAGGTAAGGTTTTTTTGCGTAAAAATCTAGGATTCTTCGCTAGAAACTTATACCTTAAATTATAACTTGTATTGGGTGATAATATGGTGGTATTCCCCTATTTTAGATTTTCTATCTAAACTTTTAATAAGATTGCGGTAAAAAATAAAAATGAGTGCAGATCAGACAAAAAAGCCTTCTTCAACTGAGGGTAATCATGGTGAAGGCGAGACACGTCGCGACTTTCTTTATTTAACAGCGGCGGCGTTTGGCGCAGTGGGGGCAGGGTCTTTTGCTTGGCCTCTTATTGACCAAATGAACCCTGCGGCAGACACACTGGCATTATCATCAACAGAGGTTGATTTAAGCCCAATTGAAGAAGGTCAAGCCATTACGGTTATGTGGCGCGGTAAGCCTGTTTTCATTCGCCACCGGACAGCCAAAGAAATTGAAGAAGCGAAAGCTGTCGACTTAGGTGAGCTTCGTGATCCTCAAACGGATGAAGAACGTGTCCAAGAAGGTCATGAAAAATGGTTGGTTATGGTTGGTATTTGTACCCATTTGGGGTGTGTGCCTTTGGGACAAAAAAATGCGGATGTTAAGGGTGAGTATGATGGTTGGTTTTGTCCCTGTCATGGCTCGCATTATGATAGTTCGGGACGTATTAGAAAAGGGCCTGCGCCGACAAATATGGCGATTCCTGACTATACGTTTATAAATGATACAATGATTAAGATTGGTTAGGGCTTAGATAATGAGCAGTGGAAATAGAGAAAAATTAGATAATCCTGTGATGGAGTGGGTTGATTCCCGCCTTCCAATATTCAGTTTGTTGCAAAAAGAGTATGGTATTTTTCCAACACCTAAGAACTTCAATTACTTCTGGAATTTTGGCGCGATTGCGATGGTCATGTTATCGCTGATGATTATCACGGGAATTGTGTTGGCGATGAGCTATGCCGCGAATACTGAAATTGCTTTTGATTCTGTTGAACGCATTATGCGTGATGTTAATCACGGTTGGTTGTTGCGTTACTTGCATTCTAATGGCGCCTCCTTTTTCTTTATTGCGGTTTATATTCATATTTTTCGTGGAATGTATTATGGCTCTTATAAACAACCGCGTGAGCTGCTTTGGATGCTAGGGGTTCTTATTTTCTTATTGATGATGGCAACCGCATTCATGGGTTATGTGCTTCCTTGGGGACAAATGAGTTTTTGGGGTGCGACAGTTATTACCAACTTATTCTCTGCTATTCCTTTGGTTGGGGACAGCATTGTGACATTACTTTGGGGTGGATTTTCGGTTGATAATCCAACGCTAAATCGTTTCTTTGCACTGCATTACCTATTTCCGTTTTTAATTGTGGGCGTTGTGTTTCTTCATGTTTGGGCGTTGCACGTCACAGGATCAAATAACCCTTTGGGAATAGAACCTAAAGGGAAGCAAGACACATTGCCATTTCACCCTTACTACACAATGAAAGACTCATTTGGAATTGTTGTGTTCCTTATTATTTTCGCAGGTTTTGTCTTTTTCGCACCAAATTATATGGGGCACCCTGACAATTACATTCCTGCTAATCCATTGGTAACGCCGACACATATCGTTCCTGAATGGTATTTCCTACCGTTTTACGCGATCTTACGGGCGATTACGTTTGATATTGCTATTCCATTTACAGGGCTTGTTCTTTGTCCTGCTAAGCTGGGCGGTGTGTTGTTGATGTTTGGGTCTATTGCGATGTTATTTATTTTACCGTTTTTGGATAAACATCCTGTACGCAGTGCGCGTTTCCGTCCTTGGTACAAAATTGCTTTAATTTTATTTGTTATTAACGCTTTTGTTTTGGGTGTTTGTGGTGGTAAGCCAGCCGAAGGGTTTTGGGTTCCTTTGGCGCAATTATGTACAGTATATTACTTTGCTTTCTTTGTTGTGATTATCCCATTTTTGAATAAGAAAGAGCCTGTCGTGCCACTGCCTAATAGCATCAATGAAGCAGTGCTTAATAAAAATACGAAAGCGGCGTCATGATGATTAAATTTACCCTTACTTTATTGGTTGTTGTTTTAAGCTTTTCTCCTTTGGCGCAGGCGGGTGAAAGTTCGCATGCCGTAGAGAAACAAAATTGGGGATTTAATGGTCCTTTTGGAACATTTGATCGCGGCGCGTTGCAACGTGGTTTTCAAGTCTACACACAGGTGTGTTCTGCTTGCCATTCAATGAAATATTTATCGTACCGTAATCTGAGCGACCTTGGGTATGACGAGAGCCAAATTAAAGCGATAGCGGCAGAAAATACGACCATTGATATGAATGAGTTGGATGAAGAGGGCGAACCTATTGAACGCCCTATGCGCCCAAGTGATGCTTTTAAAAACCCGTATAAAAACGATCAGCAAGCCAAATATGCCAATAGTGGAGCGTTACCGCCTGACCTTTCTTTGATTGCAAAAGCGCGCGCAGGTGGCCCTGATTATCTTTATGGGCTTTTAACTGGTTATGAAGAACCACCAGAGGGCGTTGTTTTAGCAAGCGGTCAGCACTGGAACAAAGTGATGGCGGGGAACAAAATCGCGATGGCGAATCCTTTGTCGGATGATGTCGTTGGTTATTCAGACGGTAGTCCGACAACGGCGGCGCAATATTCTAAGGATGTTTCAGAGTTCTTGATGTGGGCGGCAGAGCCAAAAATGGAAATTCGTAAGCGCACAGGAATTAAAGTGATTTTGTTCCTTCTTGTGTTTGCGGGGCTTATGTATGCGGTTAAGCGTAAAATCTGGGCTGATGTAAAGAAATAAACTTACATTTTTGCCTTGGTGGCACTATTAATATCCATATTATACAGATCATTGCTTTCCCCTGATTCTAAACTTTGATAGAATCACGGCTATGAAAGATTTACAAAAAGACATATTAGATTTTTGGTTCGTTGAAACTCAACCTATTCAATGGTTTCAGGTCAATGAAGCGTTTGATAAAATTATTACTGAACGCTTTGAAGGTGCTTATGAAACCGCAGCGCAGGGTGGGTATGATGATTGGCAGCATAATGCAGATGGGGCTTTGGCTTTATGTTTACTGCTTGATCAGATGCCTCGTAATATGTTTCGCGGTACTCCGAAAGCTTTTGCAACCGATAAAAAAGCTTTAATTGTCACAAAATACGCCATCTCTAAGGGACTGGATCAGGTGCATTCTCCACAAAAACGTCGCTTTATTTACCTACCGTTTGAACATAGTGAGAATTTAAACGATCAACGGCGGAGTGTTGAATTGTTTGAAAAGACTAAAGATGAAGATCAACTGGGATATGAGTATGCGGTACGACATTTCAAAATTATTGAACAGTTTGGACGCTTTCCCCATAGGAATAAGATTTTGAAGCGGGATAACACGCCTGAAGAGGAAGAGTATCTTGCGCAAATTGGTGCTGGGTTTTAAACTACGTTAGTAGTTTTTCATTTCCTTTATTAGGAGAATTCTTATTACCCCGACTCTTGTTTTACTGAATATTGTTGCTGGTGTTTGCCTTCTGCTTTGGGGGGTAGGGTTAGTACGTTTGGGGATCACTCATGGTTTTGGCGCAGAGCTAAGGCGTGGTTTGGCCGTGGGTGCGAAAAACCGTGTTCTTTCTTTCCTGTCAGGAATGGGTATAACCGCGCTTCTTCAAAGTTCTACGGCGACGGTCTTAATTATATCGGCTTTTGTCGGGCAGGGGATGATAAATTCTGCCACAGGTTTGGCGATGGTTTTGGGCGCGGATGTTGGTACAACGTTGGTAGCACAAGTTTTCTCACTAGATTTAAGCTTCTTAATTCCTTTATTTATGATTGCTGGATATATCGCTTTTTCGATGAAGAAGTCATCAGGGCGGTTCAAAAATTTAGGCCGTATTTTGATTGGGGCCGCTCTTATGCTATTCGCTTTAATGTGGATTAAAACTTCGGCGCAACCATTGAAAGAGTCTGAAGTATTACCTATCGTTTTAGAGGCGCTGAGTTCTGATAAAATTTTCGGTATATTAATTGCGGCTTTACTAACATGGCTGGCGCACTCGTCATTAGCCATTGTTTTGTTATTAATGTCTTTCGTGGCTAGTGGTATTTTACCGTTGGAGCTAGGGATTTATATGGTGCTTGGCGCAAACTTAGGCGGTACAATACCGCCCATTTTAGCAACATTGAAAGACCATCCAGAGGCGCGCCGTGTACCGGTGGGTAATCTTATTATTCGTCTTATTGGTGTAGTGGCGGTGTTTTGCTTTATTCCTTATATTAAGCCGCATCTGGATATATTGGGTGGCGATGAAACGCGTAAAATTGTTAATTTCCATACGTTTTTTAATGTTACTTTGGCTCTGATATTCCTGCCCTTTACAGGGATAATGAGTAAGTTATGCCAGTATATCATTCCTGATGTGGTTGAAAAAGATGACCCATCTCAGGCGCGTTATTTGGATCATAAAGATTTACCAACGCCATCTGTTGCGTTGGCATCTGCAACGCGTGAAACCCTTCGCATGGCGGATATGGTTCAAGAAATGTTAGACAGCACCATCACGGTGTTCAAAACAAATGATATGGCGTTACTTAAAAAAGTTCGTGAAGCAGATGATGTTATTGATGATATTTACGGACAGATAAAAATTTATATGGCGAAGCTATCGCAAGAATTTATGAGCGAAGAAGAAGCGCAGAGATATGTTCAAGTTCTAACTTTCTCAACAAACTTAGAGCATGCAGGCGATGTTATTGACAAAAATTTAATGCCATTAGCCTTGAAAAAAATAAAGCGGAATATCAATTTTTCAGATGAGGGTATGAGAGAGATTGCTCATATCCATTTCCTAGTTATGGAGTCCGTCCAACTGGCACAATCAATTTTTGTGTCTAACGATGTCGATATGGCGAAAAAATTATTACAAGATAAGCAAGATATCCGCGAAGCCGAGCTTTCTGGCATGACAACGCATATTGAACGTCTTGGTGATGGTGTACCAGAAACGATTGCCACCAGCAGTTTGCATGTTGATATCATTCGCGATTATCGCCGAATTAATAGTTATATGTGTACTGTGGCTTACCCATTGCTTGATGAAAAAGATAAAAGTACTCACTATAAACAGGAGGTTAAATAATGTCGTTCAATGATATTTTAAAACAAAATGGTTTGGTTAAAAAAGATAAAGGTGATATCGCGGTTGAAACACCGATTGACGGCAGTGTGATTTCCCATGTTGATTTTCATACTGTTGAAGATGTCAGTAATGCGATTGGTAAAGCTCAAGAGTCTTTCTTGGCGTGGCGTCAAGTACCCGCGCCAGTTCGTGGGGAATTGGTTCGATTATTGGGCGAGGAACTACGTGAAGCAAAGCATGATTTAGGAGCTTTAGTTACTTTAGAATGCGGAAAAATTTTGTCCGAAGGTTTGGGCGAAGTACAAGAGATGATTGATATTTGTGATTTTGCTGTAGGGCAGTCACGACAATTATATGGGTTAACAATCGCGTCGGAGCGCCCTGGTCACCATATGCGTGAAACTTGGCAACCTCTGGGTGTTATTGGCGTGATTAGTGCCTTTAACTTTCCTGTGGCTGTTTGGTCATGGAACGCCGCTCTCGCTCTGATTTGCGGCGATCCTGTGATTTGGAAACCGTCTGAGAAAACACCGTTGACGGCGTTGGCGTGCGAAAAGATTTTTGACAAAGCCGTTGCGCGTTTTAAGGCGCAGGGTAATGATTGCCCTGATAACTTAGTGCAGGTGCTGGTTGGTGAAGCGGAAATTGGACAAGCTTTGGTTGATGATAAGCGTGTTCCGCTTATTAGTGCGACGGGGTCTACACGTATGGGGCAAATTGTTGGTGAGCGCGTTGCGGCACGTATGGGTAAGTCATTGCTTGAACTAGGCGGGAACAATGCGATGATTGTTGCACCATCCGCCGATTTAGATTTAGCAACGCGGGCAATTGTGTTTAGCGCGGTGGGAACAGCAGGACAGCGTTGTACGACATTACGCCGTTTGCTTGTTCATGAAAGTATTAAAGACCAACTTATGCCTGCGCTTCAAAAAGCGTATGAAACGCTTAAGGTTGGTGACCCGCTTGATAAAGAAACGCTTGTTGGACCTTTGATTGATAAAGACTCTTTTGATGGAATGAAAACTGCGTTGGATAGAGCAAAAGAGCAGGGCGGTACTCTTCTAACAGGCGGCGACGCTGTTTCTATGGGGGGCGGTTATTATGTTCGCCCTGCGTTGGTTGAAATGCCCGCAGGAATGAAAGGGCAAAGTGAAGTGGTCTGCCACGAAACCTTTGCGCCTATTTTATATGTTATGACGTACTCGGACTTTGACGAAGCGGTAGAAATGAATAATGCTGTACCGCAAGGTTTGTCATCGTGCATATTCACGACTGATGTGCGTGAAGCGGAAGAGTTTTTATCTGCCGTGGGTAGTGATTGTGGTATTGCCAATGTGAATATAGGGCCAAGCGGTGCCGAGATAGGAGGCGCTTTTGGGGGTGAAAAAGAAACGGGTGGCGGTAGAGAAAGTGGGTCGGATTCTTGGAAAATTTATATGCGGCGACAAACGCAAACCGTGAATTACTCCACCGAGTTGCCATTGGCACAAGGGGTTGAGTTTGATTTAGGGTAAATCCG
>CALHAR010000003.1 GCA_937931645.1 uncultured Alphaproteobacteria bacterium
GCGACACAATAGTTATAAGCAGGAAGGCTAATCTCTTGTTTGATATCGCAATATACAAGAGTGATTTTAAAGAATTAGAAGAGGCGTAGCAATGCAAAGAGTACAATTAAACACAAGTGATTTAAAAAATTATTATTTAGGCGAAACAGAGCAAAGACCTTGGGGCACGTTTGAGGTTCTTGATGTTGGCATGAGTAATGAAGAAGAATTTTGTGAAAAAAGAATTGAAGTCATGCCGCGTCAGGCGTTGTCCCTACAAAGACATCAATATCGCCGTGAAGTTTGGCAGGTTCACGAAGGATCATTGACTGTTATTCTGAATGGAAAACTTTTGACTGTTATGGCGGGGGAAGAGATTTTGATTCCTTTGCAGGCGGTACATTGCATGATTAATCTAACGGATAAGCCTGTTGTTGTTTATGAAAGACAAATGGGTGTATGTCGTGAAGAAGATAATGATCGTTTATCTGATATGAGTGGTCGCGATACTGTTGATATAGATTTGAATGATGATAACGCTATGGTTAGTAAAGTCATCTATGAAAAAGTAACAAAGTCGTTAAGTAAGTAATTCTAGTTAATATTCTATTTTTTGAAAGCTGCCCTTTAGGTTGATGGTTTCCTTAACTGTTAAGCTTTTGGGCTTCTTTTATATCGAGTCTCGTATTGTTTTATACAAACAGGAAGTAATTTTATGATACCTATAATTCTATCAGGTGGATCAGGGTCACGGTTGTGGCCATTATCAAGGCGATCTAGCCCTAAACAGTTTTTGGCATTGCATACGCCAAATACATTGTTTCAAGAAACGGTATTAAGGCTAAAAAACCTCAAATTATCAAAACCTATCGTTGTTTGTAATGAGGGGCATCGTTTTACCGTAGCCAATAATATCCAAGATATTGGCTGTAAAGCGCAACAAATAATTTTAGAGCCTATAGGGCGCAATACAGCGCCAGCCATTGCCGTTGCGGCGTTATCAGCGTTGGAAAAAGATGCGGATTCAATTTTGTTGGTTTTACCCGCCGACCACCAGATAGAAAATGAAGAAGCACTCGCACAAGCCTATAAGACAGCAAGGGAGTTGGCCGAAAAAGATTATCTTGTGACGTTTGGTGTGAAACCGACAGAGGCACATACAGGGTATGGTTATATTAAGCTAGGTCAGGAATTGAACCCAGGTGCCAATGAAATAACGTCTTTCATCGAAAAACCAATCAAAGAGAAAGCCGAAGAGTTTTTCAACGATGGGGGATACCTTTGGAATAGTGGTATGTTCTGTTTTAAGGCGGCGCGTTATATTTCTGAACTGGAACAGTACCAACCTGAGTTACTGAAATATGCGAAGGAAGCGGTTAACAGCTCAAAAGAAGATTTTGATTTCACGCGGTTGGATCAAGCGGTTTTTGAAAAGTGCGAGAATATTTCAATTGACTATGCCGTGATGGAACATACGCAAAAAGGGTGTGTGGTGAGCATAGACGCTCAATGGAGTGATATTGGCTCTTGGGACGCAGTCTGGGCAGTTTCAAACAAAGATGTTCATAACAATGTTCAAAAAGGTGACGTGATTGAAGAGGATACAAAAGATAGCTTTCTTTATAGTCCTGATAAGCTTCTTGTCACGCTGGGCGTTGAAAATTTAGTCATTATTAACCTGCCCGATGTTGTTCTGGTGGCGGATAAGAGCAAGGTTCAAAATATTAAAACTATTGTAGAGCGGCTGAAATCAGAGAAAAGGTCAGAGGTTATTCATCATACAAGCGTTGATAGGCCGTGGGGATGTTATGATCTTCTTTACAAAGATAGCTCTACAGAAGTGAAGCATATTACGATTAAACCCAAGGGTAAAATTGCCCTGCAACAACATAAACATAGGTCGGAGCATTGGGTTGTGGTGAAGGGAAGTGCCAAGGTTGTTAAGGATGATGAAACTTTATTCCTTGAGGAAAATGACTCTATTGAGATTCCAATGAACGTGAATCATTCATTAGAAAATACTGGTGATGAGAATTTAGAAATTTTTGAAATCAGAACCGGAAGTTATATTGGTGAAGATGATGTTGTAAGAGTTGGTGGTTAAAATGAAATTTAATAAACAAACGAAAAAGCTCGTAAATAGAAAAGTAAGCTTGGCTTTGTTCCTTTCTGATTTGGTGGCGTTAAGCCTCGCATATTTTGTGTCTTGGTTTAGTTTTTTAACCATCAAGGGTTATTTCTTGGTGTCTTTAAGTGAAGGGGTAATTCGCCCCTATGAGTACTTAAGCGATTATGCATTTATCGCGCTATGCCCGATTATTTTGTCTCTGTTCTTTTTAAAAGGTCATTATACGCAACGCGTTCCGTGGTGGAGTCAGGTGCGGTATTTATTTTTACTCTGCGTGCTGGCGTTCGGTGCGGATTGTTTGTTCCGCTTAGGGTTAAGGCTACCGTTGCTAAGCCTTTTGGTAACGGTGAATTGGATTTATAGCTTTGTCTTTATCCTTTTAGGACGGCAGGTAGTTTATCAAATATTAAGCAGGCAAGGGATTTGGCAAAAGAATGCAGTTGTTATTGGGTCCGTAAATACGGTGACAGATATTTTATATGCTTTTGATGCCGATGGTTATGCGGGGTATAACATAAAATCAATATTTCTGCGTGATAGGGATAACAAAGAATTTGATGTTGATGCGGTACCGACACGATACGCCAATATTAATATTTGCCGCGACCAAATGGAATATATAGATTTTATTAAAGAGAATACCGATAGTTTCTTCATTGTTTGTTTGGAAACATTTAGGGGGGAACAAAGAGATAGCTTAATAAAGGAATTAATTGACTTGAACGTTTTATATTCTGTCGTACCCCCAACATCGAGCATCAGTCTATCCGAGATGAAACCGCAAAACTTTTTTGGCTGTGACATTATGATGCTTCATTCTAAATATAATATTTATTCTGTATTAGGGCGTTTCTTAAAGCGTACGATGGATATATTAGGGGCCTCTATTGTTTTGATTTTAGCATCACCAATTTTTATTTTGGTGTCCCTTGCCTTAAAAATTGAAGGGCAGGGAGGTAGCATTTTTTATGGTGGGTATAGATTGGGCTATGAAGGTAAAAAATTTAAATGTTGGAAATTCCGTTCTATGGAACCAGATTCTGACCATTTACTACATGCGTTAATAGACAGCGATCCTGCGATTAAAGAGGATTGGGAGAAATTTAGAAAGTTAAAGGGGGAGGATCCACGTGTGACGACCAAGACAGCACGTATTATCCGTAAACTAAGTATTGATGAAATTCCGCAAGTTTGGAATGTTTTGATGGGTGATATGAGTCTTGTTGGTCCGCGCCCTATATTGGAAAATGAGCAAGAGCTATTTGGTGATTCATATAGTAATTATATCAAAGTTCGTCCTGGAATTACTGGCTTATGGCAGGTAAGTGGACGTAATGATACGTCTTTCCAAAGACGGGTTTATATGGATGATTGGTATATCCGTAATTGGTCCATCTGGGGCGACATTGTGATTATGATTAAAACGTTAAATGTTGTTTTAAAACAAGCGGGTTCATATTAGGAAAAAATGAGTATGTTGAATAAGAAAATGAAAGTAGCCGTCGTTCATGATTGGCTTCCCGTTATTGGGGGTGCTGAAAAAGTATTGGCACAAATATTGAAAATATACCCTGATGCGGATGTTTATACATTGTTTGATTTTTTGAATGATGAAGAACGTAAATCGCTTGGCATTAAGAATGTGACGACTAGTTATTTTAGTAAGTGGCCCAAGGTTAAAAAATATTACCGTCACTTATTTCCTTTCTATCCGTTGGCGATTGAAGACTTTGATTTGTTTGACTATGACCTTGTTGTTTCTTCTAGTCACTTGGTGGCAAAGGGGGTAATCACGGGCGCGCATCAGGTTCATGTGTCTTATGTCCACAGCCCTGTGCGTTATGCGTGGGATTTTACGCATCAATATTTAAAACAAACGGGGTATGATAAGGGGTTGAAAGGTTTAATCGTCAAATATTTATTAAGTCGTTTACGGATATGGGATTATCGTACAGCCAATGGCGTTGACCATTTTATCGCCAACTCTGGGTATATTAAAAACCGTATTTGGAAAGTTTATAGAAGAGAGGCAGAGGTTGTTTACCCGCCGATTGATATAGAAGATTTTGAGTTTCAAGCAGATAAAGAGGACTTTTATTTAACGGCGTCACGTATGGTGCCTTATAAAAGGTTAGACTTGATTGCGGAAGCCTTTGCGCAAATGCCTGATAAGAATCTGGTTATCATCGGTGATGGCCCTGAAATGGATAAGATAAAAGCCATTGCAGATAAGGCGAGTAACATAGAGTTGTTGGGTTTTCAATCCAATGAGGTGTTGAGAGACAATATGAAACGGGCAAAGTCCTTTGTTTTCGCGGCAGAAGAAGATTTTGGTATTATTCCTGTGGAGGTACAGGCCTGCGGTACACCTGTTATTGCGTTTGGTAAAGGGGGCGCCTTGGAAACCGTTGTTGGTTATAATAAAGACCCAGATAATGCGACTGGTGTGTTCTTTGGTGAACAAACATCTGCGAGCATTATTGAGGCGGTTCAAAGATTTGAATCTATAGAAGAGAAAATCACGGCTGAGAACTGTTTAAAGAAAGCGCAAAAGTTTACATCTGATCAGTTTATGAGTGATTTAAAAACAATTATAGATGAAGAAATGAATAAGAAATATGCATAAGCTGCTTCAAATATTTGAGCGTAATGATATTCAAACTTTATTTCTCATGGGAATAAGAGGCACGTCTTTAGTCTGTAAATTTGGCCTTACTCTTTTTATAGCGCGCTTTATTGGGTTTGAGGTTCTTGGCCTTTATGGGTTGATTATAGCGTCAACCTTTATTGTACCTGCCTTTACTGGTTTGGGTATCATGTTCATTAGAACGCGTAATGCGGTTACACAAAGTACTGCAGAAATTGTTAGGACAATTTTTTATTATAGACGGTTAATATCGCTGATTTATGTGCCGTTGATAATGTTGGCGGTCATTATTGGTCTATATAGAGGTGATGTGTGGATTGCCTTGCTTATAGGTGTCATTGTTATGCTTGAGCACGTTAATAATGATTTTTATAACTTGATGCTTAACCTATCCAAGCCTTTGGTGGCTAATATTTTACATTTTCTACGAAGTGCCGTTTGGATTGTTGCGTTTATGGCGGTAGCTTATATAGAGCCAGATTTTAGAACAATCGAATTTTTACTTTTGATGTGGATTATAGGCGCTGTGTTAGCCGTTTTTGGTTTTTTCTGGGTACATAGAACGTGGCCTTGGGGGGATAAGCGTCCTTTGTTACCGACAGTCACATGGTTGAAGAAAGATTTTCAAACATCACGTACGATTTATTTAAACAATATAATTCATTCTTCAGGTGATTATATTAACCATTTCTTGGTGACTGTATTCTTAGGGTTAGAACTAACAGGTATTTATGTATATTTCATGCAAATTGTGAGTGCGTTGAGTAATCTACTACGTACCGGTGTTATTCAAAATATGCGCCCCCATCTTGTAAAGGCACATAAGTCATTAGATGGTACGTTTGACGGGTTACATAAGAGTTGTTTGAAGCAAACTTTATTTATTGCGGTGGTGTTATCTATTATTGCGTTACCCGTTATGTACTTTCTTACGGTTTATGTTGTCGACAAACCGCTCGCCATTGATCTGTTTGGTATATTATGGATTAATTTGTTCGTTTTCATTCTGATGATGGTTATGGAGGTCGATCAACTCATACTTTATAGCCACCATAGAGATGCATTGACTCTAAAAATTAACGCCTTGTATGTCGTTGGTTTGTTGGTTTTGAACACTATTTTAATCCCATTTTTTAGTATCTGGGGAACCGCTATAGCCTTTATGGTTATGATGATTATAAAGGTTATTGTTCAACGTAGATTCATAAGGAAAGTGCTTCATAGGGAAGTGGTTACGACAGAGAAAAATAAATATATATTTTTTAGAAATGATCAAAAGAAAGATCACTTTGAGTTTGACCCTAGTGACCCGCGTTGCCTTGATGAGGTTGGCTATAAATATTTTGGACGTACATTAAATTTATTAGAACCTAAGATTAAAAATCAGGGATTGATTATCTATGTGACAGCCTGGACAGTGCATGAGCTTCCTAGTTATGGGCCGAATGTTATTGCCTGTATTTTGCAAGATGAGTGGTCACGTAGCCCTATATATAGAGATAAGGTGAAGATGGTTTTCCGAACATGTGGCGTTTCACCTATTGTTCCACAAGTTTATAAATATGGAGGTTGGAAAGATATTATTTCTAATATGTTGGGGCAAGTTAGAAATATATCACGGGGAAGTAAGGCAAGGGTGGTTTTATTTATCCGTAGTTTATTCGGCAGTATTATAGCGCCAATGTATAATATTCCGTTGGGATATTATTGTGATGAAGATATAGAGAACGTTCCTATAAAAGACCGTGAGAATGATTTATATTTTGCAGGTAGTATTAACCATGTTGCAAGAAAGGGGATGTCTATTCAAAGGCCTAAAAAACTGGCGCGTGATAGAATGACCCATAATTTGCTATCTATTATTGAGGGTAACAAAGATATTAAAGTCAAAAATGTTGTAACAAACGGGTTTGGGGATAGTATTGTTAATGATAATAAAGGGTATTTAGAGACGATGATGGATACAAAGATTTGTCCTGTACCAAGGGGAGCAAACCTTGAAACGTTCCGATTTTATGAAGCTATTCGATATGGTTGCATTCCTGTAGGAGAAGTTTTTCCAGATACATATTTTTATAAAGATGCTCCTATATTAAGGTTGAAAAACTGGTCTCACTTAGAAAACGTGATAAGCCCTTTGTTGAAAGATAAAGACAAGCTAGAAAAGTGGCATGAAAAAGTTATTAAGTGGTGGGATGACGTATGTTCCGAAAAGGCAACAGCAAATTATATGCACGAAAAAATAAATGAAGGCGGTGTAAGATGATGAAATTGTTGAAGTATGGATTTGTTGTTTTTTTACCCAATCCTATAAAAATATTTCTATATAATAAGTTTTTTGGTTGGGAAATAGATAAAACAGCCAAAATTGGTTTGTCTTTTATTTCTGCCAAAAAAGTGAAAATGGGCGCGCATAGTAAAATTCGTCACTTGAACGTTATTCGAAATGTTGAATTATTGCAGATGGGGGAAAGCGCATCTATAGGGAATATGAACGCTATAACGGCTTTACCTTTAGGGAGGAAAACGCACTTTCAAGATGAGATTGATAGAGCACCAGCATTAATTTTAGGTGATCATTCGGCGATTGTTAAAAATCACTTCTTTGATTGTAATAATACGATTGAAATAGGGCATCACTCTATTGTTGCGGGCCATAGAACTTCATTTTTCACACATAGCATTAACGTTGAAAGTAATAGGCAAGAAACCAAGAAGATAACCATTGGTGATTATTGTATGATTGGTGCGCATAGCGTTGTTACCAGAGGGGCGATTTTGCCTGATTGCTCTATCTTGGCGGCAAATTCGACGTTGCATAAACCACATGATAAAACGCATAGCTTATATTCTGGTGTGCCTGCCGTTGCCGTCAAAGAGTTGAACCCAGAGTCTAAGTTCTTTCACCGTGAAAAGGGCTTTGTTGCTTAGCCTGATACTGTGGTTTTTAAAACCTTAAGAAACTTACGCTTCATAATATCTTGTGAAAAATTATTCTCTGTATGTTGTCGTGCTTTGCCTGTTAATTCTTGTGCCCATTCGGGTTCGTTTAAATATTTCTGAATGGCGGTAACAAGCGCGTCAACATCACCCATCGGTGTGAGTTGCCCTGTTTCATTATGTTGGATAATTTCTCTTGTTCCACCAGCATCGGTAGCGATAATAGGAGTTCTTACAACTGTTGATTCGGCAGTTACTAAGCCAAATGGTTCTGCCAATGTTGAACAATGCGCGATCACATCACAAGAGGCCATGACAGGTGGGATATCATCTAAATGCCCTGTGAATGTCACTCTATCTTGAATATTTAAGTCATGGGTTAGCTTAACTAATGACTCTTTGTAGTCTTGCTCACCAAACAGCGCATCACCGACGATGATAGCATTCACGTTCTCAATTTTAGAGATGGCTTTTAAGAATATATCTTGACCTTTCCATTCAGTAATACGACCAAAGATACCAATGAGAGGTTTACCGTCAGGGGAGAATGTTTTTTTATAACTTTCGACTTTTGCATTATCTTTTATCTTTTCATCAAATAAAGCGATATCAACCCCGGGGTAAATAATACTGACATTTTTGGTACTTGCGCCTGCCTGTTCCCATGCGTCAAAGCTGGATTGTGAATTTAAAATGATATAGTTTGCGCTTAACCGCGCCATCAGCTTTATGACCGATATCACGACAGGGTTGAAATATTGCTTCGATAAAATATCATTCATCAACCATATAATCGGTTTGCGTGTTAAGGGTTTTGCCAGAGCAGCCAAGATAAACGATTTTTGAGAAATACAGATGATGGCATCATGCTTTCTGCCTTCTTTGGCAAGGGTGCGTATCATTGATAAGGTTGCGGGAATGGCGCGTAACAGGCTTTTTAAACCATCATCTTTTGTAAATGATGTCATTGCATCGGGCATGGGTAATATGGAAGAAGGAATATTTTTATCCTTCAATATTTTTTCTAATAAACCATTTTGGAAGTGAATGACTTTTGAGGCGTAATGATCTGATTCACAAAAATTGATCATTTTATATTCGGCGCCACCAGGAGAGCCAACATGGGTTAAAAATAATAAATCTTTTTTCATGATGTTTTCGTTTTAACCTTTAAGGCGAGAGTGCTTTGTACATGTGTTGTAAGCATGGCGGTAACACAGACAAATAAGTATTTTGACAGGCTGAGCGTTAATGAATGACCTGTTGGTGCAAAAAATAGGTCCCATAAAAATATAGCGTAGATATGCCATAGATAAATCCAAAGCGAATTAAGTGACACCCAGGATATGAAAGGTTTCAGGAAGTTGTGTGGGTAATAAGTTTTGACCAATAAATATAGTATATTCGTGCTAAATATTGCGTAGCTGATGTAATAAAGGCGCGGTGGGTACTTTAAATATTGTGTTGGGACAATTTCACCCGCATTAAAGTAGTAATAAAACCCCAAGCCCATAAAAATAGCGAGGGATATAAAGGCGATAATCAGCAGCAATTTGTTTGAGATATCTTCTAAGCGTAAGCCGTAAGCATAGAGCGCGGCATAAGGAATGAGGGGTAGGAAAACGGTTCCTAAAATTCCAAGCTCGGCCTCTGTGGGGTTGGTGTTATATAGCTGCGCGGCTATGAGATCATAGAGCATGTAAATAGCAAGAACGATAGCGGCGTAGGTGATATTGTTTGTGACCTTTTGTTTGAAGAGTAAAAGGGGCGGCGTTAAGAGCGCGATGAATAGAAATATCCTTAAAAACCAGACATAGCCAATACCTGAATAGAAAGAATAAGAGGAGATAATTTCCGTTAAAGAAAAAGGATATGCCGTTTTTAAAATGTACGAACCGAGGAAGATACTCACAAAGAAAAAGCTCAAAAAATACCAAGCCGGTACGACCAGCCGTTTTATGCGTTTGATATAGAATTCTCTAATGTTTATTGCTTTGGTTTTATATATCATGGCAAAGGTTGCCGCAGATATAATGACCATCAGTGGTACATCAAAGTTACGAAGTTGAAATAGAAATTTTGGTGGTTCACAATGGGCGAGTATAATAAGGAATAATCCGCATCCTCTTAATATATCCAGTGTGAAATCTCTGTTTTTAGGCGCGGTCATTTATCTGTCCTTTTGTAAAGTATAAAAAGTGAAGCCCAGAGAGCAGGAAAATAGAATTAACGTGTGTGAAGCTGTATATCATTGCAGATAAACAAAGTAGCGAGACAAACAACCCGACATCTGATTTCTGTTGAAAGCTTCTGATACCATTGAAAAGCAGCGTAGATAATAAAAAGAACATATAAATATATCCAATTTTACCAAACCTTAAATTAAACCAAGCCCATGCATAATGAGCATGCCCATAATTGCTGTTATATGTATGGGTGAATTGTACATTATATAAGCCACCAAAGCCTGCGCCTGTCCATTCAGCAGTTTTCCCGGTGCGTTGCAGTTTTGCGTGAATAGCGTCCCGTTCTGCCTGACGCTCGCCGATAGAACCGGTGCGTTTGCTGAGATCTAGCTCCGTAATACCGACGATACGTTGATAAGTTTTTGAATCTTCGGGGAGGAAGCTCCACGCAGAGAAGAGGCCGACAACTAAAATAAGCCCGAGTAAAATAGTTTTTGTTGGGTGGTAGATAGTATTGACCGCGAGATAGCCTGTCCCAACAAGGGCGGTCAATAAGAGTATTGTTCTATTGGTGTCTTCAATTGTTAAAACGACAATGATGGCAATCATTAACGCTATCCATTTCGGGAAAGGTCTAATCGTAAGCAGGGCGGCTAAAGCGAGCGGGTAAAAGAGGGGGATACTTCCAACGATAGCTTTCCCTGCTAGAAAACTAAAAAAGCAAGTTGCTGAAGCAATGGCGACGGTTGTAATGGCAAGAAACTTAAAATTGATAGGCTTTGAAATTTCTTCTATCGACTGCATACGTAAGATATTAAGGGCTATCATTAAGATAGGAACTGTATCATTTAATATTACAAAAGGTGGGTTATGATTGACGATACCAACGAACAGGCCATGCCCCATCATGATAAATAAAGCGAAGGCAAAAACGGATATAGGGTTGATTGTAACTTTTATATTTATAACTTTTTTAAGTGATAAAAGATAGTCTAGCCCAAGAAACGCATAGAATATCCATTGCTGGTTCTGTGATTGACCGAAGCTATCTTGTCCCAAAATGAGCTGAAATAAGATTGTTGTGAGCAAGAATGACGCAGATATATATATGACGATGCGTTCAAACAAATTTCTTTCGAAGAAATCATATAGTGATGAGTAGATACGAGAAAACATGCGTTATATTTGGCTTACTTAAAAAAATTATCAAAGACATTGTTAATATATGATATTTTTATATTCATTCGTTGCTTAATATCCTTACAGCAAAGATTCAACATAATATAGTAGGCAATAATATATGTTTTTCCAAAAGAATAAAATTTATGTGTTCTTTCTTGTGGCCTTTGCCGTATTAAATATTGGTGTTGTTTTCGGGCCTGAGTTGGATCATAGCTTACTTCCTTTAGAGGTTTTGGGGCATTACCGCCTGCAAGTTAGTTTTATCTTCTTCATACTTTTCTTGGGACTGATTGTTAAGCGGCACTATATCTTAGCCGTTTTGCAGTTTTTATTTATTACAGCCAGTTTGTCTTTTGTATTTATTTCCTATTCAAATCAAAAGGTTGGCAGTGAATGTTTAGGTAAAACTGAAACTGAGATACGCGTGCTTGTCTTTAATCTCTATCATAAAAATGATCAATATAATGATATCTTGGATGAAATTAAGCTTGCTGAGCCTGATATTATTTTGATGGAGGAGGTGAAGTCTGGCTTCTATCACTTTGGTAAAGAATATTTATTTGCTCAATACCCGTTTCGTTATACGGATATTGAAAGGGGGATACAGCAGGGGAAAGCTTTGTTTTCAAAATATCCTATTATTGAGGCTCAATCACAAAGCTTAAACGTTAAGTATGGTAGTATATTGCGTGCGCAATTGGACGTAGAGGGCAGTATTGTTAATGTGATAGGTGTGCATACATCTTCGCCGCAGAGTGTAGCGCGCATCAAGACCAGAAACCTAGAGATACAAGCCCTACAGGCGATTATTAACGAAGAAATTAACCGAGATGAACCTTTGATTGTCGCGGGAGATTTTAATATAACGCCGTGGCATCCTGTGATGAGGGTATTTAAAGTAGAAACGGGTTTGAATAATAATCGATTCTATAATATACTACCCACCTGGCCAAGTTGGCTGCCTTTCTTTCTCAATGTTCCTATAGATCATATCTTTTATAGCAATAATTTTACTAATTCTAACTATTTCAAAGGTTTATCAGCCGGATCCGACCATTTCCCTATCTATGCCGATCTGAGAATGTGTAAAAAGCTTGCTAATTCAAAGTAATGATATAAAACAGAGTGGATTTGCAATAATATCGTTAACATAACAATAACAGTTTAGATTTTAAAATGTATTTAAGAAGAATATTATTAGCCGCTTGTGTCCCGTTATTGTTAGCGGGGTGTAGTACTATTCCCGGTTCAGGCCCCTATGGGAAGAAGATTAATGCGAGTAATCAAGTTGAGGTTAAGATTGCAACGCATAATGCCGAAAATAGTACGCTTAAATATATGTTAGCAAATGTGGAGCCAAACTTATTGGCCTATATTGCGAAGAACCCAGAAGGTACTTCTAAAAAATATAACTGGCCAGATAAAGTGGCGGCCGAAGATATCATGGTGAACGTTGGTGACACTATTCAGGTTGCTATTTTTGAATCACAGTCTGGTGGCTTATTCATTCCTGCAGATTCTAGCACAAGACCGGGGAATTTTATTTCCCTTCCGCCGCAAACAATTAATTCTACGGGATTAATTAATGTCCCGTATGCGGGGGAAGTCCAAGCGGCAGGAAAAACAACAGAAGAAATAAGTCAAAAAATTGTTGAGCGTCTTTCTAATAAGGCGATTGAACCGCAAGTTGTGGTTTCTTTTACTGACCGTGCAGGCGCAGAGGTGAGTGTAATCGGCGATGTTAATAATGCGCAACGGCTTTCATTAGGCTTTAACCAGTATAAAGTTTTAGACGCTATTGCGGCGGCAGGTGGGCCAGTTTCCCCTGGTTATGAAACTAGAGTATCGTTGCAACGTGATGAAAAAGAATATGATATTTTATTTGATGAATTGGTTGTTGACCCGAAAAAGAATATTTATTCTGAGGTGAATGATACGCTTTATCTCTATCGTGAACCGCAAACCTTTACGGCCTATGGGGCGGTTGCGACGCAAGACACTATTCCATTTGGGAAGCGGAAGTTGTTATTATCTGAGGCGTTAGGGTTGGCCCGTGGATTGGCGGACAATCAGGCAAACCCAGCAGAGGTTTATATCTATAGACAAAGAAAATACCCTTATTACACAAAGGGTAGTCCGACCAAAACGGCGCAGACAAGTATAGTCAAAAAAGTAAAATCGAAAGCGCCTAGCTCTGCGTTATCTTATGAGCGTGCAGGAAAGCCAGAGCCATCCTTTAGCATCCTGTCAAAAGTAGGGACAGAGGATAATAAGCCTCAAGCTGTCTTTAAAGATAATGAAGAAGATCAGGTTGTAAAGACTGCAGAATCTGGAGAAGAAGGTGAGATTTCGATTATCTTCAGATTAAATATGCGCCAACCAGATAGTTTTTTCTTGGCGCAACAATTTGTCATGGAAGACCAAGATATTCTTTATGTGGCGAATGCTAAAACTGTTGAATTATCAAAGTTTTTGAACGTTCTTAACCCTGCTGCTATAACAAATGTGAATGCACAGGACGGGTTTTAAACCGCTATATTTATAATAAAAGATAGAAAATTAAAATGAATAGTGATGATATTTTAAGTTTACCGCGTTTGATGGCTTGTATGAAAAGAGAGCTAAGGCTTATCGCTATAAGCGTGATTTGTTTTGTGGGGTTGGCGGTGCTTTATTGCCTTATCGCGCCATCAAAATATACAGCACACACATCAATATTATTAGACCCGACGCAAGCGGCAACGGTTTCAGAAATTTCTTCAAAAGCAGAAAGCAGATTCGAAGATGCCTCTATTGTCAGCCAGATAGAGATTGTTAAATCACGCCGCGTTGCCTTGAAGGCGATGGAATATTTATCGTCAGGTGGAAAGATAAGCGATGCCAACCTGAATGATATTATCGATGAAGAAAAACTGGCAAATATTATTGATGGTTTGAAAGTATATCGCGAGGGTGAGAGTTATGTTCTGACGATTACCTATACATCGACCGATCCGCAAATTTCGGCAGGTAGAGCCAATGCTTTTGCGCAGGCTTATTTGTACGATCAAGTTAATTCGTTCTCCGAAGGCTCTTTACAAACGTCAGTGTGGCTAAAAGCTAAGATTGATAGTTTAAGAAAACAGAGTATTGATGCAAATCGTGCCATACAAGAATTTCGTAAGGCTCATAATATGATTCAATCTAATGGTGAATCTGCGAATGAGCAACAGCTTAATAATATCAATAATAGATTAGGCGATGCCAAAGCCAGAGTGGCGAGCGCAAAAGCGAGATATATTCATAGTAAGGAAATAGTTCAGCAGAAGAATATTTCTGCGGCGGTGGCGGCGGCGTTTGATAATGATGTGATTAACAATGTCCGCGCCCAATATTTAGAAGATCAGCAAAAGCTTCTAGAGTTAAGGCGGACTTTAGGCGGTGATCATAAAGCCGTTAAAAACTTACAAAATAAACTGTCTGAATCTCGGAACGTTATTTTTTCTGAAATGAGACGTTTGTCTGAAAGCCATAAAGGTGATTATGAAGTTGCTTTGGCGGAACAGGCATCATTAGAGAAAAGCTTAAATGAGCTGTTTGGTGTTGAGTTGAATAATGATGGCGAAGCGTTTGAGTTAGAAGCGCTTGAGAAAGAGGCTGAAGCTTATGCAAGTTTACATGATGAGTTTCTAGAAAAATATGAACTTGTACAGCAACAGCAATCTTTCCCTGTGGCTCAATCAAGAACGATAACTAAAGCTGTTCCCCCAGCCAATAAGAGCCATCCGAAAACAATCATCATTCTTGGCTTGTCACTTATATTAGGCGTGGGTGTCGGTGTTTTACTTGCTTTATTAAAAGATAATTTTGATGCGAGTTTTAAGCGGGCAGGGCAAATTGAAAATACTGCAGGGATGCATTTCCTTGGTTTCTTCCCAAGCCTTAAGAATAAAGCCATGATACATTCATCCTCGTCGGACTTGCTTGATGGGGAGTACACGCAAAGTATTGATGTATCACGCTCGTTACAGGCAGAGACATGCCGTAATATTAAAGCAACGCTTGATAGAAAGTCAGATGCGGGTTGTAAGGTTATTGGTATGACAGCGGATAATCCGAACGTTGGAAAATCTGTTACGGCGGCCAACCTTGCTTTGTTTATTGCAAAATCCAAAAATAAATGTCTGCTTATTGATGGGGATCTATGTAATCCGTCTTTGTCGGGTGATAACTTCACTAATATTACGCAAGGGCTTCATGCTGTCTTGTTAAATGATGTTGCCGTGAATGACGCTATTATCCAAGATTCGAAAACAGGATTATTTGTATTGCCGTCTGAAACTAGTAAAAAAGATTGCGACATGACTTTAGTGACATCAAAAAATATGCATGATTTAGTTGAAAGTTGTAAAGAAAACTTTGATTATATCATTGTTGATTTGCCGTCTTTATCGGCCTCAAGCGATGCGTCTTGTTCTTCCCTGTTTGTTGATTACTTCTTACTTGTTCTGGAGTGGGGGAAATCCAAGCCTAATAATCTTGAGTTCCATTTGAAGCTGAGCGAGATTTCAAAAGAGCAGATTTTAGGTGTTGTTTTGGGACAGGCGGACATGAAAGAAATGACTAAGAATTATGGTCACACTGTATATCCCGAATATACCAAAGTCTAAACTTGTGGTTTCTATGAAATCCTTATATCTTTAAGCGTATTTAACGATAGGATTTTACGATGCAACCAGCCGAAAACACGCCTTTAGAGCAAGAAACCACTATTGATATGAAAGACATTGTCGCGTTATGTAAGCGTCGTGGTTTCATTTTCCAAGCCTCTGACATTTATGGCGGTATTAACGGATTTTGGGATTATGGCCCTTTAGGGACGGAGCTTAAAAACAACTTACGTGATTATTGGTGGAAGTCGATGGTAACAACGCCACCGATTGGTCCAGATGGGACCCCTGTGCAGATTGTTGGCCTTGATAGTGCCATTATACAAAACCCTGAAGTTTGGGTGGCATCAGGTCATGTGGGTGGCTTTAGCGACCCTATGGTGGATTGTCGTGAGACAAAAAAGCGTTATCGTGCAGATCATTTAATTATCCTTATTCCTAATGATGATACGCCGTGGCTTGCCACGATTGAAGATGATGAGAATTTCCTTAAAGCGCGTTTGAAAAAGGTTGGCAAAGGTAAGTCTTTAAGTGATTTTACGCAGAAGAACCTGACCGAAGTTGAGTTAACAGATTTTGATAAAATCTTAGCCCCTCATGCCAAAACAAAAGGCACACTGACCGACCCAAAAGAATTTAACCTGATGTTTGAAACGGGTATAGGCGCGTCACAAGATGATAAGGTCACGGCTTATTTACGGGGGGAGACAGCGCAAGGGATATTTATTAATTATAAGAACGTTTTGGATAGCTCCCGTGTGAAAATGCCGTTTGGTATCGCGCAGGTTGGTAAGGCGTTTCGAAACGAGGTAAACCCCCGTAACTTTATTTTCCGTTCGCGCGAGTTTGAACAAATGGAAATGGAATGGTTTTGTCATCCAGACGATTCTCAAAAATGGTTTGAATTTTGGAAGTCTGAACGGCAAAAATTTTGGCAACAGGTGGGCTTAAACCAAGATAATATCTTAATGCGCGACCATGATGCGGATGAGTTAGTATTTTATTCACAAGGTACGTGTGACATTGAATATAAATACCCGTTTACTGATCCTGACTTTGGGGAGTTAGAGGGGATTGCCAACCGTGGTGATTATGATTTAACCAAGCATCAAGAGCATTCAAAAACCAAGTTGGAATATCTTGACCCTGAGCGGAACAATGAAAAATATATTCCGCATGTGATTGAGCCTGCGGCGGGTTTAACGCGTGGCGTGTTGGCGTTGATTTGTGAGGCTTATACGGTTGACCCAAATCGCCCGAGCGGTGTTTATTTGAACTTTACCCCTGCGATGGCACCGAAGAAGGCGGCTATCTTACCGTTAACGGCAAAAGAAGACCATGTGCCAACGGCGCAAAAGCTTTATTTGGAACTGCGTGAAGAGTTTGCGGTTGATTTGGACATTAAACAAAATATTGGTAAGCGTTATGCTCGCCAAGATGAAATCGGCACGCCTTATTGTTTTACTATTGATAATGAAACCATTAGTGACGGTACAGTCACGGCGCGTGAGCGTAACACAATGGCGCAAGAGCGTATTGCATTAGACAATGTGGCGGCGTATCTGCGCGATAAAATAAAACCTTAACCAAAGAAAAAATATATGAGTAAGTCAGATATACATGATGTTTTAGAAGATGTTTTGGTAGGGGACAGTACAGATTCCTCCAAGAAAACAGCGTTTGGTAAATTGCGTAATTATTTCTTGGCGGGTATTCTTGTTACCGCACCTATTAGTATTACCTTTTATGTGACATGGGGTTTTTTAAAGTTTTTAGATAAAAAAATAACACCGGTCATTCCAGAAATATATAATCCCAATACATATTTACCGGTGGATATACCGGGGTTGGGTCTAATTATTGCAGTTGTGTTTTTTGTTGTTGTTGGCTTTATTACGCGTAATTTTTTCGGGCGGTTGCTCATCAGAATCTCTGAAAATATTTTAAAACGTGTTCCTGTCATCAGTAATATTTACGGCGCGATTAAACAAATTTTTGAAACCGTCATGGCGTCGCAGTCGGACGCGTTTAAAGAAGTTGTCATGTTTGAATATCCGCGAAAAGGAATATGGGCTTTGGGTTTTGTCACGGGGCAAACCAAAGGCGAGGTCAAGACAATGACCAAGGACGATACGGTCAATGTGTTTGTGCCAACAACACCCAACCCGACATCTGGGTTTTTATTATTTATCCCAAAGAAAGACGTCACCTATATGAAGATGAGCGTCGAAGAAGGAATAAAAATGATTGTCTCTGGCGGTATTATAACGCCAGAGGAGAAGTAGTTACCTAGGGTGAGCAGTAGGAAGGCTGGGGGAAGTCGGTGGTCTATAGAATTGCACTGATTCTTCTGGTGTCTTTTCTATTACTGTTACACCTTCTGCTTCTAAACGTGTACCCATTTCTTTTGTAAGTGTGTGTAAGTAACCGTTTTTAAACGTATATCCAATAGTTTCTCCAGTCTTGATAATAGAGTTTTTTACATCAGATGTGGTTATTGGGCTGTCTGTTGGTAGGCTTTCTTTGACTATTTGATATATATTTTCGAGTATAGGCTCAAATTTTTCAACAGCTTGTGTCGGCACTGCTGACGCTCCATAAGTATCGTTTAACCTTATGATGTTGGGCTTCATTGCTTCAAAAAAATCTCCCATACGTGCGCTTATTTGTTCTTCTGTTGGTACCCAATTTGGATTAGGTGTATTACCGTTCATAGTTACATCAGCAGGTGTTTCTTCAGCAGGTACGTTATCGTTAACCTTGAAAGTTATACGACCCGTAGCAGATGTGACTGTCTCTATTGAGGCGTCTGCTTTTAGACGTTCTTTTATTCTATCGGCAAGGGCGTTAAATTGGTTGCTAGAATCATCAGTATTTAAGGATACTAGGTCTAAACTTATTGCCGTATCATAAATGAATATTGATGTGTCAAATTCCTTCATAGAACCATTTTGTATTATTTCAGATTTGACCATTTCATATAATATGTCTTCTGTAACTTTGGAAGTCTCAGAGTTGTTTACACCTGATTGACCAGTGCCACCACCATCGTTAGGTGTTGTTGGTTCTGTTTGGTCTCCTGCAACTATTGAAGCCTCAGAAAAAGTAAAGGAAGGAGAGTTAGCTGTTGGACCTGTGGCTGTTGTAGGTGTTTCAGAGAAAAGGTCAGATTGTTCAGGAGCCAAACTTGCAAACACAGCCTTTGCTTCTTCTTCTGTAATTGCAACAATTTTTGCTTTTTGATATTTTTTCCAATCTACTCTTGCTCTCTTTAGCTCGGCCTTATTTGCCTTTTTTTCTTCTGTAGTAAGGGCTGGCGTAGCTATTTTAAGTCTTGCTTTTGGATTAAAACTATTATGATCTTTTATCGCCTGCTCAATAAGAGCCTTTTGGTATGGTGTTCCTGTTAGCTCAATACCTTCTGCAAGCATAGATTTATCAAGGGCAGCTAGGGCAACCATTTCAAGCGCTTGTAAGGGGCCAAAGTTTTCATTGTCACCAACGGATTCAATGCTATCTTTTGTTACTTCAAAGATACTTACTGGCTGTTCACCAAGACCTGCCTCGTTTGAAATTTTATAATTACCAACGAAAGTGACAGGTTCTCCAGCAACATGGGCAGGAGAGATAACTGCAGTAAAGGTTTTATCCAGCACTTGTATCTTTTTTAGAAGCTCGGTCGTTGCTTCTGGTAATGTTAAATCATCTTCGAAGGCGAGCTTAAGAGCTGCGTAGAAGTTTTTCATTCTTTCATTATATGCGGTGCTGTCTACTTGCTTATCAACTGTTTGTTTTGCTGTAGCTAGTTTTGCTTGTTCTTCTGCTAAAGCTGCAGCTCTTTCTGCTAAACTGTTCAAGAAGGTATTATCTTGCGCCTTTAGCTTTGCTTTTCTTTGCTCTTCGACGATGGTATTGATTTCATGCAGACCTTCTTCACCATTAGTTGGTTTTGCAGTTCGTTCCTTGACAATTCCACCTCTTACAATCCCTGGTCCTGATTTTTTATTCTCATCGCTCATCGAATTTATCCTCTTTACCTTAAATATATGACGTTATGTTAAGGTAAGTTAACACAAAGTTAACGCGAAAAGCAAGTTTTCTTCTCTATTCCTTGCCCACCCTTGGTTTCGTACGATATTTCAAGGGGTTGTAAGGCTAGTTTTCAGATGATTCTAGGGAGTCTGGAAGACATATTGAGAACCTCCATAACGTGCGGTTACAATTGGTTCAGGGCTTTTTGTGGGGGCTGGTGGTCTGCTGTTAGGCAGATATTCGCTTGGGTCTCTGGGGACGCCATTTAATCGCACTTCAAGGTGGAGGTGGGCTCCAGTTACGCCTCCTGTTGCTCCTGCTGTGCCAATCATGTCTCCTGCTGTTATAATGTCACCTTTTTGTACATTAATCCCATCTAGGTGCGCGTAGCGGGTTTCTAAAAATCCTTCATCGCCTAAATCATGTCGAATGTAAATGATGTTTCCGTATCCACCTGATTGTTCGGGTGTCTTGGTGTCTGTAACCACCCCGTTTGCTATAGTGAAAACAGGGTCCCCTGTGTGTGCTTCAAAATCAGTACCTTTGTGAAGTTCTGGCTTGCCTCTGATAGGATGAGTGCGCATACCATAAGGGGACGTGCTGGGGCCTCCGCGACTAGTGTGAGCAAAGCCATCAGGAGAGTTTATATCAAGTCTAGTGTTTAATAGGGGTTGAGCCCACTCGACTCCAGCTGCAGTTTCTGCTGTTGCCGTCGTTATTGGTGCTGTCGATTCTGGCGCTGTTTTAGCTCCATTATCTGTTATGTTTGATAACATGTTAAATATAAAAGGAGCCGCAGCATAGCTGGCAGTAGCAGTGACGAGGACAAGCGCTCCAACTGTTGCAGCCTTTTTAAATTTTGATGACAGTGAAGGTGCAGATGGTAACCCAAAAGATGGTTTAGACCAAGGATAGGATGGTTGTTTTTGTCTTTTTGGACTTGGCGTAGTTTTTTGTTTTGGTGGAATAACCTTTGTCGGAGCAGTTTTTACTACTTGTTCTGTAGCTGCTGTGCCGTTGATGTAATTTTGAAAATCTGTACGCGCTTGTGCTAATTCCTGTTCTGGTAGTGGGTTATGAATTTTAATAACGCTACCATTGGCATTGGCATTGGCATTGGCACGATTCATTTCATTAATATGTGCGATAGAAAGTTGGAGGATAGCTTTTTCGTATTGAGACCCACCAAGTGTAATCCCTTCTTCCATCATGTTTTTATTTGTGGTGATGTTAAAAGCCATTTTGGATAAGTGTTTTATCTGCGCTTGTTGACCTGGTTTCAGGGCAAGTGAAATTTTATTTTGAGTGAGGGTAACGGTTGCGTCATCACCTTCGAGAGTGATTGATTCACCATGTTCAAGAGATTCAAAGTTGGTTTGTGGTTTCAAGCTGTTTGCGACAGCACGATACTGTTTCGTATAATCAGAGGTAAAGTGGGCTTCATTAATATAAAAGGCCTTACCCAAAGCTTTCATCTGTGCCTTGAAGTAGGTCTCTAACTCTGTAGGAAAATCATTACTAAACAGGTCACGCAAACGACTGAGATACTTGTCTCTTTCCTCGCGTGTTAAGGCGACATATTCTGTCTGTCTGTTGCTTGCTACCGTACTCATTACTACACCTTATTCTAATTATGGCTATAGATACGGGAAAAGTTGAAAAAAAGCAACTTTTTCTTTCTATCCCGCTCTGAGCCTCATTATCGCCTGATCTTGTTCAAAGAGGTACAGGAGGGTTTTTAAGGCGATTCCCCTTGTGGATTTGAGGTTTTCGTCCTTGGCGATGATAAGCTTGGTATCATCGCGGGCAGTGACCAATAAATCCCCATGTGCGGTGAGGTCAGCCAGTTTGAACACAGGCATACCACTTTGCCGCGTACCGAGGATTTCGCCGCCACCGCGAAGCTCTAAATCTTTTTCTGCGATAATAAAGCCATCTTCGGTTTCGCGCATGGTGCGCAAGCGTTCTTTTGCAGTTTGCCCCAATCCTGCGGCATAAACCAAAAAGCAAAAACTTTTTGTACTACCACGCCCAACACGTCCGCGCAGTTGATGTAGTTGTGCCAAGCCAAAACGTTCGGCCTGTTCAATCACCATGATAGAAGCGTTAGGGACATTGACGCCAACTTCAATAACCGTTGTGGCGACCAGAATTTTAATGTCTCCACGGGCGAAACTTTCCATGATTTCATCTTTTTCTTGGGCTTTCATTTTACCATGAACTAAACCAACTTGTGCGCCAAAGCGTTCACGTAAAATATCGTACCGCGCTTCGGCGGCTTGCAGGTCGAGTATTTCGCTGTCTTCGACCAAAGGGCAAACCCAATAGGCTTGCGCGCCTTTTTGAATTTGACGCGCAATGGCGTCAATCATGGTTTCGACTTTTTCTTTTGGTAAAAGACGCGTGTCGATAGGTTTCCGTCCTGCGGGTTTTTCATCAATCTTGCTGACCTCCATATCACCATAGGCCGTCAACGTTAATGTACGCGGGATAGGGGTTGCGGTCATCACCAAAACATCTGTGCCTTTGGATTTTTGTGATAATGCCAGACGTTGATGTACGCCAAAGCGATGTTGTTCATCAATCACGGCTAGGCCTAAATCTTTAAACTCGATACTATCTTGGAAAAGCGCATGCGTACCGATGACCACTTGCGCTTCGCCAGATTTTATATCGTCTAAAATTGCTTCACGCTCTTTGCCTTTATTACGCCCTGTTAACGTGACGTAAGAAATGCCAGCGGCATTAAGCCATTCGCTAAAACTTTTTTTATGCTGCCGCGCAAGGATTTCTGTTGGCGCCATAATGGCGGCTTGCGCGCCGCATTCAATGACGTTCATCATGGCGCAGGCGGCAACGATGGTTTTACCACTACCCACATCACCCTGCACAAGGCGTAACATTTTTAAGGGGGCTTGCATGTCTGTATCAATTTCATCAAGAGTGCGTTGTTGCGCGCCTGTTAAGTCAAAAGGTAGCGTGCTTAAAATTTTCTGACGTAACGCGCCTTCAGATTTCCATGCGCGTCCATTTAATTGGCGTTGGTGTAGACGAACAAGGGCAAGCGAGAGTTGATTGGCCAGAAGTTCATCATAGGCCAGACGTTCACGCGCAGGGTGTGTGGGACTCAGATAAGTTTCATCGGAAGGGTCGTGTAAAATAGTGATAGCTTTGTGCCAATCAGGCCAGCTACGTTTTTTCTTATGGGCATCATCCAGCCATTCGGGTAATTTTGGAATTGTTCCAAGTGCGCCTTGCATCGCTTTTTTGACCGTTTTGTTGGTGACACCCGCGGTTAAGGCATAAACAGGTTCAATGGTTTCAATGGCGGCGCGTTCTTCTGGGAGGCCGATCATATCGGGGTGCACCATTTGCATCTTGCCTTGGTAATGTTCAACCTTGCCACTTATGATGCGAACCTCACCAATGGGAAGTTGCTTCATGGCCCAGTCTTTATTGGCGTTAAAAAAGATAATATCTATCGTGCCTGTTCCATCGGTGGCGGTGACGCGAGTGGGCAGGCCACGGCGCGGGGCAGGGCTATGTTTTTCAACCCGCACTTCAATGGTGGCGATTTTACCATTAGGCGCGTCTTTAAGTTTGGGGGAGAAACGACGGTCAATAAAATCAATGGGCTTATGGTGCAGGACATCAACGACCTTTCCGCCGCGGACTAACTTTTCAAATAAAGGTGTGGTTTTGGGGCCAACACCGGGAAGGGTGCTGATGGCTCTAAATAACGGATCTAATTCAAATGGACGGCTCATTTTTATATGCGCCCCTTTGCTTATTTATGTAGATGCTGTAAAACATAAATATGAGTTTAGAAATCTTAGAGAATAAGCGCAAGAGGTTGATTTTTCGATCTTGGCATCGCGGTATGAAGGAAATGGACCAGGTTATGGGATCATTTGCCAATGACTATGTTCCAAATTTTACTGAAGCAGAGCTTGATTTATATGATGAAGTCCTTCAAAACTCTGATCCTGACTTGTATGATTGGATTTTTCGGGGAATTGAAGTACCTGCCGACAAAGCATCGGAGATATTAGAAAAACTATTAAATTATGACTATGCCTCAAAACGCAGCACAGGAAGCGACGAAGCTAAACTCTGATATGACATCTGAAAATGTCAGTAGAGCCACGCTTTATGGTGCGCCAGAGGGGCATGATGCGCGTATCTTAGCTGGCAAAGCCCGTGAGCTAGCGAAATCTCAAACTATTTTAACCCATATTGCGCTTGATGATGGGCGTGTTGAGACCTTAAAAGATTTACTCGCATTCTTCGCACCTGATGTGCAGGTGGTTGATTTCCCTGCGTGGGATTGCTTGCCGTATGACCGTGTGTCGCCGTCGAATGATATTGTTTCGCGCCGTGTGAATGCCTTGGCGGAACTATTGGCGTGGGAGCAAGATGATAAATACCTCCCCCGTATTTTGGTAACAACGGTGAATGCAGTGCTTCAAAAAGTCACTCCACCTGATGTCCTAAAAGGGGCGAGCCTGATTGCGGCTCATGGTGGACGATTAGACATTGAGGAACTTCAAAAGTTTCTAGGTACAAATGGGTACATGCGGACAGATACGGTGCGGGAATCTGGTGAGTTTGCCATTCGTGGTGGGATCATTGATGTGTTTCCACCTACTTATGATAATCCTGTACGGATTGATTTGTTCGGTGATGATATTGAATCCATCCGTTCGTTCGATGCGATGACGCAACGTACAATAAGCAAGCTGGATAATTTTACATTAAAGCCTGTTACCGAGTTTTTCTTAGATGATGATTCCGTAACCCGTTTTCGTCAGAATTACCGCGAAGCCTTTGGTACGGTGCGTGATGGTGATCCGCTTTATGCGGCGGTGTCCGAAGGGCGACGCTATAATGGGATGGATCATTGGTTGCCGTTTTTCTTTGAAAGCGAAATGGTCAGCTTGTTTAATTACGCACCAAAAAATGCGGTGACGTTAGACGCGCAAATTGATGCGGCGGCAGGAGAGCGTCTGAACCAAATCAATGATTTTTTTGAAGCCCGTAAAACATTAGAAACCGCTAATGCGAGTGTTAAAAAGAGCAAAAAGGGCAGTGATGTTTCCTTAAGTGGCGCAGTCTATCATCCGTTGCCTGTTGATGCGCTTTATATAAGTAATGTTACATTTTTGAATGATGCCATACAGTTATCTGGTTTTAAGTCTCCTGATGATAACGCCTTAAACGGTAATGGAAAGAAGGGACGTGACTTTGCTGATATCCGCGCTATCCCTGATGCCAATGTTATGGATGAAGTGCGTGCTTATATTGTCAAAGCACAGGATTCTGGACGTAAGGCTGTCATCGCTTCTTACAGCGAAGGAGCGCGTGATCGCCTTAAAATTATGCTGAAAGAGGCAGGTTTTAACCGTATCAAAAACTGTCATACCCAAGATGATATTCAAAAGCTGAAAAAAGATGAACTTGGCGTTGCAATTCTTGCCCTTGAAAATGGATTTGTCAGTGATGATTTAACCGTGATTAGCGAGCAGGATATTTTAGGAGATCGTCTGGCGCGTAAAACCAAGAACCGTAAAAAAGCCGATAATTTTCTGACCGAGGTATCGTCTTTAGATGTCGGTGATTTGGTTGTTCATGTTGACCACGGGGTTGGACGATTTGAAGGACTGGAAACATTAGATGCTGGTGGTCGCGTTCATGATTGTTTGAAGATTATCTACCACGGTGATGATAAGCTGTTTGTCCCTGTTGAGAATATTGAAGTCTTGTCACGCTTTGGTTCAGATGAAGGATTTTCTCAGCTGGATAAATTAGGCGGCGCAGGGTGGCAAGCCCGTAAAGCTCGCGTCAAAAAAGATTTGATGAAAATAGCCGATCATCTGATGAAGATTGCTGCGGCGCGTGTGCTTAGAAAAGGTGAGAAGCTCACGGTTGATCCTGCGCTTTATAATGAGTTTGCGGCCCGTTTCCCTTATCAAGAAACCGAAGACCAGCTGCGCTCCATCAATGCGGTGATTGAAGATTTAAACGGTTCACACCCGATGGATCGCCTTGTTTGTGGTGATGTTGGTTTTGGTAAGACGGAGGTTGCCATGCGCGCGGCCTATGTCGCGGCAATGGCGGGTGTGCAGGTTGCTGTGGCTGTACCGACGACGTTGCTGGCACGGCAACATTATGCAGGTTTTGTAAAACGCTTTGAAGGCTTAGGCATTCGCATTGGTCAATTATCACGTTTGGCGAGTGCGAAAGATGTTGCGCTGACCAAGGCGGGATTAGCAGATGGCTCGGTCAATATTGTTATCGGCACCCATGCTATCTTTGCCAAAGATGTGAAGTTCGCGCATTTAGGTTTGGTGATTGTGGATGAGGAGCAACGCTTTGGCGTGAAGCAAAAGGAGCGCTTAAAAGAGCTTAAAACCGATGTCCATATCTTAACCCTGACGGCAACGCCAATTCCTCGTACTTTGCAAATGTCCCTGACAGGGGTGAAGGAGATGAGCCTTATTACCACACCGCCCGTGGACAGGCTTGCCATTCGTACCTTTGCTTTGCCGTATGATCAGATGGTGATACGTGAAGCTTTGATGCGGGAGCATTATCGCGGTGGACAGAGCTTTTATGTCGTACCGCGTATTAAAGATTTACAGCTTATTGAAGATCAGTTGAAGGAGCTGACGCCTGAGCTGAAAGTTGTCACCGCCAATGGGCAAATGACACCAACAGATTTAGAAAATCGTATGAGCGCGTTTTACGATGGGCAATATGATGTCTTGCTTTCAACAACGATTGTGGAAAGCGGCTTGGACATTCCCACCGCCAATACGATGATTGTGCATCGCGCCGATATGTTTGGGTTGGCGCAACTTTACCAAATTCGCGGACGTATTGGACGTTCTAAAGTCCGTGCCTATGCTTACCTCACGCATGACCCGAAAAAAGCGCTTACACCGCAAGGTCAAAAACGTCTAGAAGTCATTGAAACACTTGATACTTTAGGAGCAGGATTTCAGCTTGCCTCCCATGATATGGACATTCGTGGTGCGGGTAACTTGCTGGGTGAAGAACAATCTGGCCATATTCGTGAGGTCGGAGTTGAGCTGTATCAACAAATGTTAGAAGAGGCTGTTGCGCTGGCTAAATCAGGCGTGGATATTGATGCAGTCGGAGCGTTAGATGATAAATGGTCACCGCAAATAAATATGGGGACTTCTGTATTGATTCCAGAAATTTATGTTGAAGACTTAAGTGTTCGTATGAGCCTTTATCGCCGCCTTGCCGACCTTGAAGACCGTCAGGAAATAGAAGGTTTCGCCGCCGAGTTGATTGACCGTTTTGGAGATTTGCCTGACGAGGTTGAAAACTTGTTGGATATCGTCGCAATTAAACAATTATGTCGTAAAGCCGGGATTGACCGTGTTGATGCAGGACCAAAAGGTGCGGTGATTGGTTTTTATAAAGATACCGCCGAAGACCCTGTGAAAATTATGCGTTGGATTGAATCCAAACGTGGCTCCATCAAAATCCGTCCGAAAGATCAGAAAATTGTTGCTGTCCGTCATTGGGAAACAACCCAAGAGCGCGTAAAGGGTGTAGAAAGCTTAATGAAAGAGCTGGCGGCTCTTTAGTTTGGTTTAATTTCACCATGTCGGCAAGCCGAAGGGCGGTATAAAGGAAATATCGACGCTGTAAGCTACTGATTTTATTTGAAAATTAGAGTTACTCATTTTGTTCGTTGTAAATCAGGGGGAGGGGGGTGTCGACCTGCCTATAATCAGCGATAAAGGTACGGTTTCTGTTTGGCTTGACGATGTTTCCCATCAAGCGATGCCGTGCTGGATAACGGACAGTAATTTATTGTATGACTTTATTCCTATTTTGTCAATGTTTATGAGAGAGGGTAAGAGGTTGTTTTATATTGTAAGGTGTAATTGAACTTGGGCTTGTAAAGCTTTTGCGGCGAGTTCCGTTACTCTGTTGGTAGGGGCTGTTATATGAGTGTCAATTCCAGCATTCTTCCAGTCTTGGCGAAGAGCGGCCGCCATCTGGCTTGTTTTGATGATATCTATATCTTTAGAAGTACTATTTACCCAAACGGCAATTTCATGTTCTCCATGTTTACCAACCTCAAGAACTTCGTCTGGTGTTGCTTCTATGATGTAGTCTGTAATGGCGTCTACAAGGTCAGGATTGGCAGAAACGTTGAAGCTTTCATCTAAGTTGTTGATAGTTCTCTTTGCAAGATTTTGTTTATATTTTGTTTCAGCATTACCGATTTCAGCATTAAGTTTTTTTAAAAAACCATCAATTTTTGATAGCTCTGTAAACCGTGTAACAAGATTCTTTGCCGATTGATCGCTTTCCTGTGTTTCTATGAGAGGGAGGACACCACTGCTGCTCATGGAGTAATGACGGGCAAAGTGCACGACATCTGCGGCGTATTGTTTGATGTCTGTACTTTTGTTTGGCGTCATATTAATTGTGCTCTTTTCTTTAATTAACATAAGGCATAGGGTGAGGGTATATGTTTGTCAATACTTATTGAAGGGGAAGGATTTATATCTATCCTAGTCAGGCTATGGGGTTATGGCTTATAATAAGGAAAATTTAGGAGAGTAAAATGTCACGCGAATATTCAAGCAAGAAGATTAAAGCAGCCTTAGATGCCACACGGGGTAATGCGACCAAGACCCGCCAGATGGTAATTGCGCAAGCGATGGCAGATCCGAAGTTGCTGCAAGAATTGGTCAAGCCACACATGGTGGGGATTGTTGCCCATGCGGTGAGCCGCGTTATGAGTGGTAAGACAGAACCAGAAGTGATGGTACAACCAGAAGGTAATGATGAAGGGAAAGATTCATTCGGTTTGGATATTTTAAAGACAATAGCGGATGGGGATACTACGCAGTTTGGCCAAGAAGCCTTTGGTCGCCCGTTAAAAAAGCAAGGTGTATCACAGTCACATATTGATGCCATTCAACAAATGATTAAGAAGAGTAAGGGCGAATAACGTCATTGCGAGGCATGTAATGACGAAGGCACAATATGAACCAATCAGCACAGCACTCTGAGCATGATAATTTTAGGGACTTCCTTGCGGGTAGTGCATGGGAAGGGGCGAGGCTTGTTCCGATGTCGGCGGATATGGGATTGCGGCGATATTTCAAGTTAGAAAAAGACGGTGAAACCGCACTGTTGATGGATATGAGCCGTTCGGGAATTCTAGAAACAGGCCTGAAAGAATATGTTGATATTGCCGAGTATTTATCAGGCCTTGATGTGAGTGTTCCTGCGATTTATAAGCACGACTTATCAGCAGGGCTTGCGGTTGTTGAAATTGTGGGTGAGCAGAGCTTTGGTGATAAAAAAAATGCAGGACATGATGCCGCGGAATTGTATCAAAAGGCGACCGATGTTTTAATGGCTATCAAGCAAGGCGCGGTTGAGAATAGTTTGCCGTTGGTTGGGTACAAAAAGACTTTGATCCGTGAACGCCTACGTCAGTTTATTGATTATTATATGCCAGCAGTAACGGGGCAAGAATCATCGCCATCACTGGTTGAAGAATATGAAGGGGTTCTGAATGATATTGCGCTGAACCTGCCGCCATGTCCGATGGGGTTTTGCCATGCGGATTATCACCTTGAAAATGTAATGTGGAATCCAAGCGCCAAAGGCGGGTATGGTCTGATTGATTTTCAAGATGCGTTTTGGGGGTTTCAGGGATATGATTTGCTGAATTTATTAGAAGATGCGCGCCAAACGGTGCCAACCGATATTAAGCAAGCGATGAAGGCGCGTTATTGTGAGGGCATGAGTGCCGAGGAACGGATGAATTTCGATAATTGGTATGTTTTAATGTCCTGCCATTTTCATTGCCGTGTGCTTGGCTTGTTTATTAAATTTGCCCGTGAGAATGGCGGAGTTGAGTTTTTGGACCATATTCCGCGCCTACAGGGTTATGTTGAGAATAACCTTAAGAATCCAATACTTACCCCCTTGAAAGAGTTTATCAAGCGGCATAATATCCGCCTTGATGTACCCCCAACTGTTTAACAAATTAGGAAATTACTATGTTTAAATTATCCAACCGTTTGAGCCTTATTAAGCCGTCTGCCACCTTTAAGATGATGGGATTGGCCAAAGAGTTAAAAGCGCAAGGTAAAGATGTTATTGGTCTTGGTGGTGGAGAGCCTGATTTTGATACGCCAGAATTTATTAAAGATGCCGCCAGAGCGGCGATGGATGCAGGGGATACGAAATATACCAATGTTGATGGAACGCCTGCGTTAAAGTCTGCGATTATTGCAAAATTTAAACGTGATAATGGTTTGGAGTTTAAGCCAGAGGAAGTCTCTGTTGGAACGGGTGGGAAGCAAATTTTGTATAACGCGCTGATGGCGACGGTGAATAAGGGCGATGAAGTTATTATTCCTGCGCCATATTGGGTGTCTTATCCAGACATGGTTTTGTTGGCGGAAGGCACGCCAGTGATTGTTGATTGCCCAGCCGAAACGCAATTTAAAATGACAGGCGCGCAGTTAGAGGCGGCGATTACACCAAAAACAAAGTGGTTGATTTTTAATAGCCCTTCGAACCCAACAGGGGCGGGATATACACGTGAAGACTTAAAAGAGCTGACCGACGTTTTGTTGAAGCATCCGCATGTTTGGATTCTAAGCGATGATATGTATGAGCATTTGGTTTATGACGATTTTGATTTTGTAACGCCTGCGCAAGTAGAGCCAAAGTTAAAAGACCGTATTTTAACGGTTAATGGTGTATCGAAAGCGTATTCGATGACGGGGTGGCGAATTGGATATGCGGGCGGCCCTGCGGCGTTGATTAAAGGCATGAAGAATATTCAAGGACAAAGCACGTCAAACCCATCTTCTATTTCACAAGCGGCGGCGGTTGCGGCGCTGGAGGGTGATCAATCTTTTATGGGAGAATGGGTAAAGGCCTTTAAGTCCCGCCGTGACTTGGTTGTTAAATTATTGAACGAAGCCGATGGCGTTGAATGTCATACGCCTGAAGGGGCGTTCTATGTTTACCCATCATGTGCGGGTGCGATTGGCAAGGTCACACCGAGCGGTAAGCGCATAGAAAATGATGAGGACTTTGTGACATATCTATTGGAGAGCCAAGGCGTAGCTTGTGTACATGGTGCGGCCTTTGGATTATCACCACATTTCAGAATTTCGTATGCAGAGAGTGAAGAGTTGCTAACCGATGCGTGTCAACGTATTCAGGTGGCTTGCGGTGCCCTTACAGGTGAAGTTGCGGCGGCGTAAGCCTTTGGTCGTTTATATTCTGTGACTGGAGATGTCCCTGTTTCTACGTCTGCGCTTTCACCCATTTTTAAAAGGCGGTTAGCGAGCCTTTCGACGTTTTTGAACGATTGTAATACAGGGTTATGGTAGGCGTCCAGTTCAGTTATGCTTGCCCCTTGTAAGTCAGCAAAAAGTTTTGCTGTTTCAGAACAAGAGGCTTTATCATGGGTGGCAATAACAAAATGTTGCTTTAGGGTGGGTTGCCAAGGCAACTTTTGGTGTGCTTCGATAGTGCTATCCCCTATACTTCTTAAGGCTAAGACTTCACCGTAAGTTGGCTCTCTATCGGCACTAAATATTTGAGGTTGTCCTTTCATTCTATTATAGGCTGAGACTGCTTGCCCTCTTAAGGTATCAGAAGGGAGGAGGTGGGGATTTTCCCGTGCGTATTTCATGAATATTGCATGTTTTTTTGGATGAAAGCGTCGAGAGGCATTGGCGATATCAAAAAAGGGAGCGATGTGTAAAGCACCACCGTTGAAGTTTCGTGTTATCTGACTTAAGGGCAGCGTATTTGATGTGTGTTCTGCCAAATACCCGCCTGCGGCAGAATGTGTCCCAGCGATTTTAGGTATATCTTTATTGTTGTGTCTTATGCGGGAGGCGGTAAAAAAGCGGCGTGTAGAATCTAGATGAAATTTTATTAAATCTTTGGGTGAATCTGTATCTAACTCTCCACTTTGTAAGAGTTTAGTTGCAAAAACAGAAATCCCCATTTTATTCATGACGTCAATTACCGGGGCGTAAACTAAGGGGCTGGAGTTAAAGCCAGTACAAAAGTGAAATTCAACAACGGGGTCTTTTGCTTCTGATATATAGCGGGGAACATCAATACCATTTACGGTGTAGTTATCAACATCCCAATGGGAAGGCGGCTTTAAATCTCTTATTCTTTTTCTTGCCGCAATAATGGCAGGAGGCGATAATATTTGTTGGATAGCTCTTGTAGGTAAGGTAACCGCACCAGCAAGAGCGGTGGTTACAGTCTTTGTTGGTATGTGGTCTACCAACGACATATATTACCTGATGTTGTGATTATCAATTTGGACTACTCTGCTTACGTAACAATTAATACTTTATTATGTATTACTTTATCTGATTCTTTTCGACATATCAGTATGGAAGAGCGTTTTGTATGGGGTGCTGTGAATAAGTTGGACTGTTTTACTCACTTAAGCGTAGGAAAGAGAAGAAGCTTTTCTTTTCTTTAGTTTCTTCATCGGCTTTGGCTTGTTTTTTATCGCGATTACGTACCAGAAGATCGCAAACATCATCAAGTTCCTTTTCGTTCTCTTCCATGATGCTTTCAGCAAAATGGCGTAATTTTTTAAGGTTTTCTGGTGAACCATCATCAATTTCGGCGCTGGGTGTTGTTGGGTCATCGTCTAAGATAGAGCGATTGAACATATGCAGGTTATCGCCCATTTCATGAACGAAGCTGTGTGACAAAGCGGATTCAGAGGCGTGGAAGAAAATATTAATAAGGGGGAGGTCATTGACAGGATCAACAACACCAAGCGCACCGTATTTATTCCATTTTTCTCGTTTAATAGAGCGGTTGGTATAGCCAGTCCCCAGACCAATCATCACAAGTTTTTGATGGGGGTCGAGTTGTTTTCTTAAAGAGCCATAGTAAGTCACGGCAGGGTTGTCAAAGATGTTACCATCAATAGCAGCGTAATCTTTTGTGCCGCGCTCATCAGGCCAACCGATAGATAGGTGGTGACAGGGAAAGTAAGTTGGCGCGGCGCAACTGGCCATGACGGCATCATGCATGGAAACATGCGGGGTATTGTTAATGTGATGCTGTCCGTTATGTAGTTTCATATTACGAAGCCAAACCGCATGACCTCCTTCACGGGCGTAGTGTTGCATGGCGCGGGTGGGTTCATTCTTGGTATAACCTTCAGGAGTACTGGCACCGCCAATACTGTAAAAGGGAATGACAAGACTTTTTAAACTGTCTGCTATTTTGGTATTGCCGTAGAGAGCGCGTAACGCTTTACTAAGATTGTTGGGGTTGTAGTTTCCATGTTTAAAAACACTTTCAAGTTGGCTTATTTTTGTAAGGCGGTTGTTGAAGTCATGGAGTAAACCACGTAATTCGCGAAAGCGATCTCGCGGGAAAATATTTTGACCTTCGCGTTCATAAAAGCGCACCAAATGGCGCGCTCTATATTTGCAACGGTGAGGATGATCAGGGTGAGGGAGGTTGAGGGCGGCGTTTAAAATAGAACCTGTTGAAGGGCCAGTAAAAACATCGACCATCTCACTCATCCGTAGGCCCGTTTGTTTTTCAATCCGCACCATAATATGTGCAGGAATAAGCCCCCGTAAACCACCGCCATAATTAAAGATGGCGATAACAGGTTCTTTGTCTTCTTCTGGAATTATTGCGTTCACGGATTATACATCAGGCAAGTAGTTGATTCTAAGTAAACATTATAAGATTTATGCGGTGAAAATACTAGATGAACTATATAGGCAGCGTATAAATAAAATAAGGGTGTTCAATAAGGGCGCTCAATAAGGATAAGGCAAAAAAAACCAGGCTGCTCTAAAAAGCGCCTGGTTGAGTTGAACAGGGAGGTTTACATTTTAAAGATTGTTATGCCTTAAAGGATAACTATTAAAACGTAGGATTTGTGAAATCCTCACCCATAAAACTATGGGTTAGGCAGGGTTATACGCCTGTGTTTTTAGGATGTAAAGAGTAAAATATGCGTAAAAGGGATATTTTTATTATTTATAAACAGTTATTTCTCTGCCGATTAGAAAATCTATGTAAGCTGTTGATTCATAAGGGATTCTTTTAAGAGCTGAATACGGGTGGAGTGCTTACGGCTTTGCATGTAAACAAAGTACATGGTGACGGAGGGGCGTTTTACCTCTTCAAGGCAAGTCACAACGTTTTTGTCATTTTCATATAAGTAATCTGGTACGGCGGCTAAGCCGAGGCCATTTTTGACAGCTTCATAGATGCCGAATTGAGAATTTATTTGGATAAGCTTTGGATTATTTTGCATCGTTACATTGGCTTTTCTAAACAGCCAGTTTGGGTCTTCATAAGGAGCGGGAACATTTGCAGGGTAGCCTAATAATGTATGGTCTTTTAAATCTTTTGCATTCTGTGGTGTGCCGTTACGTTTGAAGTAATCAAGACTGCCGCAAATATGAAAGTCAATTTTACCAAGGGCGTGATGAGCCAAGTCATTTTGATCTGGCTTATAGAGGCGGATAGCCGCGTCAGCTTCGCGTGTGCTTAAGTTGAAAATACGGTCATCAAATAAAAGATTAAGTTGTAGCTCAGGGTATTTTTCACGTATGTCTGCCAAACGTGGGACAAGCCATGTTGAGCCTAAAAATCCTGGTGCGGTAATACGAAGGGAGCCGGAAGGGTTTGATTTAGCATCAGCCAAGCGCCCTTCGAGTATTGTGAGGGTGCTAAAAATTTTACGCGCAGTTTCGCTTAATATTTCACCAGCCTCAGTCAGGACGAGGCCACGGGCATGACGTTGAAAAAGTTTAACATCCAAACTTTCTTCGAGGGAGCTTATCTGACGTGAAATTGCGGATTGGCTTAAGTTGAGGGCCGTTCCTGCGTGGGTAAAGCTACCCGCTTCAGAAACAATGTGAAATGTACGTAATTTATCCCAATCCATCTTTAGCCCTCTTCTTTATCCTGTGACATCGTTGCCACGTTCCTAAAATATTCAAATATTCTTCGTCACTTGCGCCTTGTCACAGAACAAAGCAAAGGACTAATTTTTTATTCTGCAGCCTCTGATTGTTTCGAGCTTACCTCTAAGGTTGCTATATATTTATCGGCTTCTAAGGCGGCCATACAGCCCATACCTGCGGCGGTGACGGCTTGACGGTAAATCTTGTCTTTGACGTCGCCTGCGGCGTAAACGCCATCAATGGAGGTGGCGGTGGAATCTGGAGCGGTAATGACATAGCCTTCGTTATCCATATCAAGCTTACCTTTAAAGAGTGAGGTTGCTGGGTCATGACCGATAGCCACAAAGACACCTTCTAAATCAGTATCAGTTGTTTCCCCTGTTTTATTGTTTTTTGTGCGTAGTCCCGTCACACCAGGGGCATCGCCTTGCCCTTGTTCCACGCCCAAGATTTCTTCGACTTCATTATCCCAGAGGATATCAATTTTTGGATTATCGAAGAGACGTTGTTGCATAATTTTTTCAGCGCGCAGCTCATCACGGCGATGAACCAGTGTGACTTTTTCACACAAATTAGCGAGGAAGAGGGCTTCTTCAACGGCGGAGTTTCCACCACCAATAACGGCGACGCGTTTGTTACGGAAGAAAAATCCATCACAGGTAGCACAAGCACTGACGCCCATATTCATAAATTTTTCTTCAGACGGTAGGCCGAGCCAGCGTGCCTTTGCCCCTGTTGAAATGATAACGCTATCGGCGGTAATGGTGGAGCCAGAGTCCAACGTTGCGGTGTAAGGTTTTTTGCTGAAATCTACCTCCGTGACGATATCATGTAATGTCTTTGTACCAACATTTTCAGCCTGCGCCTTCATTTGATCCATCAGCCAAGGCCCTTGGATAGGATCAGCAAAGCCAGGGTAATTTTCAACTTCAGTCGTGATGGTCAACTGCCCACCCGGTTGAAGGCCGAGCACTTGGATAGGGTGCAGGTTTGACCGCGCGGCGTAAACAGCGGCGGTGTAGCCAGCAGGTCCTGAACCAATAATTAAAACTTTGGTGTGTAATGTCTCACTCATGATCGTTCCTTACTTTAATAATGCTTTATATTTAAAGGGGTTAGGCGTTTTCGTAAAGGCTCTACTTACAGCTTATCCCAACTTTCTTTGATAGCATTGGAAACAAGGGCTGCATCATTAAGGGGAGCGTAGTCCCAAGACACCAAATTACCGTCAAAAGGGCGGGTGACCCCTAATTGTTTAAAATGTTGGTGTAGGCGGTTAAAGCGGGCAGAATGTCCGTCAAGATCAACCACATAGACGGGTTTTCCTGTTGTTCCTGCATCGGAGAGCATGGAAACGCTGTCTGAGGTCACGATAATATAGTCCGCCCAAGCCAGCATGCCGAAATAAGGATTATCGCCAGTGCCATCCCAGATGAAGTTATCAGCGTTGGCGAGTTCTTGTTGAATGATTTCTAAGTTCTCTGCTCCTGTGCGGCGAGAGGTGGTTATCATTAAACCAGCATCAAGGCCGTTTAATTGTTGCACCAACTTATGAGTAATGTCTGAGGTGAGGGTATGAGTGCGACTGTTCCCGCCTATTAAGACGGCAACGCGCGGTGAATTCATAGGTTTAAATAAAGGGGAAAATTCTTTTTTTGCGGCGTTTAGCCTATCGGGGGTGAGTCGGTTTGGCGCCCCATTTGTTACTATCACATTATCGCCGCGTAATCTGTCGTGATGGGGAACAGCGACAAGGTCAAATTGCGCGGGGTTTGTTTTGGGGTCTTGGACTTGTACCGTGAAGCTTTTTCCGCCGCTTTTCTTTTTGATATAGCGCGCCGCGGCGATTGATTTGCGGCCAGAGGCAATAACGATGTCTGGCCATGTTGCGCCGTTTGACGGAGCAAGGGAAGGGGTGAATGTGTAAGACATTTCAAAACCAAGCCATGGGCTGAAGATTTTCCACGGTTGTCGTAAACCAATTTGTTTTATATCAGGGGTTAAACCCAGAGATTCAGCAATGCCAACGCATTGGTTCTGTGTGCCAATCATGCCTTCGGTAATAACCCAGCAGGTTAAATCCGAAGGATTTGTTGCGTTTTTGTACAAAGTGCTTGAGTTCGTCATGGATGAACTTTATACCTTATTGATACGCTATAGAATGAAAAACTTACCTTTATTGGGCATAATATTTTATGAAACGCATTAAATTAGATAAAATTGACAGAAAAATCTTACGGGATTTACAAGGTAATGGGCGCATTACCAATGTAGAATTATCAAAAAATTCAGGAATTTCTGCACCGCCTTGTTTGCGCCGTGTTCGTGCGTTGGAAGAAAGCGGTTTCATTAAAGGTTATTATGCCAGATTAAGCGCACAATCATTAGGGTATGGCCTGACCGTTTTTGTGATGATTAAATTAGTTTCGCAAGCGGAAGGCGATTTAAAGCAGTTTGAAGAGGCGTGCTGTGCTTTAGATTTGGTACGTGAATGTCATATGTTGTCAGGTGAGGTTGATTTCCTTTTACGTGTTGTGGCCAAAGATTGGGATGCGTATCAACAGTTTTTGACGGAACAGCTGACAACTTTAGATAACATAGCCTCAGTCAAGACGATGCCACGGGTTAGGTCTTCAAAAGAAGATGTGGGCGTGCCTATTCACGTGGATTAGCCTTACTTAACCGTAAGAAACCTCTAAGATTTCGTAATCGACTTTGCCTTTTGGGGTGACGACCTTTGTTGAGTCACCAACGGACTTTCCGATTAAAGCCCGAGCGATAGGAGAGGTAATTGATATTTTACCTTCATCGGCATTTGATTCAAACTCACCAACGATTTGAACTTTACGTTCTTCATCGGTTTCTTCATCAACTATGAGGACGGTTGCGCCAAATTTAACTTGGTCGCCTGTGAATTGCGAAGGGTCAATAATTTGTGCGGCACTGACCGCGCCCTCAAGTAATTTAATACGGCCTTCATTAAAGCTTTGCTGTTCTTTGGCGGCATGATATTCGGCATTTTCTTTCAAATCCCCATGCTCACGCGCAACGGCAATGGCCTCGACAATCTCAGGTCGGGTTACGGTTTTACGTTCTTTTAGCTCTGCTTCAATAGCGGTAAAGCCAGCAGGGGTGATGGGGACTTGTTGGTTGCTCATGATTTTGTCTTTCAAAAATAAAGCCCGCCTGTGTAACAGCGGACTTCTTATGCTTAAATATAGATTTTTAGCCCTTAAGCGTCAAGCATTAAGCCGCTTCTTCTGCTTGGTCTTCTTGTGGGAAGTAGTGTTGCAAAATACAAACACATTGACATAATTTTTTTTGTTTATATTCGCTTTGACTAAATTAAGGTGTTTCTCATACTAACGTTCGTCATTGCGAGGAATAAAATGACGAAGCAATCCAGAATTTAAATGGATTGCCACAGTCGCTACGCTCCTTCGCAATGACAAACTTAAATAAGAAGTTTAAGCCACTTTCGCTTCTTCACCCTCATTATTAAAATAATCTTGTAGGGGTTTAACGTCCATGTCCCGAGTTTGCAGGGCATGAATAGCCTGTATACCTGCTTTGGCGGAGGTCAATAAAGTGAAATACGGGGTTTTATGCATGACGGCTTCGCGGCGAATACTCATAGAATCTGACAAAGCTTGTGGGCCTTTGGTCGTATTGATGACCAAGGCGATATCACCATTAATGATGGAGTCAACAATATGGGGGTGACCTTCCATGACTTTGTTGATGCGTTCAACTTCCAAACCTGAGTCTTGTAAAATAGTGCAAGTACCACCCGTAGCGCAAAGGTTAAAGCCCATACTGGCTAAATCTTTGGCGAGAGGGATAAGGTCTTGTTTATCGGCATCTTTAACGGAGAGGAAAACTTTTCCTTCCGTTGGTAGGACATTACCCGCAGCAAGTTGAGATTTGGCAAAAGCTTGCGCGAAGTCGGCATCTAGCCCCATGACCTCACCCGTTGATTTCATTTCTGGACCAAGGATAACATCGGTGCCAGGGAAACGGTTGAACGGGAAGACGGGTGCTTTTACCGCAGTATGATCGGAGGCCATACCGTGTAATTGTTCACGGAAATCATTTAGTTTTTCACCTGCCATCACACGTGAGGCAATTTTTGCAACCGCAACATTGGTGGCTTTGGCAACGAAAGGTACGGTACGTGAGGCACGTGGGTTCACTTCCAAAATATAAATATCATATTCGCCTGTATTACGGTTCATCTTCACGGCAAATTGTACATTCATTAGGCCTTTAATTTTGAGTGCTTTGGCAAGGCTGATGGTTTGACGTTCTAGCTCTTTAATTGTTTTGTAGGGTAAAGAATGTGGAGGAAGGACGGAAGCGGAGTCACCAGAGTGAATGCCAGCTTCTTCGACATGTTCCATGATGCCTGCGACGTAAACGTCTTTTCCATCGGCGATGATATCAACATCAATTTCAATGGCGCCTTTGAGGTAACGATCAAGAAGCACAGGGTTTTTACCTGATACATTCATGGCGCGATCCATATAGGTTTCAACTTCTTCAATAGAGCCAACAATCTCCATCCCCTGTCCACCCAACACATAAGAGGGGCGAATAACAAGCGGGAAGCCAACTTCACCAGCAAGCTCAAGGGCTTGCTCTTTTGAAAAAGCGAGGGCGTTATTAGGTTGGCGCAGTTTTAGTTTTTCAATCAGTTGCTGGAAACGCTCACGATCTTCGGCGAGGTCAATTGCATCAGGGTCTGTACCGAGAATGGCGATACCTGCTTTTTTCAAATCATGGCAAAGCTTGAGCGGTGTTTGACCGCCAAGCTGAACAATCACGCCTTCGACGTTACCATTTTTATTTTCAGCGCGGATAATCTCAATGACGTTTTCGGCTGTTAAGGGTTCAAAATAAAGTCTGTCTGCTGTGTCGTAATCTGTAGAAACCGTTTCAGGGTTACAGTTAATCATGATGGTTTCATAGCCTGCTTCTTGAAGTGCGTAACAGGCATGAACACAGCAATAATCGAACTCGATCCCTTGGCCAATACGGTTGGGGCCGCCGCCTAGAATAACGACTTTCTTTTTATCGGTTGGTTCGCATTCATTTTCACCGAAAGAATCTTCATATGTTGAATACATGTAAGGCGTTTCAGATGGGATTTCTGCGGCGCAGGTATCAACACGTTTGAACACTTGGTGAATGTTATGTTGGGCGCGCTCTTTAGTCACATCTTCTTCTTCGATATTGAGAATGCTTGCCAGGCGGGCATCAGCAAAGCCTAGTTTTTTCAATGTCATCCAACCTTGTGGGTCTTTGGGAAGGCCATTGGCGCGGACATTTTCTTCATGGTCGATAATGTTTTTAATGCGTTCCAAAAACCATTTATCAATTTTACAGGCCGCAAAGATGTCATCAATGCTCATACCGTGCCGCATGGCTTGTGCGACATAGAGTAAGCGGCGCGGTGTTGGTTGAGAAAGCGCGGCGCGGAGTTGATCTGGGTGAGGCCCATCTTTTGATAGGCCGCCATCACCGATTTTCATTTCATTAAAGCCGTGTAGGTTTTCTTCCATAGACCGTAGAGCCTTTTGTAAAGATTCTTCCATGTTGCGACCAAAGGACATGACCTCACCTACGGATTTCATGGCGGTGGTTAGGTTTTTATTTGTACCTTTGAATTTTTCAAAGTTGAAACGTGGGATTTTTGTGACAACATAATCTATTGAGGGTTCAAACGAAGCAGGGGTACGGCCATTTGTGATGTCATTATCGAGTTCATCAAGGGTGTAACCAACGGCAAGTTTCGCGGCGACTTTAGCAATCGGGAATCCTGTCGCTTTGGACGCAAGAGCCGAGGAACGTGACACACGGGGGTTCATCTCAATCACAATCAAGCGGCCTGTATCTGGTTGAACAGCGAATTGAACGTTCGATCCACCTGTTTCAACACCAATGGCGCGAAGAACTTTTAAGGACGCGTTACGCATGATTTGATATTCTTTATCGGTCAATGTCATGGCAGGGGCAACGGTGATGGAATCGCCTGTATGAACGCCCATAGGGTCAATATTTTCAATGGCACAAATAATGATGCAGTTGTCGTTTTTGTCACGGACGACTTCCATCTCATATTCTTTCCAGCCCAGCATGGATTCCTCAATCAAGATTTGATTGATAGGGGAGGCGTCGATACCCGATGTTGTAATCTCTTCATATTGCGCTTTGTTATAGGCAATACCGCCGCCTGTTCCCCCCATAGTGAAGGCAGGGCGAATAATGCAAGGCAGACCGATTTCTTCCAACGCGGCGTTACATTCTTCACGATTATGAGCGAGAAGTGATTTTGCAGATTCTAGACCGATTTCAGTCATACATTTTTTGAACAGGTCGCGATCTTCGGCTTTTTCGATGGCTTCTTTATTCGCGCCAATAAGCTCAATCCCTAATTTATCGAGCGTACCGTTTTCAGAGAGTGCCAAGGCACAGTTCAGCGCGGTTTGTCCGCCCATGGTGGGGAGGACAGCGTCTGGTTTTTCTTTTTCTAAAATCTTGGCGACAATTTCGGGGGTGATAGGCTCAACATAGGTTGCGTCCGCCATGCCCGGGTCTGTCATGATGGTGGCAGGGTTGGAGTTCACCAAAATGACGCGGTACCCTTCTTCTTTTAAGGCTTTACAAGCTTGGGTTCCTGAATAGTCGAATTCGCAAGCTTGGCCAATAATAATAGGGCCTGCGCCAATGATAAGAATAGATTTGATGTCGGTACGTTTAGGCATTTGTTCTACAGTCTTCTTTTGGAGTGTTAAGTTTTATGATTTCAAAGTTATTTGTGGTGTCGTTATGTTCTAAAATGTCGCCAGTCTTCATGTTGAACTGCCATGGCTTTATGCTCACCCTGTTTTCGGCGAGCGCCGCCGCAACGCAAGGATAAGATTTTAAGTTATCGACACTTTCTAAAATGACCTCTTGCTCGGTTTTGTCTAGAATCTCATCATGGGTGGAGCAACAGTCTTGTGATTTTTTAAGAGCGTGTTTAGCAACACTGATGAATCCTGATATTTCAGCATCATCAATATCTGTGGCGAGGGCTTTTATCGCGCCGCATTGTGTATGACCCAGCACGATAATGGTATCAACTTTGTTATATTGAAGGGCGAATTGAAGTGCGGCGGCAAGGGCAGTTGCTTTCTGATACGGGTGAACAATTGCCCCCATAGATTTATGAGCGAAGAAAGTACCTGGCTTGGCACGGAAGATTGTCCCTGGGTTACAGCGAGAATCAATACAAGAAATAATGAAATATTTTGGGTCTTGGCCTTCTGTTACAAGATCAGCCATTAAAGCTTCATCACCACTCTCGTAGTGGTAATGTTGAAATTTTGCTGCGCCTTTTATTAAATCTTGGGTCATGTGTTAAGCCGCCTTATCTATCATGTCTACAAAGCGGTTGAAGAGGTGGTGGCTGTCTTGGGGGCCGGGGGAGGCTTCAGGGTGATATTGCACACTGAAAGCGGGCTTTGTTTTGTGTTTGAGGCCTTCATTGGTTTTGTCAAAGAGGCTGATATGGGTGGCTTCTACATCTTCGGGTAAGGATGAGGGAACGACCATAAAGCCATGATTTTGCGATGTAATTTCAACTTTCGAAGTTTCCAAATCTTGCACGGGATGATTAGCCCCACGATGACCAAGGCGCATTTTTTCTGTTTTACCCCCCAACGCCAGAGCCAGCATTTGGTGCCCTAAGCAAATTCCGAATATAGGCATGTCTTTTTCAAGTAAGGCTTGGATTGTTGGGACGGCATATTCACCCGTGGCGGCGGGGTCGCCAGGGCCGTTGGAAAGAAATACACCATCGGGCTTATGTTTTAGGATATCTTCGGCAGATGTATTACCCGGCACAACGGTGACTTTACACCCCGTAGAGGCCAAACACCGTAGAATATTACGCTTTGCACCAAAATCCATGGCAACAACGTGACGTTTTGCCGCGCTTTGCTTGCCGTAACCTTCTTTTAAGTCCCAGTTCGTTTCATCCCATTCATAGGTTTGTGTACAGGAGACTTCTTTAGCGAGGTCGAGACCTTCAAGGCCGCTCCACTCACTGGCTTGTTTTTGGAGGGCGTCTAAATCAAACTTGCCGTCTGCTTGGTGGCAGATAACGGCATTGGGCGCACCATTATCACGGATATACCGTGTGAGCGCACGGGTATCAACGCCGCAAATCCCTGCGAGGTTGTGGCTCTTTAGCCAGTTATTAAAGTGAGAATCTGCACGCCAGCTAGCCTCAGATGTAATATCTTCACGCAATATAGCACCACGGGCAAAGGGGGTGAGGTGTTCAATATCTTCATTATTTGTTCCAACATTGCCAATATGGGGGAAGGTGAAGGTAATAATCTCGCCCGCATAAGAGGGGTCAGTCAGGATTTCTTGATATCCTGTCATGGAGGTGTTGAAGCAAATCTCGCCAACGGCGCTGGTTTGCGCGCCTATGCCACGTCCGTAAATGGTTGTTCCATCAGCAAAAATGATGACTGCTGTAGCGTCTTTTGCGGGAAGAGATGTAGGTTGTGTTTGTGAGGGTGAAGCGGTATTATCGGCCATCGAAATTTTTCCAGATCTTGTCAATTAAATTGGTATCACTGGAAAACATTGTAATAAATTAGTTTGAACAAGATTGGAAGTAAAAAGTGACAATAAGAGGCGAGTTTACCACAGCTTTAAAAGAAGCGATGCAAAGTAAAGACCAAGTGGCGATATCTACGATACGTTTAATCACAGCGGCGATGAAAGATAGAGACATTGCAGCGCGCGGAAAAGGCAATGATGCGGGTATAACCGATGCAGAGATTTTATCGATGATGCAATCGATGATTAAACAGCGTCAGGAAAGCTCCAAAACCTATAAAGACGCGAATCGTCCAGAGTTGGCCGAAAGGGAAGAGGCCGAGATTAAAGTTATTGAGCGTTTCTTACCCACGCAAATGAGCGAAGAGGAAACTGGCGCCGCGATTGACGCCATTATTGCCGAGATCGGGGCATCTAGTATCAAAGATATGGGGAAGGTCATGGCCGAGCTTAAAACCAAATATGCAGGTCAACTGGACATGGCCAAAGCCGGCGGCGCGGTTAAGGCGAAACTGGCGGGGTAGGCTGTAAACTTGATGTTGTTTTCATAATTTTGCATACTATGCTTTATGGTGAATAACGTAAGGTATTTTCTGTGAGTGGTAGTCAGCAGGTAAGTTTTTTTGATTCTGATAAGGTTTCCCTTACTCAGGCGAAGGTTTTCATTATTAATGCTCTTTCAAATTTTGATGAGGCATTAGGCGCACGCGCGACCAAAATTTTACAGGACGATAATAGGCTTAATATTGTTGAGCAGGATGAGCCTAGTACGAATATTATGATGTCTTGTAGCCCAGCGGGCATAACTATAGATGATTTAAAAGCTATGGATATGTACATAGAAGATGATGCTTTTCGTAAAAAGTTTGGCCCTTATTTTACAGAGCAGGAGAACCGCCGTGCCCATGCTGTCATAAATTTGGAATATCATGGAACAGTTGAGTCTGTATCGTGGTTTGCTCATGAATTAGGGCATGCTATTGCCGATGATGTTCAAGTTGATAACGATAAAACTTTTCGCGATTTTTCTTGGGATGAGTTGGAGCAACAGGCATACTTAGTACAGTTTATTGTGGCGGCTAAAATGATAGAAAAAAATCCACAATATAGTATTGATGATTTTGGTTTAGGGTCTATTCAGTCAAGTCGGGAACGAGTGTCTCAGGTAGGTCATGCGCGTGACTTGTATGAGCAGGCTCTAGAAAAGACAGAGGCTTCGCGTACAGACTTTGTATTGGGGGTAATGAGTGGTGGTGAGGTGAGTAGTCAAGTCTACGCTGATAGACACCATACGCCAAGAATAGAAAATAACTGACTATACATCGCTCTATCCTGTGGTAAAGATAGGTTATGAGTATACCGCCACGATTTATGGAGGAGCTGCGCTCGCGGCTTGTGCTGTCTGATATTATTCAGCGGAAAGTCCGTTTAACGCGCTCTGGGCGTGAGTTTAAGGGTTGTTGCCCGTTCCATAATGAGAAAACGCCCTCTTTCTACGTGAATGACGATAAGCAGTTTTACCATTGCTTTGGGTGTGGCGCACATGGGGATGCCATTGGTTTTGCGATGCAGCATGACAACCAATCCTTTATTGAGGCGATTGAATCGCTGGCGCAAGAGGCGGGTATGGAAGTACCGCAACAATCCCCGCAGGACATTCAAAAGTCCAAAGAAGAAAAAAGCCTATATTCCTTAATGGAGGAGGCTACGCGCTGGATGGAGGCACAATTGCGTGATCCTGCTAATAGGGGGGCTTATAAGTACGTTACGGGACGTGGAATGAGCGAGGAGCAGCTGAATAACTTCCGTGTAGGATATGCGCCAGCCGATAGAAACGCGGTGCGTAAAGCGATGCAGGCGCTGGGCTATACAGATAAGCAAATGATAGAGGTTGGTATACTGCGTGCGGGTAAAGATGGCAGAGAGCCTTATGCGTTCTTTCGTGAGCGGATTATGTTTCCTGTCCCAGATAGACGGGGGCGGGTGGTCGCGTTTGGGGGGCGTATCTTGCCTGACCATTTAAGGCCGCCTGATAAGGGCGATTATGTGCCTGCAAAATATATGAATTCATCTGACACCACGTTATTTCATAAGGGCGGTATGCTGTATGGTGAACCACGAGCGCGTCAGGCCGCGCTGGACGGTCATCCGTTGATTGTAGTTGAGGGCTATGTTGATGTGGTGGCCTGTGCTAAAGCGGGATATTCGGGTGCTATGGCGCCTATGGGAACGGCCTTAACCGAAGACCAGATCATGGTGCTGTGGCGGATGATCCCCGAAGCGCGTAAAGTGCCTATTTTATGTTTTGATGGTGATAATGCAGGACGGCGCGCGGCGGCGCGGGCGGCAGAGCGTATTTTACCGCTTTTAAAGCCAAACCACAGTGCGCGCTTTGCGTTTTTACCCGATGGACAGGACCCTGATAGTTTGGTGAATGGGCAGGGGAAAAAAGCGCTGGAGAGTGTTATAAATTCAGCCATTCCGTTGGTTGATTTTATTTGGATGTATCACACAAACGGACAGCTGTTTGAAACGCCAGAGGCGCGCGCTGGATTATCCAAAACATTAGAAGATGAGGTTTTAAGGATTAGCGATAGGGAGGTTCAACATTATTACCGCCAAGCCTTTAGAGAAAAGGTTAATAAAAACTTTGGTCAAAGTTATCAGAAAAATTATGGCGGGAATAAATCTTCTTCTGGTCAATATGGTGGGCGTTATAAAAAAACTGCTAATCAAGCGATAACCCCGATTAAGCGGCCGTCATTTTCGCGGAATAGATTAATGGAGCAAATCTTGTTAGCGGGCCTTCTGAACCATCCATCTTTGTTTGATATGGTCGAAGAAGAGGTGGGGATGTTGGAGATAGGGGAGCAGAGGCTGGATTTGTTACGTCAAGCCCTTGTAACGCATTTGAGCGAAAAGCCGAATACTGAACGAGAGGCTTTATTACAGATATTGAGTAATGAGGGCTACGAAAGTGAAATAAGAGGTGTGTTATGTGAAGCGGTTTATACGCATGCCAGTTTTATACGTCCAAGCGCAGAAATTGAGGATGTTCAGGAGGGGTGGCAACAGGCAATTCAAGCCTTTCACCAAAGCCGCCAGAGGGTAACATCTTAGTGGCTTGATTATAGAAAAGCTTTTGTTTATAAAGGCTTTTCTCTTTAGTGACCGAATCAGGTATAACCATTTGGTTATATTTGTATTTTAAGAGTAATTAACCCCACTTGGGAAACGGCAGAGATAAAAGTTTTGGCACCAGCAAAAAAAACAACAACGCGTAAAAAAGCAGTAGCAAAAAAAGCTCCCGCTAAAAAGAAGGACGTCAAAAAAGCGAGTAAGAAAACGCCTGCTAAAACGACAAAAAAGACGACAAAAAAGGCGGCTAAGAAAACAGCTAAGAAACCAGTAAATAAATCAATAAAGAAAACTGTTTCCAAAAAGACTAAAAGTGCTGTAAAGAAGACAGCGGTTAAAAAAACAGCAAAAAAATCAACAGCAAAAAAGGTGGTTAAAAAAACCGTGACTCAAGCAGCAAAGAAAACCCCCGCGAAGAAAACAGCCGCCAAAAAAGCCGCCGTTAAAAAGACTCCTGTGAAGAAGGGGTCTGTAAAGAAAGTTCCTGCAAAAAAGACAGCTGCCAAAAAAGCATCGCCTAAGGCCGCGCCGAAAAAAGTAAGCGCGAAGAAAGCTAAATCTAAAAAATCGACGAAGGCGGAGAAAGAAGAAGTAGAAGACGAGGCGCCGAAGCGTAAAATTAAAGGAACGTTAGCGCAGATTGTTAAGAAGCTGGTCAAACAAGGTAAAGACAAAGGGTATATTACTTACGACCAATTGAATAAAGCGTTGCCTGCGGAAGAGTTTTCTTCTGAGCAAATTGAAGATGCAATGTCGACATTGTCAGATGTTGGTATTCAAATGACCGAAGGGGACTCTGAGGACGAAGAAGAAGAAAAGTACGAGTCAGGCGGTAATATTGCGTCTGATGACACGGGGCGTACCGATGATCCTGTGCGTATGTACCTACGCGAAATGGGAACGGTTGAACTGTTGTCGCGTGAAGGTGAGATTGCGATTGCGAAACGTATAGAAGCGGGTCGTGAAATGATGATTGGCGGGATTTGTGAAAGTCCATTGGCGATTGAATCGTTGATTGCATGGTATGAGTCTTTGCAAAAAGGTGACATCTTGTTGCGTGAAGTTATTGACCTTGATGCGACGTATAATGATGGACCAGAGATTGACCATTCAGCCAAGCCAAGGCCGCCCGTTAAACCTGTTGCGCCAAAGCCCGAAGATCCAAAAGACGAAAATGCGGCAGAGGAAGTTGAAGAAGAAAATGTTTCTTTAGCTGTAATGGAAGAAGAGCTGAAGCCAAAAGTTTTTGCTGTATTTGCAAAAATTAAGAGGACTTATAAAAAAATTCAGACTGTTCAGGCGATACGTATTGAAGCTATTCTTAAGGGGGACGAGCCTGACAAGGCGACCAATAAAAAATACGATAAACTGAAAAGTGAAATGGTTAAGTTGATGGACGAGGTCAAGTTCCACAATGCCCGTATCGAACAGCTTGTCCAAGCGCTTTATAAGATTAATCGTGAGTTGGTGTCTATGGAAGGTAAGTTGTTGCGCCTTGCTGTAGATTGCAAAGTTAAACGTGAAAGCTTCCTTGATAATTATTATGGGTCAGAAATGGATCCTGATTGGATGAAGCGCGTTAAGAAGATTGATGCGAAATGGGAAAAATTTGTTGATAAAAACAAAAGCAAAATTGTAGAAATTCGTGAGAAGATTGCCCTCGTGACTGAAGATGCCGCGCTTCCTATAAAGGAGTTTCGTCGTGTTGTTTCAACGGTGCAACGTGGTGAGAAAGAAGCCGCACGTGCGAAAAAAGAAATGGTGGAAGCAAACTTGCGTCTGGTTATTTCTATCGCGAAAAAATACACCAACCGTGGTTTACAATTCTTGGATTTGATTCAAGAAGGGAATATCGGTTTGATGAAAGCGGTTGATAAGTTTGAATATCGCCGTGGTTATAAATTTTCAACCTATGCTACGTGGTGGATTAGGCAAGCTATAACGCGCTCTATTGCTGACCAAGCGCGGACAATTCGTATCCCTGTTCATATGATTGAAACAATCAATAAATTGGTGCGAACGTCGCGTCAGATGATGCACGAAATTGGCCGTGAACCAACACCAGAAGAGCTGTCTGAGCGTCTTCACATGCCGCTTGATAAGGTGCGTAAAGTTATGAAGATTGCTAAAGAGCCAGTCTCCCTTGAAACGCCAATTGGTGATGAAGAAGATTCAAGTCTTGGGGATTTCATTGAAGATAAGAATGCGATTTTGCCTGTTGAAAGCGCGATCCATTCAAACTTGCGTGAAACAACAACACGTGTTCTGGCGTCTTTAACACCGCGTGAAGAACGTGTTTTAAGAATGCGCTTTGGTATTGGGATGAACACCGACCACACATTGGAAGAGGTGGGACAGCAATTTAACGTGACGCGTGAGCGTATTCGCCAGATTGAAGCCAAAGCCTTGCGTAAGTTAAAACACCCAAGTCGTTCAAGAAAACTCAGAAGCTTCTTGGATACATAAATCAGGTTAGTTGTTGTGGTTGTGTGATTTTTTAAAAAGGGCCTGTAGCTCAGCTGGTTAGAGCAGACCGCTCATAACGGTCTGGCCGGGGGTTCAAGTCCCTCCGGGCCCACCATTTTCTTTTGATAATAGGAGTTTATTGAAACATGGATACTGCAACTATATCAGCTATTGTTATTGCTTCTTATTTTTTTATTTTAGCCGCTTATTCATACGTTTCATATCTTAAGCAAAGCTCGCAAGGCTATGTGATTGGTGAAAGAAATTTTGGATTGTTTACAACTGTTTGCTCGATGTTAGCGGGGCAGTTTAATGGTGGTGGTGTTTTCTTTATTTTTACTTTCGGCCTTATGATTGGTTATGGACAGCTTTGGTTTGCTCTTGGTTTTTTAGCAGGTTATATCGTTATCAGCTTTTTTGCTAAAGAAGTGCATGAGGAAGGTAAAAAGTATGGCGACATTAATGTTCCTGATATTTTGAAGCGGCGTATAGGTTCTTATACTCAACATTTTGGAAGCTTTATTGTGATTGGGAAAGCCTGTTTGTTCGGTACAGCCCAGCTTTTAATTGCAGGGACTGTTGTTTCAGCCTTGTTTGGTTTACCAAATGCTTGGGGGGTTTGGCTAACTTCTGCTGTAATTGGATTGTATGTTTATTTGGGTGGCTATTCGACGGTGGTAAAAACGGATGTGATACAATGGATGTTTTTATTCGTAGTGTCATTGCTTGCGGCTTTATTTTTACCAAAACCAGATTTTATGAATGTTGTGAATGAGGTGATTGCTACAGACAATGCTTTGCGGTGGGGATTCTTTCTTTTTACGTTCATGTTGATTATTAGTAATGCAGATGTTTGGCAGAGAATGATGTCTGCGCGGGAGCCTAGTGTGGCTATAATTTCATTAAACGTATCAGGAGTTCTATTTATTGTTTTTACTCTTATGACAGTTCTCATCTTGAAGTCATGGAATATAGCAGAGGGAGTAAAGTTTTTTGATTTATTTCATGATCAATTATTATCACCTGTGGTTTTGGCGATATTAGGAACGTTCACACTAATTGCAGTGATGTCGACGATCGATACACAAGTACAGTTGTTTAGTTCCTCTGTTACAAAGAATGTTTTAAAATTAAATGTGAGTGAAGAGAAAACTAAATTTGTTAAAGTCTCTAGAGTTCTAACAGTTTTGTTACTGGCTTTTCTTGCTGTTGTGGCGTCAACATTAGGCAGTACATTAGAATTTGTTTTAAAGGCCTTTTCTTTTGCTTATATTCTAGCGCCAATTATGGTGTTTGCAATGCTTGCTGGGCGTGAGGGAAGTTCTTTTAAGGATGGAACCTGTGTTGTGGCTCTTGTTATAGGCTTAATAGTTTATATTTATATGTTTTTTAATGGGTATTTTGCGGAAGTTATAAATAATGTTATTCCAGCCTCTATAACTGCGGTTGTTTGTATTTTGGGTCTGGTTTTAGATAAGTCGATTAGGGTAGCTCGTGCATAAAAAAATAATTCCAGTCTTTCTATCTGCGTTACTTTTGTTTGGTTGTACGTCTCAAGCGCCGGCACCGATTAAGACGCCTGGTGTCAATGTAGAGTCAAAGCGATATTCTGTACCGCCGCCTAAACCAAAACAAAAGGATTTTTATCGTCTTTCTGAGCATACGCAATGTGTTCCTTACGCGCGTAAAATCTCTGGCATTCCTATTCGTGGGGATGCGCATACATGGTGGTATCAGGCAAAAGAAAAAGGATATAAGCGCAGTAGTCGTCCCAAGGTTGGTTCTGTGATGGTGTTATCTAAGACCAAGCGTTTAAGGTTTGGTCATTTGGCGGTTGTGAAGCGTGTTATTGATAGTCGTAATATAGAAGTTGAGCATGCCAATTGGGGGGGTACGCGTGAAACCCGTATGATTGCTTACCGAAATATGCCAGTGGTTGATACATCCAAGAATAATGATTGGTCGAGTGCGCGCTTTTGGAATTATCCGTCTGAGAGCTATGGCAGTGTTTATGCGGTATCAGGCTTTATTTACCCGAAAAATTAATGGAAATGCCTGTTTTATATAGTTATCGCCGCTGTCCTTATGCCATGAGGGCGCGCATGGCGTTGGTGGTTGCGGGTATTCAATGTGATGTTTATGACATTGATTTTAAAAATAAACCACAAGCGATGTTGGACGTTTCTCCGAAAGGAACAGTACCTGTTCTGGTTGTTTGCCAAGATAATGTTCTGGAGGAAAGCTTGGAGGTAATGTTATGGGCTTTGAAGCAGAATGATCCGCAAGGGTGGTTGGCGCAAATAGACGATTCATTGGCGCTTATTAAAGAGAATGATGGCGCGTTTAAAAAAGCGTTGGATAGATATAAATATCCGAACCGCTTTCCTGATGAAGATTGTTCGATGGCACAAGAGCAGGGTGCGGCGTTTCTAAAAGAGTTGAATAACAGGTTGGCGCAACATCAAAATTTATTGAGTGATGATGTGAGGTTGGCTGATATCGGGGTATTTCCTTTTGTACGGCAATTCGCTAATGTTGATAGAGCATGGTTTGAAGCGCAGGATATTCCCGCCCTGCAACAATGGTTGTCACGACATTTAGAAAGCACGTTGTTTGTTGGTGTTATGAAGAAACATAAAACAGCGCAATATTTACTTATAAATTAAGAACAGAATTTTTATTTTATTTTGTTTGATTACCGAAAACTTTTTTCAGCAAATCAGTGGTCTGTCGGACAGGATCTTGGCGGATTTGCTTTTCTTCCTCGGCCAGATAAAAGAAGATCCCCTCAATTCCTTGATCCACCACGTAGGAGGTAAGGTCAGCCTTCACGTCAGGCATAAAGGGAATATTTTGATATCTAGAGATAACATTATCGTAGGATTGGATAACGCCAGCCTCGGAAATGGCTTGATTAACGAAAGGCTGCATTTTGGCGGCCAAAGGCGCGGACATTTTGCTTTTAAAGAAGCTGGTCGCGGAATCTTGTGGACCTTTATAAATAGCAAGGACGTCATCAAACGTCATTTCAGAGATAGCATTCACGAAAAGCTCTTTGGCGTGCGGTGTCGCAATTTCTGCGGCGCGATTGACGCGGGTTTCCAAATCATCAAGCATGAAGCCTAAGCCCGCCGCACCCATTACATTTTGAACTTTAGCCAAACTGTTGGGCAGGGGGATATGAACTTTAGGGTCAAGATTAAAGCCGCCATGGGTGCCGAGCTGTTGCACCACATCACCCGTACCTATTGTCAGAGCCTGTTTAAAGGCGGCGGCGATGTCTTGGTTAGACACCAGGGCAGAGGCGGCGGAGCCTGTATTGACGTTGCTAAACAAAGTGTTACCTAATTGCGCCAGATCACTAGATAGTGTCTGTGTTGTGGTTTGGCAGCTGCTCAATAATAAGCAGGCGGCGGAAAGGGGTAGAAGGGCTAGTTTTTTCATGGGTTTACGCTCTTTTTGATAAATTATTGCCTATTTAAACAAATTCAGCTTTTAATAGCCCTAAAATCTTGACATTTATCCCCAAACCCTTATAAATCCTTTCATTCCTATGAAGAGAAGAGATTCTCGTTGAATTTTATTCAATCCGCTATTGGAAAATAGGACAAATATAAAAACGCCATGCCCGCAAGCGGGAGGGCTGAATCTATAAAAATAGATTGGCTCGGCAAAGAAAATAGAAGGAACTATTGATATGAGTGAAAAGAGACCTAAGTCTAAATATAAAATTGACCGTCGTTTAGGGTGTAACCTTTGGGGTCGTCCAAAATCTCCATTTAACACACGCCAAACAGCACCTGGTATGCATGGTGCGCGTCGTGCGAAGCCGACCGATTACGGTATTCAGTTATTTGCGAAGCAAAAATTAAAAGGCCATTACGGTAATATTGGTGAGCGTAAGTTCCGCCGTTATTTTGCCGAAGCCAACCGTATGAAGGGTGACACAGGTCAAAACCTTATCGGTTTATTAGAATCTCGTTTGGATGCCATTATCTACCGTGCGAAGTTTGTTCCAACGGTGTTTGCGGCGCGTCAGTTCGTAAGTCACAAGCACGTGACAGTGAACGGTAAGAAAGCAAACGTTGCTTCTTATCACGTGAAGCCAGGTGATGTGATTCAAGTTAAAGAGTCATCATTGAAAATTCCAATGGTTGTTCAAGCGATTGAATCAGTTGAACGTGACGTTCCTGAGTACGTTGAAGCAGACCACAAAGCAGGGAAGGTAACTTTCCTTCGTGTGCCTGAATTGGCGGATGTGCCATTTGCCGTTGAGATGGAGCCGCATTTAATCGTCGAGTTCTACTCACGTTAAAAAAATCTGCCTGCTGTCATTGCGAGAAGCGTTAGCGACGACGTAATCCAGAAACTTTATAGATGGATTGCCGCGCTCATTACATTCACTCGCAATGACGTGACGGTGCTACATAAGTGAACTTTAAGAATTCAAAAGCTCCATTTCGATGGGGCTTTTATTTTACCTTATTGCCTATGAGAGCGGAGATAATACCTTGAAAAGTACGGGTTTCTTGGTCGGTTAAGTTGGCGCGGGTGAGAGCGTTACGGATGTTACGCATCATGGTTGGACGCATATCAGGATTGCGGAAGAAGTTGTGATTATCAAGCTCCGTCTCAAAGCGGGTAATAAGCTCGTTAAGTTCTTCGTGGGATACAGGCGCGCTGCCCCCCAATGGTGTTTGTGTTTCAGGGGCTTTATGTGTGGCTTGGAATATTTCGTTCGCCACCAATAAGACAGCTTGCGCCAAGTTTAAGGATGAAAAATCAGGATTGGTGGGAATGGTGATAATTATGTGCGCAAGGGCGACATCATCATTGGTCAGTCCAGCCCGTTCACCACCAAACATTATAGCAGTTTTTAACCCTTGGGATTGTTTGTCGGCAATATCTTGCGCGGCGTGGCGGGCGGTCATGACAGGCTTACGCATATCGCGCGGGCGGGCGGTGGTTGCGTAAATTGTGTGATATTGCTTAAGGGCATCAGCGGTGTTTTTAAAAACCTCAACAGGGGGCATAATATCAAGCGCACCAGCAGAGTTTGCCGCCGCGCTTTCGCTTGGTTTATTATTGGGCCAGCCATCACGCGGATTGATAAGTTTTAAATCTTCCAAGCCAAAGTTACTCATTGCCCGCGCCGCCCCCCCAATATTTTCACCCATCTGCGGGGAAACAAGAATAATGGCGGGGTTATGCATGTTCGACATTTAGCGGGTTAAACCGTTAAGCGTTTTTTGGTTTTTTCTGGACCTAGGAGGGGGAGGAGATTGGCGAGTTCTGGGCCGTGCTCCATGCCTGTGAGGGCTTTACGCAAGGGCATGAACAAGCCTTTTCCTTTGCGGTCTGTCCCTTCTTTGATTTTACCAACCCATGTTTTCCATGTGGTTTCGTCCCATGGTGCGTCTGGTAAAAGAGTGGCGGCCTGCGCGATGAAATCTTTATCTTCGTCTTCAATGATTGTGGTTAGAGCGTCGTTTGTCATCTCCCACCATTCTTTGATGTCTTCTAATTTTTCTAAGTTTGGACGAACGGCATTCCAAAAACTTTCGTCTATTTCGCTTAACTCCATAGAGGCAAGACGGTCTTGGACAGCATCAAAAGGTGTATCATGCAGGATTTTGGCGTTTAGGCGTACCAGCTCATCAGGATCAAATTTTGGTGTACTGCGCGAGAATTTAGAGAAATCAAAACTATCAATCAGTGATTTGATATCTGTAAAAGCTTCGATAGGGTCAGACGTACCAAGACGGGACATGAGGGAGACAACGGACATGGCCTCTAAACCATCATCATTTTGAATATCTTTCACGCTTAAAGAACCAAGACGTTTGGATAGCTTACCGCCCTCGGCATCAGAGATGAGCGACAAGTGAGCGAAGTCTGGGGCTTTGCCGTTGATAGCTTCAAACATTTGAACATGGGTGGCGGTGTTGGAAACATGGTCTTCACCGCGAACAACATGGGTGATTTCAAAATCAATATCGTCAATAACCGAACATAAGTGATAAAGCGGTGTGCCGTCTTCACGCAAGACAACGGGGTCGGATAAATCCTCCCCTTTAAAGGCAACAGGGCCACGGATAAGATCGTTCCATTCAATAGGGGCGTGGTTCATTTTAAAGCGCCAATGTGGTGTGCGACCTTCGGCTTCATATTTTGCGATATCATCCGCCGTGAGGGATAAACCCGCGCGGTCATAGGTAGGGGGAATGCCGCGTGATAATTGTGTTTTACGTTTTAAGCCAAGCTCTTCAGGTGTTTCATAACAGGCATAAAGGCGACCATCGGTTTTTAATTGCTCAATAACTTCTTCGTAGCGCGCCATGCGGTCTTTTTGATTGGCTTTGCTGTCCCAATCCATACCGAGCCATGTTAGGCCATCAAGGATAGCTTGCTCATATTCAGGTTTTGAGCGTTCAAGGTCTGTGTCATCTATACGCAATAAGAAGTGCCCATTTTGTGAGCGCGTAAACAACCATGTAATGATGGCGGTACGCGCATTTCCAACATGTAGGAAACCAGTGGGAGAGGGGGCAAATCGAGCTTTAACGGTCATAATAGGGTCTTTCTAATGATATGTTACCTAAGTAACTGATTATGACTGATTTTTCAAGAAACCATTGGTTATTGGATAGCGGCGGTCACGACCGAAGGCCTTGGGGGTGACTTTTGCGCCGATTGGCGATTGGCGGCGTTTATATTCTGCGCTATTTAACATCTTCCATACTTTTAGAACTGTTTCCTTATCATGGGGAATATCTTCTATCGCCATATCTTTTTCAATTAAATGCTCAAGAATATCGTCCAATATTTCGTAAGGGGGCAAAGTATCTTGGTCTGTTTGATTGGGTTTTAATTCTGCGCTTGGGGCTTTGGTAATAATCCGCGTTGGGATAACCATACCTTGTGTGTTGCGCCATTTAGATAGGGCATAAACTTGACCTTTATAGAGGTCTTTAATGGCGTTATAGCCGCCACACATATCGCCATAAAGCGTGGCGTAACCAACGGCCATTTCAGATTTATTACCCGTTGATAAAACCATCTTCCCTGTTTCATTGGATAGTGCCATTAATGTCATGCCGCGTAAGCGTGATTGAATATTTTCAAAAACTGTCGACGTGGTGTTCTTATTAATAAGCGTATTGAGCATGCCATCAAACGTTTCCATGCCTTTTGTAATATCAACAGTGTCTAATTTTACGCCTAACAGCTTGGCACAGTCAGCGGCATCATCAAGACTGTCTTGGGAGGTATAGGGCGAAGGCATCATGAGGCAATGCACATTATCTGCGCCAATGGCATCCGCGGCAATAGCGGCGGATAATGCGCTGTCTATACCACCAGATAAACCGATGAGAATACCTGTAAATCCATTTTTCTGTATGTAATCACGCAAGCCAAGAATGATGGCTTTATAGAGGGATTCTTCATGTGGCAGGTCTGCTGCGAGTGTGGGGGTTGTTGATGAGGTTACATATTCTTCAAAAGCGGGAAGTTGGTGTGTGATGTCGCCATTTTTATCCATCATGAAAGAATGACCATCAAAGATAAGGTCGTCCTGCCCGCCTATTTGATTAACGTAGAGGAGGGGAAGGCCTGTTTCTTGAACACGTTGACGTGCAACATTTTGGCGGCGGGGAACTTTGTTGTAATGGAAGGGACTGCCATTTGGACTGATAAGAATTTCTGCCCCTTGTTCTTTAAGGTGAGTGGCGACCTTTTTTGTCCAAAGGTCTTCGCAGATTAAAATACCGAGCTTGTTTTCTTTAAGCTCATAGATATTAGGGAGTGTACCGCCATAAGAGAAATAACGTTTTTCATCGAACACTCCTGTATTGGGAAGAGTGTGTTTAAAAACAGTATGTTGAATTTCCCCATCACCGATAACAAGGGCGGCGTTGTAAAGCTCATCGCCTTCTTTCCATGGTGTACCAACTAAAATATAAGGTTTGTTATCTTTACTTTCTTCAATAAGCGTTTGTATTTTTGCGTGTACTTCATCAATGAAGTTTGGCTTCAAAAGAAGATCATCGGCGGGATATCCGATTAAAACCATTTCAGGAAAGACAATAAGATCACTTTTAAGGTTGTTGTCACGAACCTCACGGATTTTATCAAGATTACCGTCTAAATCTCCAACGGTAGGGTTAAGCTGCGCGATAGTAATGTCGAGAGGGAAGGTGGTCATAGTGCCCCAATCATAGTTTTTTCAACTCATCAGCGACAAGGAAAGCAAGCTCAAGCGCTTGATTGGCATTTAAACGTGGGTCGCAAGCAGTGTGGTAACGGCTGGATAAATCTTCATCCGTAATATCGTCGGCGCCCCCAACACATTCTGTGACGTTTTGACCAGTCATTTCAAAATGAACGCCGCCAGGGTGTGTGCCTTCAGCGCGGTGAACATTAAAGAACCCTTGGACTTCACCAAGTATATTTTTGAAGTTTCTAGTTTTATATCCGCTTTCTGACTTTTCAATATTGCCGTGCATAGGATCGCAAATCCATGTGACGTTGCGCCCTTCTTCTTTGACGCGGCGAACAAGAGGGGCAAGTTTTTCTTCGACTTGTCCGGCGCCCATACGAGCGATCAAGGAAAGGCGACCTGCTTCGTTATCTGGGCTTAATGTGTCAATCAATTTAATGAGCGTATCGGCGTCTAAGGCGGGCGGTACTTTCATACCGATAGGATTATTAATACCACGAGCAAATTCAATTTGTGCCCCGTCTGTTTGCTGAGTACGCGCCCCAATCCATAAGAAGTGAGCAGAGGTGTCGTAGTAATCACCTGTTGTACTATCGACACGAGTCATGGCTTCTTCGTAAGGGAGTAAAAGTGCTTCATGACAGGTATAGAAATCAGTTTCGCGCATAGGGGCAACGGTATCACTAGAGATTCCGCATGCTTTCATGAAGTTTAACGCGCGTTCAATATCGTTCGCCATCGCTTCGTAACGCTCAGTCAGTGGGCTGTCTTGGACAAAATCAAGATTCCAATTATGGACTTTATTGAGATCAGCATAGCCCCCTTGTGCAAAAGCGCGGAGCAAGTTCAATGTAGAAGAAGATTGGTTATAGGCACGGATCATGCGCTCAGGGTCGGGTATGCGTGCCTCTTCAGTGAAGTCTAGTTTGTTGATAATATCACCGCGGTAGCTGGGCAAGGTTACGCCATCTACAGTTTCTGTATCTGAAGAGCGTGGCTTGGCAAACTGTCCTGCCATACGTCCCATCTTTACAATAGGGAGCGCGCCACCATAGGTCATGACAACTGCCATTTGTAAAAGGACGCGGAAGGTATCGCGAATTTTATTACTGTGGAATTCACCAAAGCTTTCGGCGCAATCCCCACCTTGTAAGATGAAGGCTTTACCGTGACAAGCATCGGCAAGCTGTTGTTTCAAACGGCGTGCTTCACCAGCAAACACCAATGGAGGGAGGTTGCTGATAATTCCTTCTACCTGCTCAAGCTTTTTTTTGTCAGGATAGTTGGGTAATTGCGTTGCTGGCTTACTGCGCCATGTATTTGGTTTCCAATTTGTCATGCTTTTAGCTGTTTCCATTTTCCTTACGACGTTGTTATTGCGTCGCTTATGTATGTTTATACATGTCGCTTTCTTATGCCTAGTCGCAAAGAAAAGCGAAACAGCTATAAGTAATTGATTTCTAAGGTTATCGCAAGAGCTGGGTGCTATTATTTAGTAGGTTTTAGGCTTTTTGGCGCATGGTTACGAATTCTTCTGCGGCGGTTGGGTGGATACCGATTGTTGCATCGAAGTCCGCTTTGGTAACACCAACTTTAACAGCAATACCAATTCCCTGCATAATTTCAGGTGCATCAACGCCACACATATGCGCACCGAGAATTTTATCAGTCTTTTGATCAACGATGAGCTTCATAAAGGTTTGTTCATCACGCATTGAAAGCCTGTGACGCATGGGTGTGAATTCTGATTTATAGATATCAATCTCATAACCTTTGTCGCGGGCTTCATGCTCAGCAAGGCCAACCGTACCAATGGCAGGGTTAGAAAAGACAGCCGTAGCGATGTTGTCGTAAGACGTAGAGCGTGCTTGACCGTTAAATAGGTTATCGGCGAGGGCGTGGCCTTCTGACAAAGCAACGGGGGTAAGCTCAATCCGTTTAATCACATCACCAACCGCGTAGATATGCGGGCTGCTGGTTTGGTAGTGATCATTCACCGTGATGGCGCCATTATCTTTTGTGGCGATATTGGCGTTGTTAAGGGCAAGGTTTTGCGTGTTTGGGATACGTCCTGTGGCACTAAATACTAAATCACAGTCTATTTCATCGTTTTTATTGGTTAAAACGGCATATTTGTCACCATTTTTGACTATTTTAGTAATATTTGTTTCAAACATTAGGTTTACATGCTGTTTTTTCATCTCATTTGATAGAAAATCACGAATATCTTGGTCAAAACCGCGTAAAATTTGGTCCCCACGGTGAATGATAGTGACTTTTGAGCCTAAACCATGGAAAATATGGGCGAATTCAACGCCAATATAGCCACCGCCTTCGATGACGATATGTTTAGGGAGCTTATCGAGGTAAAAAGCCGCATCGGATATGATGGTATGTTCTGCGCCTTCATAAGACGGTTTACGTGGCTGACCACCTGTGGCGATAAGGATTTTATCAGCGGTTACTTGTTTATCACCGACTTGAAGTGTGTGCTCATCAATAAAACTGGCGTTGTCTTGGAATACTTCGACACCAGCTTTTTGAAGCATTACCTTGTAAATATCATTTAATCTATTGATTTCATTGTCTTTATTTTCGATTAGTTGACTCCAGTTAAAGGTTGGTTTTTCAACGTTCCAGCCAAAGCCCCGTGCATCTTCAAAGGCGGGACCATAATCAGAGGCGTAGGCGAAGAGTTTCTTAGGTACACAGCCAATATTGACGCATGTCCCGCCAAAGTGACGACCTTCGGCAATGGCAACCTTTGCCCCGTGCCCTGCGGCAATACGGGCAGAGCGTGTGCCACCAGAGCCAGCACCTATGACGAAGTAATCATAATCGTAATTGTGTGTGTGTTTATTATCACTGGGCATTGTTATATCTTTCTATTTCGGTTTTATTCATCCAACGGCGGTGCAGCCATAACCATTGTTCGGGACGTTTTGTAATCCAACTTTCGAGCAAGGCATGGGTTTGATCTACAATTTCATCACTAGGCTTGTCACTGACATCCAACGGTTCAGAGACTGTGATGCGGAAAGTGATGCCTTTTATACGCTCTATTTGTAAGGGGATAATAGGGCAATTAAGCTTTTGTGATAATTTGGCAAAATGGTCTGATGTCATGGCAGGGTGTCCAAAAAAGTTAGCTTTTATACCTTCGTTAAATTTTTGATCAATGAGTAAGCCGATTCCTTCATTCTTTTGTAATGTTTTAATCATACTGCGTGTTCCAGAAATGGATTTAGGGATAGGGGTGAGCGCGCCATCGACCATTCTGATCTTGTTTAACAATTTATCGGAAAAAGGATTGTTGGGTGCGCGGTAAACGGGATTTACCTTGATGCCTGTTTGCAACCAAAAAGCAGGAGGGCAGACTTCCCAGTTACCAATATGGCCAGAAATAAAAATAGGGGCAGTAAATTCATTTCTATTAAATATTTCGACACCAATTATTTCAGTATGATTTTTAGCGATGTTTTTAATATGGGGATATTCCATCATGACGCGTCCCAAGTTTCCCCACATACCTATTAAGATTTGGGTGGCTTCGTCGTCTGTTTTATCAGGTAAAGCCATTTTAATATTGGCGTATGCTTTACGAGAGGCGGAAAGGCGTGGGCCAATGGTACGGCCAATACAGCCCCCAAGGTTTGAAGCCCATAAAGCAGGCATCAGCTTTGATAGCCCTAGGAGGAGGGCAAGTAATAAGGCTTCGGCAATGTAACGGATTTTTTTCATGATTGGATTAGTTCAACCTGTCTTTCAGAAAAGTAGAGAGTGCATTATCGTCTTTAAAGTTTAAAGAAATAGGGAGCGTTGTAATTTTTTCTTTGAACATTTCAGGCAAGCGAACATGGTCTTTTTCGGTTGTAATAAGCTGCGCGCTTTTGTCCTCGGCCTCTTTTATGAGTGCGTTAATTTCAGCGTGTGTGTAGGTGTGATGATCAGGGAATTCATTCCAACCAATAATATCAACACCCATATCTTCTAATGTTGTTAAAAACTTTTTCGGGCGCCCTAAACCTGCAAAGGCGATATATTGCCCTTTTAAGTTATTTTGCATGGGCATGATGTTGGCTTCAAATACAGTTTTATCCGATTGGAGCGGACGACCAATACAGATGACAGCATCGGTTTTAGGAAGGATGTGCGATAAGGGCTCGCGCAAAGGGCCAGCAGGAATGGTTTTACCGTTACCAAAATCAACAGCACGGTCAATCACAAGGAAGGTAATGTCTTTAACAAGACTGTTATTTTGTAGGCCGTCATCCATGATAATAAGGTCTGCGCCCTGTTGTTCGGCTAGTTTTGCGCCATCGGCACGATTGGTTGCGACGATTGTTGGCGCTTGCTTAGCAAGGAGGAGGGCTTCATCGCCAACATGTGCAGCGTTATGTTTTTTAACATCAACAAGCGTTGCAGACGTTTTTTCACCACTATAGCCACGCGTTAAAAAATGAGCATTTTTATATAAGCTGTTTTCCTGGACAAGTTTCATTATAGATAAAGCGGCCGGGGTTTTACCACTACCACCAGCCACAGCATTACCGATACAGATAACAGGGATGGTCGATTTGTACGGTGCTTTTTTAATGGCTTGGTTGAGGCGATGGATGAGTTGATAGAGCCACGCAACGGGGAGGAGGGCATAAGCCGCCAAGCCTGGATGTTTATACCAAAACTCTGGAGTTTTAAGCGGCATCGGAACGCTCTTTATTTGTTAATGGAGTTAACAGAGGGGTTAAGTTTTCCATGACACGGTCAATGACCCCAGTTTTTGTTTTAGAAAATTCTATGGCGTGTGTGATAGCCTTTGTTCTTGTTGCTGCATCAGTCAATAATGTTTGTAGTTGTTTCAAAAGGTCGGACTTGTCACGTACTTGATGGGCGGCATTAGCAGCGAACATTTCATCAAATAATTGTTGTTGAAATTGTATGTTGGGACCCGTAAGGACAGCGCAGCCAAGCTGTGCGGCTTCTATGGGGTTATGACCGCCGCCGCCATCATTGCTGAATGATCTGCCAATAACGGCGATATCAGTTAATTTATAGAATAACCCTAGCTCCCCCAATGTATCGGCCACGTAGATTTGAGTGTTTGCCTCAGGAGGCGTTTTTTGATTATTCGTATTATCACTACGGAAGGTGTGAGGTAGGTTCATCGCGCGGCAAGTTTTTCTGATGTCGTCGCGCCGTTCAGGGTGACGAGGGACAATAATGGTAAGAAGGTCAGGCATTTTTTTAACAAGGATATCGTGGATTTTACAGGCCAAAAATTCTTCACCATCATGGGTGCTGGCAAAAACCCAAGTTGGACGATTTTTAATAATATTTTGAATGTTTTGTAATTCTTTATCGCTATAAGGCAGAGGCGCGGCGCTATATTTTAAATTATCTGTAGTTATAACCTTTTTTGCGCCAAGGTTTTTAAAACGAAGTTCGTCTGTCTTGGTTTGCGTCAAAATAAGAGTGAATGTTGAGAGTATTTTTTTAGCGCTGCCAGAGAAAAGTTTCCAAGCATGGTAAGATTTTTTAGACAGGCGGGCATTGACCAATATAGAAGGGATATTTCTGTTCTTAATCTGCATAAGCATGTTTGGCCATAGCTCAGATTCCATCCAAAGGATAAGGTCAGGTTTCCAATGATTTAAGAAAGAATTTGTCCAGTCTGGATAATCAAGCGGATAGAATTGATGGAAGGCATTTTCGGGAAGACGATCCGCCATGAGTTGAGCCGACGTGAGAGTACCACTTGTCACTAAAAATTTTATATCCGCTTGTTGTTTTGAAATTGTATCAATCAGGATAAGGGTTGATTGTGCCTCACCAACACTGGCGGCGTGAATCCAAATAAGTGTACCAGTTGGGCGCGGGAGAGTGGAGCGCCCTTTACGTTCACTTAAGCGAATATCACTTTCTTTTCCACGTTTTAAACGGTTTTCTAAAAGCGTGTTGAATAGCTTTTCGCACTTACTGGTTAATTTGTAATAGTAATCCAACATGGATAAACCGTTATTCTTGTCTGTTTGGTTAAAGTCTTATGGTATGATATAGGTATAATCTGCCTCAAAAGTAAAGGATATCAAGGTGAAAAAGCCTCCTCACTCCCCATCAAAATCGTCCAAAGCATCTGTGACAAAACAGGGGAAGAAGCCGATATCAGTCAAACGTCAAAAAATATTAGATACGGCTATGGCGCAGTTAAAGAAAACACGCGCGCAGATGGATCCTAACCTCTTAGGGAAAATTAGGAGTTTTATCGCCAGTAACCCTAAAATTATGAAAGGGTTGGGGATTGATGAAGTGCCAGCAGAAGAGAGTCTGAAGCCAATGGTAATGGCTGTTAAACCTAGGCCGAAAGCGGCGAGCCCTAAGAAAGATAGTGAGCCTAAGGCAGTGAAAAAACAGCAGAAGGCCGTTGATAGTGAGGGCGGGCTTGAAAAGATTGATCAGGCCAAAAACATGGAAGTGATGGCCAAGTTGATGGCATTGAAACCATCAGAGGTGGAAAATATTAAAGCTGTGTTATTGAAGAATAAGGATTAAGTCTTTATTGGCATACGCTTCTAGTGCCTTGGAAAGTATAGGTACAACCAGGGTTGCTACAAACACCATCTGGAAACCCGATAGGGTCACTAGTCGTAATAACTACAACGCCTGTAAAAATTGGATCTTGTCCGCAACGACCTGGTTCTGTTTTTTCGAAAACTTCTTTAAAGACTTCAGCTAAGGGGCTTTGGAAGTCATAAAGCTTTTCTTCGACATTATTGGCGTCTATAAGTTTAGCTTCCCAAGTGGCGAGAGGGCCTTCTAAACAGGCGGTGGGGTACTGTCTGGGGTCGGCTCTAGTTGCATACCCTTCTACTTCTTCACAACCTTCTTTGTTATCAATACATTTAATTGTGTCAAAGGGGTAAAACCCGTCTGTTTCTTCGAATTTTGAGTTGTGTAACAAGTTTAGGCATTTAGATGCTTGCCACACTTGACTCATAACGCCACATTCATAAGAACGCTGAGTTGTAATGGGTGAGAACTCAGTTCCAGGCAGGCGGCTTAACCCCAGAAATTCACCGCGTCCACCTAAAAGGCTGTGGGCAAAGTTGCCATCTGGATTGGCTGATATAACAGGTAGTGGAATGTCAGCGGCAGTTCCTCTATAAGCATCCAACGAGTTGCCAACAACATTTTGTAAGGCAACTTCTAAAGCATTATTCGTTCCTCTGTCTATTATCTGTCCGCCAAAATAATCGGTATGGGTGAAGATGTTTCCACCTTCCCACGCGGCGACATTGGCGAAACGATCAAAGCAGGTATATTCGAGGACGCTATCGGCTTTAAATATTAAATTTTGATTTTGGATAATCTCACGTTCAGCTTCCAACCAGGCGCGTGATTGCATTTGTTTGTAAAATTGTGGGTCACATGGTTGTGGTGCAACAGTTGTTTGAGCGTGTGAGGCGTTATAAGTGAATATAACACCGCTAAAGGCACATAATAAGGTTATTAGTATTTTTTTCATTTTTGTTCCTTCTATATTATATCTCAAATCATAGTTGTTACGCAAACAACGGTTCATTTTTATTAACTTTATTGACAGTCATTGCCTCTATTGGGGGCGCAGCCCTGATTAAGACAAAGAGTGTCTGGAAAATCTTCAATTCTTCCTTCTACTTGTTTAAATACAGTGACGTTTGTTGGTTGGGGGGTAGCACAGCCAAACTTTCCTGCTTCGGGAGCGGCAAGTGATTCAAAGAAAACAGGCATGGGGTCAAACATCACTTGAGCATGTTGTGCAATCGCTATTGTTAGAGGGTCGATGCATGTAACGGTGGTACAAGGGGGGGCTTCCGAAGAATTTGCGGTTTGGGCAGTCGCGTTTCCAACACTTAAAAATGCAAGTGTAAATACAAGTGTGAATAAAAGTAGTAAGAAAGTTGAGCTTCGTAGAGAAAGTATTTTCATTATAAGGCGCACCTCATGTTTGATGGAAATTCTCGAGGGTCAAAATTAACGAGCTCATCGAGGGTGCTAAATATTTGTGGGCCATCGAAGTTTTTACATTTAGCCGCCTGCCAAATTTGACCCATATTGTAACACGTGTCGAATGTGTTTAAAGGTGTTGTCCCAGCTATGGGTGCGTGCGAGAAAGATTCTATTAAATAGTTTTCAAAGGATTCTTGTACGGTCAGGATAAGCGCACCTTCTAATGATACTGGTGGTAATAGAAGGGGGAAGACATAGCCTTTCTTATAATCAAAGCCAGAACCTTCTTCTAATTCATAGTAGTTAGGGGAATCTGTTGCCTGATGTAACCTTGTTGGTGAGGCATTATATATATCAATCGTTGTTGATGTGGCACCAAGTAGAAAGGGGACTTCTCTATTCACCCATTGGTCGCCATTACTAAATATTGGCCCAATATTATTGAGTGTGTTTAAGGCTTCATCTTGGAAACAGCTATATTGGAGGACTGAATCTGCTTTAACGATATAACGCTTATTGAAGAGGTCTTCACGCCGTGATTCAAGAGCCGCTTGGTTGGTCATGGCGGTCCATGTATCTGTTGCGCAACCTTTAGTGCTGTTTTGGGCGAAAGAGGGTGGTGTGTTGGCGATTAAGAGCGTTCCAGCCATAAATATGCCTAGAAGAAGGCATTTCACTGTGCTGTAAAGTTTAAGGTTTGCTCGCATACTCCTACTATTTTACCCTGTTTTCACGATATTTAGCAAAATTATTCGTCTTTTTGCATTTATTTGTAGTGCTTTGTTTTCTATTGAACTTCGTAAAGAAAGGAAAACGGGTTCCAAAGGGCGGTTGATGAAGTGAAGTTGTTATTTAATTTGTTATATACCCGTAAGTTACGTACCCCATATTTATGGGTGTCTTCTACGAGGATGTTATGAGCGTCAAATTGACCTATCAACAGTGGTTGGTGTTGGGGTAAGGCAATTATGTGATAAGGGCAAAAACTGACTGTACGGCATAATTGTGGGGAAGCTGGCTTCGTGATGTATTCATCAATGAGATCATTATTGAGATCAACTTTAGCAATCAAATAGGGGGTGTTGGTTGTTTTTAATTGTTGGTTGAGGTGGTCAATAACCAAGTTTTCTTTATGGTTTGTTGGTGGATTGAAACGTAAGGCTTCCGACGCATAGGCAGCGTTGTAAGGAATCAAAAGTAAGACCGTTAGAAGAGCTTGAAATATCATGCTCTTACACTCGTTTCTTATTCTGGTAGATCAATGCTTAAGATGGCCATATTGAAGTCGTAGGATGTTTCACCTTCGTCTTCATCTTTATAAACCAAGCCCATAAATTCGCCATTCAAGAGAACTTCAATCGAATCTCCAGTTTGTGAGCGGGGACGGACAGCGAGTCCTTCATTGCCAAACTTTGAGCGTAGGTAAGCTTGTATCTTAATAAGTTCTTCAGGGGTGATGTCCATTTGATTCTCCAAAAAATTGAAGAATATCTTTAGGACGGTTTTGCCTTTAAATCAAGGGTTGAGGATAAAGAATTCCTGCATAGGTTGGTTTTGTTTGGTTTTTGGAAAATTAAAAAAGCTTGTTCGTGGTTTTATTGCCCGCATGATGTGTTGCCACAGGTGGCGCCGCCGCCGGGTTGACGGTTGAGGATAGAATTGAATATATCTTCTGCGCTACGGTTTGCTGATTGCTCATTGCTGGAGCAACTTCCTGTATTTGGAGAGTTTTCTATAGTTTCCTTTATACCCGCTATTCTTGATGCGCCATTTTCGCGGCAATCTGTTCCTTTGTCTTTGAGTTTTTTTATTTGGTGTTGGTACTGGCTTAATTTGTAGCGTTGGTATGCTTGTTGGATAGGGCTTTGGCTAGGGCCTTCAAACTTTGTTTCGGTTATGTTATTTACTTTACCGCCTTTTAACTTGTTGTCGGGGTTTAATATTACAAAACTATTACTGTTTAGGGGAGGTGACACGATGAAGTGACCGCGTCCAATATATCGTGGAGTTGTCAGTGTTTTTACGATTGTGTGTTTTTCGCTATCTATGGATTTTTCAACGACCCAAACAAATTGCTTTCCATTATCACCCTGTTGTAAGGCACTGAGAGGGTAGCGTTGTGAGGCTATTGTCTTTGATGTAATGATTTCCGCTTCGTTGGATAGGTAGCTTGTGTTTGCCTGTGTTGGTAGATCAATCAAAATTTCAAGGTGCGTATCTGTTTGCTCTATGTTTATAACTTTCCCACCTAATGGCATTATCCTGTTTTTTTTATCTAATAATATAACGTCCTGACCCGTTTTGATCTTTTGTGAGATGTTTTTAGAATCCAAAGAGGTTTTCGCCGTTGCTTGGTTGCCGTTATATGTGACCGTAATTTTGTGCGTTGTGGTGAGGGGGCCATTACTGGGGCGCGAAAAAATATAGCCAGAAGTTTTAGGTGTGGCCGTTTGTGTATCGTTAGCGTTGTGCGTGCCTTTTGTAGCGGATAGGTAGAGCCAGCCACTTATTATTGTAATAACAATAATAAAAAAGATTAATAGAGCTGTGCGTGTCTTTTTAGACAAATGTTAATCTATCTTACAAATAGGTGAACTTCACTAGAGCGTGCTTCTGGGCTAGGGGCTGTTGACATGTCAATATTGTCTAGTGAAACCCCCATCTGTGTTAGTGTTCTTAACACGTCTTCAGCATTGCGTCGTGCGCGCGTGCTTTCTATGGCAACCTGCGCGGCATTTCCCGATGTTGGGTGGACGGCCATTAATTCAAAACGACTGTTTGGAAAGCGTTGTAGAGCGTTTTGTACCGCGTTATAGATTGGTTGTTCGTAGTTTACATCTGGTTTATCAAAACGAATTTTTGCAAGAGGGCGAACGCCTTGGCTTAAGTTATTGTTAGATCTAGGTGTTGTTTCTGTTGCAGGTGCAGCGCCACCATAGCTTGCTTGTTGAAGCAAGTTGCTTGGCTGTGCGCGTGAGAAGGGGTGATTGGCTAAGCTGTTACCGTATAAATTTCCGTCGGTAATACCTAACGCCAATGTACGGAGGTTGTTACGCTCGGTTGCTAAATAAGATGTTGTACGGGTAATGTCATCATTAACATCATTTAAGAGACGATCTGTACTCACCACGGCGGCGTTAACTTGGTCTTCCATCTGTGCAAGTCTGACGTGGTCTTCTTCTATCGCACCAGAAAGACCGTAAGTGGAGCGTGTGGTGTTTAATAAATGAGATCCACGAGAAGCGGCCTCAGAGATTTCTAAAGCTAAGCTATTTAGGTTTGCAACATTGCCTGATAATGTGTCTAGGTTGCTTTGTGCGGTGTCTAGCTTTGCAACTAAGCGTGGGTTACCTGGTGTTGTGCCTGCTTGAAGTTGGGTGTTAATGGTCGCGATGCTGGCGTAGTATCCAGCCGCTAATTTTTGCCCTTGTGACCCCATGCTGAGTAATTGTTCCGATAAACGGTTAATTGTGCTGTTGAGGGAGAATAAATCTTTGCTGAGTTCATCAATACGAGCACCAACAACAGTCGTTGTTTGGTCGAAATAGGCGTCTCCTGCTACTTGTTCGGCAGTAATTTCAGGTGCGCGTGAAGGGCGGCTATAAATGGGTGAGTTATTCGTGGGCGGTGTTACGGCCTTATTTGTAATAACCAAAACAGGCTTTTCAGCCATATCTATTTGAGCTTGCGCCGTATTTGTCATTGCGAAGGAGGAGAGGGCTCCAAAAGCAGAAATTGTTAATACGTTGTAAATAAAAGTTTTTTTTGTCATTTTCAGGCTGCCAAACAGATTTTTAAGTTATTTTGTAAAATGTTAATCGTAGGTTGGTTGTTACAACCCTCGTATTTAAGCCTAATTCACCCTAAATGGGATAAGGAGTCAAGAGCTCAAGCGGGCTACGTTTAAATAAATACATAAAAATTTAAAGTGTTTATCTGTTGTTTTGGGGTTGCAAAGCTACGGGGGCTTGATGTAGTGTCCCTTTCGTTCGTAGTATCTTTTGTTATGAATGATACGATTAATAAGGCGCACCCGTAGCTCAACTGGATAGAGTACTTGACTACGAATCAAGCGGTTGGAGGTTCGAATCCTCCCGGGTGCACCATTTTCTTTATATTTCAGTTATCTCTGGCATTTTGATAATGTATAATCTTAAGCCTATAGTTTATACGGGGCTTTAAATGTAAAAATATCCATATCAAAAGTTGGTAATTTATATTATTATCTCAATAAGTTTAATCCTTTAGCTGGCAACGGCGTTACCATAACAAACTATCAATTTATTAATCTTTTAAATTTAAAATATTTAGATGAGGGGCATTACTTTCTGTAGCCCTTGTAACCTTATAAAGTATTTATGGTGTTTTATTAAAAGACACCTTCGTTATTAGAGAGCTGTTTTATGAATAAGAATGATGCACCACCTGTAGAGCCAGGAATTGTCTTTGACGACGAGGTTGAGTTTGTAGCGGAGGTTGAAAAACCTGCTGTTAAAAAGACTAAGGTTGAATCTAAGGTTAGCCCTAAGCCTAAGCTTTCTGAGAAGCCTTCGGACACAGAAGATGCGGAGATTGAGTTTGTCGTTGATAGTGAGTTTATGCCTGAGAGCTCTACGGATAAAACTGATCCCGTTGCTGAAGGAGCTGCTGTAGTTCCTGTTGTTGGCTCAGATGCTAGCGCTGGTGGTGAAGCGGTTGGTGGGCGTTTGGGTGATAAGTTAATCGCCAAGGAATTAATAACGCCAGATCAGTTAAATGTGGCGTTACAGGAAAAGAAAGTATCCAGTAAAATGCTGGGAGAGATCCTGGTTGATTTAGGTTTTATTGATGCCGATGTTTTAAGTGTTTTCCTTGCTGATGTGGCCGGGTTTGGTGTTTTTGACCCTAAGAACACAATCATTGATTCAGAGGCGTTGTCCCTGATAGAAAAAGACGTTGCGCATAAACATTCTATGTTGCCGTATTCGTTGAGTGAAGGTTTTCTTCACGTTGCTATGGCCGATCCATACGATGTTTTGGCTTTAGATACGTTGAAGAGGTATGTTCCTAAAAACGTTAAAGTTAAACCCTCTATCGCAACGAGCAGAACTCTAGATGAGGCTATTGATGCGGCGTATGGGTACGCAGGGACTGTTGCGGCCATTCTTAAGGAGTTGGAAAGTCAAAGCGCAGAGGAGCTTGACGAGGTCGCAGGTCTTTCCGAAGACGAGGCGTATAGTCACCCTTTGGTTCGTCTTGTGAACTCCCTTATTTTTGACGCTGTAAAAGACGGCGTTTCTGATTTGCATTTTGAGCCAGAAGAAAACTTTGTTCGTCTTCGTTGCCGTAAAGATGGTGTCATGGCGACAACGCAAATTTTACACAAAAAGCATTGGAACGGAATTTCGCAAAGATTGAAGATTATGGCGTCTTTGAATATTGCCGATAAGCTTGCGCCGCAAGATGGCCGTATACAGATGAATATTAAGGGGCATGAAGTTGATTTCCGTGTTTCTTCTTTGCCGACTGTACATGGTGAAAACATTGTTATGCGGGTACTGGATAAACAATCCAGTATTATGCCGCTTGCAAAGCTAGGCTTTAGTGAAGGTAATTTAAAGCGTATTAAAAAAGCGCAAAAGCGCCCTGAAGGAATTATTATTGTAACTGGCCCGACAGGGAGTGGTAAGACAACCTCGCTTTACTCAATGCTCAATGAAATTAATACGGTGGATGTAAATATCCAAACATTGGAGGATCCCGTTGAGTATTCCCTTCCTATGATTCGTCAAACGCATGTACGTGAAGGAGTGCTAGATTTTGCTGATGGTATTCGGGCGTTATTGCGTCAGGACCCTGATATTATTTTTATTGGTGAGATACGTGATAAGACAACGGCCGAAATGGCGTTGCAGGCGGCTATGACAGGTCACCAAGTTTATACAACGCTCCATACAAATGATTCTTTTGGGGCGTTACCGCGTCTTTTTGACTTGGGTATGGTGCCAGGCATGATTGCAGGAAATATTATTTCTGTCTTTGCGCAACGTTTGGCAAGAACCTTATGTGAAAACTGTAAAGAACCGTATAAACCAACGGACGAAGAAATGAAAATACTTGGTGTGACGGACGCGCCTGAAATATTTAATGCAAGGCAAGGTGGTTGTTCATCTTGTGCGGGGCAGGGATATGCGGGGCGTGTTGCTATTGCTGAGGTTCTTCTTTTTGATGAGGTGATGGATGAGATTCTAGCGCGCGGCGGTACGAAGGCTGAATTAAAAGAGGTTGCTGTTGCTGGGGGCTTTAAGAATATGAAGGACGATGCTATGCTGAAGATTCTAGAGGGGCGCACAACCTTCGAGGCGGTCTCCAAAGCCGTTGACATCACTAAGTAGTACTTATCGCAGGAAAGTTAGAGGGCTGTAAGTTGGAAAAATATAAATATAGAGCAATAAACGAAACAGGGCGGCCTATTCGTGGCGTTCTGACTGCGGCGAATGAAACTGATTTGTTTAATCAGTTGCAGAAATCTAACCTAGAGTTGATAGATTGCTCTCTCGTTAAGTCAAAAGCTGGTGGTTTTTCGTTTCGTAAAAAGGTCAGTATTCGTGAGTTAATACAATTCTTTATGAATTTACAGCAGATGCAGGGCGCTGGTATTCCGTTGCTTGATGCGCTTGCCGATTTACGAGATACAGCCGACAAGGATGCGTTTCGTGATGTTTTGTCTGAGCTGTATCGTGATGTTTCTGAGGGGAGTTCTTTGTCAGAGTCGATGTCAAATCACCCGCGTGTTTTTGGTAATTTAGAAGTTTCGCTTGTTGCCTCTAGTGAGGAGAGCGGGGATTTGCAAGAATCTTGTCGTCAGCTGGTTTCATATTTAAAGTGGGTTGATGCCATGCAATCACGCGTTAGGAAGGCTACACGCTATCCGATGGTTTTGTGTGTGGTTGTTCTGTTAACCGTTACTATTATGATGGGGTTTGTTGTTCCGCAAATTGTGGACTTTATTCGTAACCTTGATCAGGAGCTTCCTTTTTCAACGACGTCTCTTATTGCGACGTCAGATTTTTTTGCAACCTATTGGCTGTGGGTGCTTATTATTCCTACTATATTGGTTATTGCTATCGTTTTCTTTTCGAGGACGTCAGACGCGTTTGCTTATAAGGTTGATGCCCTTATTTTAAGAATTCCTATCATGGGTGAGTTGGTGCGTAAGATTAATATTGCGCGTTTTTCACAAACTTTCGGTGCGCTGTTTGCTGGAGGTATTGAGGTTTTAAAAGCGTTAGATGCTGCGACAAATACAGTCGGTAATAGGGTTTTGAAAGAGGGGTTAGAGAATGTTCAGCAATATGTTAAGTCTGGGGATTCTTTATCTGAAGCTTTAAATAAAAGTGGTGAATTTCCTTCTATGGTTGTTAGAATGGTTAGAGTTGGTGAGGAGTCGGGTGGTCTTACAAACGTTCTGAGTCAGGTATCGGAGTTTTACACGAATGATGTTGATGAGGAGGTTCAAAAAGTAATTACGATGATTGAGCCTTCACTTACAGCTATTCTTGGTGGTATGATATTGTGGATTGCGGTTGGAGTCTTCGGCCCGATCTATTCGAGTTTTGAAAATATTGATTTTTAATTTAATTTAAAGGCAACTTTAGCAAGTGACGTTTTTCTCTTCTACACGCTGTGTCCTGATCCTTGGTGATGAGGGGTTGCAGATTTTTAATGTAAGTCGTTTAAGCGCAAAATTTGTTGATTTTGTGCCGTGGGATACAGTTGACTTTGAAGTCAGTGTTGCGGATATGATTGTTCGCAAATGTAAGCGTAAACCTATCGTTATCTTAAATGATATGGTCGAGCAACATTACCGCAAAGAACGCCTGCCAAAAGTTGGCGTGATGGACCGTGCGAATGTTTTAAAGAGGCGGTTGGGTATTGCGTTCCCTAATTATAAAGTGCGTGCGGCGCTTAAGTTAGATGATAAGACTTCAAATATACCGAAAGAAGGTAAGGGGGCGGCGTATTTATTTGCGGCGATTCCCGCGACGGAAGCTTTTTCTAAAACAATGGAAGCTGTTCGGCAATCTTGCGCTACGGTTGTAGGGTTTTACTTATTGCCGATTGAAGCGTCTCTTATGGTTAAGGCTTTATCTAATAAAGTTTCTAAGGGAGCTAGGAAAGCTGTTTGGACTATTTTCATGGGGCAGCACCAAAGTGGTGGCGTAAGGCAAGTTGTGACGCGTGATGGTGAGCTTGCGTTAACGCGTATGACGCCAATAGTTGATACGGATATAGAGCCTGCGCTATGGGCCAAAGAAGTTTCTGGTGAATTGAGTGCGACTATGAGCTATTTGTCGCGCTTTGGTTATAGTGAAGGTGATGGTTTAAATGTTATTATTATCGGTAATGAGGGTGCGGAAACTCACCTTACTGATGCGGTTGATATTAACTGTAACTTACAAGTTTTAACATCGCAGCAGGCCGGTAAGTTGTTAGGTGTGAATGTTGGTGGGCATAATGATTCCCGCTATGCTGACCCGCTTCATGCGGCGTATCTTGGGCGTAAATCAAAGTTTCGCTTGCCTATGCAGGCGGTTGTTCTTGATAGCATGATTAAACCGCGACGGGCAGCGTCATTTGTTGCTGTTCTTTTATTCGCGGCGTGTTGTTATCTTGGGTATAATATTTTTTCTAATTGGTCTAAATCTCTTGAAGTAAAAGAAGAGTTGCGTGTGGTGAATGAGCGCAAAAAATCTATTGGTCAGGAGTATGAGCTTGAGCTGGCTAAGAAAAAAGAAATTGGGTTTGATTTTGTACTCGTCAGTAATTCCGTTAGTGTTTTTAACGAGATTGATAAAGCTAAAATAAAGCCATTAGGTCTTCTTAAGGGTATTGGTCAATCTTTAGGGGCAGATCTAAGTCTTGATAAAGTTGTTTTGAATGCTGTGGAGCTGGAAAAACCACCTTCGAATCAGTATGGGGGTTATCAAGAAGAGGTAGAGGCTGATCCTGTGATTATGGAGGCGGTTATGACTCTTTCTTTTGATAGTAGTGTTGACCCTGATCTTGGGGTTAGGAAGACAAATAACCTAAGAGAGCGATTACAGGATAACTTACCGTCTTATGATGTTTCGATTATTAAGCAGGTTGCTGACTTAAGTTATACAGGGAATTTTGTAGGAGATTCTGGAGGTGGAGCGGGTAACGATACTACGCCAGAAGATTATGAAGCCGAAATTGTTGTGAGGGGACCCGTCCGATGATGAAAGCTATAGGCTTAAAAAAAGTAATTTTAGTTTTATCTTTAGCTGCATTGGCAGTTTTGATGTTTCTATATAGTCAGCAGATACTTGGGCCGAATTTGAAAAAGCAGCAACGGTTGCTTTCTTCGGGTAAGGGTGAAATATCAACGATGACAAATAATCTGAATCAGTTGACGGATAGTCTTCAAAGGTTTGAGAAAGAAAAAGAAGATTTTGCACAGGTTAGAAACCTCGGGTTTTTTGACCAACAGAACCGTGTTGAGGCGCGGCGACTTATTACAGCGATACAGCGTGAAAGTGGTTTGAGAATTAGTAATTATACAATTAAGTCCGCGGCGAGTATCCCTAGTGAAAAGAGTAGGGAGGCGGGATATAAGATCTTAAATACGGATATAGATTTTAAGTTGGAGGCCATTGAGGATGCGGATATTTATAAGTTTATCTATATGTTGAATTATGGCTTCCCTGGGCAGATTCTTATTAAAGACCTTTCAATATCAAAAGAGATGAATATAACGCAGCCCCTTTTAAGAAAAATTGGTGTTGGGGATTCTGTGCCTATTGTTGAGGCCACTTTAAATGTTTCTTGGCAAACAATGGTTCCTGATGAAACGATTGCTGTTTCTGATTCAACGGGGCAAGGGGGGCTAAGATGATAAGATTATCTTTAGGCGTTCTGGTTGTTTTGTCTAGTTTGGTGTTTGGTGTAGCCCACGCGCAATCAGCGGACCCTTCTGTGCCTGCCGCCGTTGTTGCTACGCCTGTGGCGACAAACTTTAATTCCCCTATTGATTCAAACAGCGAAGAAGGCCTTACGTCGGTTGTTGAGCGCGTGAATTTAATTAAACCTGATGTTGATTTAAATCAGATACCCTCATTATTTTTCACCCCATCGGAGCAAAGCCTTGTGGCGGAAGCGCGCTTAGGTTTAACGGCAAGAGCACCAACGGGGACTGAGTTAAGGCAGGCGGAGGCAGGAAATGTCCCTATAGGGCCACGAGAACTTGCTCTGGGTGGTATCGTTTATTTGTCCTCGAATGATTGGACGATTTGGCTGAATGGTGAAAAAATCACGCGTAATAGATTACCAAGTCAAATATATGATATTGATGTGAAGAAAAACTATGTAAGGCTTAAGTGGTTTGATGCTTATACAAACCAAATTTTTCCAGTTAAGTTAAGAGCGCATCAACGGTTTAATATTGATACGCGTATTTTCTTGCCGGGTGAGGCGAGTGTGGGCGCTCTTGGTCAATAGCAATGTCAAAAACGGTTCTTAAAATAAATAGTCTTAACGCAGGTTACGACAAGCTTGCTGTTGTGAAAGAGGCGTCTTTTGAGATTAAGCAAGGTGAGATATTTGGCCTTGTTGGGTTAAACGGTGCGGGGAAAACAACCCTGATTAAAACCATATTGGGGTTAAGAGAAAAGTTTTCTGGTGATATTGATATTGGTGGTAAAGAGCATCTTTCTTATCTTCCTGAAAGATTTGATCCTCCTTGGTTCTTATCTGGTTTTGATTTTATAAAATTTTCCCTGAGCCTTTATCAAAAAACAATTACAAAAGAGGGGGCGGCAGAGGCAGCAAAGCGGGTTTCTCTTAATCCTGATTTTTTAAAAAAGCGGGTGGATACTTACTCAAAAGGAATGCGTCAAAAGTTAGGTCTTTTAGCAACTTTTATGACGGGGGCGGCGGTTTTAGTTTTAGATGAGCCAATGAGCGGTTTGGATCCTAAAGCAAGGCAAGAGGTAAAGCAGATTATTTATGAAACCAAAGCCGAGGGAAGGTCAGTTTTTATGAGTTCCCATATTCTGGTGGACGTTGCTGAATTATGCGATCGTGTTGCTGTTTTTCACGACAGTTCAATCATTTTCACGGGTACACCAGAGGACTTAAGGAAACAAGGGGGGAATGATGATGTGGAAAAAGCATTTTTGACTCTTTTGGAAAAGCAAACCCCAAATGTTTCTTGAGATAGCGTGATTTCATAATTTCCTTTTTTTCCTTTTTTTGTTACAATGTTTTGTAGAGTTTCATTTTTCTTTTCGGCCGTTTATTCAAAGGTATTTCTTAATCATGTTTTTAAACAATAAAAGTCTTCTTAAAGTGAGTGCATTGGCTCTTCTATGTGCCCCGTTATATCCTGGGTTAGGTGTAGCACAAGAAGGGGTGGATGGCTTACCGCCGCAACCAGCGCCCGTACAGGTAAGTTTACCAGAGGAGGTGCCGACTGCGCCTTTAGATGTTGTGCAGCCTGAACCTGTTGTGGAGCAAACGGCTATTATTGAAGAAGTTCAGAGTAAGCCAGTCCCTGTTCCTCATTCGGGAACTTATTATGATTCGGCTTCTATTGGGCCAAGTGAGCTGGGGGCGTCTGCAGGCCCACGTAAAGTTGACCCGAGATATGAGCCAGGCTCAAGATTTGTTGTTGTTAAAAAGAATGCATCAGCGTCAAGCCGTCAGGCGACTATTGTCGCGGCGCAACGTGCTTTGAAGTTACAGCGTTATTCTTCGGCGTTAGAGCTGTATGAAAATCTTTACAAAAAAAATCGAAAAGATAAACAGGTCTTGATGGGGTTAGCGGTATCACAGCAATATAATGGATTTAATGAGTCGGCGATTGCGACATATGAAGAGTTATTAAAGATTGATCCTCGTAACTCAGGAGCGATGGTTAATCTAATGGGGTTATTGGATAAACGTCAACCAGAGGTCGCGTATCGTAAGCTTCAAGAACTATGGAGTAAAAATGGGCGTAACCCCGCTGTTGCGGCTCAGTTAGGGTTGGTAAGTGCCAGAGTAGGCAACTTTGAAGATGCGGCGCGTTATTTGGGCGTTGCGACGTCATTAGAGCCTGATAATGCGTTGAATTATTATAACTTGGCGATTGTTATGGATCAGGCAAAGTCACACGATGTTGCTATTGAGTATTATCAAAAAGCTTTAGAAGTTGATGTTGCGTATGGTGGCGGCAAGTCAATTCCGCGTGAGCAGGTTTATGATCGTTTAGCCGAGCTTCGCCGCTTGTAAGGTGTCATTGCTGAACGTTATTTCTGATAACTTTGTTATTGAAGTTTTTATCGTTGTTTTTTTAGGAATGATTTTGGGTAGTTTTGCTACGGCGATTGTTTATCGTACCCGAAAAAATCAATCATGGATTTGGAATAATGACAGGGATGATAAGGCGCGATCTTTTTGTCCGTCATGTGAGCATACGTTAGAGGTTAAATCATTAATCCCAATTCTTTCTTGGGCGTTTCAAAAAGGCAGGTGTCGGTATTGCAACTCTAAAATACCTGTTGAGTATATTCTGATTGAAATAGCGGTGCTATTTGTTTGTATTTTTATTTACGCGCTGCTTGATTTTACAAAGCAAGCGACGCTGTTGATGTTTGTCTCTCCTTTTTTTGTCGCTCAAGGGCTTTTGGTGTTAAGATATAATGTGTTATCGAAATTAATTTTGTTTATCATTCTTTTGGGTGGATTGTTTGTTTTGCTCTTGTGATTGATTTCGATATTTTAAGGTTATTGACCGTTGGGGAAGAATAGCTCAAACTGTACAGGCTATATTTACCTTTTATTGGTATTTTAAAGGTATAAAAGTAAGTCATTTGTTCCACAAGGGTGTTCCATAAGGGGGAAGAAAATTGGATTTAACACAACTTCTTGCATTTGCCATGCAAAACGATGCGTCGGATATTCATTTAAGTGCAACATGCCAACCGATTATACGGGTGAGCGGGGAACTAAAACGCGTCAAAGCAGACGCGCTTTCAAGTGAAGATATTCGCGCTATGTTATATTCGGTTATGTCTGAGGAGCAGCGTGCCGTTTATGAGCGTGACTTTGAATTAGATATGGCTATTTCCTTTGGTGATAAAGCGCGTTTTCGTGTAAATGCCTTTATGACGCGCAATGGCTCAGCGGCCGTTTTTAGAACCATTCCTTCTGTTATTCCAACAATGGAAGAGTTACAGTTACCTCCTGCTATTCGTAAATTTGCCGAATTAGAAAAAGGGATTGTGATTGTTACGGGGGCGACGGGTTCTGGTAAATCAACGACGCTTGCCTCTATCATTAACCAAATTAATGAAACTAAAGGAAAACATATTCTGACGATTGAAGACCCTGTCGAATTTTTTCATGAATCAAAGAAAAGTTTAATTAATCATCGTGAATTAGGGCGTGATACACATTCATTTAAGAATGCTTTGAAGAGCGCGTTACGTGAAGATCCTGATGTTATTCTTGTCGGGGAGATGCGGGACTATGAAACAATCTCTCTTGCCCTGACGGCAGCGGAAACGGGTCATTTGGTTTTTGCAACCTTGCATGCCAACACAGCGGCAAAAACAGTTGATCGTATTATTGATGTGTTCCCAACGGGGGATAAGGAAATGGTACGAGCGATGCTTTCAAATTCATTAGAAGGTGTGATCGCGCAAACGCTGTTGAAGAAGGCAGATGATAGTGGTCGTGTTGGTGCTTTTGAAGTCTTGGTCGGGACGAACGCTGTACGAAACTTAATTAGAGAAAACCAAGTGCCACAAATTTACTCTATGATGCAAACAGGGTCGCGTTACGGCATGGTGACAATGGAAGAATCTGTCAATAATTTACTAGAGCAGGGCGTGATTTCAGCATCTGCGGCGCGTACAGTGCTGGCTAAGGCAAGTGATGAAGGGATAGGCGGCGGAGACGAAGAAGAGGCCGAGACTGAAACAATGAAAGAAAAAGTGGTTGCTAAGACTTCGAAGGAAGAGAGCGCACCAGATGATGGGAGTTATTCATTTTGACGGAACCTCTTGCTTTTACATACCTGACTCAAATGAATGAGCGTAATGCGAGTGATCTCTATTTAACGGTCAATAGAGTGCCTACAATACGTGTTGATGATGAGATGCATTCTTTGTCTGATATACCGCTTTCTATTGAGAACGTTAATGAAATTATCAACAATATCTTAACGACAAAACAGCGGCGTGATTTTGAATTAAATTGGGATTTAAACACATCGCTTGATATGGGGGAGTATGGTCGTTTTCGTATTAATGTTTTAAAACAACGCCAGAGCCCAGGTCTTGTTATTCGCCGCATTGTTTCAAAAATACCTGCTATTCGTGATTTAAAGTTACCCCCTGTATTGGAAGGGTTAGCACTTGAAAAACGAGGGCTTATCTTGTTAACGGGGATGACAGGTTCTGGTAAATCAACGACTTTAGCGTCGATGATTAATCATAGAAACCAAAGAGTTTCAGGGCATGTTTTAACGATCGAAGATCCCATAGAGTTCTATCATGAGCATGATAAGAGTGTTATAACACAACGCGAAGTTGGTGTGGACACTGAAAGTTATGAAGTTGCGCTTAAGAACTCATTACGTCAGAGGCCTGATGTTATTTTAATCGGTGAGATACGTGACAAGGCAGTGATGGAGCAAGCTCTAACAATTGCGGAAACCGGACATCTTTGTTTGGCAACATTGCATACGAGTAACTCTTATCAAGCGATTGAGCGTATCGTTAACTTCTTTCCCGAAGATCAACACGGTCAGGTTCGTATGAACTTATCCATGAATTTAAAAGCGATTGTATCACAACGTTTATTACCATCTTTAGAAGGGGGACTTGTTCCTTCTTTAGAGGTTATGTTGAATGAAGCTTTGGTAAGAGACCTCATTATAAAAGGCCGGTACGAACAGATTACAGATGTGATGGAGCAGAACTCAGCGATGGGAATGCAAACATTTGATCAATCATTGTTAAAGTTATTCTCTGAAGGGTTAATTGATGAGGAAACGGTTATTAACCAGGCTGATAAGTCTAGTGATATGAAGGTCAAGTTGAGGCAGGTGAAAATGTTATCAAAAGAGAGCTCTTTACATAGTATGGATACTTCTGTTCTGTCTATCTCTGATTAAACGAATGTAATACTGGTTTTATATGCATAAATCCGCTATCTTTGATTAAGATTCGTCAAACTTATGTGCAACGCATAAATTTAAAAAAATAATTTGATTAAACTACTCGGAAAAATGACCATGAAAACTCAAAGATCTTTCAAAAAACTGTTTCTTGTTTGTGGCTTAACTATTCTGTCGCTACCGGCGTTATCGTCTTGTGAGCTGACACAAAATTATTTGAAGCATGATCGTGAAAATAACTTTGAACCTCAAGATTATCGCGATGCTTTAGCCCCTAGACAGGCGGAAGTAGATAAAACGTCTGGTGGTAAAATTCCAACACTTCAACCTTATGTGGCGCAACCAGATTTAAACTATAAACCAATGCCTTTGGTTTCGATTGCGGTAAACCAAACTATTCCTTTGCGTGATGTTATCTATGAACTAACCGAGCAAGCCGGATTTGATGCGGAAATTGATCCGCGTATCAGAGGGTCTATCATCTTTTCTGCTAAGAACCGTCCTTTGGATATGGTGATTGATCATATCGCTGAAATTGCAGGCCTACGCTATAAGTTTCAAGATGACGTTCTGCGTGTGGAGTTGGATACGCCATATCATGAAACGTACAAAATTAATTACCTCGCCTTAACACGCACAAATACAAGTTCTATCAATAATGATATTTCTGTTGTTACGGGAGAGGGGTCTGATACAGGATCCAGTTTTACAGCAGAAAATGAGAGTGTTTTAGACTTTTGGTTGGAGCTTGAGACTAATTTAACACAAATTATTCAATCGAACCGTGATACTAACCGTTTGGCAACAGAACGTGACCCGAATGTAACCGTTGCGGAATCAAACCCTGCGCCCGTTACGCCGTTGGCTATAGATGAAAATGGAAATATTTCTGAAACGGGACCGAATGTTCAAGTTCAAGCTCCTGAAGCCGTTCTAAACGTTAACTCAATTCCTTTAGAAGACGAGCAAAACAATTCAGGAGAGGATCCTTTTGAGGCACGTTTTTCACTAAACAGGCAGGCGGGATTGATTGCAGTTTTTGCGCCAGAGCGTTTACAAACCAAAGTATCAGAATATCTTAATGAGGTTAAAAAATCGGTCACTTCACAAGTTTTGATTGAAGCAAAAGTTTTAGAGGTAACTTTAAACGACGAATATTCTGTTGGTATTGATTGGAATAAACTAGATGTTGATTTGTTTGGTGGTACAGCAGGTATTGGTTTTGGGACGGGGTCAGGCGGTTTAGTTCGTGCGCTTGTTGATAGTGAAGGATCAGGATCAACCGCTGATGGAAGGTTATCATTTTCACGTGCAGGCTTTAGTGCGGCGGTTGATGCTTTGGCAAGATTTGGTACTGTTCAAGCGTTGGCGAGTCCACGTTTAACGGTTTTAAATAACCAATCTGCGGCGTTGAATGTGGCGCAGAACGTTGTTTACTTTGAGGTGGATGCAGAGGTTACAACAGGAGATGCTGGAGCAGCGGTTTCATCGATCGATACAGAAGCCAGAACGGTTCCTGAAGGAGTTTTGATTAATGTACAACCAGCGATTGATCTAGATTTACGTCGTGTTTCTATGGCTATTCGTCCGACAATTACAACAATTACGAGTTTTACGAATGACCCTAACCCTGCGTTAGCGGATGCGGGTGTTGTATCACCTGTTCCTAATGTTAACGTCCAAGAGTTTGATTCAATTATTCAAATGAATAGTGGTCAGGCCGTTGTTCTTGGTGGGCTTATTCAAGATAGTGTTGAATCTAGCCGTAACGCTGTCCCTATCTTAGGGGAGGCTCCTATATTTGGTGGTTTATTCCGCAACCAAGTTGATCAGGTGCGGAAAACTGAACTGGTCGTCTTTTTGAAAGCTACGATTGTTGAGGGTGGCGACAGTGTCCATGATACAGATCGAGACTTATACAGAACATTTTCTAGCGACAGACGCCCGTTTAAACTTTAATCTTTAAGTGAGGTTTAGTGCATGGTTTGGATTTTAACAAAGTATGTATTGACAGCCGCTTTTCGTGACCGCTTGCTTTTGGGCATGTTGTTCTTGTTACTTATCGCTATAAGTTTATCTATGTTCTTAGGGTCTTCGGCTATTACTGAAAAAGATCAATTTTCTCTTATCTTTGCTGCGTCGAGTTTAAGGGTTGGTGGTAATATTACGCTTATTTTATTTGTCGTATTTTATTTGCGTCGCGCTTTTGAATCGCGTGATATTGAATATTTATTATCGAGACCTCTTTCCAAATTTCAATTCTTAACCGCACATTTTTGTGCCTTTTCATTTCTCTCTTTTATTGCGGCCACGCTCATTGCTTTGTCTTTAATGGCTATGCCTTCTTCAGGTGATGAAGGCGCGGCTTTGTTATTGTGGGCGGTGAGCCTGTGGGTTGAGCTTAATATCATGGTTGTGATGGCTTTGTTTTTCTCTCTTGTTTTATCGAGTGCGGTTACAGCGTCATTATGTTGCTTTGCTTTTTATATGTTGGCGCGATTAATGGGGGATATATTGGGTATTATTGAAGCCTCTAATAATTCAGCTTTATTTGATCTCATGGGGAAGGGAATGTTGTTTATTTCTGTTTTTATTCCACGTTTTGACCTTATGGCGCAAAGCGTTTGGTTATTATATGACGTGTCTGAGGGAATTAATTGGCCTTTTATATTGGCGCAAGGGATTGTTTTTTCTGGATTTGTATTTTCTATGGCGTTACTTGATTTAAATAAAAGGCAGTTTTAATGCAGTTCAATAAAACCGTTCCATTTTGCTTTTTTATTTTTATGCTGTTGGGTAATGTTGTTTTCTGGTCTTTTTCTCATAAAGTGAAATCATCATGGGCGAATGTTCCACCTGTACCTTCGCAAGAAAAAGCGTCTTTGTTGGCTTTTGGTGATGATGAGCTAGCTTATAGATATTATGCCACTATGCTGCAAAATTTGGGGAATACGGGTGGGCGAGTAGAACCCCTTAAAGAGTATGATTATAACGCGTTAACGCAGTGGTTTTTTTTGGCAGATCATTTAAACGCGCGGTCTAATGCGGTGCCGATGTTGGCGGCTACTTATTTTGGTGCGGTTGATGACAATGATAAAGTAAGAGATATTCTGGATTATTTGGCTGTCGTTGGAGCGAGGGCAGATGGAGAAAAATGGCGTTGGTTGGGACACGCTGTATTTTTAGCAAAGCATAAATTACAAGATAATGAAAAGGCTTTAGAGTTAGCCTATAAACTGGCGGCGAATAAGAGTCCTGATTTAGCGGATTGGGCAAGGCAAATGCCTGCTTTCATTTTGCAAGAAGAGGGGCAAAGTGAGCTTGCTTATAAAATCATGCTAAATCTTTTAGTGAGTAACGTTGATAGAATGCATCCTAATGAGATTAATTATATGAGAGATTATATATGTAATACGCTATTAACAGAGCTGACGCATGTTGATCCCCCTGAGTTTTGTGGAAAGATAGAACTATGAATGAAATTGATTTAAAATTTAGTTTACACGAGTTGCTTGCCTTGTTGGGGCTAGCGCAATGTATATATCTTTTGGTTTTTATGGCGTTGAGATCAAACCGCTTAACTCGCGCGACATTACCAACATTATTTTTCTCAGCATTGGCTGTTGTTTTTTTCTTAAGCGCTGCTGAAAGTAGGTGGGGTGATAGTTTTGGGAGCTATAGTGAGCTTACATGGCTGCTGTGGACATTGGCTTCACCGCTAAGTGCATTGCTAATCTTTCAAATTGCGAGCGTCACAAAAACGCCCCCTTTATCGTTATGGGGGATATTCTTTCTAATTCCATGTGCTTATTTGTTTTCTTCTATTATGGGTGTTTTACACGGACAGGTTGAAACATGGCTACACGTGAGTGGTGTGATGGTTGGTTGTGTTAGTTTGCTTGTTATTTGGCATGAGAGATCGTTCTTAGATGAGCTTTATATTCGGAAGAATGGTAAGGAACGTTATTGGTTAATCTTATCGCTTATCATTTTGAATATTGCGTTACTCGCGGTTAATTTCTTCTTTATTAATAATACTGAAGGTTTCAGTGACGCTGAAATGATCAGAAATATTATTGGGATTAGCTTTGTTTACGTGGCTTCGACTAGCCTATTTAGAATTTACCCTCAAGCAGTTTCTATTATGCCTGAGGAGACAGAAAAAGATCATTACTTGAATGATTATGAAGTTGAGGTGGCGATGAGGATAGAAGACTTATTCCATTTAGAAAACGTTTACCAAGAACCTAGCTATAAGCGCTCAGATTTAGCGAGAGAGCTTATGATTTCTGATTCGCATTTATCGAAAATAGTGAACGTTTATTTTGAAAAGAGTGTCCCGCAGTTGCTAAACACGTACAGAGTGAAAGATGCAAAGGTTTTATTGAAGCAGACACAGGCGGAAATATCAGTTATTTCTGAAGAGTCTGGCTTTAATTCAATAGCCACTTTTAATAGAGTTTTCAAAGATATAGAGGGAAAAACCCCATCCGAATACCGTGAGAGTAAGCGCTGAGTGTAGGTTTGCCTGTTTTGTTAAATCCTCATTTTGTCGTTTTGAACATTCAAAATAGCAAGATGATGAGGGGATATGATAAAAATAGGGTATTATTAATGTAGTCAGTATTTCTATGATTTTATAAAAAGCATTGTATGAAAGTGTATGAATCTAGGGTATTATATACTGGCGTTTTACTATAAAAATATTATTATTTTAAAAGGAAGGGTCTATTATGACTATACAAATATTAGAAAAGCAAAAGCGAGAAGGCGGTTTTACACTAGTCGAACTTGCGATTGTGATGATTATTATCGGTCTATTGATCGGGGGTATTTTAAAAGGGCAAGAATTAATTGCTAACTCTCAAGTAACGGCAACAATTGCTCAAATTAAAGGTATGGATGCCGCAACTTCAACTTTCCGTGATAAATACGCAACTCTGCCGGGCGATATGCGTAATGCACTTACTCGTTTACCTTCTTGTGCAGCAGCAGGGACGGTTTGTGCTAATGGTGCTGGAGATGGGCGGATTAACGTTCCTGTTGATCCAGCAACTGCGCCAACAATTTCTCAAGAAAATGCTCAAGTTTTTATACATTTAGCAGGAGCTGATTTGATCAATGGTATTGATACAAGCGCGAGTAGTACAGCCTCTTTTGGTAGTGGATTACCAGAAGCAAGAGCCGGCGGCGGATTCTGGCTTGGTTATTCAGTTGATGGTTCTGTAGGTGACATTGCAAATGCTACTGAGGGCAGACCAAGCCATTACCTTGTTTATAATGGTCTCATTGGTCCTGTTGGTGCAGATAATGGACCCGTTGATGCGAGTAGAGCCGCACAGATTGACCGTAAGTTAGATGACGGTGCGCCAGAAACTGGGTCAGTTCTTTCAGGTGGTACAACATGCCGTGGAGGGGATGGTATTTATGCTGAAGGCGCTTCAGGTTCGTGTTCTATTGCTATCCGTATTCAAGGTTAATATAACCTGAAATTATAGAATTAATTTAAAGGCCGCATTGAGCGGCCTTTTTATTTTGAGTGTATTTTCTCCTCTTACAACAATGACGGTTAAGCACATTCGTTTGAGCCTAGCTCTGTTATTACTGTTCTAGGGCTTTGATAAGCGCGTCACCCATTTGAGCGGTTGAAACCTCGGTACAACCATCGGCCATGATGTCAGGGGTGCGTTGACCGTTATTTAGAACGTCCTGTACGGCAGATTCGATAGCATCAGCTTCATTTGATAGATCAAGAGAATAGCGTAAGGCCATAGCAAAGCTTAAGATTGTGGCGAGAGGGTTGGCTTTACCTTGTCCTGCTATATCAGGAGCAGAGCCATGAACAGGTTCATATAGGCCAGCTTTATCTGCTTCCCCTAAAGAAGCAGAAGGAAGCATGCCAAGCGAGCCTGTCAGCATCGCCGCTGCATCCGACAAGATATCGCCAAATAAATTATCGGTGACGATAACGTCAAATTGTGAGGGGTTGCGGAGCAGTTGCATTGCACAGTTATCAGCATACATGTGTTCTAATGTGACATCATTAAATTCAGCCTGATGCAGCGCGGTGATATCTTCACGCCATAATTTACCAGATTCCATGACATTTGCTTTTTCACAAGAATGGACTTTATTACCTCTTTTACGGGCGAGGTCAAAAGCGACACGTCCGACACGTTCAATCTCATAAGTTTCATACACTTGTGTATTAATACCGCGCCGTTGACCGTTGCCGAGGTCTTCAATGCCGCGTGGTTCACCAAAGTACACACCGCCTGTGAGTTCACGAACGATAAGAATATCCAAGCCTTTAACGATTTCAGGCTTTAAGGTTGAGGCATCAATCAGCGCATCAAAAACAAGCGCAGGGCGCAAATTAGCGAATAAGCCCATCTCTTTACGCAAGCGGAGTAGGCCAGCCTCTGGACGTTTATCGTAATCGACATTGTCCCATTTAGGTCCGCCGACAGACCCCATGATAACCGCATCAGAAGCATGGCACTTTTCCAATGTTTCATCAGCCAAGGGAACGCCATAACGGTCATAGGCCGCGCCGCCAATATCATCCTCGTGCAAGGTAAAAGAAAGGGCTTTGTTATTTTTGAGCCAATCAATGACTTTACGAACTTCGGCCATTGCTTCGGGGCCAATTCCATCGCCAGGAAGTATTGTTAATGTGTATTTTTTTGTCATTTATAGAGCCAGCTTCTTTTATCTTTATCCTTAGTTTCAAACTCAACTATATGCGCTTTTTTCTCTAGTGTGAGTCCGATGTCGTCTAAACCATTAAGTAGGCTGTGCTTACGGGCAGGATCAATATCAAAGTCAAAGCTTAGTTTATTGCCACGTTGAATGGTTTGCTTTTCTAAATCAATGTTAAGCGGTGCATCAGGGTTGTCTTCTGCCTCTTTCATCAATTGTTCAACTTGTTCTTGTGGTAGTTGAATGGGCAGAATACCGTTCTTGAAACTGTTGTTATAAAAGATATCAGCGAAGCTGGGCGCTATAATACATTTGATACCCATATCTAAGATTGCCCATGGGGCATGTTCACGTGAAGAGCCACAGCCAAAATTTTCACCCGTGATAAGGGTGCAGGTATTTTTATATTCTGGCTTGTTTAAAACAAAATCAGGCTTTTCACTACCATCTTCATTGTAACGAATGTCGTGAAACGCATGAACGCCAAGACCAGAACGTTTGATTGTTTTTAAAAACTGTTTTGGGATAATGATGTCGGTATCAACATTAATCATCCGCAACGGTGCGGCAATACCGCTTAATTTTGTAAAAGCTTCCATAGTCAATTTTTACCTTTAAGACAGTGTGAAATCAATAAATTGCTCTAAAATAGCTTCATCAAAAGCCCCTTGGTATTTTGGACCGTTTTTAAGGCGTTGCAGTGCCTCTTCTGGGGTGCGTTCTGCGGGTTGGTGTGGACGGTGAATCATATCACCATCATAGGCGTCAATAATGCAGATTACTTTTATAATCACCCCTAGGTCATCGCCAGCGAAACCTTCATAACCTGTGCCATCAATCCGTTCGTGGTGATGTCGCTGTAACGATTGAATAACATGAATGTGAGGATGAGTTTTTAAGGTTTCGGGTGATTTTATAAGCGCCTGACTAACAAGCTCAACCCCAAGCCTTGTATGGGCGCGTTTTTCTTCACGTTCTGCGGTTGTTGGTCGGTGAGGTGTTTGCCAAATTTCTGGATTGTAATTTGGATGGGTTTTTCCTAAATCTTGCAAAAGATTTGCCTCATAAAAGTTTTGTGCGGCGCGCTCACTAAAGCCGAGAGTTTTTATAAACTCTGCGCCAATAGAGGAGGTTCTTTGTAGGTGTTTAGAAACAATACCGCCATATTCATTGATATCGGCACCATAATTTTCAATTTGCTGCCAGAGGTGGCTGGCGATGGTTTTAAAATGTTCGTTTAAAATAACATCACTTTCAACATCATAGCTTTCGATAGCCTTATCAATATTGACGGGAATAGCGTTGGTAGATTTTCTAGCGGTTTCTATCGTGGACATTTATAAGTCCCTAACATCTTTAAGCGTGCCAGTAATAGCGGCGGCGGCGGCCATTGCGGGGGACATAAGGTGGGTGCGCCCACCACGTCCTTGGCGGCCTTCGAAATTTCTGTTTGAGGTTGAAGCGCAACGCTCTTTTGGGTCGAGTTTGTCAGCGTTCATTGCCAAACACATAGAGCATCCCGGTTCACGCCAATCAAAGCCAGCCTCAATTAAAATATCAGCAATGCCTTCTTCTTCAGCCATTTCCTTCACAAGGCCAGAGCCAGGAACGACCATGGCATGCTTAACGTTATCAGCAATTTTTTTGCCCTTTGCGACAGCGGCAACGGCGCGTAAATCTTCGATACGGCCATTGGTGCAAGAGCCAATGAAGATCTTATCGACCAAAATATCTTGTAGGTTTGTGCCTGCGGTTAAACCCATATAATCAAGCATACGTTCAACAGATTTTTGTTTAGCTTTGTCTTTAAAATCTGAGGGGGCAGGGACGCGCTCTGTGATGGGTAGGACATCTTCGGGGGTTGTTCCCCATGTGACTGTTGGTGCGATATCTTCTGCCTGTAGCACGATTTCTTTATCGTATGTTGCGTCAGCATCGCTATGTAAGGTCTTCCAGTAATCTACAGCCTTATCAAATTCAGTACCCTGCGGTGCCATTGGGCGACCTTTGATATAAGCGAATGTTGTTTCATCGGGGGCAATAAGCCCAGCCCGTGCGCCACCTTCAATCGACATATTACACATGGTCATGCGACCTTCCATTGAGAGGCTTTGTACGGCTTCACCCGCATATTCTAAAACATATCCTGTGCCACCAGCTGTCCCAATCTTACCGATGATGGCGAGGATCATATCCTTGGCGGTTACACCGTTTTGGAGTTTTCCATTCACAGTGATACGCATGGATTTAGCGGGCTTTTGTATCAATGTTTGGGTGGCGAGAACATGTTCAACCTCGGACGTACCAATACCAAACGCCAAGGCACCAAACGCCCCATGGGTTGATGTGTGGGAGTCGCCGCAAACAATGGTCATACCCGGTTGGGTAAAGCCTTGCTCAGGTCCAATAATATGGACGATACCTTGGCGCTTATCCATCATGTCGAATAATTGTACGCCAAACTCAGCGCAGTTTTTACTTAAGGTTTCGATTTGTAGGCGGCTCATTGGTTCTGCGATACCTTGAGAGCGATCTGTTGTTGGAACGTTGTGGTCTGCCACTGCCAAAGTGCCGTGCGGGTGGTGGACTTTGCGCCCTGTCATACGTAGGCCTTCGAAAGCCTGCGGAGAGGTGACCTCATGTACCAAGTGGCGATCAATATAAATTAGCGAGCTACCGTTATCATCGGTATGGATTAAGTGATCATCCCATATTTTTTGGAACAGAGTGCGGGGGGCTGGCATAGTGTCTTTAGGCATGTTGATGTTTCATCTTGGTAGTTTTGTATTTTTTAGCATCAAGATAGTAACACAGCAAGCATCCTGTAACCTATTGGCTTGGATGAAATAATCAGTGTTAAGCGAATGCGGAGTACCGAGGAGGGTGTCCAGCTAGATCGTTTATTAATTTTCTATTCAGGTAATAAAAAAGCGCGAACAATGAGCCGCGCTTCTTTGTATTATATCAATGCTCTGAAGCTTAACTTTCAGATGTTGTCTCAGCTGCGGCTTCAGGGGCGTTTGCCGCTGCTTCTGCATCCGCAGCTGCTTTTGCTTCGGCGGCTTTAGCATCTGCTTCAGCTTTCTTCGCTGCTGCTTTTTCAGCTTTACGCTTTTCTTCAGCGATTTTGTTTTCAGCACGCTTTGCTTTTTTAGCTTCTTTTTTATCCGCCGCTTTTTTAGTCTTAGAAACTTTGTTCTTTTCTTCTAAATCAACAACTTCCATACCGAATCCTGTTGTACGCTCAGAAATACGGGCTTTCTTACCGCGAAGGTTACGTAGGTAATAAAGCTTCGCACGACGAACTGCACCACGACGAATAAGTTCAATCGAATCAATACGTGATGAGTGAAGCGGGAATACACGCTCAACACCTTCACCAAGACTGATTTTACGGACAGTAAAGCTGGCATTTGGGCCATTTGTTCCAGAACGGGCAATACACACGCCTTCATAGGCCTGCACACGCTCGCGCGTACCTTCACGAATTTTCACATTTACTTTAACAGTGTCACCAGCGCTGAACTCTGGGAATGATTTTTCGGCCAAGAACTTCTCTGTTTGGCGTGCTTCAAATTTCTCTAATGTATTCATTTAACTAATCCTTTTAACATTTTGTAGGAACTCGATAATCAAGGATTAGACATCTAATCCGAGGCAGATCCATATTTTGTTGCCATATCCGCTTGTAATAGGTAGGCGGTAAGACGATTTTTTTGGTTTTGTTAAAAACTTAGCCGTTTTATAGAGGCAGATTGGCCAAAAAGCAAGAAAATTATACGTTTTTCTTCAATAAATCAGGACGCACGGCTTGGGTGAGCTTTTTGCTCTGTTCGCGGCGCCAGTCTTTGATTTTGGCATGATTGCCGCTTTGTAGGATATCAGGAACATTATGGGTGTTTCCCTTGGCGTCTGTCCAACTGGCGGGGCGGGTATAATGGGGATATTCTAAAAGCCCGTTTGTGGCACTGCCGAAGCTTTCATTATCAGCCGTATCGACGTTACCCATAACATTAGGGAGGAGGCGGATACAGCTATCCATTAAAATAAGCGCAGCAGGCTCACCACCGCTTAGCACGTAATCACCGATAGAAACCTCTTCGAAGTCATGAGCGTCTAAAATACGTTGATCCACGCCTTCGTAACGGCCACAGAGGAGAGTTAAGTCTTGTTCTTGGGAGAGTTCTTTGACGAGAGCTTGGTTGAGGACTTTACCGCGAGGGGAAAGATATATGTTACGAGATGGTTTTTTAAGCGAAAGTAAAGCATGCTCAATAATATCGGCGCGCATGACCATACCTGCGCCACCACCATAAGGGGTGTCATCAACGGTTTTATGATTATCCGTAGAAAAATCACGAATATTGATGGCGTTAAAGCTCCAATCACCACGTGCTAAAGCTTTGCCTGCCAAAGATTGACCGAGCATACCGGGGAACATCTCAGGGAAGAGGGTGAGGAGGTTAAAATTAATCATGATGTTGTTTTAACAATATTTGACGACTTGTAACAATAAATTTAAATATGGTATAAGTTTAGCCGAATAGAAATTAATTTTTAGGAAAAATATTTATGTTTAAGACTGTCTTTTTTGCTCTGTTGGTTTTAGTTTTTACCCCTGTTAATGTTTTTGCAGGGTCTTCTGTGGAATCTCTTATAAATTCTAATAAAGTTTGTCAGGGGTTTGGCCCACAAACGCCGAGAGATATCTCGCAAACAGCAGGTAAAAATGTTGATGCGTTTCCTATGGCACCTGATTACACGAAGCTTAACCTTTGCAATATCCACACGCATACAAATGCAGAGCATAAAGGCCCTGGATTTAGTGTGTTTGTTGATGATGGTAAGCATGGTGGATATGCGTGTAACGAAACCAGTGAGCTGACAGCCGAAGAATTAAAAGACCCGACCAATGGTAAGGGCGCTTATGAGGGTGTGAAGCCAGGTGATACGATTGAAGTTCATTGGGTGCACAGCTCTTGTGATGTAAAGCCAGGCGAGGGTTTGGGGGCGTGTTTAGCAGAAGGATGTACGTCGCCTTTATTGCGTGTTGAAACACAAGTTTTCTTATTGGTTAATGACGAAGATGCTTTGGATTTTAATGATTATACCTATAGCGGAAGCTCTAAGGCGGGCGTTTATCAGGCGAGCGCAATACCAACGGGAACAGGTGAGCCTGTTGTGTTTCGTGGGTCAACAACGGGTCCAAAATATACGCAAAAAGAATGTTCTCCTTTGAAGGTGACATGGAGTGTCCGTCCGCAGTGTGCGAAGCTGAATATTGCAACACTACATAAGTGGGCAGAAACTGACAAAACATTTAACGAGACACATTCTCATGGTGTTCGTCAGCTTGTGACTTCGCCAGAATTGTTAGCCCCGATTGAGTAATAAGTTTTGTAGAAGGGGTGGAATGTTGAGTTAAAGATTAGTCATGCTCAATTTTTTCTTGAGTTAAAATTTCCATCCCTCTATCAACATCACTTTTCAGTACCATTAACCTTGTTGCGCCCATTGCGAGGCCTAAGTCCCAAGGGACGGCTGTGTGTTCGGCGTCAAAGAGGAAGCAAGGAATGTCATGGCTTTCCAAAACTGACTTTGCTACATGCCCTAAGGCGGGATCATAAAAACGTGCCAGCATAGTTAAACCATCTTTTTCTTTGGTCATGTGAGTAAGCCTTCAGGAATTTGGATGGTAATTTTGTTATCTGTGATATCCAAAATAGTATCATCGTTGAAGGGGAGGTAGAAACTCTCATCTTCGCTAAAATTTGTAGCGGGTTGAATTTCTAAAAGGTCACCTGCGCCAAAATTTTGAGCGGCGATCACTTTACCGACTTCTTTGTTATCACTGTCAAAGCACATCATGCCTATAAGATCAGCGATGTAAAATTCATCTTTGTCAGGTGTAGGTAGATTAGATTTATCGATATAAAGCTCAGTACCGCGTAGTTTTTCGGCTTCGGTACGGTCGGTAATACCCTCGACTTCGGCGAGCCAATGTTTAGCGGTGGCGTTTTTTAATTTAAGTGAGAGCGATTTGTTGCCGCTCTCACCTGTAAATAATGTTCCGTTAGCAAGCTGTGCATCATCGGCAAAGACATGCAACTTCACAAGACCTTTAATACCGTGCGCGGTTGCTATTTTTGCTATGCAGATTCGTTTAGTCATGAGAATGTCATACCCGCTTTATGCGGGTATCCGGATCCCCGCTCAAGGCGGGGATGACAAGATAGTGTATATTACTCAGCTTTTGGCTCTTCTGCTTTTGTTTCTTCGGCAGGGGCTTCAGCTTCGGGAGCAGGAGCCTCTTCAGCAGGAGCGGCAGCAGCTTCTTTTGCGGCTTCTTCAGCGGCGGCCTTGGCAGCTTTTTCTTCTTCTTTAGCCGCTTCTGCAGCTTCAGCTTGTGCTTTTTTCTTTTCAGCTTTGTCGGCAATACGCATCGTTGTTTTTTCAGATGGCTTACCTTTGTTTGGGTTATTCGGCGTTGCTGGCATTGGTGCGATACCTGCTTTACCCAAGAATACAGCAACACGGTAAGATGGTTGTGCGCCTTCACCCAACCAATGCTTGATACGGTCTTCGTTTAAGTTTACGCGGTTTGCGTCATCTTTTGCGAGTAGGGGGTTATATGTTCCCAAACGCTCGATGTAACGACCGTCACGGGGCATACGTTTATCCGCAACCACGATACGATAGAATGGACGGGACTTACGTCCGCCTCTTGATAGTCTCATTGCTAGTGCCATTTTAGTTCTCCTTTAGTTTAAAATGAATTATTGAACCACCAAGGCACCAAGGTACCAAGGAAGTGTAAGTTTTATAATGCTCTTCTTTTAATACCTTCTTTTATAAGAGGAACATTAAAATTGATTAAATAACCCAAGCGGTTATTTGTTAGTTTTAAGTAGTTAATAAGTTGCGCGTCATGGACAGGTAGTAATTTGTCAATGGCCTTCAATTCAACGACGATTTGATCTTCTATTAACAAATCAAGCCTATAAGTCAGGCCTAATTTATGGTGCTTATATTGAATAGGGATTATTTTTTGTGCTTCAAAGCTTATGTTTCTATCTTTTAATTCACAAATAAAAGCCGATTCATAAATGTTTTCTGTTAAGCCAGCACCAAGTGTCTTGTGAACTTGAAAAGCACAATCAACTACCTCTTTACCAATTTTATCAAGCTCTAATGATATTGCTTGAAAACTTGGTGTCTTGGTGTCTTGGTGGTTTAAATTATTCATTTTCATTTTTTCTTTTTAACCACCAAGTCACGAAGGGCACCAAGGTGGCTTTATTAAATTATTCCTTTGTTATTTTCCATGATGTGATTATAGCGATAACTGTCTGAAAAAGGCTTTGCAACCCTTCGTTTGACCATAAAAAATGAGATGTGATAGGCACGTCTATAACACCAATTAACCCTAAAAGGAATCCTGTAATAGAGGGCAACCAAATTAGGGTAATAAAACCAAAAAATATTAAAGAAATTGTTTTTGATTTTACACTTGGAAGAAAATGTTCGATAGCTGAAATTGCAGCGTAAACAGATAAAATTGCAGACATCAAACTTACAAAATAGGGAGTTAGGAAAAATCCCTCCACATCTCTATTTTGAAATTGTAAGAATATCTGCGAAATAACTGAGGCTATTGCATAAATTCCTGCAAAAACAATTACAGCTAAAAAGTATTTGCTAAACCTAACAAGCTTAACTTGAAAACTTGGTGTCTTGGTGTCTTGGTGGTTTAAATTACTCATCTCCGCTTACCTTTTTTGTTTTTAGGTTTACGGTTTTTCGCCCGATTCTTTTTTGAGCCGCCACGGGCAGGAAGGCCAGGCATGCCTCCTAATCCAGTAAGGCCAGGCATCATTCCTTGACCGCCGCCCATACCACCTAAACCAGGTAGACCAGCAGGCATTGTTGGAGCGTTCGTATCATCAAAGGGATTCGCGCCTAATGTACCTTCGTTTGCCATGTCTGAGGCGAGGGCGTCTGGATCCATACTTTTGGAGATCATGTCAAGTTCACTCCCTTTGTCACCCATAAGTCCCTTCATTTGTTTCATCATACCGCCCCCAAAAATTCCTGGGCCCATCTTTTTGATTTTCTTCATGACGGTTTGCATTTGCTGTTGCTGTTTACACAGTTTGTTAATGTCTTGCACGGTTGTACCAGAACCAGCGGCGATACGTTTTTTACGTGACGCATTCATCAAAGATGGCTTCTCACGCTCTTTTAATGTCATCGACAAAATGATGGCTTCGTGTTTTTTTAATGTGCTTTCGGCAAGCTCGTTATTCTCTAAAGCTTTGGCCATCTTACCGAGGCCTGGCATCATCTTCATTAAGGCGCCTGCGCCACCCATCTTGCTCATTTGGCGCATTTGTTTCAAAAGGTCGTTAAAGTCGAACTGACCCTTTTTGAATTTTTCTGCCATTTCCGCAGCGTCTTCTTCATTGACGTTTTCTTGCGCTTTTTCAACCAAGGAAACAACATCACCCATACCGAGGATACGTCCAGCGATACGATCAGGGTAGAAGGGCTCAATCTTATCCCATTGCTCACCAGTCCCCATAAGCTTTATAGGTTTACCAGTAACGGCCTTCATCGACATGGCGGCACCGCCACGCGCATCACCATCAATACGGGTCATCATAATTCCTGTGATGCCGACCTTATTATCAAACTCTTGTGCAACATTAACGGCGTCTTGCCCTGTCATGGCGTCAACAACAAGAAGTGTTTCGGTAGGGCTAGAGATTTTAGAAATTTCGGCCACTTCCGCCATTAACTCTTCATCGATAGAGAGGCGACCAGCCGTATCGAGCATAACAATATCAAAGCCGCCTAAGCGTGCCTCTTCCATTGCGCGTTTTGTAATATCAACAGGGCTTTGACCTTTAATGATGTCTAATGTTGCAACGCCAGTTTGTTCACCAAGCACGGCAAGCTGTTCTTGCGCGGCGGGACGTTGCGTATCAAGTGAGGCCATAAGGATTTTCTTGTTGCGCTTATCGGTGAGAAATTTTGAAATTTTAGCGGTGGAGGTTGTTTTACCAGACCCTTGCAAACCAACCATAAGGAAAGCGGCAGGCGGTGTCGCGGTGATATTCAGTTCTTCAACTTCGTCGCCACCCAGCATTTCAACCATAGTGTCATGGACAATTTTAATGACTTGCTGCGCAGGGTTTACACCTTTGGTGATTTCCGCGCCAACAGCGCGTTCTTTAATTATTTCGATAAATTGCTTAACAACAGGAAGGGCGACATCGGCTTCAAGCAAGGCAACGCGAATCGCGCGCGCGGCATTATTGACGTCATCTTCCTTCAAAGAGCCTTTGCCCCGAAGCCCGTCAAATATTCCGCCTAATTTATCGCTTAATGAATCAAACATGTTTTTTTAAAAGCCTCAGGGCGGCAAGCCGCCTACGGCTGGTTTTCTTTCTTTTTATATTTCCCGCATAGCGCGTTTATGCGCCTGAGCGGTTTTTTTATTAATCACAACGAAAACAACCCCAGTGAGCGTAACTTCGCCGACTGAGGGGTATCGTCATTCAACCGACTTTAGGAAGGTTAAACATTTAAAACGACACTGAAACAACTTCAGATGTCAGTAATTTGAGGGTTTTATACCCGTTAGGGCTGTGTTATGCAAGTGCTATGTTGAATTTTAAGAAAATGCATGGCCTCGGCAATGATTTTGTCATTCTAGATGGTCGAGAGAACGGTTTAAGCCTATCTTTGGAACAACGGCGTTTTATTAGCGATCGTAAGCGCGGGGTAGGTTGTGACCAACTTATCGTGATTGAGCGTTCTCAAAACTTCTCTGAAACAAATTTTATGCGGATATATAACCCTGATGGGTCAGAAGCGGAAGCCTGTGGTAACGCGACGCGCTGCGTTGCGGACTTGTTGATGCGGGAAGATAATATCGACAATATTGTTATTGAAACCGTAGTAGGGAATTTGAATTGCTGGCGTGAAGCAGAAAAGCGTATCCGCGTTGAAATGGGCATTCCAAGCCTCAAATGGCGGGATATTCCATTGTCTAAAGAGGTGGATACATTAAGCTTGCCTTTGGAGGAGGAGCCTGTGGCGGTGAGTATTGGTAATCCGCATTGTGTGTTCTTTATAGAATTTAAAGATGCCTCAGGCGCGCAGGCGCGCTACGGCGGTCTTGATGATTGGCCAGATGAAGAGGTGGAAAAGCAGGGAAAACGCTTTGAAACTGATCCGTTATTCCCTAATAAAACCAATGTTGAATTTGTTCAGGTTATTGCGCCTGACCATGTTCGTATGCGGGTATGGGAACGGGCGGCAGGTATAACGCAAGCTTGTGGGTCTGGCGCGTGTGCGGTGGCTGTAGCGGCGATAAAACGTGGTCTGACAGAGCGGAAAATGACGGTATCCCTAGATGGTGGAGACCTCATGATTGATTGGCCCTCTGACGATGCCCCTGTTTATATGACAGGTCCTGTCACCTATGTGTTTGACGGAGTTCTTTCTTTCAATGGATAATATTATTCTACTGAAAATTATTATCAGTTTCTTTGTTGGAGGTGGTGTAGTGCTGTTGGTTGCATTCCTATCTGAAAAGTTAGGGAGTGTGTTGGGTGCTATTTTTGCGGCAGTTCCGACAACAGTGGCAGTATCACTTTTTTTTCAAGGTATTACTATTAATACAGATGCAGTTGTCCAAGCTTGCGGGGGATCGTTGGTTGGTTTATCTGTGTTTGGGTTCTTTTGTGTCACTTATGTTTATTTGGCACGTTTTAATTTTATTGTAGCTTTGTGTTGTGCTATAGCGGCGTGGCTGTCTGTGATGCTAGTTTTTATCTGGTCCGGTATTGAGCAGATGAGCCTTTGTTTTGTTATATTTTTAATCACTGTATGTGTGTCAAAATGGATGTTGGGTCGAAGGCATGTAGAGAAAATTCCTTTTACCAAGGGAAGAATGAATCCATTCTGGGTTCACGGGTTACGTTTTTCTATTGGAGGGGGCGTTATTGCTTTTTCTGTTTTTATGGGGGTTGTTGCTGGTGAAGTGATTGGAGGGGTTTTTTCGGCGTTCCCCGGGATGGCGGTTAGTGTAATCATTATTCTGAACCATTCGATGGGTAGGCATTTTACTGTCGACTTTATTAAGAACATATATATGAATGCTGTTCTTAATGTTGGTGTTTATACTCTTGCGGTATATTTTCTATATACGCCTTTAGGGTTGATTTGGGGAACGGTTTTTTCGTATGTGTTGTCCATTATTCCTGCCGTTATACTTTATCGGATGCAGATGATGCGGGAGTGATTTTATTGACCTCTTGCTTAAACCCCTGTAAACCCTAGCTTATGAATAAAAGTGATCCGCAATTAGTAACTTTTGGCTGTCGCCTCAATACGTATGAGAGCGAAGTTATGCGTACCCATGCCAAAAATGCGGGGATGGAAGATGCTATTATCTTCAACACTTGTGCGGTAACGAAGGAGGCGGAACGGCAAGCAAGGCAGGCGATACGCCGTGCGCGTCGTGAGAACCCAACCGCGAAAATTGTTGTGACAGGGTGTTCTGCACAGATTGATCCACAGACCTATGCACAGATGGACGAGGTTGACCAAATTATTGGGAATGACTTAAAACTAAAAGCTGAAACTTGGGCAGGTTTTGGGGGTGTTACAAACACTGAGCGGGTTTTGGTCAATGATATTATGTCGGTTAAAGAAACGGCAGGGCATTTGATTGAGGGCGTAGAAGGCCATGCGCGTGCCTTTATTCAAGTGCAAAATGGCTGTGACCATCGTTGTACCTTTTGCATTATCCCGTATGGACGCGGTAATTCACGCAGTGTGCCAATAGGTGAGATTGCCGACCAACTGCGTAAGTTGGTCGAGAGCGGTTATAATGAAATTGTGATGACGGGCGTGGATGTGACGTCTTATGGCGCCGATTTGCCAGGACAGCCAAGCCTTGGTCAGATGATACGGCGGGTATTGGCGTTGGTGCCTGAATTGCCGCGCTTGCGTTTGTCGTCACTTGACCCTGTTGAGATTGATGAAGATTTATGGCGGTTGATTGCCGAAGAGCCGCGATTAATGCCGCATTTGCATATGAGCCTGCAAGCAGGAGATGATATGATCCTAAAACGGATGAAAAGACGGCATTTACGCGCCGATGCAATAGAGATGTGTCGAAAAGCACGTGAATATCGTCCTGATATGGCGTTTGGAGCAGATATTATTGCTGGATTTCCAACGGAAACCGATGAAATGTTCCAAAATACGCTAAATATTGTCGAAGAATGTGATTTAACCTTTCTGCACGTGTTTCCTTATTCTGAACGCCCCGGGACGCCTGCGGCGAATATTCCCGCAGAGAAGCAAGTGCCTGTACCGTTACGCAAAGAACGCGCGGCGGCTTTGCGTCAGTTGGGAAGTAAACAGGTAGAAAATTTTTTAAAGCATCATGTTAATAAAAATCGTGAAGTTATTGTTGAACAAGATAGTATTGGCCGCACGGAACATTTCGCGTCTGTTGAGCTGGATAAGCCGTGCAAGGTTGGATCATTGGTGACTGTTGAGACCTATGATATAAGCGGTACATCACTTAAAGGAAGAGTTTTGTAATGGTTTTTTGGCGTAAGAAAAAGAATGAAGAACCGCAAGGCGAAGCGCACGAAAAAGGTGTTGAGGAAGCTGTTACTGAGGCAGAGATTGAGCCTGCTTTAAAGGCGGATGTTGACTATAACGAGCCTGTTGAAGAAGTTAGCGAGATTGAGCCAGAGTCAGAGCCAGAAGAACCTTTAGAAGAAAAAGAAAGCGGTTGGCTGTCACGCTTAACGGGTGGACTGTCTAAGTCTTCTAATAAGCTTAGCCAGAATATCACTGATGTTTTTACCAAACGAAAGTTGGATAAAGAAGCGTTAGAGGAGCTAGAAGATATCCTCATCATGGCGGATATTGGCCCGAAGACGGCGGCGCAGTTGGTGGAAGAGTTTTCTGCGACACGGTTTGATAAAGAGATTGATAAACAAGAAATTCAAAAAGCGTTATCGGTGCAAATTTCAAAAATTTTAAACCCTGTGGCCGTACCGCTTGATATAGAGGGCAGCGAAACCAAGCCTTTCGTGATGTTAGTGTGCGGCGTGAATGGGGCAGGGAAGACAACGACGATTGGTAAGTTGGCGCATGAGTATCATACGAAACAACGTAAAAAAGTGATGATTGCGGCGGGCGATACGTTTCGTGCGGCGGCGGTTGAGCAATTAGATGTTTGGGCAAAACGTGCGGATGTTGAGCTGATTAAAAAAGATATTGGCGCGGATAGTGCGGCGGTGGCTTATGAAGCGGTTGAAAAAGCCAAGGCGGATGGCGTTGATTTGTTAATGATTGATACTGCAGGGCGATTGCAGAATAAAAAGAACTTGATGGCGGAGTTAGAAAAGATGATTCGCGTGATTAAGAAGCAAGACGAAAGCGCGCCGCATGCGGTTGTGTTGGTGCTGGACTCCACCACGGGGCAAAATGCGCATAGCCAAGTGCAGGCCTTTAAAGAATTGTTAGATGTTACGGGGTTGGTTGTGACGAAGCTTGATGGATCAGCCAAGGGTGGTGTGGTTGTGTCATTAGCCGCAGAATATGGCTTGCCTATCCATGCTGTTGGTGTGGGCGAGAAAATTGAAGACTTAAACGCATTTGAGGCCGATGATTATGCCCAAGCATTAATGGGTGTGGCGAGCTAATAGGTTAGTATTATCCCCAAAAATGATTAAATATCATAAATTATTTTCATAAAACACTTTTAATTCTTGATTTCTATTGCTATAAAATACCTTCGTTTAATGAGTAAGTAAGTGATTACAATGGATTTTGGTACAACCGTTAGGGTTTATAGCGAAGGTGATTTACAACAAATTCAGAAAAATCCTGACTTGTTGTTCCAAGATAAACTAGGGAAGAATCCCGATGAACGCGCTATCATTCCAGGGCTACATTTTCCTAAAGGGGCATCACTATTTTTTGCTTCAACTCAACCTAAAAAATTCTATGAGATAGCAGAGATTCTTCGTTATTCTCAAGCAGATGTGAAGCTATATGATGCCATTAACCTTTTACACTGGTTTCATTCTGCGGATGAAGTTAGCCAAACATACGTTGGTAACGCATACGAAAAAGCAGAATCGTTATTAGAACGCATTTATGACGATTTGGGGTACGAAGAAGTTTCGGCACGCCTTAAAGAGCTAGGGATGGACCTGAATGATGTAGTTTTTGCGGTTAATGATACGGGATGTGGTTTTAATCAAGATTATTCTGGTGAATCAGAGTTTCAAGAATGTCTTCATGAAAAAGGGTTGGGTGCTTGGCCGGGAGTTGAGCTAGGCCCAGTTACTGATGCACAGGGTGGAATTAAAGGTTTTTATTCTTCTTTGCATGAGATGAAAAAACGTATGGTTGAAGAAGGTAAAGACCCTGATTTAACGGGAACAGATGATAATGTGTATTTGTTTTTTAAGCTAACGCCTGAACGTAAAGATATTCAAATCACCTCTTTTTATAGTCAGGTACCGATTGTACATACAACAGAACCTAAACCAGAAAAAGAAAATAATGGAGGTGTTTTAACAAGTTATGACTTTTTAAAGTCTTCAGACAGTTCTTTATCGGACAAAGAGAGGGGAAGTCGTATCTCTGAACTTCCACATTATGTTGGTGTTCATAGTGCGCAGGCACAAGGTTTTAAAACTTTTTTAGAACATATAGGTGTTGGGCGAACGGCGGTGCATGCCTTTCGACAAGTTACAGAAAGACGTGGCCCTATTATTGCTTCGACACATCATAACGCTCTGCCTGCAAATAAAGTTAAAAAGTGGTTACCAGAAGCTATTCATAGGGCAACGGATATTGTGGCAGATGGAGCGCGTGTGAATACTATTGAAAATGGTGCTTATCAAGAGTTAACACGTGATAGCGATGTGGTGATTTTGGGGGAACATGATCAAAATATTGTAGATAACTATGATGAATATTTTTTAGACTTATTTGATATGTGGTGCAGTCTGCATGTAGACAAGCAGCTTCGTGTGGAAACGTTTGAGAACACCCCTTTCTTTGTTTTAAACCGCGATAACCCGTTTGTGTTTGGTGATGAGAGTGAGGATATTGATTGGAACTCACCAGTAGTAGAGAAAAAGTTTGTAGAATTTTTAAAGTCCTTAGACTCTAAAGATGACCCGTGGCAGGCCTTTATTTTATTTAATCAATATTTACATGAAAAAGGTTTTATTAAGCAGGAGCCAAGGTTTTTACATACACGTTTAGCACCAGATGACCCTAAGTTAGTTCAAAAAGTTAGAGATGCTTTGAGCGACGTTAAAGGTAAGAAAACACATATACCTGATTATAAAGATGAAGCTTTTGGTAAGGATAGAACAGATTTATTTGAGGTCTCTGTTTTAGGATCTGCAGGAACAAGGGTTAAAGAATATTGCGATGATGGTGATGCATTGGGCTATTGGGCAGCAGAGAATGGCTGGCATATAAGAACAGGTGGTGGCCGATATGGAATTATGGGAGCCGTTTCTAATGGAGCTTTAAGGAACATGGAAGAAAAGGGGGAGGAGTCAAGCGCCCATCTTTCAGCAATACAAATGCCACGCACCATTCAATTTGAGGGAGCTGTTATTAAACAAAGAGATGCTGAGCAAAGTAATAACAAGCTTTTGCAAATTAAAGATTCTTTTGATAGTAGAATGAAAAGTATTTTTCGGTCTGATGTGAATATTGCGATGGCCCCCGGAATAGGAACGTATCAGGAGCTAGCGAGGTGGATACGATTACGTGAGGCGGGGTATGAGCCATTTCAAAATAAAAAAATGATTATTTTTAATTCAAAACAACCTAATGGAAATGGAGAACATATTCGATTATTTGATCCGTTTTTAGCCATGATGCCTAAAGATTTGCTTAAAAAGCATTTAACTATTTGTGATACTCTAGATGAAGTAAAAGAGGTAACTTTGGACGCTCATCATCAATGGAGACAAGAACGTACTTATACTGCGGCACCAACATTGGGTGGTCCATTATCTTCTGGACCCAGATAATTCATTGAATATTTACAATTTTAAGCCATAATAGTGCATGGTTAAAATACTCAAAAAGACTAAATCTCAAAAATTTAAAGATTCTGAGAAAGCATGTGCGGCGATTAAAGCTATTTATGACGCGCAGGTCGCTTTCTTATGTAAGCAGTTTGAGAGTTTTTCTAAAGGAAAAATACCGAAAGAAAAAGTGCAGGGTTTTTATCCATATGTGCGGGTTAATGTTACCGAAAGTTCCTACAAAAAATTAGGATCTAAGAAAAAACATTCTTATGGATTTGTGTCTAAGCCAGGGATTTATGAAACCACATTAACACGCCCTGATATTTATAAATGTTATCATAAAGAACAGTTAGAGCATTTGATTAATAACCATGGCTGTGGTGTTGAGGTAGGGGTCAGTGATACGCCGATTCCTATTCATTTTGCTTTGGGTGAGAATTTTCATTTAGAGGCAGATTTGAATGACGAGCATTTGGACAAAATGCCAAATATTTTTGATTTACCTGATTTAGACAAAATGGATGATGCGATTGCGAATTCAACCCATGTTGTAAAACAGGGTATGCCAGAGCCATTGGCGTTATTTACTGCGCCGCGTACAGATTTAAGCTTAATGCGTTTGAAGCATTACACGGGTACGAATTCAAACGATTTTCAAAATTTTGTGATTTTCACAAATTACCAATTTTATATTGATGAGTTCATGAAGATTGGTGCGGAAAACGTTGGTAAAGATGGTTATACAGAGTTTATAGCGCCCAGTACAGAAGGGCGTATGCCGCAAATGCCCGCTTATCATTTAAAGCGTGAGCGCGGGATGGGAATTACGATGATTAATATTGGTGTTGGCCCGTCCAATGCCAAGAATATTACGGATCATGTCGCGGTACTGCGCCCTTATGCGTGGTTGATGTTGGGGCATTGTGCAGGGTTAAGAAACTCACAGGAAATGGGTGATTATGTTTTGGCGCACGGATATTTGCGTGAAGATAATGTGCTGTATCATGATTTAAAACCCAATATTCCGTTACCTGCGTTATCTGAAATTCAATTGGCGTTAGAAGATGCGGTGCAGGAAGTGACAAAGCAACATGGGCATGATGTTAAGAAAGTCATGCGTACTGGTACGGTGGCAACAGTGGATGATAGAAACTGGGAATTGCGTTCGTCGCTGCGCCAGAATCAAAGGTTTTCACAAAGCCGTGCAATTGCGCTTGATATGGAGTCGGGTACTATTGCCGCCAATGGATTTCGTTTTCGTGTTCCTTATGGGACGTTGCTATGTGTGTCAGATAAACCACTTCATGGGCAGTTGAAGTTGCCGGGTATGGCGGATAGCTTTTATCGTGAGCGGGTTAAGCAACATTTATTGATTGGCCTAAAAGCGATGGAAAATATGCGTGAGATTGGCCCAGAGAAATTACATAGTCGTAAGCTACGCTCTTTTGATGAAGTTGCGTTTCAGTAAAATATTCAATTTTAGCGGAAGCTTAATAGGGGGGCTTGCCCCATTTTCTTATCTAAGCAGATATATCTAAGACAGAGCCACGGTCTTGGCCTGCGGCAAAGTTTTGGTTCGGGCTGAAGTTTTGGCTGGTATTGATATTTTGCCCTAGGTTTATTCGCGTAGAATCCGCAGATGATGCAGCGGCAGGCGTAAGGTCTGGCGTTCCAGCAGGAGGGGGTGCAGCACGCTGATTTTGAATGCCTTGTGACCCTTGCTGTACAGATGAGGCGTTTGTGCCTGAATTTTGTGGTGCTTGGTTGGGTTCAAACGCCCGGCTAGCGGGGATTGATTGTTGAAATCCGTTATTTACTGAGCCAACCATAGTACGTCCTTTTTTGCTTAATTTCTTTTATAGAGCTGTTAATCACGCACGAATAGAGTAGTGCAGTTATCAAGGATAACCCAAAGTTCTTAAGAATTGTTAAAAGAATGAAATATAAAAATTAATACTTACGTTAACTAATCTTAAACCTTTTATATGTATTTATTAAGTGTAGACAAAAGAAGTCAGTTTAAAGAGATGAAACTGGTTTTTATAGGAATGTCATTCAGTAAACAATAATACTGCCATTCATAAAGGCAGAGTCATAAAGTGCAGGGGCACAGGGAATTGGTTTTAGATTTATTAGGAAAATCACCTGAAGTAGGGCGTTTGTTGGTTCGTTTACACGACCGTAACAAGCTCTATAGCATGACTGAATCACCAAATGATTCAGCGCGTTCTGAACTGACACAAACTATCGTTGACCTTTTAAGTTTTGAATTAGCACCAACAGAAACTGAGCTTATTGCTGATGTTTTGATGGGGTTGATAGAGCAAGCAGAAAATAATTTACGTCGAGCATTAGCGGAGAGGCTTGCTGTAATGGAGGGTGTACCACTACGCATTGTTTTAAAATTGGCGAGTGATGACATTTTTGTTGCAGACCCTATTTTAAGGAAAAGTAATGATCTAAAATATTTTGATCTTGTTTATATCTTAAAACTAAAAGATGCGGATCATTGGCAGGCGATGGCGACACGTCCGAACTTACCAAACAAGTTGATTAAGATGTTGGTGGAAACAGATGATTTGGGCACGTCAATTAATTTAGCGAGCAATAAATCTATCGATTTAGAAGATGATATTATTTCTAAGTTCTTAGGAATGGCGCAGGGTTCTGATGATTTAGCACAGTCATTATTGATGCGTGATGAGATAAGACCATCCATGGTAGGTGAATTATATCAATTTGTTGGAGACAGCCTGAAAGCATATATCAAAGAAAATTTTGTCGGCATGGATGCCATTGATAATGTTATTGATGAGGTTGTATCTGAATTTGATGTTTCGGCGGATAATGAATATTTGCCAACAGATGCGATGGTTTCACATGCGGAAACATTAATGCAGCAAGGCTTTTTAAATTCAGATTCCATGATGGAGCAGTTAAAGCGCGGGCAAATAAGAGGCTTCATTGCACAATTTTCAGTTTATTGTGGGTTACCTGCTAATGTTGTTTATGAATTGCTTCAGCAAAGAACAGCGCAAGGTATGGCCATTGCGTGTAAGGCGACACATATTGCCAAAGGAGAGTTTGTTAATATGTATTTGTTAACGTCACGAGTGAGGGGCACGCGCGTTATCAGCCAGAATGATTTGTCCCGTGCCGTTCGATACTATGATAAAGTGACAGAAGAGATGGCAAAAACTTTGTTAAATAAGCGTCGTCATTAATTTTAAGCGGCTTTTGACGCTTGTTCTTTAAGCGCAACAACACCCGGTAAATCTTTACCTTCAATCCATTCAAGAAATGCACCGCCAGCGGTAGAGATATAGCTGAAATCATCAATAATACCTGCATTATCGAGTGCGGAAACCGTATCACCGCCTCCTGCAACGCTTAATAGTTTACCTTTTTTTGTAAGGGCGGCAACTTTTTGCGCCACTTTATTGGTGCCATTATCAAAAGGCTTCATTTCAAAAACGCCCATTGGGCCATTCCACAAAACTGTCTTTGCATCATCTAAGATAGCTGAAATATCTTTGATGCTTTGAGGACCAATATCAATAGTTTCTTGATCGTCTTCGATATGATCGAGTCCTATAATTTCATGTGGTGCATTTTCTTTAAACTCACGAACCGCAACGCGGTCAGTTGGTAGTATAATTTCACAATTTGCGGCTTTGGCTTTTGCGGCAATAGATTTCACTTCATCTACCATATCTTTTTCGCATAAAGATTTTCCAACAGGTTTGCCCATTGCAAATAAGAATGTATTGGCCATGCCGCCACCTAAAACAAGATAATCAACTTTTTGTACTAAATTATTAAGCACGCTGAGTTTGGTTGATATTTTTGCTCCACCAACGATGGCGACAACTGGTTTTTGCGGCACTTCAAGAGCGTTTGTTAGCGCTTTCAACTCTGCTTCCATCAACAATCCAGCCGCCGATGGCATTAATGTTGTGATTCCTGTGGTTGATGCATGGGCGCGGTGTGCGGTCGAAAAAGCATCATTGACGAAAATATCGCCAAGGCTGGCCAGCTCCTGAGCGTAAGCGATATTGTTTGCTTCTTCGCCAGGGTTGAAGCGGAGGTTTTCAAGGAGGGTTATGTTTTCTTGGCTATCAGATCCAAAGCCAACGTTAATGCTCCATTGTTCTGTTAAAACAGCTGGTAGAAACTTAAGAGAGTATTCTGGGTTAACTTGACCTTTAGGACGACCAAAATGTGACAAGATAATAACTTTACAGTTTTGAGTTGTGAGGTAATCGATAGTCGGTTTTAAACGATCAATACGTGTTGTGTCGGAAACTTTACCATCTTGTACGGGGACGTTTAAGTCTGCCCGTAAGAGAATAGTTTTTTCGTTTAAGTCAAAATCACGTAAGGTTTTAAAGGTCATTTTATTTCGCTTTCTTTCATATTTAACGGATAGTTTTTGCATGTTCAGCCGCTGCAATCAAGCGGGAGCGAATAGGGGGATCCATCGCTGAGTGACCGCCATCTGGGACAATAATATAATCGGCCTCTGGCCAAGCGGCATGAAGACGTTGAGCCGAGCTGATGGGGCAAATACAGTCATAGCGTCCCTGAACAATGGTCGTAGGGATATGGCGAAATTTATCTACTTGGTTCAGCAAGCTGTTTTCAGGCGGGATGATGTGATGTTTGAAATAATGACATTCAATAATAGATATAGAAAGGGCTTGTTCTTTCTGGTTATCAGTTGTGATTATTTCATAATTGGGCGTTAAAGAAGAGCAAGAGCTTTCATAAAGACTCCAAGCGATAGCGGCCTCTATTTGAATTTGTTTGTCATTGCTTGTTAAACGTTTGTAATAGGCACTGATGATGTCATGTTGTTCTTCTTCAGGGATATGCCCTATAAATTGTTCATAGGCTTCTGGCCAAATGTTTTTATTATGTTTGTAAAGCCAGTCAATATCACCTTGCTCCATCAGAAAGATACCGCGCAAGATCATGCTGATGCAATTATTAGCATGCTTTGCTGCGTAGGATAGAGCGAGTGTCGAGCCCCACGACCCACCAAAGACATGCCATTTTTCTATGTTTAAATGCGCGCGTAACTGTTCAATATCTCGAATGAGGGCATCGGTATTATTGTCTATCAGGCATGTATGCGGGTTTGAACGGCCTGCGCCACGTTGATCTAATAAAATGATGCGGTAATAATCAGGGTCAAAAAAACGTGGGGCTTTATCTGAACAATGCCCACCAGGCCCACCATGCAGGTAGATGATGGGAACACCATCAGGGTTGCCGCATTGCGCCCAGTAAATTTCATGGGGTTCGTCTACTGCCATATAGCCACTGGAATAAGGTTTTATTTCTGGAAAGAAATCAAGCAGAGGTGGGCGTTTGGTTATGCCTGTTTTCTTGTTGTTATGAGCCTTATTATTGGGCTTTCTGCGAAGCATTTATTTATTGTACCTTTTATAAAATATTATTCAGCTAAACTAGGCTGTTCGGTAGGTTTTTGCAATATTTCCAGATGGGCGGTGTCTTCAAGCTCAATCAAAGCGCCATTATAGTCGCGTAAATATCCACGGACACGGATGGGTTGTTGAGCGAGGGAAAGCGCATTGATATTTTCTTTAGCAAATTTTTTACGCAAAGTAGAAGGTATTTGAACAGTAAAGTCAGTTTTCCAGTCTTTGCCAAAATTGAGGTATATATTGTTTTTAACGGTGGCGGTGTTAAGGGGAGTGCCTTCAATAACGACAAAATCACCAATATAGTCTGGGGTTTGTTTAGGTGAGAGAATGCGATGGTTGCTATCTTTACCCCAAAGGCCGTGTTTGTTTTTACGGGCAGATTTTTCCGCCTCGTACATTTGGCTGAGCATAGAGGTATCTGTAGGGGCGGTATAAACCCGCGCCAGACCATTGGCGAGGTATAGCCCCTGTAGCCAAGATTCATCTTTTTTTATCACAATATGGGCGAGCTGATGATTCATGCGGTTTACCCTCCCTTTTTTTGGGTTACGCGTTTGATAGAGCATAACGTCTGCCCGTTCAGGCAGTTTTTCCTGTAAAAGGGTGAGGGCGGAATCAGAGAGGGGAGCATTATCCCTAATATGAAAATCAGGAAGGTCTAAAGAGGCAAGCCTCACAATTGTGCCATCTTTTAATACTATGGTAAGTGCATCAATTATCTTGTCAATTTTGCCTGATTTAGTATGTTTGAGCTCTGACAAGTCAGCCTTGGGTGCCTCAATAACAGGGGGTACATCAAGCGTTACGTCTTCCTGTGCATACACAGGTTGTACGATGAGTAATAAATATAAAAATGAAAGAAGCCTTATCATGACTACAAAATGGACTATTGCCTCCTTACTATGCAAGAAAAGTTTTTTACTTCTAATCGCCATTAGTTCGGCGACGATGTATGGCTGTACGGTAAACCCCGCGACAGGGCAAAGCCAGTTTACGGCCTTATTACCAGCTAGTAGTGAAGCAAAGGTTGGGGCCGCCGAGCATGCGAAAATTGAGGCGCAATTTGGTAAGTTTATGACGGGACCAATTGCGGACTATGTGAACCAAGTGGGGCAACGCGTTGCAGCCAATACAGAGCGCAAAGATGTTCAATATAAGTTTTATGTTTTAGATACGCCTTTGGTGAATGCTTTTGCTTTGCCGGGGGGATATACTTACTTCTCCCGTGGATTATTGACTTTGGCCAATAGTGAAGCCGAATTAGCAGGCGTTATTGGACATGAAATTGGGCATATTACGGCGCGCCATGCGGCGTCACGTATGTCACAAGGTATGGTTGCAGGCATTGGCGCGGCGGTTATTGGAACAGTTGCTGGTGGCTCTGCAGGGCAGGTGGCGAGTTTAGGATCTAACCTTTATATTTCCTCTTATTCCAGAGGGCAGGAAACGCAGTCTGATGAATTGGGTATCCGATATCTTGCCCGTGCGGGATATGATCCGTCAGGAATGTCGACATTCTTATCGAGTCTTGATGCACAGAGTAAATTAGAAGCCAAAGAAGCGGGTAAGAATGGGTCAAGCTTTAACTATTTTTCAACTCACCCTTTGACCGCGAAGCGGGTGCAAGATTCCAGAGTTGAGGCGGCAAAGTATCCAGCGAATAACAATAAAGCGCGGGCGGCATATCTAAACAAAATTAATGGTCTTGTTTACGGGGATAGCCCCGACCAAGGTTTTGCCAAAGGAAATAGATTCTATCACCCCGCCTTGGATTTTACGTTTAGCGTACCGAAGGGGGCAAAAATAACCAATGGCGCAACGAAGGTCACGGCCAGACACCCGAATGGCACGGCTATTATCTTTGATACTGGGAAGGGTCGGAGTACTGATCCAGTAAACTATATTAGAAATGAATGGTTGAAAGGTGGGCAAGTCGGTGGTGCTGAGGCGATAACCGTTCATGGTAAACCCGCGGCGACAACTGTGTTTGGTGGGAATATACAAGGTAAATCTGTAGCGGTTCGTCTGGTGGCAGTGCAATGGGCGCCAAACACATATTACCGTTTTCAGATGGCCATTCCGAGTGGAGTAGGTAAAGCGTTTGAAGAGGAGCTGAAGCAAACAACTTATAGCTTGCGCAAAATGTCATCTGGGGAGAAAAAATCTATCCAAGCGAAGAAAATCCGTGTGTTGGTTGCACCTTCAGGCTCCACGGTGTCTTCTATGGCAGCAAGAATGAACGTTGATGGTAATAAAGTTGAGCATTTCTTAGTGCTGAACGGTATGACGTCAGGGCAACAAGTGATTGCAGGACAACCTTATAAGATTGTTCTTTAAGGGAGCTTGTTTAAGCTTCAAGGACTTCGTGAAATTCGCCTTGAGCTGACATCTGTGCGCAAATGAGAGGGCCACCAAAGCCACACCCTGCATCTAGTGTTGCAGTAATGCAGTTTAAATGCAGGCCTTTATGCGCGGGGTCAAAACCACGGACGACTTTATCAAAGGGGGCGTAGCTCTCGGTCATTTTATCAAAATGCGCGCTGTTTTCCCAGAAATTACTTTTTTGCTCTTGCAAAGATTTAGAGGTGTCTATGCCCGTATTGACGAATAGAAGCGGGAACTGATCGTTACTGTTGCTATTGTTAGTGGTGGTATAGGCGGCGCGGCGATGTTGGGTTAAGAAGCAGTCATGCCCTTCATGGGCGCGCAATTTTTGCCTGATGTGATTTGTCCATTTATTGAGGGAGTACATACCTTCTTTTGCGGCTGTGATGCCGTCGTGAGGGCAGATGCCGTAACTTTGCATTGTTGGCCCCAGTCCTTTGCCTATGAGGTCTATAAGCGCATTGACGGGCGTTGGGTGGAATTGAATTTGTAGAAGTTTACCCCAAAGGTCTTCTTGCTGTCCGCGTAGATAAATAATATCAGTTGGTTTCATGGCAGGTTTAGCCAAGAGCATACGGCGAAAGGTTAAGAGTTCATCTATAGTTTCACGTGCTTCTGTTCCATATCCTGTATAATTACCAAGATAGACTAAGCGATCGCCCGCTTGAATTTTATCAAAAATGGCATCATGAAGCGCGGTGAGGCGGTTAATATCGGCATGTATCGAGGGAATTGCCCAAATTTGATTTGGGTTTCCTAAATCAGAGAAGCTGTTATCTTTGTTTTTACAACACACGGTAAGAATGACCTGTCAGGTAGGTAAGAAAGGTAGCGGGCAGAACGCCTTAGAATCATACTATTATACATGAATATTATGTTTATGCGTATAGAATGGTGTGGTGGAAAATATAGGCATTAAAAAAGGCGGGGATGAACCCGCCTTTTTAGAATTATTGTGTAGGAGCGAGCTTATGCTGCTTTACGGATGTCATCATTAGCAACGACTGATTTCGCGTTACCTTCTGTGCCCATAATTTTTTCTAAGCGCATTGTTGCTTGCTCTTCTGATGTTTTATCAACAGCAGCAACTTCACGTGCCAAACGCTCAAGAGCAGATTGGTAAATTTGACGCTCTGAATATGATTGTTCAGTGTCATCATTGCTACGCTTAAGGTCACGAAGAACTTCTGCAATCAGAACAGGGTTACCTGAATTGATTTTTAGTTCATATTCTTGTGCGCGACGGCTCCACATTGTGCGACGAATGCGGGCTTTACCTTTAAGAACCTTGATAGCGTCTTTCATACGGTTAGCCGTGCAAAGTTTACGCAAGCCAGACTCTTTTGCCTTCATCATAGGGATTTTAAGACGCATACGCTCTTTTTCAAAGCTAATTGCATATAGCTTAATTTCCATACCAGAAATAGTTTGTGTTTCTACGCCCTCAATAAGACCCACGCCGTGAGCGGGGTATACAACGTAATCACCTTTTGCAAAATTATCATTATCAGCCATAAATTTAGTGCCTTTCTGGTTTAGTGTTATTATCTTCTTTTTTATTCGTGTTTGCTTTCTTTTCAATCGGCATGCCAACTTTTAAGAAATCAAACCATAAGCAATAAATATGTTTATTTATTGTTCATTTGTTGTCTTATTTAGAAACGATTGTTGATTTTCAATTTTACCGCAATGTTTTCGACCCAAATTCAAGTTTGGGAATTTGCCCTGATCAACCGCTTTCTCTTTAAGCTATGAAAGGGAGTATACTTAACAAATCGTTAAAAAGCAATAAAAATATCACTGAGGGGGCTAAAACTAGCTTCAGTCACCATCTCCAGGAGTTTCGCTAAAGTGTTCTTCTAGCTTATTTTTCTTGTCTTTGAACTCTTCTGCCTCGGGCAGTGGATCTTTTTGAGTGGTAAGAACCGGCCATTTTTCAGAATACTTGCGATTAAACTCCACCCATTGCTCTGTATCTGGCTCTGTATCTGGGAGAATCGCGTCAATCGGGCATTCAGGTTCGCAAACGCCGCAATCAATGCATTCTTCAGGGTGAATGACGAGCATATTCTCGCCTTCATAGAAGCAATCGACAGGGCATACCTCTACACAATCGGTATATTTGCACTTAATACATAAATCTGTAACAACAAAGGTCATGCGAGTGATTTAAAGGATAGTATACCGTTTTTCAAGGTAATTTCTGCGCCGATAGGCAGGGTACAGAGGTTATCACCATGCCCAAAGGGGGCATTGGTCACAAGTGGCGTATCAGGAGCATTGTTTTGCATGATTTGTTCTACCGTGAAACCGAAGGGGCGATCTTGGCTGTCTTGAGATTTAATAAACTCTCCCAATATAATGGCTGAAAGGTTCTTAAGCCAACCAGCTTGCTTCATGTGGCCGAGCATGCGGTCATAACGACTTAGGTGGTCGTTTATGTCTTCGAGGATTAAAATAGCGTTATTGAGGTCAGGAGCGTAAGGCGTACCGATGAGTGTTTGAAGGGGACTGAGGCAGCCACCATAGAGGCGACCTGTAACATTGAGGTTACTATTGATTGTAATACTTCCATTTTGACCCGTGAGGACGGCGAGCATTTGGTCTTGTTGCGCTTTGTCAATCTTAACGGTACGAGCGAAAGAGGGGCCGTGGAATGTCACAAGCTCTGTTTTGGCGGTTATAGCATTAAGGAGGATTGTCACATCGCTAAAACCCATAAATATTTTAGGGTTTTTCTTGATGAGATCGTAATCAATTAAATCCAGCAGGTGAATAGCACCATTGCCGCCAGAAAGAGAGATAACAGCGTTAATATCAGGGGCTTTGAAGTAATCATGGAGCGCGGAGATTTTTTGTGCAGGTGTGCCAGCGAACTGCCCATAGCGTTCTTGAGTTTGTGGATGAAAAACAACATTGAATCCATTGCTTTCAAATAAACTTTTCGTATCACTTAATAATGACGGGTCATGCCAACTGGATGGAGCAATGATGCCAATAGTATCGCCTTTTTTTAAAGCGGGTGGATATAAAGGCGAGGTCGCATTCATTTTTTACTTTAGGATGTTTTTACAATTTTTTCGATAATTTCTTCTAAGGCTTCGCTAGACTTTAAATTATCAATTTGACATGTACCCGCCGCGTCATGGCCACCACCACCATATTCCAGCATAAGATTACCAATTTTTGTATTACTGGTTTTATTAAGGATAGATTTACCAACGGCAAAAACAGTATTTTGCTTATTCTTACCCCAGATAGCATGAATAGAAACCGAAGCCTGTGGGAAGAGGGCGTAAATCATAAAACGATTACCAACCCATATTGTATCTTCATTACGTAGGTCTAGAATGACAACATTATCAACGATACGTGAGCACCGTTCTAACTGTTCTTTAAAGTTCTGTTGATGACTTTGGTACAGTTCAACCCGTTCTTTAACGTCAGGGATTTGTAAAATTTCTTCAATATTTTGTGTCTTGTGACAGATATCAATCATCTGCATCATGAGTTGATAGTTTGAGATGTTAAAATCCTGGTAGCGTCCTAAGCCCGTGCGGGAATCCATGATAAAACTTAAGAGTTCCCAGCCTTTTGGCTCCATGATATCTTCTTTGGTAAAGTCGGCATTGTCGGCTTTATCAACCGCTTCCATGATGTCTGTACCGACATTGGGGAAAGTTTCTGCACCACCAAAATAATCATAAACAACGCGGGCGGCAGATTTTGCATCAACATCGATAAATAAATTATCGGCCGTCTTACCGATGCGCTCCAGTTCACTGGAGTGATGATCAAAACATAAAAACACACCCTCATTATAGGGAAGATTAGTTGTTATATCTTTATCACTCAGTTCAATTTTACCATCTTGCATGTCTTTGGGGTGGGCAAAAAGAATATCGTCAATAATATCCATTTCTTTTAGAAGAACGGCGCAAACAAGGCCATCCATATCAGAACGTGTTACAAGACGGTATTTTTTATTTTTATCAGGATATATTTTAGACATTTATTTACCCAGTCGTTTAAGAAAATTGAAACAAAGTTTAAGGTTTTATTTTTTTGATCCTATTTCCTTTTTATCATCACTGTCTTTGTCTTTTTTATCTGTTTTTTTCTTCTTTTTCTTATCGGCATAAACAAAGGTTGGCTCTTTTTTACCTTCAACGACTTCGGCTGTTATAACAACTTTTTCAACGTTCTCTTTGTCTGGTAAGTCATACATAGTATCGAGAAGCATGACCTCAAGAATAGAGCGCAATCCACGGGCGCCTGTCTTACGCTTGATGGCCTGTTCAGCAACTGCGCGTAGGGCATCGTCAGTAAATTCAAGTTCTGCACCTTCAATTTCAAACAATTTACGATATTGCTTGATAAGCGCATTTTTAGGTTCTGTTAGAATTGTAATCAGGGCATCTTCATCAAGATTTTCAAGTGTTGCAATCAACGGTAGACGACCAATAAATTCTGGAATAAGGCCGTATTTAACCAAATCTTCTGGTTCTAGCTTTTTAAGAAGCTCGCCTGCATTTCCTTCTTCGGGTGGCTTAACGTCTGCACCAAAACCAAGCGTTTGACCACGGTCTTTATTTGCTAATATTTTCTCAATACCTGCAAATGCGCCACCACAAATAAATAAGATGTCTGAGGTGTCAACTTGTAAAAATTCTTGTTGTGGGTGTTTACGTCCTCCCTGTGGTGGAACAGAAGCGACCGTTCCTTCCATCAGTTTTAAAAGAGCCTGTTGCACGCCTTCACCAGAAACATCGCGGGTGATGGATGGGTTATCAGACTTACGACTGATCTTATCAATCTCATCAATGTAAACGATACCGCGTTGTGCGCGCTCTACGTTATAATCAGAGGCTTGTAATAGTTTCAATACGATGTTTTCAACATCTTCACCAACATAACCTGCTTCGGTTAATGTCGTGGCATCTGCCATTGTGAAAGGCACATCAATAACGCGCGCCAATGTTTGGGCAAGAAGTGTTTTACCACACCCTGTTGGCCCCAAAATAAGAATGTTTGACTTTGCGAGTTCTATTTCTCCCGCCGCCGCATCACCAGAATGTTCAAGACGTTTATAATGGTTATGAACCGCAACAGATAATATTCGTTTGGCTTGTTCTTGCCCAATAACGTAATCATCTAAATAGCTTTTAATTTCACTTGGGGCAGGAATCTTATCATCGTCGCCGCGGACAAGCTGGGTTTTGTCTTCTTCGCGGATGATATCCATGCAAAGCTCAACACATTCGTTACAAACAAAGACATTAGGGCCTGCAATAAGCTTACGAACCTCATGTTGGCTTTTACCGCAAAAAGAACAATAAAGTGTGTTTTTGCTGTCTGTATTATCGTCGTCGGATGATTTACCCATAGGATGCTACCTTATTAATTTTATTCGTTATATTTGCTTTATTATTTATTCGATATGTTGAGCTATAAAATTACAATGAATCAACCCTTTAAAACTATCTAGCCTAGCCCTGACACGCAAGAGGTGATTTGCAATTTACTTTGTATTTTAAACGCGAACACCATTGCATCACCTTCCACTTTTATACTAAGGATATGAATAACTTATTAATATCTACAATGGTTTATAGCGAATGGCTGAAGTAACTTTAGAAGAATTAACTGAGAATTTCTCCCTGTTTGATGATTGGGAGGAGCGTTATAAATACCTGATTGATTTGGGTAAAACGTTAAAACCTATGGCAGAATCCTTAAAAACGGAGGAAACTTTGGTCAAGGGGTGCACCTCTCGTGTGTGGTTAATATGTGAAACCAATGAGGAGGGAATTTATCATTTTACTGCCGATAGTGACGCTCATATTGTGAAGGGGCTTATTGCTGTCTTGTTGAGCGCGTATGAGGGGAAAACGGCCATAGAGATGGAGCAAGTTGATATTGATGCGGCCTTTGAAGAGATAGGCCTCAACCAGCATTTATCACCCAGTCGCCGTAATGGTTTTTTCGCCATGGTTGAGCGCATAAAAGCGTTGAGTGGAAGTTAAGCGTTTAGTTCTTTCTCTTCTGAATACTATTCAAAATTTCACTAAAAGTGGTGTCGGCTTCGGCGTGGAAGGGGCCAATTAAGCGCGATTCAACGGTCATGACAGAGTTTTGACCCACCCAAAGTTGAGCGTTGTAGATTGAGTTTTGTTTACCGCGTTTGGCTGAACCAAGGAGAGAGCCTTGGCGGATATCATTGTCTTCGCGGGTATTGATTTGATGTTCAGAAATATCACTGCGTTCGACCATGCCTTTAAGTGCCAAACCAATGACCTTTTCAGTATAGCTTTTATATTGTTCTGGTGTAGAGGGAACACATGTTGCGTTTATTTCAACAGTGGCGGTCACATCATAAACCATGGTGTAGCTGGTAAAATCTGTACAGTTTTTATTGGAGTTATCGGCGCAACGTTTGGTTTTGTAAGGTGCGCTAGGGAAGGTTATTTCAAAGTCACAACCTTCGGGAGCGTATTTTACCGCGCCTTCAGGAAGGGCGGATTCTTCCAAAATATCGATAAGGTTTTTTTGCTCACTCGTTACTTTTTCTTTTTTGTCTTTTGCGTATGTAGGGAAGGTTAATAGTGTCATTGCGAGCGTAAGCGAAGCAATCCATAAAGATGAAGATAAATTGCCGTGTCGCTTTTTTCTGTTCAGGCGTGCAGGCAGGTTACGCAAATGCTCCTCGCAATGACGGTTTTGGGTGACCATTACTTGCTCCACGTTGTTGGGTTGGCGTTGGTTTGTTCTCCGGTTTTTATATTTTTAATTTCATGTTTATTATCTGCAGAGACATACCAGATATAAGGAATAAGTTTTTTCTTCGCGTAGTTAAAGTGCTTATCCCATTTTTTTACTGTGGCATAGACCTCAACATTTAAACCGCGTTGGCGCAGCGTCTGTGCGGTTTTGTTGGCTTCAGATGATAGGGCTTTATCTTCGGTATAAAGCAGAATGTCTGTCGGTGATTTAGGGCCTATATCTAACAGATCAGGGCGTGATTGGCGGATAACTTCAAACAGGCGTGAAAAGCCAAGGGAAATACCAACCCCTGGTAAATGTTTATTGATGAATCCACCTGCAAGGTCGTCATAGCGTCCACCAGAACAGACAGAGCCTGTAAATTCAGGGACATCAAGAAGCTGAGTTTCATAGACCGTACCAGTGTAATAATCAAGACCACGAACGATAGAAAGGTCGGCGATGACTGCATCTACCGGAAGATGTGAAAGGTTGTTCAAAACATCATTAAGCTCTTCAACGCCTTCGCGCATGAGATCGTTTTCTATGGCAAGGGCATTCAAGTTATCTGTTGTGCCTTTTATTTTAGCAAGGTTGATAATTTTGTTTACTTGCTCGTCTGACAGGCCTTCTTCTTTTAATAAATCATTGATGATTTCTGGTGCTAGCTTTTCGATTTTGTCAATGATACGCGTGACAGGAACGGGGTTATCAATACCTAAACTATTCAGCAGGCCAATTAAAATTTTACGGTTACTGATACGCATTTGAACGCGGCCTATATTGAGTCCTTCCATGACTTCGTACATAACGGCAGCCATTTCGGCATCAAAAGATAAGGGGAGATTATCAATGTTAATGACATCAATATCGCATTGATAAAATTCGCGCATACGCCCCATTTGTGGACGTTCACCCCGCCAGACGCGCTGCATTTGATAGCGTTTAAAGGGGAATACCAGCTCGTTAAAATGTTGCGCCGTATAGCGCGCAAAAGGAACGGTTTGGTCAAAATGTAAGGCGAGGCGGGACTCTTTATCATTCCCATCGTTATGAATGCGTTTTATCTCATAAATTTCTTTATCGACTTCGCCCTTGGCAAGCAAGACATCGGTTTCCTCAACGGAAGGAGTTTCTATAGAGCAAAACCCATAGCTTTCAAAAACTTTGCGGATATGGTCAAACCAACGTTGTTCGACAAGGCGTTCTTCTGGAAGCCATTCAGGGAAGCCGCTTATTGGTTTGGGTTTATAGATTTTTGATTTTTTCTTAGTTTTATCAGTCATATAGTTTTTCTAGCACGAACAAATGCAGACATGAAGTAGATTATTTTAACTCAAATAGTTTCTCTAAGCGGCTAATAAGCGCGTTGGCTAGCTCGTCTGCGTCTGAGATTGTCATGGCGCGTTCATAATATTTAGTAACATCATGTCCAATACCTATGGCGGTCAATTCGACTTGTTTTAACCCTTCTATCCAGCCAATGACATGGCGTAGGTCAAGCTCTAGCGTATTGGCAGGGTTTACAGAAAGGGTGGAGTCATCAACGGGCGCGCCATCAGAAATAATCATCATTATTTTGCGTTGTTCAGGACGGCGGGCGAGGCGGTTATGTGCCCAAACAAGGGCTTCACCATCAATGTTTTCTTTTAAGATTCCTTCTTTCAGCATAAGGCCAAGATTTTTACGGGCGCGGCGAAGCGGCGCATCCGCATTTTTATAAATGATATGACGGATATCATTCAAGCGACCAGGCTGTGGGAGGCGACCATTATCAATCCAAAGTTCGCGGGCTTTGCCGCCTTTCCATGTACGGGTGGTAAAACCAAGTATCTCAACTTTTACGCCACACCGCTCCAATGTGCGCGCTAATATATCGGCGCTGATGGCGGCGAGGGCGATAGGGCGGCCGCGCATAGATCCAGAGTTATCAATCAAAATAGTAACAACGGTATCACGGAATTCAGTTTGCTTTTCTACTTTAAAAGCACGCGGGACATTTGCGCCTGTGATGATACGGGTGAGCTTTGCGCCATCCAGGATGCCTTCTTCTAAATCAAATTGCCAACTGCGTTGTTGTTGCGCCATTAATTTACGTTGCAGGCGATTAGCCAGTTTTGAGACGATGCCTTGTTGGTTTTGCAGTTGTTGATCCAATAGCGCACGAAGTCGGGTTAGCTCTTCTGGGTCTGCCAAATCCTCGGCGTCAATAATCTCATCGAAGGTACGTGTATAAATTTTATATCCGCCATTTGGGTCTATAGTCAGACTGTCGGGGCGATGCATATCAGGGTTTGCAGGCTCGTCATCTTCGCTTGCTTGCATGACTTGATCGTTATCCGTTGGGCTGGCTTCGTCATCTTCGGCGATGTCCTCTTCTTCTTGGCTATCATCGGCCTCGGATGTATCCGCGCTTTGTGCGCCATCTTGTTCTTGCGCGGAGGATTCTTCTTCGCTTTGTTCTTGTTCATCAGGTTTTGTATTGCCTTGGGTTTCTGGCTCTTCTGGTGCGGCGTTGTCGGCGGCATCAGAGGCGAGTAAACCCATCTTCATCATTAATGTACGAGACACTTTGGCGAACTCTATCTGGTCGTTTAAAAGCGGTTTTAAGTTTTCAACAGTTTGTGCGCCTAGTTTCTCTTCAATCCAAGGCGTCCATTTTTTTAGAAGCGTTTTCACATTCTTGGGGACAGGCTCATCTGTCAGGTGAATGCGTGTATAGGCATGAAGAGCGTCGGCAATATTGCTATCTTCGCGGTTTTGTAAATGAGTGTAGCCAAGGCGATCACATTTTTCATTCAAGGTTTGGTTAAGATTCTCTTTAACACCAGGCATTTGTGTTGCCCCGATGGCCTCAACGCGGGCTTGTTCCATTGCATCAAACACCGCGCGTGCCGTTAAATCCATAGATGCTTCTGGGGGCGCATTTTGTTGGTGCAGGGTAGGGGCGTGATGGTGTAGACGTAACGCTTTAGCATCGCTTACTCCACGGGTCAGGGCAATATTTTCTAAGTCTTCGTGAGGGAGGGGAAGCGAGGTTGCTTTTTCTTGTGGATTTGTTGGACGGTCAAAGCGTTCCTGCGCGCTAAAGCTGACATCATAAAGCTTCTTGCCCGCTATCGCGCGTAAGGTAGCCGCGGTGGCAGATTTAAAATTTTCAAATTTGTTTTTAGTGTTTGGCATTATATTTTTGTTATCATTGCGGGTGGTTGAGCTTAATTACCGCATCGTTTTTCAGGCTTCTCGCAATGCCGGTGCTTTTTCTATGTTAATAACTCAACCCCAAAGCATCTTTGGTAATATTCGTTAATGATAGGCCATTCCATTTCATCGCACTTATTCATAAAGGCGTAACGAAACGCTAAGTCACGATCACCGAAGATTTTATAATTTTCTGCCCAACTTAAAATTGTCCGCGGACTCATGAGTGTTGAAAGGTCACCATTAATGAAGCCTTGGCGTGTTAAACTGGCCATACGTACCATCGCATCAATAGTTTCTAGGCCTTCTTTATTGTCCATATCGGGAATTTTAGCGGCGATGATATCCATCTCTTTTTCATGCTTGAGGTAGTTGAGCTGCGCCACAATATTCCATCTATCCATTTGTGCTTGGTTGACTTGCTGTGTGCCGTGATAAAGCCCCGTGGTATCACCAAGTCCAACAGTATTGGCCGTGGCGAATAACCTAAAAGCAGGGTGAGGGCGGATAACGACATTCTGATCGAGTAGAGTTAATTTCCCTTCGGCTTCCAGCACCCGTTGAATAACAAACATGACATCAGGGCGACCTGCATCATATTCATCAAAAACAAGCGCGACAGGGTTTTGAATAGCCCAAGGCAATAAACCTTCTTGGAAGCGCGTTATTTGTTTGCCTTCTTGTAAGACGATCATATCTTTGCCGAGGAGGTCGATACGTGATACATGGGAGTCCATATTGATACGCACGCATGGCCAGTTCAGCCGCGCCGCGACTTGTTCAATATGGGTGGATTTTCCTGTTCCATGATATCCCTGTACCATGACGCGGCGGTTATTTGAAAACCCCGCAAGGATAGCCATCGTTGTATCGTGGTCAAATTGATAAGTAGGGTCAATTTTGGGAACGTTAGAGTTTTCTTCCTTAAAGCCAGGCACTTGCCAGTCTATATCCAACCCAAAGGTTTTGCGGACATCAAATTTAGTGTCGGGAATACTGGTGTATTTTCCTTCTTTATTTACGACTTTCGTCATGTCAAAGGAGGCGGAGGTTAGCTCATTATCTTTTTCGGCAAGGTCGGACATAAATTTACTTTCTGTTTTATGCGTCGTCTAAGTTATCAAATTTTTGATAGGCGAGTTTTAATACGGTATAGGCAACATTGACTTTTTTCAATTGTTCTTCGGCTTTTGGGTTGTCTCTATTTATATCAGGGTGATATTTCTTTGCGAGTTCTTTATAGCGCGCTTTGATTTTATCGAGGTCAACGGGAGGTTTTAAACCGAAGATTGCCATGGCTTCAAATTCAGTGCCTTGCTGATCAAGTTGATTTTTATTTTTCTCGTATTCTTGCCATGCACGGTGGGCGCGGTCATCTGTTGTTCCTGTGCCATGGAATTCATAAGCTTGACGGCGGAGGTTTTCTTCGGCCATACCATCGGCATCGTACCGCCAAGTAGGGCGATCTCCAAACATACTTTTGAGGATTTGTTCTTCAACTTCACGTTGATTCATGCCTTCAAAGAAATTCCACGCACGGTTATATTCGGTAATATGCATCTGGCAAAACCAGTAATTATCAGATAGTGAGCGATCCTTTGGCGCGCGGAACGTGCCTTCGCCTTCACAATAGGGCATATCGCAAGCTTTTGTTTTGGCATCACGCTTTGCTGGGTCGATATAATCGGGGGAGTTTGGTTTTAATTTGATTCTAGGCATAGTTCTTCTATTATGACGGCTCAGTTCAATGAAAACAAGGACTTCACGCAGTGTCAGAGCAACAACCCCAGTCTTTAGAACAACGCATATATGAGCGATTAATAGCGGAAATACAACCAGAAAAACTACTGGTAAAAAACCAGAGTCATTTACATGCAGGTCATGCGGGGGATGATGGAAGCGGGGAGAGCCATTTTAAAATTGAGATTAGCGCTGAAAAATTAAATAATTTGCCTTATGTCCAACGCGAGCGTGTCGTTCATCAAGCTTTAAGTGAGGAAATACGGGTGATACACGCGCTTTCTATCAAATTTCTCAAAGCATAATAACAACATACGATTGAATTATACAAGTTAAAATACACCCTAGGGTTGTGTTGTGGGGTGAGTACCTATATATTCAAAATCATAGATAGTTCTTGTTGTGTTCTTTTTATGTTTTTTGCTGTGTATCACTTTTATTTTATCAATATGTGGGGTGACCAATGGCTAAAAATTATATGGAATTAATGAATAAAAGTTCTCTTGTTTCAAAGAACATAACAATATTGGGGCGACGGACATCGGTTCGTCTAGAGCCTGAAATGTGGAGAGAATTAAAAAATATTGCTAAGCGTGAAGAATGCTCAATGCATGATATATGCTCTCTTATTAGTTTGAGAAAGGCGGAAAATACATCTTTAACGGCGGCGATACGGGTGTTCTTGATGCTTTATTTTCGGGCGGCAGCAACAGAAAATGGTCACGATAAAGCGGGGCATGGTAGTTTTGAGCATATGAAACGTAGGGCAGGGATGGCGGCTGATTGGTCTGCTCTTAAACATAAGAAAAACCAAGGCACAGAAAATGACGGAATGAAGGATCGCCTTGCGGCACATTTAACATCAGTCAGTGTTGATGATGGTGTTGGTAGCTCGGCTAGCTAAGTAAATTTGCTGGCCATGTTGCTTTAGCCTTGATTAAGGTCGATTAGTTTCTACCAAAAGCTAAGAATTTTTTACGACGAGCGGCTTTAAGTTTATCGGCATCCCAAGGTGATAATTGCTTAAGACCTGTTGCGATTTGTTTGGCAACGTTGTCTATGGTTTCTTGTTTTGCGCGATGCGCGCCACCGATAGGTTCTTTAATAATGCTATCTATTAACTTTAAGTCATATATATCCTGCGCAGTAATTTTAAGGGCTGAGGCTGCTTGGTTTACATGCTCTGCACTGCGCCATAAAATTGAGGCGCAACCTTCGGGGGAGATAACGGAATAGATGGAATGTTCTAGCATGTAAATTTTATCTGCCGCGGCGATCGCGATCGCACCACCTGATCCACCTTCACCAATAATGACAGAAATAATAGGAACCTTGACGTTAAGGCAAGTTTCAATCGATTTAGCAATAGCTTCGGCTTGCCCGCGTTCTTCAGCGCCCATGCCAGGATAAGCTCCAGCCGTGTCAACTAGAGTGATGATAGGGAGTTGAAAACGTTCTGCCATTTTCATCAAGCGTTGTGCTTTACGATACCCTTCGGGGCGCGCCATACCAAAGTTATGTTTGACGCGGGACTCTGTATCATGACCGCGCTCTTGCCCCATGATAACAACAGCTTGACCTTGGAAGCGTCCAAGGCCGCCTTGCATGGCATGGTCATCGGAAAAATTACGATCGCCAGCGAGAGGGGCGTAGTCTTCAATCATACCGTTAATATAATCTGTGTAATGAGGCCGGTTTTGATGACGGGCAACTTTGACTTTCTGCGCCGGTGTTAGTTTAGAATATGTTTGATTGAGCAGCTTGTTAACCTTGTTTTGCATGCGCGTGACTTCGGCCACGATATCAACATCGGCTTCGCCTTCAAAATTACGAAGTTCGGTAATTTTACCTTCAAGTTCTAAGATTGGTTTTTCAAATTCAAGCTGTGACATATATCTATTCCAGTTTTAGGGGGATTCGGTTTTATAAAATCTTTAAGTCTGTACGCTAAGGTGGTGTTTAATAACGCCTTATTCATAGCAAATCAGGCAGTATGATACAAGATCTCTACTGCCTGATTTAAAATGTTATTATGCTAGAAAATTACTTGCTAGTGCCGTCTTTGGCAATAGGATGATTCTCTTCAACTGTCTCTTTAAGATTCTCACTCATGATATGTGTGTAGATTTGTGTTGTTGCAATGTCGGCATGGCCAAGCATTTTCTGAACAGAACGTAAATCTGCACCACGGCTTAAGAGGTGTGTTGCAAAAGCGTGACGAAGGATATGCGGACTAACGCGGGCTTCTTCAACTTCAGCGTTACGGGCAAGGTCTTTCAATAATTGTGCAAAACGCTGACGAGTCAGGTGACCACTTTCAGACGTTTTGGACGGGAAGAAAGATTTATCTTGTGCCGCTTTGTTTTCGATACCAATAAACTGCTCACGAACAGCGAGGTAGTTTTTAACTGCTTTTTGAGCTGGCTCAGAAACTGGGATCATACGCTCACGACCACCTTTACCTTCAATCATTAAGAACTCTGAATTCTCACCGATTGCAGACATAGGTAAGCCAACAAGCTCAGAAACACGAAGTCCTGTTGCATAAAGAAGCTCAAGCAAGCAAACCAAACGGATGCTGTCTGAACCACCGCCATGTGCTGCTGTTTTAATTAATTGAGCAACTTCTGCTTCACTTAATGTTTTTGGCAATGTACGGCCTTGTTTAGGGCTTTTGATTGTTGTTGTTGGATCGTCAGAGCGTGCCCCTTCAGACACAAGGTAACGATAATATTGACGCATCGCAGATAAGCGACGAGCAACTGTACGGACAGCAATTTGAGCTTTGTTCTCACCTTTGGTGTGAATTTTATGAGTTAGATACTCAATATAAGCTTTCAACTCTTCAGTTGTTGCTGTGTTTAAATCGGTTTTTTTCTCACTACGCAGGTACTGTGTAACATCTGCAAGATCGCGCCAGTAGGCCTGACGAGTATTCATTGCAGCACCACGTTCAGCGGTTAGCATATCAAGAAAAGCCTCTACACTTGCGTGTAGATCTGGTTTTGGCATTTTTGGGCGTCCTGGACGAGCCATAGTATATTCTCCTTTAGTTTTTTATAACATCATCAGGTAAGCTAGGTTTTAGCTATCTGATAAGTTAGATTAATTAACCCCACTTTACCTAGGCTTTTCAACATATTAAATATGTTTTCCTCCGATATATCCACCGAAGATTTTACCTAAGTTCTGCTCACAACATAATCAATAAATTTAGACCTGCATAGTTGTTATTATTAGTTTTATCTTGCAAATCTAACTGAACTTTTCTTGTAGTAAATCTACCGTTTGAGTTCAATATTTATATGTTTTTCATAAACATTAACGGGATTATTGGAAAATTAAGCCTGTTTGTCAAGTGGTGATTTCAAAAAATTAACTTTATTTTGTGCTTTTTTATGCAATGGGAGCTAATAGGGGGTAACTTACCGTAAGGGTAAAGAGTATTTCCTCCCTTCCTGTTATGTTTAAGTGATTGTAAAAAAACAAAAACATTCTACATTTGATTGTTAACCTTCTTCTCGGTTTACGTTCTGGAAAAAGGATATTTTATCCTTACGTTCACCTGTGGAAATTAAAGCGTTATGTTATATTTTTCTTACTTTTTCGTGAAAACATACTCTTGTAATAGTAAAAGAGTGATGATTCTGGTAAATTAATTTTTTTATCCGTCGTTTAGTTTAAAGAACGATAAGTTAAATTAAAAAAGGTTTATGAAGTTACTTTTGAAAATGATCAGCAGTGAAGGTTTCAGTTTTTTCAGTTTGGCGAACAGGCACATCAGTAATGGCAACATACCCAAACCCACCTATGAGAGCTAGTAAGACCAGAAGAGAGAATATTTTTACAAACATCATTATTGAGTAGCCTTGCTTTGTTTTTAAATTATTTAATATGGCCGATAATAAAGAAGTGTCTTGGTGAATGCAATTGAACTTTTGTACGTTCTATGGCAAGAGAAGCCGATGGATATAAAGTTAAAATTAGAGTTTCTACGTAAAAGGTTGAAGCGTCCTATTGTTCTTGTTGGGTTAATGGGGGCAGGTAAAACATCTGTGGGAGAAGCATTGGCTCAATCATTACATTTAAATTTTATTGATTCTGATGATGTAGTGACGAGGAGCGCAGGCTGTTCTATTGCAGATATATTTAAGCATGAGGGAGAAGATTCCTTTAGAGAGCTAGAACGACAAGCTATTCTTAATCTTTCTGAAGGGGGAGATGTTAAGGTCATTGGTACAGGTGGTGGGGCGTTCATGAATGTTGAAACTCGTACAGCCATTCAGTCAAAAACGTTGTCTGTGTTCCTAAATGCTGCTTTAGATGTTTTGGTGAAACGTGTGGGCGGCGGCGAGGGGCGCCCTTTATTTGACGGAAAAGAGCCGGAGGCTGTTTTAGAAGAGTTGATGGCGCAACGTTACCCTATATATAGTCAGGCTCACTTATCTGTGCCGACCTATGACGAGCCGTTAGAGGAAACATTGAATAGAGTGCAGCAAGCTCTATACAGCCAGCTTATGGTTGGTTAATATCATCTCTATGGCACAAAATACAAAAATAGTTCACGTGGGTTTGAAGGATCGTTCCTATGATATCCATATTGGTAAGGGCATATTACAACATGCCGCAGACATTATCCCTGACGCGTATTTAGGTAAAAAAACTTTCATTCTTTATGATGAAAACACCTATCCTTATGTTCAAGTTTTGGAAGAGGCTTTAGCGGGTAAAGTTTTGGAGTCAAGAACTTTGAGCCTTAAAGGTGGTGAGCCAACAAAGTCGTATGATGGTTTACAAAAAGTTATCGACTGGTTGTTGGATAATAAAGTTGACCGCCAAAGTGTTTTGATTGCCGTTGGCGGCGGCGTTATTGGTGACCTTGGTGGATTTGCAGCATCAATTATTATGCGGGGTATTCCGTTCATTCAAGTGCCAACGACTTTATTGGCGCAGGTTGATAGTTCTGTCGGTGGTAAAACTGGTATCAATACTGCGCAAGGTAAAAACTTAGTGGGAAGTTTTTATCAACCTAAAGCAGTACTTTGCGACATTTGTACGCTTGGCACGTTACCCGAACGTCAGCTGTTGGCGGGTTATGCGGAAATTGTAAAATATGGACTAATCAATGATTTATCATTTTTTGAATGGCTGGAAGGAAATAGTGGAGCGGTCTTAGCGTTAGAAGCTGAGGCGATTGGCTATGCTGTTGAAATGTCGTGTAAAGCCAAGGCGGCTATTGTTGCCGCAGATGAACATGAAAAAGGGCAACGAGCGTTGCTTAATTTAGGTCATACATTCGGCCATGCATTAGAAGCGGCGGCACATTATGACGGACGATTGTTACATGGTGAAGCGGTAGCGATTGGCATGATGATGGCTTTTGATTTATCTCATAAAATGGGGCTTTGCTCTCAAGAAGACCTGAGTCGTGTTGCGGCACATTTAAAAGCGTGCGGTTTGAAAATAAAAACATCAGAAATTGTGCCTCTTATTAAACAAAGTGGCGAAGAATTGGTTGCCTTGATGGCGGGTGATAAAAAAGCGATTGATAATAAAATTGGTTTTATTTTGACACACGGTATTGGACAAGCTTTCCAAGATTTTGATGTTAATTTGAACAGCGTTCAACAAGTTCTTGAAGAGAGTTCTAGATAAATGAGTTTATGGGTTTCGGCAGGAATAGTTTTTATTCTTCTTCTTTTATCAGGCTTTTTTTCAGGATCGGAAACGGCGCTGACGGCGGCGTCAAAGTCACGACTACATAATTTAGAAAAAGAAGGTAATAAACGCGCAGGGCTGGTGAATAAAATCAGGTTGCGTAAAGATCGTATGATTGGCGCCTTATTACTGGGTAATAATTTAGTTAATATTTTAGCCTCGGCCTTTGCAACCAGTGTTTTGATTGGGTTATTTGGTGAGGCAGGTGTTTTTTACGCCACATTAATAATGACATTACTAGTTTTAATCTTTGCAGAAGTTTTACCAAAAACATATGCAATGAAGCATGCGGATAGCATGTCAATGGCGATTGCGCCGGTTATGCGCGTGGTTATTTGGGTGTTCTTTCCTGTTGCAGAAATTGTGAACAAGATTGTTTGTTTTGTTTTACGGCTGTTCGGTGCAGATATGAATAGAGCAGCAGGCGGGTCGCACATGGAAGTTCTGCGCGGTGTTATTGATTTGCATGAAGGTGTAGATGATGAGACGCAAACTCAACGGGCGATGTTGCGTTCTATTTTAGATCTGTTTGATGTTGATGTTGAAGAAATAATGACGCACCGAAAAAATGTTTTGATGTTAGATGCGTCTGATTCTATCGATAAAATAATCGAAGCCTCATTTGATAGCCCCTATACGCGGATGCCTGTGTATCGCGAAGATACAGATAATATTATTGGTGTTTTACATGCAAAAGCGTTGATGCGTGAGATAAAAACGCGTGAACGTAATCAAGAAGATATTGAAACACTTGATATTGAATCATTGGTTACTGATCCGTGGTTTGTACCTGAATCAACCACGCTTCATGACCAATTACAGGCTTTTAAGCTGCGCCGTGAACATTTTGCTGTGGTGGTAGATGAGTATGGAAGCTTTATGGGGATTGTAACACTTGAAGATATTCTTGAAGAAATTGTTGGTGAAATTGATGATGAACATGATGAAACCGTTATTGGAGTGCGTAAGCAAACCGATGGGAGTTATCTGGTTGATGGTGATGTAACTATTCGTGATTTGAACCGTGAATTTGAATGGGAATTACCCGATGATGAAGATTACTCAACCTTAGCGGGTTTAATTATCCATGAGGCACAAACTGTACCTGAAAAAGGGCAGAGCTTTACATTCTTTGATTTTAGGTTTGATATTGTTAAACGCCAACGCAATCAGTTAAGGTTAATACGTGTTAAGGCGTCGAAGTAGAGTATAGTTGAATTATAAAAAATTTAAATTAAACGAGGAAAGATAATGATGGTTAAGTTTTTAATATTAAGCTTTATTGTGTTGGTAGGGACAAGCTCAACGACTTTTGCACAGTTTGACGCAACTCCTACTTACAACAATGATCAGTGGCGCACAGGGATTGATGGTAAGGTTAAGCCCACCTATAACAATGATCAGTGGCGAGCAGGAATCGACGGTAAGGTTAAGCCCACCTATAACAATGATCAGTGGCGAACAGGAATCGACGGTAAGGTTAAGCCTACTTATAACAACGATCAGTGGAGATAAAGAACCTTAAGTTACTTTACCATGGCAGTGCTTATATTTGTTACCTGATCCGCAAGGGCAAGGTGTGTTACGAGAGATTTTCCCCCATGTGTCTGGATCGGCGGCATCAAACGCCACCTTGTTCGGGAAAGGTTTTACGGCAGTGGGTGCGCCTGTATTTTCAGGACGTGATGTTCCCATGAGAGCTGGATCAACTCGACCTTCGTTTGTGCGTTGTTGGTTTTGTTTATCTAAAGCCTCTATTATATTAGGGTCAATATTGATCTCAACCATGCTTAAGGTTTGCGTTACGGTTTCACGCATTTTATTAAGCATGCTTTCTAGGTACGCAAAGGCTTCGGCTTTATACTCGTTTAAAGGGTCGCGTTGACCAAAGGCACGCAAGTTAATACCTTGACGTAAATGGTCGAGAGCAAGAAGATGTTCTTTCCAATTTTGGTCTAAAATCTGTAAGACAAAAGATTTCTGCAAGTGACGCCATGTTTCTAGGCCAGCCAAATCTTTTTTATCTTTGAATTTTCTGTCTGATCTTTCTTCTATGCGTTCCAATATTTCATTATCGGCGATCCCTTCTTCTTTTGCCCAGTCGGCAATGGGAAGATCAAGGTTTAATAAGCGTTGTGTTTCGCTTGTTAAAGTGTCGGTGTCCCATTGCTCAGCATAAGCTTTTTCAGGAATGCAACTGTAAACTAAATCTTCTATAACCTCATGACGCATGTCATCGACAAGCTCGTCAAGATCGTCACCAGCTTCCATGATTTCACGACGTTGATCGTAAATAACTTTACGTTGGTCATTCATAACATTGTCGTATTTGAGCAAGTTTTTACGCATCTCAAAGTTTTGTTGCTCAACGCGGCCTTGTGCTTTTTCTAAGGCTTTAGATAACCAAGGGTGGGTGAGGGCTTCGCCTTCTTTTAAGCCAATATTACTTTTTAAGAGTGAGGCCATTTTATCTGCGGCGAAGATACGCATAAGGTCATCTTCGGTAGATAAGAAGAAGGCTGTAAACCCAGGGTCACCTTGACGTCCTGCACGGCCACGAAGCTGGTTGTCAATACGGCGAGATTCGTGACGTTCTGTTCCCATGACGCATAAACCGCCTGCTTCATGAACAATGTCTTTGTTTACGGCAATTTCAGCTTTAATTTTCTCAATAGCGTCTTTTTTCTTGTCGTCAGACCAGTCCTCTTTGACCTCGTTGACGATACGCATATCTAAGTTGCCACCAAGTTGAATGTCTGTCCCACGACCAGCCATGTTGGTAGCGATAGTTACAGATCCAGGTGCGCCGGCTTGAGCAATAATAGTGGCTTCTTGTTCATGGTAACGCGCGTTAAGAACGTTATGTTTTACTTTACGTTTTTTGAGGAGTGACGACAGAATTTCTGATTTTTCAATTGATGTTGTTCCAACCAAAACGGGTTGGTTACGGTCTTGGCATTCACGGATTAGTTCGGCGATAGCCTCAAACTTTTCATCGAATGATTTATAAATTTTATCATCATCATCTATACGAGCGATTGGCCTATTTGTTGGGATTTCAACAACGCCAAGAGTGTAGATTTGTGCAAATTCTTCAGCTTCAGTCAGGGCGGTTCCGGTCATGCCTGATAGCTTGGGGTATAGGCGGAAGTAATTCTGGAAGGTGATAGAGGCTAAGGTTTGATTCTCGTTTTGAATCTTTACGCCTTCTTTGGATTCTAGGGCTTGGTGAAGACCATCAGAATAGCGGCGACCTTCCATCATGCGGCCTGTAAATTCATCAATGATAACAACTTTACCATCTTTAATGATGTAGTCTGTATCTAAGGAAAATAGCTTATGAGCGCGCAAAGCCTGAGCAACATGGTGAACCAGTGATATATTGTGAGGGTCGTATAAGTTTCCGCTTTCAATCAATCCGTGCTTTTCTAAAAGCCCTTCGACTTTAACGTTACCTTCTTCGTTTAAATTAACGGTTTTTGTTTTTTCATCTAAGTCATAATCACTTGGTGATAATTCAGGGATGAGGACGTTTACTTTATTGTAAAGATCTGTTGATCCTTCGGAAGGACCAGAAATAATAAGAGGTGTTCTGGCTTCATCAATAAGAATAGAGTCAACTTCATCAACGATGGCGAAGTTGAAATCGCGCTGTACCATGTCTTCCAAACGGAATTTCATGTTATCGCGCAAGTAATCAAAACCAAATTCGTTATTTGTGCCGTAGGTTATATCTGCCGCGTAAGCGTTGCGACGATCTTCATCTGACATATTGGCGATAATGCATTGACAAGAAAGGCCAAGAAAGTTGTAAACCTGTGCCATCCATTCAGAGTCGCGACTAGCGAGGTAATCATTGACGGTAACAATATGCACACCTTTACCTTCGATGGCATTAAGGTAGGCGGCGAGGGTAGAAACAAGTGTTTTACCTTCTCCTGTTTTCATTTCGGCAATTTTACCCTGATGCAGGCAAAGCCCACCAATAAGTTGAACATCGAAATGGCGTTGACCAAGGGTACGTTTTGCGGCTTCACGTACGGTTGCGAAAGCTTCAACTGTTATGTCATCTAGCGTTTCGCCTTCTTTAAGGCGATTGCGATATTCTACGGTTTTAGCCTTTAATTCATCGTCTGATAATTTTTCAAAATCAGGTTCAATATCGTTTATAGGCGCGATGAGCGTACTCAAACGTTTGAGTTCTCTATCATTGCTGGAGCCGAATATTTTTTGAGCCAGTTTTAACACGTATATCTTTCCTTATAATGAGCGTTTCTTTATATAGTCCGCACCGCCCTTCACGTCAATGGAGGCAAACCTTTTGTCACAATATAATCACATTATAAATAACAATATTGCTTGCCTTACTATGCTGAAAGGTGCAGATTTCATGAAAGATTCATATTAACTAGATAAATAAGAGGTTCATTTTACAATGTCAGCTCAAAAGAAGAAAACACCTTTAATAGCCATTGTTGCGGCAATATTTTTGCTTGCGGCAGGGGGCTTCGCTTTTTTCACTCAAAAAACATCGGATACCGTAGAGGGCGATAAAGTCGCATCTAGCGTTGTAGAAGAGCAAGCGGGTACGGATGATAGTGTTAAAAACACTGAGACGACTGTAGTTGATGCGGCTGAAGATACTGGGATAGAGACTAAGACAGAGACTAATACCGCCGATACCGTACCGCAACCAGAAATGGAAGCTGAAGGTATTAAGGTTGAACCAGGTAACCCTGTTGTTGCAAAAGTTGATGGTAAAGATATTACGAGAACTGATGTTTATCGTTTTATTCAGACGATGCCACAGAATGTTCAGCAATTACCCGCTGTGACGGTTTATCCTATTGCGATGGAACAAGTTGTAAACACACGTATTGTTCAGACGAAAGCGGAGGAATCTAAGATTGAAGAAACTCCAGAATTTAAACGCGAAATGGAAGTTGTTAAACAACAAATTACACGTAACCTTTATCTGCAAAGAGAAGTTGACACAAAAATCACCGATAAAATGGTGAAAAACCAGTATGAGAGATACATAAAAGAGATTCCAGCGGTTGAAGAGCGTAATGCCCGTCATATTTTGCTTGATTCAGAAGATAAAGCGAAAGCTGTTCTTGATAAGCTAAACAAAGGCGGAAAATTTACAGAACTTGCAACAGAACTTTCAATTGGACCAACGGCTCCTAAAGGTGGAGACTTGGGTTACTTTGGAAAAGGGGAGATGGTTCCTGAATTTTCAGACGCAGTTTTTGCTATGAAAAAAGGTGATGTTCTTCAAAAACCTGTGAAAACACAATTTGGTTGGCATGTTATTCAACTGGTTGATGTGCGTGAGCGCGCAAAGCCAACGTTAGAGCAAATGACCCCGACTATCCGTGCCGAGCTAAGCCGTACAATATTAGATGATTTGGTTAAAAACTGGCGCAAAAAAGCTAAAATTGAGCAGTTTGATATCAATGGTAAGCCGTTAAAAGATGGAGCCAATGTCATTGGTGTTGTTCCAGCGAAACCTGACGCTAAATAAATTATGGGCTGCGTTGAAGCCTTACAACAGCCGCGAAACGAGACACCAGCAGGATTGCCGATTGTCTTGGTTGCGGCTGTCGCTTTAGTAGATACGGATAATAATATTTTATTAGCAAAACGCCCCGAAGGTAAAGCGATGGCGGGGCTGTGGGAGTTCCCTGGTGGTAAGATTAAAGAAGGGGAAACTCCTGAATTTGCCTTAGTGCGTGAGCTTGTCGAAGAGTTAGGAATTGAAACACGGGAATGTTGCTTTGCACCGCTTGGTTTTGCGTCCCATTCTTACGATGACTTTCATTTGATGATGCCACTTTATGTTTGCCGTATGTGGACGGGAGAACCAACTCCGATGGAAGGGCAAGAGCTGGCTTGGGTCAAACCAACGGATCTAGCAAAATATGAAATGCCTGCGGCGGATATTCCTCTTATTTATCAAATTCAAGATAGATTATAAGCAATGCGCCAACTCAATGCCTACAGCCTAAAAAGCTTCTATAACAGTCGCAAAGGGCTAATTGTTCGTAGTCTTGTTAGACAAAAAATTTTAAATACTTGGCCTGAAATAAACCTTCAACGGTTGATGGGCTATGGTTATGCGCTGCCTTATTTGAGGCCTTACATGGATAAGGCGAGCGGTACGTTTAATATGATGCCAGCCCAGTTAGGGGTGCATAACTGGCCACCAGAATCTGATAATTGCGTTTGTCTGCATGCAGAATCTTTATTGCCTCTAGAAACTAATTCAATTGATTTTGTATTGATGGTGCATGGATTAGAGTTTTTAGATAATCCAGAAGAAACATTTGAAGAAATCTGGCGTGTTTTAAAAAGCACAGGACGATTGTTAATTGTTGTTCCAAACCGTGTGGGTTTGTGGGCGCGAGCGGATTGGAGTCCGTTTGGTCAAGGGCGCCCTTATTCGGCCAGACAAGTGGAGAGTTTTTTAAGTGATAATCTATTTGTTCACGAGAGAACAAGTCATGCTTTGTTTTCTCCACCTTTTGAGAAAGAAGTATTGCTAAGAGGCGCGGAGTTGTTTGAAAAAATAGGGCCTTATTTATATCCTGCGCTTGGTGGCGTTCATGTTATTGAAGCAACGAAGCAGCTTTATGCAGGTAAGGGAAAAATTGCGCGAGCGGGTATAAGACAAAACGTTAAAAAACCTGTTCCTGTGGGCGCGGTGCCAACACCCAGAACTTAAAATTAAGACGTTTAAAGGTTGAGCGGATTTTGAGGGTCAATGCCATCCATGAATTGTTTGTTACGATCAATATTGGTTAGTTGATATATATATCCAATCCAGTTAGACATGAACGAACGTGCACTGTCTGTCCATGTGTTGTCGATTAATTTTCCAATTTCTTGTTCAGGGAAAGTGGGGAGATCTCCTGATACATATTGCCTTACAAGATTTTCTGCTTCTGTTGATAGATAGCCAGTGGGAACGGAGGGGACGGAATCCCCTTTTTCTTTGGCTAAAATGACGTCACGCCTATATTCTTTAAGAAGGCTGACAAGGTCATATTCAGGGTGCCCTTGAATGCAAATATTGCGTAAACCATCAGAGCTAATCACAAAGTCTACGCCAATATCTTGCCCTTCAATTAATGGAGACATGCCAGCGTTAATATAGTCTTGTTTAGAAATATTATCATATCGAGAGTTACAAATGTCTATTTTGGTGTTTACACCCCGAATAAGAGGATGAGTACGGTTTAAAACCCTAAAAGGAAAGACACCATGTATTTTCTTTTCAAAGTTTGTCGGTCGAAGATTGTGGTAAAATGCCATATAGGCATGGGAAGCAAAACAAGAAGAGATTGTTGAAACAACATTCTTGTTTGCCCATTGGTAAAGGATTCGTAAGTCATTCCATTTGTTTGGTGTATCAAACAACTCCCGAACGGCGATATTCGCACCAGTAATGATGAGAGCATCTAGCCCTTCATGTTTAAGGGTGTCTATGCTCTCGTAATGCTGGGCAATATAAGTTGTCGTGTCTTCGTTACGTTCAATCATAGGCAGGGTGAAGGGGTGAACATAAATTTGTGCAACACGGTTACTTTCTCCAATGAGTCGGAACCATTGACGTTCTGTGGCTTTAAGGGCGGCATCAGGCATCAGATTACAAAAACCGATATGAAGCGGACGAATGTCTTGATCTTCAGCGCGGGACGGGTCAAGAATATGCCGTCCTTCCGCTATAAGACGGTCAAAGGTTGGTAAATCTGAGCTTTTGACAATTGGCATGGTTTGACTATAAGTAAATAATGATTAAAGCAAAAGATAGTATCTATAAAATTACGCCCTATATAGGCGGGGAAAGCAAGTCCAAAGAAGGCCAACGTATTATAAAGTTGTCATCGAATGAGGGGGCGTTTGGCCCATCACCGATGGCGGTTAAGGCGATGCAGGAAGTGGCAAAAGATATACACCGTTATCCTGATGGGAGTTGTCATGACCTGCGTGCTGCTTTGGCCTATAAAAACAATATTCCCGCGGAAAACATTGTTTGTGGTGCAGGATCTGATGAGATTATCTCTTTACTTTGTCAGGCCTATGCAGGTGATGGTGATGAGGTTTTATACCCTGAACACGGATTTTTAATGTACCCAATTAGAGCTAACTCGGTTGGTGCAACCCCTGTAACGGCTGCCGTTAAAGAAAATTTTAAGGTTGATGTTCGTGCTCTTACCAATGCAGTGACGGATAAAACAAAAATAATATTTATAGCCAACCCGAGTACACCTACAGGAAGTTACTTGACGCGAGATGAAGTTGTTGCGTTTCACAAAGGTTTACCTAGTGATGTTTTATTAGTTTTAGATGCGGCCTATGCCGAATATGTTGAAGATCCTGAGTATACAATTGGGCATGATTTGGTTGCTCAGCATGATAATATTGTGGTGACACGGACGTTTTCCAAAGCCTATGGTATGGGTGGGGTACGCTTAGGGTGGGCGCATGGATCAGATGAGGTCATTGATATCCTTAATCGTGTGCGTGGTCCTTTTAATGTAAGTATAGAAGCGCAAGCGGCAGGAGTTGCGGCATTAAAAGATGATGATTTTCTTAAAAAATCTTTAGAGCATAATAAGAAATGCCGTGAAGATACAAAGCAGGCATTAGAGGAAATTGGCTTGAAGGTTTACCAAAGTGTCACCAATTTTTTATTGGTTAATTTTGGGTCGCCAGAGAACGCGGAAAATACGAGATTGGCTTTGAAAGACCAAGGTATTCTTATTCGTCAGATGGGCGCGTATAATTTACCAGCCTGTCTGCGTATTACGATTGGGACAACTGAAGAGATGGGGCTTGTGGTTAAAGCTATCAAAGGCTATATAAATAATCATGGTTAGTCATATTCAACAGCTTTGCGATTTTAACGCATATTACGCTTCCTATTATCCCCAATAGGCGGGATACATATTTTATTACTCAACACACATCTTATTAATTATATTATAGTCTATTAACGTAGCGTTGCCGACTTGTCAGCTTGTCGGTATAGAACGCTTAAAAAGGAAGTTTTATGTTTAAACAAATTACAATTATTGGCTTTGGTCTTATTGGTTCATCTGTTGCGCGAGCGATTATTGAGTATAAACAAGCGGAGACAATTGTCTGTGTTGATGAAGATCCAGATGTTTGTAACAAGGTATTAGCCATGGGCTTGGCGGATGATGCAACAACCGACCCATCATTAGGTGTGGCAGGGAGTGATATGGTTATTCTTTGTTGTCCCGTTGGGGCAATGGAGCATGTTGCCAGCCGCATTACGGGTCATTTAAACCAAAACTGTATTGTAACAGATGTGGGGTCTGTTAAGGGTGCGGTTATTAAAGTGTTACAGCCACGTTTACCGTCTTACGTCCATCTTGTGCCTGCACACCCAATTTCGGGGTCTGAAAAAACAGGGCCAGATAACGGCTTTGCAGAATTATTTCAAAATCGTTGGTGCATTATTACCCCCTTGCCAGATACAGAGTTATTGGCGATTGAAGGAGTGACGAAGCTTTGGGAATCGTTCGGCTCTATGGTTGAGATTATGGATCCTGAACATCATGATTTGGTGCTAGGGCTGACATCGCATTTACCGCATTTGATTGCATATAGTGTTGTAGGTACGGCAACAGATTTAGAAGATGATATTAAGTCTGAGGTTATTAAGTTTTCCGCGGCGGGATTTCGTGATTTTACAAGAATTGCGGCCTCTGACCCTGTCATGTGGCGTGATGTGTTCTTGAATAATAAAGAGGCGGTGCTAGAGGTTCTTCAACGCTTTACAGAGGATTTAACCGCCTTGCAAAAGGCAATCCGAAAGGGGGACGGGGAGTATCTTTATCAACAATTCACCGAAACCAGAGACATCAGAAATGCCATTGTTGAAGCAGGGCAGGCCGATTATTTAGAGCCTGATCTATAAAGCTGTAGCGTTTAAAGTTTGTCAGGCCATGTGACTTTTGGAATGGTTATTGTTTGTATGGGGCCTGCAATTAGTTTTCGATTTTTAATTTGAATGTCGAGCTGTACGAATTTTCTGCCTGTTGTTTCATCTGTGGTTGCCATGCCGTTTAGGACTGTTAAGGCAAGACTGGCGGCGAAAGGGCTTAACTCGCTTGTTTCAGCGCTCATAAAGTGAATTAGCTTATCGTAATCTGTTATTTTCGTGTTTAGGTTTAGGCTAGGTTGAAGGTTGCTGTCTAACCCGATAGGGCCGCTTGCCTCTATCAGCATGTTGTTTTTATTAATCGCTATTTTTTTAAAATCAATCGCGCCTACATTTTTCTGCCATAGGGAAACTTGTCTTTGCGTTAACTCTTCAGGGAAGTAGTCGGGTGTTATGAGGGTGGTTTTAAATTCGTCTATCTCAAAGAGCTGCTGTGTTGAGGTGCTTTGGATAGCAATATCGTTAATGGTAAGGGTGACAAGACGTGAGAAGATAGGAAAAGTTTCGATTGTGAGTGTATCAAATTTTATAGATGTATCGCCGTGAGAAAAACCTTTATCGTAGCTTAAAACTGGTGTGAAAGGGAATCCTGATAGCTTAGTCTTATCACCATAAAACTCATACCCTGATTCAGGGCCATCAATGTCATAGAATTGATTAACTTCTGCGTTTATGGTTTGTGCCATATAGAGCCAAAAACCGCAGTAAAGAAGAAGCGCGGCTAATGTAAAGAAAAAGAGATATTTAAAGACCTTCATTATGCGTCATCAGTCGTTAATTGAGGAGTGGGAGGGGTTTTGAGGTAAGGATAATTTTGTTTTGCCTCAACCATTAGAGCTATTGATTTATCCTCTAACCTATCTTGCAATGCTTTAATAACCTTCTTGTCAGGCAAGCCAGTTTCAATGGGAGGAAGGAATTCAAAAATAACTTTGCCTGAATTTTTAATAAAGCTGTTACGTCCCCAGAACATACCGCTATTTAAAGCCAGAGGAATGATGGGCATATCTGTATGGCTGTACATTTTAACGATACCCCCTTTGTAAGGTTTCTCTTTGGTAGTGGTGTTTGTATCAACGCGTGTACCTTGGGGAAATATGAGAATAGGGCGTTTTTGAGTTTCCATTATTTTGGCACCATTGACGATGGATTTGATGGCCTCTTCTTTGTTGCTACGGTCTATGGCGATGACACCCAGTTTGTTTAAGAAGAAACCAAAAAGAGGTATGCTTAATAATTCTTTTTTCAATACGATGGTGGGGTCATTGAGTAAGTAATGGAGCTTTAAGGTCTCATACGCAGATTGATGCTTAGCCGCCACGATATAATTACCTTGAGCGGGGATATGCTCTTGCCCCCTGACTTCAAAAGTTAGCTTTAATATATTTTTTTCTAAAAAATAGACAATAGAAAGCCATAGCTTGGTGACCCATAATATAGTTGAACGTGGGAATAAAAGAGTTGGTATAAATATAATACAGGCGAGCGCCGTTATACTATAAAAGGTAAAATTGAATATAAGGGATCTGAGTAAGGTCATGTGATGGTTTGCATCCAACGGATAATGGTTTTGTTATATTCACTAAATGTTAACTGCCAAAAGCGTCCTTTCCATGATTCAAAATCATCTGTAAAAACGGCATTTTCAATTATATCTATATCTGAAGAAAGAAGGTTTTTAATTTCCATGGAGGCGCGTGGCATATGGTAGCTAGACGTTACGAGCCGAAAAGATTTTATATTGTTTTTATTGACCCAGTCTTCAACTTCGGTTGCGTTACTGACGGTATCAATGGAGTCATATCCTAAAAATAGGCAGCATGGACGAGGGGAGGTTGGCTGTTTCCAACTTTTGAAAATATCCTCTTTTGTGACGTCTTTATTGACGCCTGAAATAAATAGCTTTGGTGCTTTTTTATTTTTCAGTAAGTTTATACCTTCATTAATACGACCATTACCACCGGTTAAAACAATGATGGCATCGGTCTTTGTGTTATCTTGGGTTGGTTGTGCCAAGGCGATATTGGTTGCAAACCATAACCATCCAAGTCCCCAAACAATAAGCAAGGTGAAAAGGGGAAGGAAGATAAAGCTGAGTAGTTTTGATATCATGAAGGTTTGATATTAGGGCATTTTTGATAGAACGCGCAAGACTGTTTGCCGTGCGGTTACCATAGCCAGCAAGCCAATGAAAAGAGGGAGAAGGATCAAAATAGTCACTTGCAGGCTATTTAAATCAAAATCTGGTAATAGATTGATTTCTTTTTGTTTTAAAGCCCAGCCTATTATGGTTATAAAAATAAGCCCAATAACTGCACCGATGGCAGAGCCTTGGAGGCAGGCGATAAAGCTGTAACGTTGTAGTTGATTGGCGATATAGCGGTCTCCTGCGCCCATAAGGTGTAGTAGCTCAAGCTCTTCATGATAGGCGGCCATACGCGCCTGCACCGCGCCTGCAACGGCAACAATGGTGGTTATCATAATAAGCGTAGAGATTAAGATGGCTGCAAAATTGAGTGCCCCTGTAAATTTGAGTAAATCTGTCAACCATGTGCCATGTGTGTCTAACCTGATATGCTCACCGAAACTCTTAAGACGGTTCTCTAGCGCACTGTAGTTTATATCAACTTTGTCTTTGAAGCTGATAGAGATGATACCAGGAAGGGGAACATTTTCGAATGTGATGTCATCACCCAGCCAAGGAGACACAAGATCTTTGATGTCCTGCGTTGCCATAATCTCAGCACTGTCAATATGAGGGTGATTTTCCAAGAAAGATAGGATGTCTTTACCTGTCTGATTAAGGGTGGCTTGCTCTATGATATTACCGTTATTGTCTTCGGCAGGGATTTCAACCGTAGCTTTGTTTTCTAAGCCTGATGACCAACGTTCGGTCATTTCAGATAAAGCAAAAGAAGCAGAGAGGGCAAAGATGGCTAATATAGTCATTAAGCCCATGAGGACTTTAAGGAAGTTGCCGCCAGCGCCTTTGTTTAAAGGGAGGTCATATTGGCGTTTTTCTTTTGCCACACCGAGGGAGCGTTCTTTCTTTTTAAAACGTATCATTTAGAACATATCTCCTAAACGTTGTTTCATTGTCTTTTCTGGTTTTTCAAGTCGCGCCTGGCCATTATCTAAGATAAGCTTGCTGTGATGGCTGAACTTTTTAATAAGCGTAGTGTTATGAGACGCTATAACGACCGTTGTGCCCATACGGTGGAGTTGGTCGAACAGATTCATTAAGCGCAAGCCTATTTCATCGTCAAGGTTTCCTGTTGGTTCATCGGCAAGAAGGAGCTTTGGGCGCGTGATAACAGCGCGGGCAACGGCTATTCTTTGTTGTTGCCCTCCGGATAAAGTATTGGGAAGCATGTGACGGTGATCCCCAAGTCCAACCCATTCCATAAGTTCTTCAACATTAGTTTTTATTTCTTTTTCAGACTGACCGCTAATGCGTAAGGGGAGGGCGATGTTATCAAAAGCGGACATGTGATTGAGAAGGCGGAAGTCTTGAAAGACCACACCGATGCGTTGCCGCAGTAACTTTAATTCGTGACGGTTAAGTTGCCCAACGTTTTTACCAAACATAGTCATAAGGCCGCGTGTCGGTTGTCGCCCAAGATAAAGCATCGACATGAGAGATGTTTTACCTGCGCCACTGGGGCCAGAAAGAAAGTGAAACGTACCCGGTTCCAACGTAAAATTTACGTCTGTTAAAACTTCTGGTCCAACACCGTAGCGTAATCCAACATGTTCAAATTTAATCATGCTTACTCTTTAAAGGGGTCTGTTGAAGGTGGTTTCATTGCTATAAAACATTTTAAATAATTACGTGTTCAAATTTTTCATGGGGCTACTCCAACGCTTTTGTTGCACCTGAAATCTATAGACTTTATATATAAAAGACAAACCACTTTAGGGATTTATTGGTATTTTATGCTTCTTGTCTGTCCAAATTGCTCTGCGCGCTATCTTATTACCTCTACGTCTTTGGGAGAGCAGGGAAAAGACGTGCGCTGTGCTAAGTGTACGCATGAATGGTTTCAAGAACCTGAAGAGCTTCCCGTAAATGCCGAGCCCGATGTTTTTGCTGATACTGAAGTTGAAGAAGAGGCGATAGAGACAAGCTTGGGTGGTGAGGTAGAGGTTGAGGAAAGCGTTGAAGAAATCTTAGAAGACTTAGAAGAAGAGCAAGAGGTTGTTTTTGATGATGAGGAAGAATCAAGTAGCAGTGTGGTTGATGTTGCATTGGAAGATGCTATTCCTGATGCCGTTAAACCCCGCCACGATGAAGCGATTAATGTCCCTGCGCTTGCCAAAGATGTGTTGCGAACACCGGCAAGCTTGCAGGCAAAAGTAACAGGATATTTTGCGGCGCTTGCTGTTTTTGGAATTCTGTTAAGTGGCGGAATTCTATTTAAACAGCGCGTTGTTTCTTTATGGCCACCTGCGGCGGCAGTTTATAGCTTGGCGGGTATGTCTGTTTCTTATGCTGGGGAAGAGCTGGTCATGGAGAGCCTGATAGCGCAAGTTCAAAAGAATTCAGAAGGGCGCGATTTTTTAAGAGTTCAAGGACGTGTGATTAATTTAACCAATGAAGCGCAAGGCGTGCCAAAGTTATTTGCTCGACTGCGCTCAACCAATGGTGAAGACGGTGAGGGATGGAGTATTGATTCCCCCCTTGAAACTCTAGAGCCAGGTGAATCTTTTACTTTTAAGTCTGATTATGAGGCTTTGCCGCGCGGTATTGGCTCTGTAAATATCAGTTTTGTTCCTACAGTATCACTTTAAAAAATAGATTTATGATTTTGTAAAATCAGGAATAATCTCTTTCTCTAAAATTTCATCAACCGTTTGACGCGGCTTGATAAGATGCGCTTGCCCATCGTGAACCAAAACTTCTGGTGGCAGGCCGCGTGTATTGTAATTTGAAGCCATGCAATAGCCGTAAGCACCCGCAGATTGTATTACGGCAAGGTCACCGCGCTTCATTTCAGTGAGCTCACGATCTGTTGAAAAAGTATCCCCTGTTTCACAAATAGGGCCAACGACATCATATTTTGTTGTTGGTGCATCACGGTTTTCAACTGCTTCAATGCCGTGATAGGCCTCGTATAATGTAGGACGGATAAGGTCATTCATAGCGGCATCAAGAACAAGGAATTTGCGTGTTGATGTTTCTTTAACGTAAGTGGTTCTGGTGAGGAGCGTGCCTGCGTTTCCTACGAGGTAACGCCCTGGCTCCATAATGATTTCAGTATCAAGCGGCAGGATGATATCGCGCACCCATTCGGCATAATTATCGAGGTCAAGAAGCTTTTCATCTTTGTAAATGATAGGAAAGCCGCCACCAATATCAAGGCGTGTGACGTCGTGACCTTGGTCACGGAGTTTGTGAACAATCGCAGGGATTTTCTCAAAGGCTGTTTTGAAAGTTTCAACAGTGAAAACTTGAGAGCCAATATGAACAGACATACCTAATGGGGTAACATGTTCCATGTTAGAGGCATTTCCATAGGCGCTATAGATGGTATCTTCACTAATCCCGAATTTATCACGGGTACGCCCCGTAGAGATTTTGTGGTGTCCACCGCCAGAAACATCTGGGTTAAGGCGAAAGACGACAGTGGCAACTTTACCTATTTCACCGGCTATTTTATTGATGTTTTCAAGCTCGGGCAGGGATTCTACGTTAAATTGGTGAATACCTGCTTCTAAACATGCTGTGATTTCGCTATCTGACTTCCCCACGCCCGTTGAGACAATTTGATCCGCATCAAAGCCCGCTTTCAGCCCGCGCTTTAGTTCACCTTCAGACACTATCTCTAAAGAGCTGCCGAGGGAGCGGAGATAGCTTAAGACTGCAATGTTACTATTAGCTTTACAGGCATAGCAAAGCTTAGGCTGTTTATCTGCGGGTAGGGCGCGTTCCATCGCGCCTTTTAGGGCATTATATTGATCTTTTATAACCGAGGCAGAATACACATAGGTAGGTGTGCCATATTCTGCCGCAATGTCTTTTAAGGAGACGCCATCCACATGGAGGCAACCGTTTATTTCTTCGTAACCGCTCATAACAATTTAATTTCTTTATTTGGAAGGGTATGTTCTTGGGAATAGATCTTTATCATTACCTTGTGGGGCATCAACAGAGCCAGGCTTCACACCGCAAGCCGTCAAAGGTAAGGTAACAAAGATTAAAACTACAATTATTTTTAAAACATGTTTCATGGTATCCTATTTAAAATCATGTGTAGGCAGGATAAGCAAGGGGTTTAAGGGTAAAAATATGAATAAACAAAAATTATTTAAAGTTTTGTCGGCTTTGGGCGTTGTTTTTGTCATTATGATAATAATTAGCTATGCCTATACAGTACAAAACCGAGGTGAGGTTATTCAGCAGAAGGTTGAGGTTCCTGCGGCGTTTGCTAAAGAATTTGACCGTGTTTTATCCAGAGATAGATATGTTGATATGGCATCTGCTACCTTTATGTCACCAGAGAAAAGGCGGGTAAACTGGCAAATATTTGATGGGAAGTATCTTTTGGTTAATTTTTGGGCGACATGGTGTGCGCCGTGTGTTTTAGAGTTGCCGTCCTTAGATAGACTTCAAAAGAAGTTTGATGATACAGGGTTAGAGGTCATCGCCATTTCTGTTGATACGTCATTACAGCATGATGATGTGACAAGCTTTTTAGAGGGTCGTGGAATAGGGAGGTTTGCCGCTTATTTTGATGATGTGCGTGAGGTACAAAAATCAACTTATATGCGGGGAATCCCTACCTCTTATCTCCTCGATCCGAAGGGGCGTATTATGCATGTTTTTGAAGGGGACGCCGCTTGGGATTCACCGGCAGCCGTTAGTTTCTTTGAAGAAGTGTTAAATATCCAATAAGCTAGGGGGTAATTATTGTTTTTTAATCTTTTATTTAACTATTTTAAGGGCATAATAGAGAAATGATTACCGCCCAAACACTGCATGAAACCTCTAAACAATCTATTCTTACGCAAGATCAACTTGATGCGTTGATTGATTTGCATGGTCGTTTTCTATGTGGTCGCCTAGGCGGAAGGCGGGCTTTACTCCAAAATACAAATATTTCAGGCCTGTCCTTGGCAGGTAAAGATTTAAGGCAGGTTGATTTTAGTGGTTGCTCCATGATGGATATGGATTTATTGGGCGCGAACTTTCAAGAGGCGCGGCTTTATGCGTGCGACTTAACAGGCTCGGACTTATCACGTGTAAATTTTTTACGGTCAGATTTACGTGGGTCACGTATTGAGTTTGCTAATTTAGAAAATGCTAATTTTGATAAGGCTGATTTGCGTGTGGGTGGTATTATGCGTGATGGTGAAAGTTATGCTTCGGGGCAAAGCGTTAACTTTAGAGGCGCAAATTTAAGTGGTGCAAAATTAACCGGGATTTTAGCCAATCAGGCAGATTTTTCTGATGCCATTATGATTGGTATTAACATCATGGGCGCAGATTTGCGTGACGCCAGCCTAGAGGGGGCAGATTTATCTGGTGCTCGGGTTGTTGGGGCAAATTTGGTTGGTGCTAAATTAAAAGCGGCTATTTTGACCGATGTTGATTTAAGTGGCATGACCGATAATGATGCTGATTTTTCAGAAGCCATTACAGATGAAAATGTTGGCGTGTCTATTACAGAAACCGATAGACCGTTGGTGAGTATGATTGATACGCACCGTACTTGGGTTCAAAGCTCTGGAGAAGAAGGAGAGCAACTTGATTTGAGCGGTCTTGATATTCGCCCTCTTGAAACGCTCAAGATGGAAAAACTAACCGCAATTAAAGCTATTAAAGCCCGTTTTTTTGGTATGAACCTTTATAAGATTGAAATGCAAAGCGCGAATTTGGATGAAGCTGATTTTCGAAGGTGTGATATGGAGGAGGCCGACTTTCGTGGCTCTACATTCCGTGGTGCAAGACTTAATCATGCAAACTTAAAGAATGCGAACTTCATACCACTAATGTTTGGAAATGCGTTGGCAGCAAAACGTTTTAGCCCATCTGATTTTGAAAATGCGTCGCTTTCTTACGCTGATTTTACGGGCTGTAAAATGAAATCAGCAAATTTTAGAGGGGCGGATTTAACATTCACTAATTTTACCAATGCAGACTTACGTGAAGCAGACTTCACGGGTGCAAAGATTGATAATGTGATATTTGACGGCGCCATGATGGATGACGTGGTTATGAAGCCGGATGGCCCTATTTTTAAGATGAAGTCCAGTGAAGGTGACGACTCAGAATAAGTTTTATAACTTTTCTGTCAGTTCAGGAACGATATCAAATAAATCCCCAACAAGACCGTAATCAGCCACACCAAAAATAGGGGCTTCCTCATCTTTATTGATGGCGACAATATATTTTGAATCTTTCATGCCAGCAAGATGTTGAATAGCACCTGAAATACCAACGGCTATATATAGTTCTGGCGCGACAACTTTACCTGTTTGCCCAACTTGGTAATCATTAGGGACATAACCTGCATCAACGGCGGCGCGTGATGCGCCAACGGCGGCGCCAAGTTTATCAGCTAGCTTTTCAATGAGGTCGAAGTTTTCACCAGACCCAACACCACGCCCGCCGGATACTACAATTTTCGCAGCTGTTAGCTCAGGACGATCGCTTTCTGATAATTCTTGTTTTACAAAGCTTGATAAGCCAGCATCACCTTTTGAGGCAACATCTTCGATTGTTGCATTACCACCGTCGGCATCAACGGGGTCAAAGGCTGTCCCGCGAACGGTTATAATTTTTTTAGCATCTGAGGATTTTACCGTGGCAATGGCATTACCTGCATAGAAAGGGCGGTCGAATGTATCTGCGTCATGAATGGCGGAGATATCAGAAATTTGTTGTGTGTCTAATAGTGCGGCAACACGCGGCATAACGTTCTTACCAAAGGTAGAGGCGGGAGCAAGAATGTGAGAGTAGCTATCCGCTAAATCTACAATGATGGGGGCTACATTTTCTGCTAAACGATGAGAGAGTTCAGGCGCATCGCATTTTAAAACTTTTGTCACACCATGAATTTTACTGGCCGCTTCTGCGGCGGCGGCGCAATCTGTTCCTGCGACTAATACATGTACATCGGCGTCAATTTTACGCGCCGCTGTTACAACGTTAAGTGTAACGGGTTTAATGGATTTATGATCATGTTCTGCTAAGATTAAAATAGACATTATATCACCTTCGCTTCGTTTTTAAGTTTTTCAATTAATTCGTCGACATCGGCAACTTTGCCGCCACCTTGACGGACAGGTGGTTCAGCGACTTTAACAACGCTTAAGCGTGGGCTGTAGTCAACACCTAAATCTTCGGGCTTCATGACATCAAGCGGCTTTTTCTTAGCTTTCATTATGTCAGGAAGCTTGGCATAGCGTGGCTCGTTTAACCTTAAGTCCGTTGTGATAATAGCAGGGAGTTTTATTTCAATAGTTTCTAGCCCGCCATCAATCTCACGTGTGACTGTTGCCTTACCATCATTCAACGTAACCTCGGACGCAAAAGTCCCTTGCGACCAGCCAAGGAGTGCGGATAGCATCTGTCCTGTTTGGTTGCTGTCATCATCAATAGATTGTTTTCCCATGATAACAAAGTCAGGGCTTTCTTTTTCAACGATGGCTTTTAAAGTTTTTGCAACGGCGAGGGGCTCTACACCACCAATATCTGTTGGCGCATCTGTTTCCACTAAAATACCACGGTCGGCGCCAATTGCCATTGCGGTACGTAATGTTTCTTGTGCTTTGTCAGGGCCGATGGTAACGGCAATAATCTCAGTGACAGTACCAGCCTCTTTTAACTTGGTTGCTTCTTCAATAGCAATTTCATCAAAGGGGTTCATCGACATTTTAACGTTGTTTAATTCAACACCGCTATTGTCGGACTTAACGCGAATTTTGACGTTGTAATCAACGGCACGTTTAACGGGAACTAAAACTTTCATATTAAAAAATCTCCTACAGTTTAATTGGAATTTTGTGCCAAGACAGCAAGGACAAAAAGGGCGAGGGCAAGGCCTTGTAGCGTGACGCGCATACGCATGAGTTTATTGCTGTGTTTTTTGTTAAACTCTCCACCTTTGACCATGGCAAATAAACCAACGGCAAGAGAGGCGAGAACCAGCAACATAGCAACAATCATCAAAATAAAAAAGAATCGTGACATGGGGTAGAATATAACGATTTCAAAAACTTGTGGCTAGAGTCAATAAAGTGTTTTAACGAGGTTTTTGCTTATGGTAAGTTAAGTTGTTTTGAAATCAAGGGGTAAGTTATGGATATATATGTTCCCGCAAAATTAACGGTGGCTTATCGCGACGCGTCTTGGCAAGCCGAGGATACGGGCACTGATGATCCCGTGCTTGTAAGTATGGCCAATGATCTAGGTGCCAAATATGAATCTTCTGAAGGTGAGAGTACTACTGTTACAGACTATCAAAAAATGGGTGTGCTCTAAACCTTCACACTCAAAAAATAATTCACATCCACGCGACTTTTATCAAGAGAGAATGATTTTGTAAAAGGGTTATAAATTAAGCCGCAGACATCACGTGGTGATTTCCCGTTATTGCGGAGCATTCTTGTAAGCTCTGATGGTTTTACGAACTTCTTCCAGTTATGCGTCCCTTGAGGCACCCAACGCAAGATGTGTTCCGCCGCAATAATACCGAGTGCATAAGACTTAGGTGTTCTGTTTAAAGTTGAAAAAATCACCAACCCATCTGGCTTACACAGGTTAAGAACGCTTTTCACAAATAGTTCAGGATTATCGACATGCTCAATAATTTCCAAGGCAAGCACAACATCATATTTTTGACTGATATTCTCAGAGGAATTGCATTCATAACTTATACTGAGCTTGTTTTGCTCTGCATGCGCCGTTGCGACTTTAATGGCATTGGCATCGGCATCAACGCCAGTCACGTTGCCACCAAGGCGTGCCATAGGCTCACAAACCAAGCCGCCGCCGCACCCAATATCTATAATATCTAGGCCTTTATAGGGCGTAGAGGCATTTTCATCTATTTTGAAATGTTCGCAGATTTGCGTTCTGAAATAGCTTAAACGTGTGGGGTTAAGCAGGTGTAACGGCTTAAAAGGGCCTTGTTCGTCCCACCAATGGTCTGAATCTTTAGAAAAGTTTTGAATTTCTTGGGCGTTCACTGTATTCATAATCTCTTGATATCACATTTAATTGAAGGATAAACCCAAAATGTCAGATGAATTCCTATTTATTTTAATAGCTGTCATTGATTTATCAGTCATGCTTTGTATGTGGCGCATGGGTCGCCGCTGGTTAGAGTTGTTCATTATTCTTAATTACATATTTGCTAATATTTTTGTTTTAAAGTTCACCACTATTTTTGGTGTGGAAACAACCGTTGGGGCTGTTTTCTATGCCGCTATTTTCTTGGGTACGGATATTGTCACAGAACATTTTGGAAAAAAGGCAGGGTATCAGCTAATATGGCGTTCACTTTTTGCTGTTCTGGCTTTTACTTTTGCTCAGCAAGCGGTTCTTCTATTGAGTTACACTGAGTCATCTGCCGCTACATCGCAAGCTATGGAAGTTTTATTTTCTGCTGTCCCTCGTATCACTTTTGCAAGTTTTATGGTTTTTGTGTTTATACAACGTTTTGATATTTGGCTTTATCATTGGATACATAAGAAGACAGAGGGTAAAAAATTATGGCTTAGAAACATTGGTAGTACATTCACTTCTCAATTTCTGGATACTATCGTGTTTTATAGCTTAGCTTTCTATGGCGTTATTCCGATGAGTATCTTGATCAATTTGATGGTTGTGACGTTTATTATAAAAATTTTGATTGCCCTTGCTGATACGCCGTTTATATATTTAAGTTATTGGATTAAAGGTAAAAAACTTTCGGAAGCAAAAAATATTCCTATGTAGAACATGGCACGTATAGTTTTAAAATTTGGTGGTACATCCGTTGCAGATACGGAAAAAATTGAGCGCGCAGCGGGGAAGGTTGCGCGTGAGGTTGCGCTTGGTCACGAAGTGGCGGTTATTGTATCGGCTATGTCGGGCGTGACGAACCAACTGGTTGAATATTGTTCAACGGTTTCTCCAACATTTGATACGCGTGAATATGATACAGTCGTCTCCAGTGGTGAGCAAGTTACAGCGGGGCTTATGGCCATTGCGATTCAAAAGCTGGGTATTGAGGCGCGGAGCTGGCTGGGCTGGCAAGTGCCTATTTTATGTAGTGAAGTACATGGCAAAGCGCGTATTGAGGATATTGATGCGTCAAAGATGTTGCGACACTTAGGGCGCGGGCAGGTGGCGGTGCTGGCTGGTTTCCAAGGTGTGACAGAACGAAGCCGTATTGCGACATTAGGGCGCGGTGGGTCTGATACGACGGCGGTGGCTTTGGCAGCGGCTCTTGGGGCGGATCGATGCGATATTTATACCGATGTTGATGGGGTTTATACAACTGATCCACGTATTGTTAAAAGCGCGCGTAAAATTAATAAAATTTCATACGAGGAAATGTTGGAGCTTGCATCTTTGGGTGCAAAGGTACTGCAAACAAGATCTGTTGAGATGGCGTATAAACGCGATATCCCTGTTCAAGTTTTATCGAGCTTTGATGAAGCGATTGGTAGTGATTTGTTGGGAACATTAGTTACAAGAGAGGAAGATATCATGGAAAAAGAAGTTGTGAACGGGGTGGCTTACGACAAAAGTGAGGCAAAGATTACTATTTTAAATGTGCCTGATACTCCAGGTATTGCGGCAGAGGTTTTTAGCGTTCTTGCAGATTCAGAAATTAATGTTGATATGATTGTTCAGAATGTATCTGCAGATGGGAAAGTGACGGACATCACCTTTACGGCGCCAGAAGAGGATACGGATAAAGCGGTAGACTCGTTAAAAGCTATTGATGATTTGAAAGAGGCCAGTATCGTTGCCAACAAAGAGATTGTGAAAATTTCTGTTGTTGGTATTGGAATGGTGTCACATGCAGGTGTTGCCCAAACGATGTTTGAAACACTTGCGAGTAAAGGGATTAATATCCAAGTTATCTCAACATCTGAAATTAAAATTAGCGTTATTATTGATAAGGAATATTTAGAGCTTGCGGTTCGCGCTCTTCATACGGCTTATGGGCTAGACGCCGATGCGGCGGCATAGGTGACTTCAAGGCTTTTTTAGGCTATGTTGGTGCTATGAATGACGCTGTAAATACTCCAGAAGACTCTCCGTATATTGACCTTGATAGTTACAAGGACATGTCTGTTGGTGATATCTTGCGTAAAACACGGGAGCATTACGGCCAAAGCCTTGCTGAGGTTGAGGCTAATCTTCGTATTCGTGGCAGTCAATTAGAGGCTCTTGAGAAGTTGAGATTAGATAAGTTGCCAGGGCGGGTTTATGCTATTGGTTTTGTGCGTTCCTACTCAGAATATCTTGGTCTTGATGGTGACAAGATGGTGCATTTATTCAAGGCGCAATCTGTTGGAAAGCGTAATAAACCTAATCTACAATTTCCTGTTACCTATGACGAGAACAATACGCCTAATATAGTTATTATTTTAATCTCGCTTGTTGGGCTTATCTTATTGATCTCTTATTGGACAATATTTAAAACACCAACTAAATATGTGGAAGCTATTCCTCCCGTTCCAGAGATGTTGAAAAAGAGTAGCGTCGAGGTCGCTAAACCAGTTGCTGTGAAGCCTAAGCTTATTAAGCCACCAGTCAATAAGATGGAACTTGTGATAACGCAAGATAGCTGGATTGAAATTAAGGATGAAGATGGTAATAAATTGTTGAGTGAGGTTTTAAAGGCGGGTGATAAATATATAGTCCCCGACCAAGAGGGGCTTGTCCTGACTACAGGAAACGCAGGCGGTGTTACCGTTTTTGTAGAAGGTAAAAAAGTCGGAGCAGTGGGTAAAGCCTCTCAAGTAATACGTAATGTGACGCTTTCTCCAGAGAATTTCACTAAAAAGTCCGATAATGATTGAAAAATACGGATAAAGCAGGCAAAACCTAGGTTATGAGTGTAGATCATAATAGTGTTCGGCCGTGGCGGATGATTGATCGGCGTAAGAGCCGTAAAATTTGGGTGGGTGATGTCCCTGTTGGTGGCGGTTCACCGATTACCGTACAATCTATGACTAATACTTTAACCACAGACGTTAAGGCGACGATTGCACAAATTCGTGACTTGGAAGTGGCGGGTGCTGATATCGTTCGTGTGTCTTGCCCTGATGAGGAATCAAGCGTGGCGTTAAAGCAGATTGTCCCTGAAATTACTGTGCCGATTGTTGCTGATATTCATTTTCATTATAAACGTGGTATTGAAGCGGCGCAAAATGGCGCGGCATGCTTGCGTATCAACCCTGGTAACATTGGGAGTGCGGCGCGGGTAAAAGAAGTTATTCAGGCGGCCAAAGATAATAATTGTTCAATGCGTATTGGCGTGAATGCCGGCTCGCTTGAAAAAGACTTACTCGAAAAATATGGTGAACCTTGCCCAGATGCGATGGTAGAAAGTGCATTGCGTCATATTCAAATTTTAGAAGACCATGATTTCTTTAACTTCAAGATTTCGTGTAAAGCTTCGGATGTTTTTATGGCTTGCGCGGCGTACCAGCAATTATCAGAAGCTTGTGATTACCCCCTTCACGTTGGTATTACAGAGGCTGGCGGACTGCGTAGCGGTACTATTAAATCTGCTATTGGTATGGGGAATCTTTTATGGGCGGGGATAGGAGATACAATTCGTGTATCTTTAAGTGCCGACCCTGTTGAAGAAATTAAAGCGGGTTTTGATATTTTAAAATCGCTAGGCCTGCGTCACCGTGGTGTGAATGTGATTTCTTGTCCGTCTTGTGCGCGTCAGCAATTCCAAGTGATTGATACGGTACAAAGGTTGGAGGAGCGTTTAGCGCATATTACGACCCCTATGACGTTGTCTATTATTGGCTGTGTTGTAAATGGCCCGGGTGAGGCATTAATGACTGATGTTGGTTTAACTGGTGGCGGCTCAGGTACGCATCAAATATATATTGGCGGTGAAAAGGCTCATCGTTTCCATACGGGTGATCAAGACATTGTCGATCACATTGTAGAGATGGTTGAGAATAAGGTTGCAGAGATTAAGAGCGGATCCGAACTTACGGGGCAGTGATATTTCATAGATGTTGCTACGTAAAATATAAAGCTGTGTGCTTTAGCTCTTTTTAAACCTCTAATATCCTGTTATTACTATGCTCCGATTAAGTACAAGCTATTAGTAGAAACAATTATGTCCCTTGTTGATAAATTACAGACCATTAAACGCCGCCATGAGGAGTTAGCTCAGCTTATGGGTGAGCCAGGGCTGGGCGGTACTGAAATGGTTAAGCTTTCTAAAGAATATGCTGATTTGTCGCCTGTTGTGGATACGGTAAACGCGTATGAGGCAGCCTTAGCCGAAAAAGAGGATTTAGCCGAAATGATGAGCGATCCTGAAATGAAGGCAATGGCGGAAGTCGATATGGTGCGTCTCAATAAAGAAATACCTGATTTGGAAGACCAGATTAAGTTAGCCCTTATTCCCAAAGACAGTGCTGATGAGAAAAATGCTATTTTGGAAATACGGGCGGGGACAGGCGGAGACGAAGCCGCTCTTTTCGTTGCTGATTTATTTGGTATGTATAAGGGTTATGCGTCTAAGCAAGGCTGGAAGCTTGAGGTTGTTGAGGCCTCAGCAAGTGATATTGGTGGCTATAAAGAAATTATTGCCGAGGTCACGGGTGCGAGTGTGTTCTCGCGGTTAAAATTTGAATCGGGCGTACATCGCGTTCAACGCGTACCTAAAACAGAAACCCAAGGGCGAGTACATACGTCTGCGGTGACGGTGGCTGTACTGCCCGAGGCCGAAGACGTTGATATTATATTGAATGATAAAGATTTACGTATAGACACGTTCCGTTCTCAAGGGGCGGGTGGTCAGCACGTTAACACTACAGATTCTGCGGTACGTGTGACGCATATTCCAACAGGCTTGGCGGTGGCTATTCAGGAGAACAAGTCTCAACATAAAAACAAAGCGCGCGCCATGAGCTTGTTGAAGTCCCGACTATACGATATGCAGCGTCAGGAGTTGGATGATGCGCGGGCGGCTGACCGTAAAGATCAGGTTGGCTCAGGTGATCGTTCAGAGCGTATCCGTACTTATAACTACCCACAAAGCCGTGTATCAGACCACCGTATTAATCTTACATCTCATAACTTAGATGGTATTTTAACAGGCGATGGATTAGACGAGGTTGTAGAAGCCCTCATTGCTGATGATCAGGCCGCTAAATTAGCCAGCTTGGATGTTTAAGAAGCCATTTTCATGGAATTAGGCGTTATTTACCAAGAAATAAAGACACAATTTGCTGAAACAGGTATTGATTCCCCTGATTTGGAGGCTAAGAGGCTGATACAGGCTGTAACAAACTTAGATTCTATTGACTTCATCGCAAGCCCTACGAAACAGCTTTCGGCACCCCATATGGAACAAATTAATATGTATGTGGCGCGTCGGTTAAAAGGTGAGCCCTTATCCAAAATCTTGAGTGTTAAGGAGTTTTGGGGGCTTGAGTTTGAAGTAACCGCGGATACGCTCGATCCACGCCCTGACACCGAAACGCTTATTGAAGCTGTTTTAAAGTGGGTAGGGGGGCGTAAAGATGACCCACTCAAGATAATTGACCTTGGGACAGGGACGGGCTGTATTCCGATAGCGTTATTGTCTGAATTGCCAAATGCAACGGTAGTTGCAGTTGATGTCAGTCCAAAAGCCTTAAATATTGCCGCTAAAAACGCTAAAAAACACAAAATGAGTAATAGAATTGAATTTGTTCAGGGGGATTGGTTAACGGGGTTTGAAGACGAGTTTTTTGATTTAATAGTCTCAAACCCCCCTTATATACCCGACTCAGACATTGAAAAGTTGTCAAAAGAGGTAAAGAATCACGATCCAATTTTGGCGCTTTCGGGTGGAAATGACGGTTTAAATTGCTACAAAATAATTTTTTCTCAATTAAAAAATAAATTAAATGGTGAAAATCGCGCCTTCCTTGAAATAGGATTCGGACAGGTAAACAGCATCGCGCGACTCGTGGACGAATCTAACCTTTTGCTATGCGAATCGAGAGCTGACATAGCAGGGATTCCAAGGGTTGTAGAAATATCCTGTGGGGATAAATAATTCTTTTTTTAGTAACCCTGTTGCTAGAGAATCCGAAGCGGGGCTATTCTCAAGATGTTCAAAACATAGATGCTGCTGGTGAACATAAAGTTCTAAGGAACTTAACTATTTTACGAAAAGCATATGAAGTGTTTGGCGACTGTACGTGAATCATGTACAGTTGTACGTGTGAATGATTCTGTGAATAACTAGAAAGATTCGGGAAAATAGAATTTCAAATAAACACAGAACATATAAATTAACGGGAATGATAAAAAAGAGAGTTTAGGTCCAATGAGAAACGCAAGCAGCAATAGACGGTCTAGAGGCCGTAACAATAACCGCAGTAAAGGTGGCAATAAAAGGACGCAAGTCTTTGATAGTAACGGCCCTGAGGTGCGTATACGAGGTACAGCGCATCAAATATTTGAAAAGTATGAGGCTTTGGCTAAAGATGCTCATTCTGTAGGGGATACAGTACTTGCAGAGAGTTATTTACAATATGCGGAGCATTATCAGCGTATTATCTCAACTGTGAATGAGCAGCAAGCGGCGCGCCAAGAAGCTCGCAAGCCTGAGCAGAGTAATAATAGTAACAAGAAAGCCGAAGGGAATGTTAAGCAAAGTACAAATGATGATTTATCGTTACCTGCCAGTATCTTAGGCGATGGTGTTAAGGCACAATCACAAGCTGTACGTGCTTTAGAAGACGCATAAAAAACTCTTATAACTCAACATCAATTAAGGCGGGGGTTACCTGCCTTTTTTATTGTCTTTTTTTAATTATTTGAAGGCAATTTACTGTTATAATATTAATCGTTACTAGATTTGGATTATTAGGATTTTAACTTATGGACTTTGAAAAACTTACCGAAAAATCACGGACATTCCTGCAGCATGCGCAGACACTGGCAACACGGTCAGATCACCAATCGTTAGAACCTGAGCATTTGGCCAAGGTGATGTTGGAAGATGAAGATGGTATTATACAGCGTCTTATCCAATCATCTGGTGGTGATGATGTACGTCTTAAGAAAGATTTAGAAGCGGCTTTGGCAAAATTACCGAGCGTGACAGGGTCAGGAGCGGGTCAACTTCGTATCTCAGGTGATCTATCAAAAATATTAGATAATGCATTGAATTTAGCGGAAAAATCAGGTGATAAGTTTGTAACAGCGGAGCGTATTTTACAGGCCATGGGTATGGCAAAATCCGCCGATATTGGTGGTATGTTTGAAAGTGCTAAAATTAAACCTGATGCCTTGAACAGGTCTATTAATGATATGCGTAAAGGGCGCACGGCGGATACGGCGCAGGCCGAGGATAATTTTGACGCATTAAGAAAATATGCGCGGGATTTAACTGAGGCGGCTAGAGATGGGAAGTTAGACCCTATCATTGGTCGCGATGAGGAAATTCGTCGTACTATTCAAATCTTATCACGCCGCACTAAGAACAACCCTGTTCTTATTGGTGAACCAGGGGTTGGAAAGACGGCGATTGTGGAGGGTTTAGCTTTACGTATTGTCAATGGTGATGTGCCAGAAAGCTTGAAGAATAAACGCCTGATGTCTCTTGATTTAGGGTCGTTAATTGCAGGCGCAAAGTTTCGTGGTGAGTTTGAAGAACGGCTAAAAGCCGTTTTGGACGAGGTAACGAGCGCCGATGGTCAGATTGTCTTGTTTTTGGACGAGCTACACACATTGGTTGGAGCCGGTAAGGGCGAAGGATCAATGGATGCTTCTAATATGTTAAAACCAGCTTTAGCACGAGGTGAGCTACACATGGTTGGGGCGACGACCTTGGAAGAGTACCGTAAACATATTGAGAAAGATGCGGCGCTTGCGCGGCGTTTCCAATCTGTTTTTACGCCAGAGCCAACAGTTGAAGATACCATTTCTATTTTACGTGGCCTTAAAGAGAAATATGAGGCGCATCATGGCGTACGTATTACCGATTCTGCCATTGTTAGCGCGGCGGCCTTATCAAACCGTTATATTACAGATAGGTTTTTACCCGATAAAGCGATTGATTTGATTGATGAGGCCTCGTCACGTTTGCGGATGCAAGTGGATAGCAAGCCAGAGAAAATTGATGAGTTAGACCGCCGTATTGTGCAGTTAAAAATTGAGCGGGAAGCTTTGTCAAAAGAGAAAGACACGGCCTCAAAAGAACGGTTGAAATCCTTAGATAAAGAATTAAAAGGCTTAGAATCTGAATCAGAAAGTCTGACATCTAAATGGCAATCTGAAAAAGATAAGCTGAATGCGGGTCAGAAAGTGACAGAGCAGCTCGATAAAGCGAGAATTGCCTTGGAGCAAGCGGAACGCGATAGTGACTGGGGTAAGGCGAGTGAGCTAAAATATAGCCAGATACCACAACTGGAAGAACTGCTTGAGCGCGCTTCCAAGGTCAGTACAGATCACATGATTGATGAAGAAGTCGTCGAAGACGATATAGCCTATGTTGTCAGTAAATGGACAGGGATTCCCGTTGATAAGATGATGGAAGGCGAGCGTGAGAAGCTCCTCCAAATGGAAGATAAGTTAGGCGAGCGGGTTATTGGTCAAAGCCAAGCCGTAGTGGCGGTTTCAAACGCTGTTCGTCGTGCCCGCGCAGGGTTGCAATCACCAAATCGTCCTATTGGGTCATTTCTGTTTTTGGGACCAACAGGGGTTGGTAAAACTGAGCTGACAAAGGCCTTGGCAGAGTTTTTATTTGATGATGACAGTGCGATGGTGCGTATGGATATGTCTGAATATATGGAGAAGCATTCGGTGGCGCGTATGGTTGGTGCGCCTCCTGGCTATGTGGGCTATGAAGAGGGTGGCGCGTTGACGGAAGCTGTCCGTCGTCGTCCTTATCAAGTGGTTTTGTTTGATGAAATCGAAAAAGCACATCCAGATGTTTTTAACATATTACTCCAAGTTTTGGATGATGGTCGCTTGACTGACGGGCAGGGACGTACAGTTGATTTCAGCAATACCGTTCTTATTATGACCTCTAACTTGGGGGCGCAACATTTGGTTGAACTAAAAGATGGTGAAGATGTTGAGGTCGCACGCGAGCCTGTAATGGAATCTGTTCGTGCGTCTTTCCGTCCTGAGTTTTTGAACAGGTTGGACGAAATACTATTATTCTCTCGCCTTGGGCGTGAACAAATGTCAGGGATTGTTGATATTCAAATGAAGGGGCTTCTTCACTTGTTATCTGATCGTCGTATTCAACTGAGCGTTGATGATAACGCCAAGAAGTGGCTGGCGGATAAAGGATATGATCCTGTTTATGGGGCAAGGCCGCTTAAACGGGTTATCCAGACGGAGCTGCAGAATAAACTGGCAGAGATGTTATTGCAGGGTGAAATTATTGATGGGTCACATGTTATTGTGACTGAAAAAGAGGGGACGCTTGATTTTAAAGTTCAAGCTCCGAAAACAGAACCTATCAAAAAGGCGGCTTAGGCGGCCCACCATTGTTTTCTATTATACCGACCTGTCGAGCAGTCTTTTCTGATAAAACCCCCCATCGATATCTGTCCTTAAAATACTGTAAATGTCCCGTTAATTTTCTTCTCTCGACTTTTGTAAGACCTCTTTCTTTCCATGCTTGTTGTAAAGACAGGGTTTCCTGAACTCTGGTAGAGGGTTTTTGTAAACTTTCAAAAGGGAATTTTATACCTTTCAGTGCTTGTCGCTGCCCTTCAGAAAGAGAACCATTTCTAATGTTCCCCCGCCAAGAGGGGTAAAATTTTAACGCCTTTGATATTCCTTCGTATGATCCATGTTGTTGATAATAATCTTTTACAGCTTCGAATCTCTCCCACCAGAGCGGTGTACCACCATTGGGTTTATTGCTTGCTTTGGAGTCTTGCGTTCCTTTTTTTTGTCTTTCTACCATGACCATCTTGTTTTTTGTATGGAAAATACCTTTTTTAGCTCATTATGCAAGTGTTTTTGTTGGTTAGATAGACAGTTTGCTTAAGTTCAGGTATTTTATATATAGAATTGATTTCCATTCTTTACCTTCAATGAATATTTCACACGGATATTTGACCATGAAAAAAACAATATTTTACTCTGCTGCTTGTTTGCTTTTGGCGTCTTGCGCCACCATAGCCGACAGTCAAACGGTTTTGATGACGGTTAAGACGCCAGGGGCGGAAAATGCTAAATGTCATTTGGAAAATAAAGGACATAAAGTTATCGCTTATACAGATGAAACAGTGCGGGTGATGAAATCTCCACATGATTTTGTTGTGCGGTGTACCGCGCCTGGAAATCGTGAAAAAACTGTTTTGGTGAAGCGCGAGGTTAATGATTGGGTTTTTGTAAATGTTGCCAATGGGTTTGTGCCGGGTGCAGCGTATGATGTGTTGTCTCGTGGTGTTTTTGACTACCCAAATGAGGTTGTCGTTGACTTTAATGGTGAACCATTCAAACCATATCCCTTACCAGAATATGCAACTGGGGAGTTAGGGCAACGCGGGTATCAGGGTAATATTGAGCATTATGGCCCAAACACTCTAGTGACGGAAGGCAATAGATATAATGCCCCGCAGACATTACAAAAGAAGGAGAGTCTTTATAGTGATTTTTCAAGTGTTAGCGGTAATGAGTCGAATGTGACATCGTCGCCTTCGGTTTCTTATGATCCGACCGAAGAAGATAAATAAAGTACTCTTTCAATCAATTTGTCTATAAACGTGCTATGTGCGTGATACCGTCATAAGCCTTTTCTAAATCAGAAAGGGGTTCAACCAATGTTGTCATGTGACGCGCAGTAGCGTTTAAAATATTCTTTTCGTCCATCATTATTCCAACATGGCCTTTAAAATAAACAATGTCGTTTTTCTGAATATCTTCTTTATTAATAGCGTTACCGATATTGCCTTCTTGGTCGTAAGTATCACGTGGCGGGCAGGGATACCCATGCGCCATAACGACTTGTTGTATTAACCCGGAACAATCAATGCCAAAGCTTGATCGTCCACCATAAAGATAAGGTGTGTCTAAAAATAAAGAGGCTGTATCCGCCATATCACCACGCATTTTAAAATCCTCTAACGTCGATATATGAGTAGTGAAAATCCAGTTACCATCTTCTAGCTGAGTGAATCCATCTTCGGTTTTATTGAGTGAGGTTAGCCTTGATAAAAAACTAACAGATATTAGAGGGCGAGATTTGAAACTTGGTTCAGGGTAAATGTGCGTTGCCCGCACTTTGGCTATCATATTGGGTGTGCTTACGCTTTTGATCAGCTGGTCGCGCTCAACATAACCTTTGTAATTATCGAGCGCACCATATCCATAAACATAAGCACCATGCGACTTTTCTACTATAAATTTTTCACCATAAAGAAGCTGTGAATCGTCATTACTAATCTTCTTTGGTTCAGAAGGGACATCCAAGATATCTGCTGTCGGGGTTATAACAGTTAAGCGCATTTTATTCATCCATATTTTGCCTTAATCAAATCAACAATGGCGCGCATGCCTGTGTCCGCGCCACCTTTGGGTCTGCCCGCTTTACCGTTTTGCTCCCATGCAAAACAATCTAGGTGGATCCAATCCGTTTTTGAATCAATGAAACGTTGCAGAAAAAGCGCGGCTTCAATATGACCCGCTCGACCAGTTCCTTCGTTTTTAATGTCTGAAATGTTGCCGTTTAAATTTTTGTCGTAACCGTCCCATAAGGGGAATGGCCAGCAAGGATCATCGCTTTCAACGCTTGAGTGACGAAGATCGTCAATATAATCCTCGCGGTTTGAAAAGAACGCAGGAATATCATAACCCACAGCAACCCGTGCGGCGCCTGTCAGTGTTGCAAAATCAATTAGTAAGTCAGGCTCTTCTTCACACGCATAAGTCAACGCATCAGATAAAACCAATCTGCCTTCTGCATCCGTATCTTCAATTTCAACCGTTATGCCTTTGCGGGTTGGTAGGATATCACCAGGGCGATAAGAGTTGCCCGCAACACTATTTTCCGCAATGGGAAGTAGCACGCGTAATTGTATAGGCAGGTTGAGTGCCATAATCATCCACGCAGTACCAAGTGCGTGCGCCGCGCCGCCCATATCTTTTTTCATGTCGCGCATATATTGACCGGGTTTCAGGTTTAAACCGCCTGTATCGTACACAATACCTTTGCCAACAAGAGTGACTTTCGGGTGTTTAGATTTACCCCATTGAATATCAACCAGTTGCGGCGGACGAGGGCTCGCCTTACCAACATTGTAAATCATGGGGAAGTTTTTCTTGAGCAAATCGTCATCGCAAATGATTTTCACTTTGGCTTTATGGTGTTTGGCGACGTCCTTTGCGGCTTCGGCTAACTCATCCGTGCCTAAGTCATTCGGTGGTGTATTGACTAAATTTCTTAAAAGGCTCGCACCCTCAATCGTTGCGGTGACGTGTTTTTGGTCAGCTTTATTTGGCCAAACCAATATCGGTGTCGCAGCATCATTCTTCTTGTAACGATCAAAACGATAAGCGCCGAATCCCCAACCAATAGCGATTTTATTTGAAATATCTTCTTCATGCGTGCTGATAACTTCGAAAACATGACTCTCGATAAACTCTTTTGAATAGTTACTCTCAATAAACTGAACAATCGTTGCTGTATCTAAATAATAAACAGGCTGACTTAAGCTAAAGATAATTTTCTCAAGTTTACCGTCTTTGTTTAAAATAGTAGCGAGTTGTAACGGATCAGCCTCGAAAGAGTTCTGAGAGAGTTGAGCCTGTAAATGCTCGTTCTGTTTCTTAATCCAATGAGGATAATCAGGTTTTTCAATCAGGATTATTGAAACCTTTGATTTCTTACTGTTTTGAATAAATGGAGCAGGGAATTTAAAAATGTGATCTGTCATGTAAACAAGATAACGTTTATTTAAATGACTTGCTAGGTCTTGCCTTAAAAAGCCCCCTAAAATTTGAGGGTTTTTTACAGCTTAAAAATGGCGGGCACGGAGGGATTCGAACCCTCGATGAGGCTATAAACCCCATACTCCCTTAGCAGGGGAGCGCCTTCAGCCACTCGGCCACGTGCCCATCATTAGCCTTGTTTAGCAAGGCTTCGCATAAATATCAATCTATAAACTGAGATAAATAACTGCCCCAGTCTTCTATTTGAGAAACATCGGGAAATTCACTGATATTATGGAGTTGCCAACCTGTGGGGCTGTCTGATTTGCGTTGAATAGCACACATAATAAAAGCATTGGAATTTACCGCTTTTTCACCAGTAATTGGTATTTCGAGTAAGTTCTCATCGTTAAAACCATCAGCAATACGCGCAAATGGTGTCAGTACATCTTGGAAGCTGTGTTGACTACGAATTTCAACAATAAAAACCATGCCGTAAATATCTTGAGGAAGCTTTGCCAGCTCCGCCGAGATATATTCATCATCACCATCTCCTGCGCCGCTTTGGTCGTCACCGCTGTGATAAATCGTTTCGCTTTGGTCTATTGAATCCTGAACTTCAGAGCCAACAAAATCGCTAAATTCTTTTTCTTGGTCATAGATATAACAGTTGATATCAAGATCATGTTGAGAGTCACCCGTCACCCGTCCGACAAGCCCAACCTTTGTTTCGCGGGCGTCCCAGCTTAGCCCAGCGACAATACGCTGACGCGCCTTCATTGTATGATTGAGGGGACCTTTTTGTCCTTTTTGAAGAAAAGATTTTGCCATGGTTTAATCCAGATAATTTTCGTCTTTAATTAAAAAGCTATCCTTCAATCTGCTCGTTTACCTCTTTCCTAAACTCTAGTGGTTTAGAAATATATTTAATGGGAGACTTTTTACCACCAGTCCCGCCTAATATAATGTTACCAAAATTAAATATTCTACCTAATACTCCTTGATTTACATTTAAGCCTTCAATCTTATTTAAGTTGAGTTCGACAGTTTGCCTTGAAATAAGCCCATACTTTGCAATAACTCTTTTGTTTGTGACTGCTAGCTCAGTCGTTTTCACACTGATAAAAGCTAGCAGTAGGTATAGAAAGCCAATAGCAATAAATGAGCTACCTATCGTTACATTTTCTGGTGAAAGAGCCAATAACAAGCCCAGTATAAAAAAAGTAGCGCCTCTTATATATATAAACCAATGTAGTTCAGCAGTTTTGATAACAGCTTCACTTTTTATTAAGTTTTGTTCGACATACCCCATTTTCTTAATCTCCTTTTGTGTGTTATTTACTCAATATTAATTCAGAAAGAAAAGTAACTAAGATCACTCAACCAACAATTCGTAATCACGGGAGTTACTTTTGACCCTTGAAGAAAGATGGATCCTAGAAGGGGTTCGCGATATATCGCAACTTTATATTCATATTTTTGTTTCATAAGGCAAGCTTACCTGTTGTTATGGATGAGGTCACGGTATTTTTACTAGTTTTTCTATGACTTAGTGCTTTGTAACCCATTGATTTTATTGGCGTAAAAAAGTTACTCATTTTGTTCACCGGAAATTGGAGGGAGGGGGGTGTCCAACGTTCCATGCGTAGCAAATATGTGAGTATGTTTGGGCGGGAGAAGCGGATGATATTTTGATTTATATAAGGCATCGCTTACTATAGCATGCAAAGGAATTAAATCCTAGTACTTAAGCATCTAATATCAGAGATTCATTGACAATATTTTATTGTTATGTTAAACAATGACGCTTAATTAACTCAAGTTAATCCAAGACAATAAATAAGGTAATAAATATGAAGTTTCTATCCAACCTATTAGAAAAGTTAGCTGCTGACCGTCAAAATAGAGCCCTAGAAAACTTTATGACGCGTATCACCTCACCCGACTTTCAGGTTTTTACTAGTAAGGGGCGTCGAAACAAATTTATTAAAGAATTGCGTTCTTTACCAAAGGAGATAATTTTAGACGCTTATAGAGGGATGATTGTCTCAAAGGCTTTTAGGAGTTTGGGTAGCAAATACCGTTCTGAAACCTTCATCGAAGGGTTGAGGGCTTTATCTGAAGGTGATCGTTTATCAGAATATAAGGAAATGATTAATCTTAAAGCGTTTAACGATATGGATGATGCAGATATAATTGGTGGGCTTACTGAAGGGTTGTACGCCTTGCCTGAAGGTGAGCGTTTAGAGGCTTATAAAGCAGTGCTTAACTCCAAATCTATTGATTATCTTCGTGATAAAAATATCCGCGGTACTTTTGTGCAATGCTTAGACGCTTTACCTGATAATGACACTTTGGAAGGGTATAAGGCAACGGTAGCATCAGAAATTTTTAAGAGCCTAGATGGTGATACGAAACAAAAATCTTTTATAGAGCTGTTATCCACTCCGCAGAAAAATGATCGTTTGGAAGCCTATCAAACAATGTTGAATAGCAAAGAATTTAAACGCTTGGGTGATGAAGATCGTCATACAATCCTTATGGGAGCTTTAAAAATACTCCCTCGGGGGAATCAAGTGATTATGTCAGTAAAAGACGATGAAATAACGTTATATTGCCCCAAGGGAAGTGTTGAATTTACACGTGAGATTGCTTTGGAGTTCAACAAATCCACAGGAGCGGTGAAAATGTTGGTTGGAAAAGGGGTTGAGTGGAGTAGTCAGCCTGATAAATTGAGCCGTAGCAATGACCCTGAACAGGGTAAAAAAATGGTTTCCGCCTTTAAGAGGATTGTTGGGGTAGCGCATGAAGCCAGCGTAGATATCAGCCAAGAGATGACAGCAGCGTTAAATACGGCTTTAGAAGGGCTGAGTTCAGATGACAGCTTGCTTGAGAAGGGTGAGATTCAAGTTGTTGTGTTACCAGCGTCGTTTGAACGCTAATCCCTTTTAAGATAGTTTTTTCTTTAAAAGGTCATTCACGATTTTAGGGTTGGCTTTACCGCCAGTTTCTTTCATGACTTGACCGACAAAGAAGCCGAAAAGTTTGTCTTTTCCGCCTTTGTATTTTTCAACATTGTCAGGATTAGCCTCGATAACTTTATCAATGATGGCGTCAATCGCGCCTGTATCCGTGACTTGTTTCAAGCCTTTTTCATCGACAATAACGGCGGCATCTTTACCAGAGGTATACATCTCAGCAAAGACTTCTTTGGCTATTTTACCTGAAATTGTATCATCGGTGATAAGGGCGATAAGCCCGCCAAGTTGTTCTGCGGAAATAGGAGAGTCTTCAAGTGCTTTAGATTCTTTATTCAAGATACCGAGTAGTTCGTTAATCACCCAGTTTGCAGATAATTTAGGGTCGTTATCATTGATAACATTTTCAAAATATTCAGCGCGTGATTTTTCAGCAATCAACACGGAGGAGTCATATAGGCTCAACCCGTAATCTTTCATGAAACGATGTTTTTTCTCATCAGGAAGTTCAGGCAGTGTTGCTTTGATTTTTTCAATTAAGCCATCTTCAAGAACGAGCGGAAGTAGGTCAGGGTCAGGGAAGTAGCGATAGTCATGTGCTTCTTCTTTTGAACGCATGGAACGAGTTTCCATTTTTACAGGATCCCAAAGACGGGTTTCTTGAACGACGTCACCGCCGCCTTCAATAAGCTCAATCTGGCGAGCAACTTCGAAATCAATCGCCTGTCCAATGGCTTTAACAGAGTTCACGTTTTTAATCTCGGCGCGTGTCCCTAGCTCGTCTCCTGGGTGACGAACAGAGATGTTTACATCAGCGCGCATTGAGCCTTCATCCATGTTTCCATCGCAAGTTTCAAGGTAACGTAAGATCATACGGATTTTGTTTATATAGGCGGCGGCCTCTTCAGGGCCTCTAATGTCGGGTTCAGACACAATCTCCATCAGGGCGCAGCCAGAACGGTTAAGATCAACAAAGGATTTTGTCGGGTGTTGGTCATGGATAGATTTACCAGCATCTTGCTCTAAATGTAGGCGGGTAATACCAATATCTTTTGTTGTGCCATCGGGTAAATCAATCTCAATTTTACCGAGACCGACAATAGGGTCTTCAAATTGTGAGATTTGGTAGCCTTGTGGTAGGTCGGCGTAGAAATAATTTTTACGGGCGAAGATAGAGGTTTTATTAATCACGGCATTCAGGCCAAGTCCTGTTTTTACGGCTTGTTCAACGCAGACTTTATTAAGGACGGGCAGCATACCCGGCATGGCGGCATCAACGAAAGAAACTTGGGTGTTTTGTTCTGCGCCAAAATCTGCGGCGGAGCCTGAGAATAATTTAGATTGAGCGGTAACCTGCGCGTGGATTTCCATTCCAATCACAATCTCCCACTCACCTGTTTCACCTTTTATTAATGCTGACATAGTTTTTTATTCCTTTTGATGAGTCTGTTAAAGCACGCAGGCTAATGTTTGTTTACCGATGTAGTTTTGAAACTCTTTATCACTTTCGAGGGCGGCCATAGGGTCGCTGATATTGGGGTTTCGCTTCAATATATCGGTGAAGACAGCCTCACCATTTTTACCAAGGTAAGAGGCAACTTTATCGGCCATACAACCGCAGGTCTTTTCAGGGTTTTTACCTAAAGCTGGACTGCTATTTGAAATGCAGGTGTTGTAATAATGATCTTTTGCAGGAAACTCCATACAAGGGGCATAAACTTTTGTTAGCATGTGGTTGAGCGCTGTACGCGCCGCGGCTTGGTCTTGAGAGCTTAGGGCCTGAATATCGGCAATGGTCATGTGATCCATCATTTCAGAAGCGGTACAGGAGCATAAAAAGTTCTGGCTTTCTTTTGAGAAAGTTTGTGATGCTTTTTTAGAAATACAATTTTGGTAGTAAGACGTTGCCATTTCTTTTGAAACAGGTTGCGCCGTTGAAATGCTTATTGATGAAAATAAAGCAAAGACTGTTAAGAAGATAATACGCATATTGGTGGCCTTTCTATATCAAGCTAAATCAAACTAAGCGGCTTTATCAGTCGCTAGTTGTGGTTGCGCCGTAAAGTTTGCGGCAGTTTCGATTGTCTGGCCGACACGAAGAACCATTTCTTCATCCCAAGGGCGACCAATAATTTGTAAGCCTAATGGCAACCCGTCACTGTCTAAACCAGCAGGAACGGACATACCGGGAAGCCCCGCCAACGAAGCAGGAATTGTAAATACATCATTCAAGTACATCTTAACAGGATCGTCCTCGTTTTCGCCAATAGCGAAGGCCGCACTAGGCGCAGTGGGGGTTAAGAGCGCATCGCATTTTTCAAAAACAGACTTGAAGTCATTAGAAATTAAGCGACGAACTTTTTGTGCCTTAATATAATAAGCATCATAATAACCAGAAGAAAGCGCGTATGTACCAATCATAATACGGCGGATAACCTCATCACCAAACCCTGCGGCGCGGGTGTTTTCGTAAGTCTTATCTAAGTTATCACCTTCAACACGCGTACCGTAACGAACACCGTCATAACGGGCGAGATTTGAAGAGGCTTCCGCAGGGGCAATAACATAGTAAGTGGGGAGAGCGTATTTTGTGTGAGGCAGGGAAACATCAATAATCTCTGCGCCCGCATCTTTTAGCATATCTATGCCGTTATCCCATAATTTAACGATTTCATCAGGGACGCCATCAATACGATATTCTTTCGGGATACCAATTTTCTTGCCTTTGATATCTTGCGTTAAAGCGGCGGCAAAATCAGGAACAGTTATATCGGCACTGGTTGAATCTTTGGGGTCAAAACCACACATTGATTTCAAAAGAAGTGCGCTGTCTTCAACGTTACGCGCGAAAGCACCGGCCTGATCCAAAGAAGAGGCAAAGGCAACAACACCCCAACGTGAACAACGTCCATAGGTAGGTTTAATGCCAGCCAACCCACAAAAGGCGGCAGGTTGACGGATAGAACCGCCTGTATCTGTTCCTGTTGCCGCCATAGCAATACGTGCCGAAACAGCCGCGGCAGACCCACCAGAGGAGCCACCCGGAACCAAGTCCGCGTTTGACCCATTTTGCTTTTTCCAAGGGCTGATGACGTTACCAAATTTACTGGTTGTGTTAGACGAACCCATAGCAAATTGGTCAAGGTTGGCCTTACCCAAGGAGACCGTTCCCGCATTTAGTAAGTTCTGAGAAACTGTTGATTCATATTGAGGGATAAAATTTTCTAAAATACCACTGGCGGCTGTTGTCCGTACGCCTTTGGTACAAAATAAGTCTTTCATCGCAATAGGGATACCATCAAGCGCCCCTGCGTTTCCTGCGGCGCGGCGGGCATCACTGGCGGCGGCTTGTTCAAGAGCCAGTTCGGGCGTTTCAGTGATAAAGCAATTAAGGTCTTTAGCTTGCGCCATAGCGTCAATATGTGCCTGTGTTATTTCAACAGAAGTGAAGTCTTTATTATCAAGGCTTTTTAAGGCTTGCGCCATTGTCATGTTTGTTAAATCAGTCATTTTTATTCCACCACTAAGGCACGAAGCACACTAAGTTATTTTTCTAATTTATTTTATAGTGAGTATCTTTTTATGCCATCCTTTATAAGTTTAGTATTAAAGTTAATAAGTAATCCTGTTTTGATTTTAGATAGTTTCAAATAAGTTAATATTTGTGCTTCATGAACGGGCAATAGCCGCTCTACAGCCTTCAGTTCTATTATTACTCCACCACTTTCGGGACAACGAAATAGCCCTCTAATTCTTCTGGAGCATTCGCCAGAATTTCTTTTGGGTAACCGCCATCGGTGACCTCATCTTCACGTAAGCGGGCATTTAAATCCACAACACTTGCCAGTGGTTCAACATTATCTGTATCAACCTCAGAAAGTTGCTCAACAAAGCCAATGATATTGGTGAGTTGGGGGAGGAGGGCTTCAAGCTTGGCATCATCCATTTTTATACGGGCAAGGTTGGCCACTTTGGCGACATCTTTTTTAGTGATAGACATTATTATTCCTTTGTAATTAGACGTATTTTTTTACCCCTCAAAGCCACCAGACGCAATGATAAAGTTATTGCCATTGCGAGTCTGAATATATTTGGGGAGGGCATCTAGCTTTTTAAAGACGGCTTTGCTGGATTGCGTCGTCATTTCATTCCTCGCAATGACGGCAAAAAACATGATATAAACGCTTCATGAAGATTAGATTGCTGAAAGATTGTAAGGATAAGGCGCCGAAGGACTGCCGTCTTATGGGGTTGGACTTAGGAGCCAAAACTATTGGTGTCGCCATCAGTAATGCGGAGCAATCTATCGCCACACCAATTACAACAATCAAGCGCACGAAGTTTTCAAAAGATATTTTGGAGCTGCAAAAGCTGATTAAAGAGTTTGAAATTGGCGGCTATATTATCGGCTTGCCGTTAAATATGGACGGGTCAGAAGGCGCACGATGTGATGCAACGCGAAGCTTTGCCGATGAAATGAGTAAGCGAAAGGATATCTGTGACGCAACAAAGGGCGGTCAACCGTTTATTGCCCTATGGGACGAAAGATTGTCCACACATACAGTGGATAACTTTGTGCATAACCGTGTGGATATGAAGAGATCTTCCAAGCGGGGAGCGAAAGATAAGGGTTTAACGGATCAGCTTGCCGCACAAATCATTTTACAGAGTGCGATTGATTTGCTATAAACCCCCTATATTTTACAGATATAAGGAGTTCTAGGCATGAATGAACCGCATATTTCAACAGTAAGTGATAAGTTGGAGGCCATTTGGGATGAACATACTAAGAAAGTGGATAAAGATGGTGTTCTTCGCCTTAATGTTAGGGGGTCATGGAGGCGCGCTACGCGAGGGTACTTACATATCCGGAAGGTGGACGGTAACTGGGCGGTTATGCATACCCCTAAAGCAAAGCAAACAAGAAAAGGGGCAACAAACCCTATTTCTGTCGGCTTTAATGTAGAAACGGGTGATACTGTCCCGGGTAGCGTTAATGTTAAACCTATTATTGAAAGAGGGAAACAAGCGGTTTGGCTTCCTGTTGAAGATGGAAAAGAAGCAGGGGAAATTATGGATGTCATGGTGGGGCATGTTAACAGACTCTATTTGGTATAGGGCGTGTCTGTGGAGTTAGAAAGGAGCTAACGCAATGAATACAAGTGAAAAGTTGCAAGCAATTTGGGATAAATTTGCGCATGAAGTGAACGAAGATGGGGTGATACGTGTTGATATTGATGGGATTAACCGTTTAAATGTTTATAAGGGAGATATGCTAGACATAGGTGAAGAGGGGGTGTTTTGGAGAGTTGTTATGTTAACACCGTTTAATCAAGGAAGTGAAGAGCATGCTATTTGTGTAGATTTTTACAATCAAGTTGCTCCACCCCTAAGCAGTAAATCTTATGTAGGGATGACAACCCAAAAGCCTAGGACTGTGATGTCTGCCGTAAGAAATTCAGAACTTAGTGATACAATTACTAAAGTGGTAATAGCGAAAGTTGATGAGGCCTACCAAAAGCATTTCAATTGATTAATTATATCTAATCAATTCACCACTATGGCGTTTCATCCATGATTTACCGCGTGAGTAATTAGCGGATAAGTCCTCACATTCTATCCAAAAGTTTGGCGAATGATCCATATGGAGTAGGTGCGCGACCTCATGCGCGACAACATAGTCAAATGCCTCTAGGGGGGCAAAGATGAGCCGCCAAGAAAAGCAAAGCTTGCCATCTTGAGAACAACTGCCCCAACGGCTGGCAGTGTCTTTAACATCAACAGATATGATTTTCTTGTTAATGAGCGCCGCCTTTTCATGAGAGAGGGCGGTTAATTTCTCTTTGGCAAAATTGATAATAAAACGTTTAATACGAGAAGAGGGGTCTTCTTTGTTTGTTAAAACCAGTAATTCATTATTTTTCAAATAGATATCTGTTTTTCTTAAAGTGTTATCGTAGGTTATATTGATTGTGACATCCTCACCCAAAATAGGAATGACAGTGCCGTGTGTGAAATGAATGAGCGGCGGGAGGGCGTTTAATTTCTCACGTATCCAATATTTATGCTCCAAAGCAAAGAGGTACGCATCACGCATAGAGCCGCGTTTGGGTACGACCAAATTGACGATTTGCTTCTTTGGGTCAAGGCGAAGCGCCATTCTTTTGGCGCGTGGGTTGATTTTTAGGACTAAACTAGGTGAAATATCAGTAAAAGGGTAGGTGTTGAGGGCGTTATCAGCCTTTTGCGCCCTTAAAAGAGCATCTTTACGTGTATTTTTGGTGTTTTTGAGTGCTTTTGCGCTCATTACTTCCTCAATAATATCGTTAAGCTTGAACATAGTTACTATATCGTCCGATAAAAAGATGGCAAGGCGCAAATGATTATTTGCTCCTATTTAATAAACATAACATTGATTCATTCGTAATTTATAGGGATAAAGCGAATTAACGCGCGGAAGTCCCCCAATTTTATGATAATTTCAGGGTATGACTGAGTGGTTTCAAATTTTAGAAAATACATATGGGCAGATTCATGGGCAAATTATTGACCCTGCAAGGTTGCCTATTGCAATGGCGGCGTTGGCTCTTGTTACGTTGTGGGGTATGATGCGCGGTGCGTTGGGTGGGAATGCCCAGCCTTTGTTCTGGCACTTTATTGAAATCATATTTGGTAAGCTTGGCCATAAAATGGATAAGGCCAGTCGTCCGCAAGGGGATTTAATCTTTCGCGGTCTTGTTTTAACCATCCTCGCGCTTATCTTTTCATTCATGGTGGGTAGTGCGGTCGAGGCGGCCAGTGCGTATTACCCCAAATGGTCAATCATCGAAACTCTAGCTTTATGTTTGACGTTAACCTCTGGGGCGGTGTTTGCGGCGCAAGGACGGCTTTATCGTGCGATCAATGAAAAGAAAGTGACGAAGAATGCTTATTTTACGATTGCGCGCTCAACACGTACAGATCTGAGCCGTAATGACGATTTTACAATTACGCGTGTCGGTATGGGGTTGGGGTTAAAAGCGTTCGATAAAGGTATGGTTGCGCCAATTTTGTGGTATTTAATTTTGGGAATCGTTGGCGTATATCTGTATGCAGGGCTGGCGGCGTTGCAATGGCTTTTTGGCCGTGAAGGGCATTCAAGCGGTTTTGGCAAACCTATTAATGCTTTAGAAGAGTTATTGGGTTTTGTGCCGAATCTATTAAGCGGATTATTAATTGTGTTGGCGGGTATCCTGACCCCAACGGCGGGTATGACGCGAGCATTTTTAGGGTTGATGAGGCCATCAGGCAGAGCCCCTTACGCAGAAGGAGGCCTGCCAATGACAGCGGCAGCTTATGCGCTGAACGTTAGCTTGGGTGGCCCAACGAAGAGCCTTGATGGTCATGCTATCAAGAGAAGTTGGGTTGGTCCCAAAGGGGCAACAGCGCAGTTAAATGCGAAGCACCTGCACCGTGTGGTTTATATAAGCTTTATGGCACACATATTGTTGTTGGCGGTGTTGAGCGGCGCGATGATTGTTGCGCCTTAAAGATAATTGAAGGCAATTAAAACTGATTAAGCGCTATAATCAGCTAAATCACGCAAAAAAGCAGTATAGAAGGCTTGACTTTATCGGTTAAATTCCATTAATGTCCTGCAGAATTTAATTTATTTGATATTTAAGGAATAGAGCCATGGGCCGTCAATGTATGATTACTGGTAAAAAACGTATGGTTGGAAACAACCGCTCACACGCGAGAAACGCAACAAAGCGTACTTTTGAGATTAATATTCAAGATACAAGTGTTTATAGCGAAGCATTAAAGCGTATGGTTAAGATTCGTACCTCTGTTCACGGGTTAAGAACTCTTGATCACAAGGGCGGTATTGATGCTTATGTGACAAGCACAGCCAAAACCAAGCTTGATCCTGCGCTCCGTCCTATTAAAGCGGCTGTTGAAAAAGCAAAAGAGCGTGCTTCCGCATAATTTTTCAGTCTATTAAAAGACTTTGTTAAGAATTTAATTGAACCTGTTTAGAGTAATCTAAGCGGGTTTTTTTATTGCATAAAGTTATATGGACGTATATACATAACACACGTATTGGTGAATGATGTGAGCGGTGATGAAATTACGAAAAATATATGACGCAGCGGTGTGGACCGCAGGTGGGTTATTGGGACAGCTAACCTCGCGGTTAATGCAGGCAGTAACGCATGCACTACGTAACCAAGGCGATAAAGTACCGCCCATTAACGAAGCTGTATTTTGGCCGAAAGTTGATGCAGATTACCTCGCGCTGGGGGATCGGTTTTACCATGGAGAGAAGGGCAGTGTTAAAAGTGCCAACCTTGCTGTATTTTATTATATTGAAGCGGTAAAGAAAGGCAGCACTGAAGCGGTAACTCTGCTTTATGACGTTGAAATAGGCTTGTCGAAAATGATAAAAGATAAGCGAACAGGTAGTGCTGGGTTTATTGAAACAGAAGGTGAGCTTGTTGAGCTTGTGGGGACTATTCAGTCTGCTTTAATAAAAATATATCAAATCCCTAGTGAGGAGGTTGATACACAGCCAGATAAAACAATCTCGACTCCAAGGCTTTAAATAATAAGAAAACCTTGCCTTCATAGGGGAGGCTCTGGCATAAAGCGCGCATGAGTGAATTTAACAAAAATATAGAATATCCAGGTTTTGGGTTTGAAGTGACGCACCAAGATGAGAATTCTGGCGCACGGGTAGGGAAGCTGAGTACGCCGCATGGTGTTATTGAGACGCCAAACTATATTTTTTGCGGAACAAAGGCTTCCATCAAAAACCTGTCGCCCTATCAGATGAAAGAGGCACAAACGGATATTATCCTAGCCAATACCTATCATTTAATGATTCAACCAACGGCCGACATAGTTGAGAAAATGGGTGGTCTGCATAAGTTTATGAATTGGAACGGCCCCTTACTGACCGATAGTGGCGGGTTTCAGGTGTTTTCTATGGGGCATGGGACGTGCGCTGATGAGATTAAAGGGCGCAACACCACAGCCAAAAAGGAATCTCTGTTGAAAATCACGGAAGATGGCGCAGTCTTTAAGTCGTATCGTGATGGACAGAAATTAAAGTTAAACCCTGAAATTTCCATGAAGTTGCAACGGCAGTTGGGTGCAGACCTCATCATGCAGATGGATGAATGTACGGCCTATCAGGTAACGCGGGATTATACGGCCAGATCAATGGAAATGAGTATGCGGTGGGGGGACCGTTCGCTGACCGCCTTTGATGAAACGCATGATGGGTCGCAAGGGTTATATGGGATTGTGCAAGGTGGTATATACCATGATTTACGAAAAACAAGTGCCGAGTATGTCGCCGACCGTCCTTTCTTTGGTACAGCCGTAGGGGGGTGTCTTGGCGGTAGTGATGAGGAAATGTATGGAATTTTAGAGGCCATTCAATCCCTTAACCATCCAACAAGACCTATTCATTTTTTAGGAATTGGGCGAATTAAGGACGTTTTTGAAAGCGTTAAATATGGCATTGATACATTTGATTGCGTCATGCCAACGCGTATCGCGCGTCATGGTATGGCGTTGATTAAAGGGGCGAAGAATGAGCGGATTAATTTAATCAATACGCGGTATAAGGAAGACCCTGAACCGCTTGATGCCTCTATGGATTTACCGTGTTCAACCGAATATTCTAAAGCGTACATCCACCACTTGCTAAAAGCGGGAGAAATGTTGGGGTATCAGATTGTGTCTCAACATAATGTAGCGGTGATAAATCAGCTGATGCGTGAGGTGCGCGAAGCCATAAAAGAGGGCAGTTTAGAGGCGCTTCGCAAAGAATGGCTTTGTGACTAAGTTTTGCGCTAGAGCTTCATTATAGCTATTTCATAGCTGTTTCAGGGAATTTATTTTTTATTTCTTTAGGAATTTGCTGTAGAATAGTCTTATGGGCGAACAAAATAACGATAAATTTAAGGCATTAACAAGTGTTCTGGAAGATTACACAGAGTGGTTTAGTGAGCTTGCCTTATATGTTGGTTATGTTGGTAAACAGAATGTTCCAGCAGACTTCACCCTTCCTGTAAGCTTTAGTAAATGGGTTGAAAAGAACGCAGTCGATAATGAGGTAAGCACCACTATTGCCCAACCTATTATTGATACGCATAATGAAATGAAGGTTGTTGCTTTAGACATTATTGAGAAATTAAAAGGTAATCAGCAACCTAGCCATAAAGAGTTTATAACGTTTAAAAACCTATATGGCTCTTTCGTATCTAGTATTCGTCGTTTAGAAAAAGATAATGCCTTAAATCTCGATGGTACCAACGATATAACAGGGCTACGCCCAGCCGAGGCTATTCAGCATGACCTCGATAGGGAAATGGAACGCCTTTCACGTAACGGTAACCCGTTTGCTCTTATCGTACTATGTATTGATAAAATTGAAGCTTATAAAAATCCGCAGGATATAATATTGCGCACGGCCAATAGTATTAAGAGCTGTATGCGCCCTTTTGATGATGCTTATTATTTAGACGGAGGGCAGTTTCTTTTAAGTCTAAAGCATGCAGACACAGTGGGAGCAGAGTCAGCGGTAAGGCGTATTCAATATACGTTGAACGCTGATGTAGAAAACACAGAGAAAATTACAGTTTCTTGCTGTTTGTCGGAACCGGTTTCAGGAGATGAGATTTCTGTTTTGTTAAAAAACATGAAGAATGATTTAGAAGAACACGAAAGTGATGGGGGTGTGTTTCTAAAGCTTTTGGATATTAGCCCGTTAGAACGTTTTATTGGTTCCAAACAATAGTTTGATAGTATTGGTCGTATATGGATAAAAAAACAGTCAATCATGAAGCTTTGTTTGACCAAATGCCCGTTATAAGGTTTTTGGTGGAGCGTAAGGACGATATTTTTATTGTATCTGGGGTGAATGACAAAGGGATACTTTTTTTTAATAAAGAAAAAGATAATATTGTTGGTCACGCGCTTGAGGCGCTTATAAAAGAATCTGATTACAAAAATTTTTTAGAGTCATTAACTGTAAGCTTTGAGAAAAAGCTCGCTGTTACCTTGCCTACAATATCAGGTTTCTCAGAGGAGGGGGCAGCACCAGGTTTTTGGATTAACCCCATTCTTGATGATGTTGGTGGTGTTGTGTGTTTGGATGTTATAGGTCAACCTAGCGCAACAGATGTTTCGGTTGTCGAGCGCGAGAGAAATGATGCGCTTTCACTTTTAACATCTATCTTTAATGCGTCAGATGTTGGGATATTGGTTTTTGATAGTGACCGCAATATCGTCAAAATGAATGATAGCTTTGAAAAAATTTATGGCTGGGGGAGAGAGGAAACTCTAGATAAGGATTTCATTGAATTTATTACCGAAGATGAACAAGAAATTACGCAAGAAAGCTATCAAAAGTTTTTAAATGATGATTTAAGCCATTCTGGTGAGGTTAAGGTTTTTTGTAAAGATGGGACAATAGCCAATACGCTTTTTACAACGGCCCCTTTAAAACTAAGTAATGGGCGCAGGTTTCAGGTCACAACACTTTTTAATATTACGAAACGTAAGCAGATGGAATTATCGCTGCGTGTTGCGAAAGAGCGGGCGGATTCTGCCAATAATGCCAAGTCTGCCTTCCTCGCCAATATGAGCCATGAATTAAGGACACCCTTAAATGCGATTATTGGGTTTTCAGAAATGATGGTGAAGGAAGCGTTTGGGCCCTTGGCCAATAGCAAATACAAAGAATATATGGCAGATGTGCATATGAGTGCGACGCACTTGCTGGAGATTATTAATGAAGTTTTAGACATGTCTAAGATAGAAGCCGGCAAGGTTGTTTTAGATGAACAAGAAATAGATATTAATAGACTGCTTAAAACGTTAGTGCGCGTTATGAACTCGCGAAATGTTAATAAGAAGGTGTCTATTGAGGTTGATCTTCAGGGCGATATTGCGCGACTATACGCCGACCCAAGGTTGTTACGACAGGTGTTTATCAACCTTATTACTAATTCTATTAAATATTCTGATAATGGTGGTGTCATTACGATAAAAACACGATTAAATAGCAAGGATGAGATTGAGGTCATTATTTCTGACGAAGGTGTCGGTATACCCAAGGAGCGTATCCAAGACGCTTTGGAACCTTTTGGACAAATACACGACCCGTCATTAGCGCATAATAAGGCCTATCAAGGCACAGGGTTAGGGTTGCCGCTTGCAAAGGCCATGGTTGAAATGCATGGGGGTGCATTCACCTTGCAGTCCGCAGAGGGCAAGGGAACAACCGTTATTGTTGGATTTTCCAAGGCACGAACACGTCATCATTGATAATACGTCTTTATAATAGTATTATTCAAAAAAAATTTAGGAGTTATTTCAAATGACAGCAATAGACCTTGAGCAAAAATGCATTGATGCAGGCTTAAAAATGACAGCGCCCCGTAAGGTGATATTGGATATTTTAGTGCATGCCAAAGACCACCCTTCGGTAGAAGATGTTTATGAGCGCGCCAAGGAAAGGGATGCCTCTATCAGCATGGCGACTGTTTACCGTACGTTAGGTTTGCTGGACGAGCTTGGTTTGGTTTTTCGTCATGAGTTTAGTGATGACCAACATGCAAGATATGAAGTGAGTTCTGAGCATCATCACCATTTGATTGATTTAGAAAGCGGTAAAATCGTTGAATTTCAAAGTCAGGAAATAGAAGATATTAAGTTAAAAATTGCCGAAGAGCTGGGCTATGAATTGGTTGAATGCCGCCTTGAACTTTATGGTAAAAAGTTAAACGCAAAGTAATATTCTTGTTTTCTGAAGAGCCTCGCACTCCCACATATTTATGGTTGGAAGCCAAAATTAGAGAGCTAACATCTACCGGTGTTGGGGTTTATGTGACTCACAAAGGTGAAAAGATGAGTGGGTTGGTTTTGTTAAAGCTCAGCTCTACGCAGGGTGATTGTAAGTTACTGACACAACAGCGCGATTTAGATGGTGTTATGGGGTGGTTTAATGTTTTTCAAGAAGATGCTATTGAAGAGAAAAGGGCGGATGAATATATCACGCGATCAATAGGCCGTGACCCTGATTTGTGGGTGGTTGAGATTGAGGACAAGCAGATGATTAATCCGTTTGTTGTGGTTTAACCTAACCTAACCTAACCTAACCTAACCTAACCTAACCTAACCTAACCTAACCTTTGAACGCCTGATAGCTTAGCTATTTTATTGTTTAAACTATTAAAACTATCTGCAGATAATACGCCCGTTTCTTGCTCCCCTGAAATAGCATTCATAAATTCGTTGGTAGTTGTTTTCACTGTTTTTCCTTTTGTATCGTTATCCTTAGTATCGTTGAAAAGGCTTTAAAATTCGTTAAAGGCTGAATGAAGCCTAAATTCATATGTTTTTTGGGTTAATAGCCTTGATTTTTAGTCAAAAAAGAGTAAAAGAAAGTCTAATCAGTACTAAAATAGTACCTTATTGAGAATGGCTCGCAAATACGATGATAAAACTATCTAAAATGACAGATTATGCGGTGGTGATTTTGGCCGATATGGCGGGCAGAAATGGACAGCTTGCGAGCGCAACAAATGTTGCAGAACGCACAAAACTGCCTGAGCCGACGGTGTCTAAAATTTTAAAGCTGTTGGCAAAGCATAAATTGGTTGATTCATTGCGCGGGACGAATGGTGGTTATGCGTTGAACAAGTCACCAGAAGAAATAAACATGGCGCATGTCATAGGGGCAACAGAAGGGCCGATTGCGTTAACGGCGTGTGTTGATACGGCCGCGCAACAATGTGACCGCGCGGATAATTGTAATATTAAAGGCAAGTGGAATCCTGTGAACATGGCCATGCAAAGCGCGCTTGAGAATGTATCGTTGAAGCAAATGATAGGAGACGTCAGATGAGCGACACCGCCCAACCAGCAGTCATGCCAACATCATCACACATCGATCAGGAGACTATTGATACGGTTAAAAATCTTGGTACGTATGAGGCAGGGTTTGAAACCGATATTGAGATGGAGTACGCACCGAAAGGCCTTAATGAAGATATTATCCGTCTTATCTCTGCCAAGAAAGATGAGCCAGAATGGATGCTGGAATTACGCCTAAAGGCTTATAAGCATTGGCTAACAATGCCAGAAGCGGATTGGGCAAAAGTTGATTTCCCAGAAATTGACTACCAAGATGCGTATTATTACGCGCAACCAAAGAACATGAATCCTGCGCCAAAATCTTTGGATGAGGTTGATCCTAAATTATTAGAAACTTATGAGAAGCTGGGTATTTCTTTGAAAGAACAAGAAGTTCTGGCGGGGGTTGAAGGTGCGCCGCGCGTTGCGGTTGATGCTGTATTTGATTCGGTATCCGTGGCGACAACGTTTAAGAAATCTTTAGAAGAGGTGGGTGTTATCTTTTGTTCCATCAGTGAGGCCATTCGTGAACATCCTGAGCTCGTAAAGAAATATCTATGCTCTGTCGTACCGATGGCAGATAACAAACATGCGTGTTTAAATACCGCGTGCTTTACCGATGGATCGTTCGTTTATATCCCACCTGGTGTGCGCTGCCCGATGGAGTTATCGACTTATTTTCGCATGAATGCGATTAATACAGGGCAGTTTGAGCGGACGCTGATTATCGCGGATAAGGGCGCTTATGTGTCTTATCTGGAAGGGTGTACCGCGCCGATGCGTGATGAAAACCAGCTTCATGCCGCAGTGGTTGAGCTTATCGCTCATGATGATGCTGAGATTAAATATTCAACGGTGCAAAACTGGTATCCTGGCGATGAAAACGGCAAAGGCGGTATTTATAACTTTGTTACCAAACGTGCGTTGTGCGAAGGCAAAAATTCTAAAGTATCATGGACGCAGGTTGAAACGGGGTCTGCTATTACATGGAAATATCCATCATGCATTTTAAAAGGTGATGGGTCGCAAGGTGAGTTTTATTCTGTGGCTATCACCAACAACTGCCAGCAAGCCGATACCGGCACAAAAATGATTCACATGGGTAAGAACACCAAAAGTCGTATCATCGCCAAGGGTATTAGTGCAGGTAAGTCAGATCAGACCTATCGTGGGCAGGTTAAAATTATGGCGGGTGCGGAAGGCGCACGTAACTTTACGCAGTGCGATAGCTTGTTGATTGGTGATAATTGTGGTGCACATACTGTGCCTTATATTGAAACTAAGAACCCTGCGGCGCAGTTGGAGCATGAGGCAACGACAAGCAAAATTAGCGAAGACCAACTCTTTTACTGCCAGCAACGTGGTATTACGGAAGAAGAAGCGCTTGCCTTGATTGTTAATGGCTTTTGCCGTGATGTAATGCAACATTTACCCATGGAATTTGCTGTTGAAGCGCAGAAGCTAGTGGGAATTAGCTTGGAAGGTTCTGTAGGATAGTCAAAAGGAGAAGAAATGACTGAAGAAAATAAAAAAATATTGAATGATGATCCGCGTCAGGCGGTTGAAGAAATGATCGTGATTACCGAGGAATTGGTTGCACGGCTTGAGATTGAAACGCATGCGCTATCCACAAATGATGGAACAACGTTTAGCACCAATGAAGAAGGAAAAGAACATGTTGCCGCCATATACGAAAAGGCCGCAGGTGAATTCCACAAACGTATTCATGAGTTTAAACAGGTTGATAAAGCTTTGGTTGCCAAGCTGGATGCGGCGCAAGCCTCTTTAGGTCAGACATCAAAAAATAATTTGAAACTGTTAGAAAAACTAGAAGAAGCGCAAAAGTCAGAAACAGAACAAAAAGCAGAAGATGAGTAATTTTACAGTCATTAGTGATGCCGATTTAAACGCTTGGTTGGAAGAACATCAGGCTTGGTCATTGGCGAATGATGAAGTTTTCATTCATTTAGAATTTGAAAATTTCGTAGAGGCGTTTGGGTTTATATCGCGCGTGGCTATATTGGCGGAAAAGCAAAACCATCACCCAAGACTTGAGAATGTTTATAACAAGGTAAAATTATTTTTAAGCACGCACGATGCGGGTAACAAAATAACAACAAAAGATTTAGAATTAGCGGAAGCTATTGAGAGATTAAAATGATTAAGATTAAAAATTTACATGCCGAGATTGATGGCACTGAAATATTAAAAGGATTAAACCTGACCATTGGTAATGGTGAGGTGCATGCCATTATGGGGCCTAATGGGGCGGGGAAATCTACGCTGTCTTACGTATTATCTGGTCGTGATGGATATGAGGTCACGGATGGTACAGCCACGTTGGATGGTGAGAATATATTGGATATGTCGCCAGATGAGCGGGCGGCGGCAGGTTTGTTCTTGGCGTTTCAGTACCCTGTTGAAATTCCTGGTGTGCAAATGACAACCTTTTTAAAGACAGCTTTAAACGCAGTGCGTAAAGCGCGCGGCGAAGACGAGCTGGACGCTATTGGTTTGCTAAAGCTGATGAAGGGAACCTGTAAGAAGTTAGGGATTTCTGACCACATGATGAAGCGGGCGGTGAATGTTGGGTTTTCTGGTGGAGAGAAAAAGCGGAATGAAGTTCTACAGATGGCGATGTTAGAGCCTAAATTTGCAGTCCTAGATGAAACGGATTCTGGTCTTGATATTGATGCCCTTAAGATTGTTGCCGATGGGGTGAATGCTTTACGGGCGCAGGATCGTTCTTTCTTGGTTATCACGCATTACCAACGCCTTCTTGATTATATTAAACCTGACAAGGTGCATGTATTGGCGAAGGGGCAGATTGTGAAATCTGGTGGCCCTGAGTTAGCATTAGAGCTGGAAGAAAAAGGTTATGCCGAATTTGCACAAGAGGAAGCAGCGTAAGCCATGAGTGCCATTGCTAAGTTCCAACCACGTTACCGTAACGATAATGCTGCGCTTGCTTTAAAAGAGCAGGCGGTATTACAACCTTCTTCTGCCGAGTGGGTTAATGCCCTTCGTCTGCGTGCTGTGGCGAGCCTGAATGAAACAGGGTTACCAACGCAAAAGTTAGAGCGTTGGAAATATACAAATTTGCCTGCCAAATTAAAGAAGATGGATCTGACCTATAAAGATGCTGATATTACTTTAAGTGGTATGACGGATTACGCCTATTCATTCCCTAAAGGTTTTTCTGGTTTTCCAAGTTTTGCCCAAGAGATGATTGAGCAAACCCCGCCATCCAATGAAAAATATGGCGATATGATGCTGTGGCAAGCGGGTAACGCGTACTTAAAAGATGGCTTTATTGTTGATGTGCCTGCAGACACCAAAAGAAATAGCAAGGCAGTTAAGGCGTTAGAGGTTACCTATACAGGGCATGATGGCGCACAAACATCTGTGAGGCAGATTATTCGTGTGGCGGAGAATGCAGAGTTTACCCTTATTGAATATCAATTGGGCGCGGGCAGTTATTGGAACAATGTTGTTACGCAGATTGAGTTGGGGCAGGGTGCAACATTTAAGCATTATCGTTTTCAAGAAAACTCTGACGCGGCGGTTATAACGCAGAACACGCATGTTATGATGGCGGGTAATGCGGAGTATGAAGCCTTCACTATAACGACGGGGGCGAACCTAAGCCGTAACCAAGTGCATGTGGATATAAACGGCGAGCATAGTGTAGCGCGTTTAAACGGTGTGAATATGTTGGACGGTAAGGAGTTGGCGGATACGACAATAACGGTTGAGCATCATGCGCCGCATTGTCGCTCGTTTCAAAATTACCGTACCGTGGTTGATGAGATAGCGACCAGTGTTTTCCAAGGGAAAATTCACGTTCATAAGCCCGCGCAGAAAACTGATGGTTATCAGATGGCAAAATCTTTGTTGTTATCTGGACAAGCAACGGTAAACACAAAGCCTGAGTTAGAAATTTATGCCGATGATGTGAAGTGTTCGCACGGGGCAACGACTGGCCGCCTTGATGATGATGCATTATTTTATATGCAGTCCCGCGGCATCCCAGAAGCGCAAGCGCGTAACTTGTTAATTGAGGCGTTTGTGAATGAAGTCGTTGAAGAAGTAACCCATGACGATGTTAAAGAGCAGGCAACGCATATTATCAGTCAATGGCTTCACAATCTTTCGTCTGATGATGGAGAGGAGGCGCAATGGTTGGAGTAGTGGCCGGAATAGAATCTTACCGCGCTGATTTCCCCATTTTATCACACGAGGTGAATGGGAAGGCTTTGGCGTATCTGGATAGCGCGTCTAGTGCACAGAAGCCTGAAGTGGTCATTAAGGCGTATAAGTCTATTTACGAAAACAATTATGCGAATATTCATCGTGGGTTATATCATTTTTCTCAAGTAACAACTGAAAAGTATGAATCGGTTCGCAAGACCGTTAAACGCTTCATTAATGCACCAAGTGCCGATGAGGTTATTTTTACACGTAATACGACAGAAGCGATTAATCTGGTTGCTTCCAGCTGGGGGCAAAAGTTTTTATCAGCTGGGGATGAAATCATCATTAGCGGTATGGAGCATCACGCGAATATAGTCCCTTGGCAGCTTTTAGCCGAGAAAATCGGGCTTGTAATTAAGGTTATCCCTGTTTTAGACGATGGAACGCTCGATTTTGAGGGTTTTAAGGCATTATTAAGCAGCAAAACTAAGTTTATCGGCCTTGTTCACGTTTCTAACGCGTTAGGCACTGTAAATGACGTTAAATCGATCATAAATGAGGCAAAAGACTTTTATTCAGATATAAAAGTGCTTGTTGATGGTTCGCAAAGCGTTGTGCATAGCTCTGTGGATATTCAGGATATAGGCTGTGATTTCTTTTGCTTCACTGGTCACAAGGTTTATGGCCCCAATGGGGTTGGCGTTTTATGGGCCAAAGCAGAAATTTTAGACGAAATGCCGCCTTATCAGGGCGGTGGTGATATGATTGAGACCGTTAGCTTTGAGCAAGGTACGACGTTTAAAAGCGGCGCGGCCAAGTTTGAGGCAGGTACGCCAGCCATTGCCGAGGTCATTGCCCTTGGGGCGGCGCTTGATTATATGAGTGCGATTGGTATGGAGAATATCGCGGTACATGAGGCAGGCTTGCTCAAGGTATTAAATGAAGGCTTGCAGAGTGTTGAAGGCTTAAATATTTACGGTACAGCGGCGAATAAGGTGGGTGTGGTATCGTTCACCGCCGATTGGGCGCATGCCAGTGATATTGCGATGATACTTGACCAATGTGGTGTTGCGGTGCGGACGGGGCATCATTGCTGTATGCCGTTAATGGAAAGATTTGGAATTGATGCCACGGTACGGGCGTCGTTAGGGCTATATTCTAACGAGAACGATATTGAGGCGCTTGTAAGTGGGTTGAAGAAAGCAAAGGAAATGTTGAGTTAAGCGTTATTACGAGTCCAAATTTATTTGGGCGGAGCAATCTAGAAAAACTTAAAAATGGATTGCCGCGTCGCCCCGAATGAATCGAGGCTCCTCGCAATGACAAGAAAGAGAAAATGTAATGGAACATGTAGCAGACAAAGAGATGGTTAAAAACGCCCTCGATATTAAAGAAGGGGATGATGAGGCCTATGACGAGTTGGCCAATCCACCGAATGTGGAGTTGAGCGAGCATGAGCTGACCTCTAAGATTGTTGCGGCGATTAAAGAGATTTATGACCCTGAAATTCCTGTGAATATTTATGAGCTGGGGTTGATTTATAAGGTCGATGTAAACAAAGACAATGATGTTTATGTGGAAATGACGCTGACATCACCCGGGTGTCCTGTGGCGCAAGAAATGCCAGGGTGGGTGCAATCTGCGGTGATGCCCGTTGAAGGTGTGCGTCATGTTGATGTTGATATTGTGTGGGACCCAATTTGGGACCCGTCAATGATGGCAGAAACAGCGAAGCTACAGCTCAATATGTTTACTTAATTAGAAGAGCCGTCATGCGGGTAAACCCGAGGACGCTTTAATTAACCAAAAGAGAAACCGATGAATACAGCACCCGTAAAGATTACCGATATTGCCGCCGAGCAGATTAAAGCCAAAACAGCCCTGAATAGTGAGGCCGTTGGCTTACGCTTAACGGTTGGCTCTACAGGGTGTTCAGGCAACTCCTATAAGATGGAGCATGTTTTGGTTGAGGACTTAACCGCCGATGATAAGTTTGAACATGAGGGGGCGACGCTTTATATCCCGAAGATGCATAGCTGGATGTTGTTTGGGACGGTTGTTGATTATTCAACAGGGGAGCTGGATAGTGGCTTTACCTTCACCAACCCGAATGAAGCCGCGCGCTGTGGGTGTGGTGAGAGCTTCACGGTTGATCGCCCTGAAGCAAAGTGATTCCCTGCATATATGGTACTTTATAGTTTTTCTGGATTGCTTCGGCGTTGCCTCGCAATGACGGGAATAGGGAACTTGCAAGAGGTCAGATACAACAAAAGGCCCCGTGAGGCCTTTTACTTTAGAGTTTTACATACCAAGTATCAGATATCAAACTTCTGCGTATGATCAACTGTATATTCATTTTCAGGAACTAGGTTTTGACCGTCTAAATTACGAGCAAACTCTCTACCTTTATTCAATGCCGCTTTACCACCTGCGATAAAAGCGCTTGATTTAGAAACTGTATCTAAAACTGTACCTAAACTCATATTATACTACTCCTCTATAAATTACCCTTTAGAATATATATCGTAAAGTTCATCAAAGGTCGCTTTACTTTCATATCCTTTATATAATTCAATATAGCCGAAAGTTTCTATAGCGTCAAGTAAATTCGAAAAAACTTTTGAAGATTGCATTTCACAAACAACTTTGCAAGCATAAATTATAGAATCTACGTTTTTTGCATGTAAAATACCTGCATATTTAATGACATCCATGGAGGGATCAGGCGTTTCAAGCCCCATATACTCTTGTTCTAAGGCTCTAAAGGCTTTTACAAATAAAATAAAAGTTTTTGCGTCTAATCTGTCCTTTTTTCCTGAAATTGGGACATAAATAACCTTAGATTGGGGGTTATACCCCGACTCGCCATCACCTTTTAAGACATGAATAGGGGCTTTTTTTAACTCTTGAGCGCGAATTAAAGCTCTCCCAGCGTCTGATTCGCTCATTAACTCCTTTGCTCTATCTATAATGCTCTCCGCGTAGGGGTGGCTGAAGCTGATAGAATTCATTTTGGTGCCTTTTGACCCAAAGGCATCATTGAGTGTTTTTGTGTCGTTACTGTCAGTTTCTATATTCATATCTTCCTACTATATCATATTTATTATAAGGGCTGTTCCGCGCTCGTTATATTGGCTGCTCCGCGCTCGTTATATTGGCTGCTCCGCAGCGGGGGTAACCATGACTTGTTGAGTTTCTTTCTTTTGTTCTTTTATTTGCACGCGGCCTTTTGCGCTGATTTGAAGTTTTGTCCGTACAATCTGTGATTGAATGTACAGATCCACCTCAACCTCGTACATATCGTAATCCTTATCGTAATGGACTTCTGGGGCTTTAAAATTATTAAACAGTGAATCATGCGCCCACATATTAAGTGAATCAAGCGAAGGCATATCGTGAGGGTTGGTGATAACAATCACATCATCGCCATCTTCGTTGCCAACTTGACCAAAGTAAAAATCCAAATAATCGAGCACGTTATGGGCATCGAGAGTAAGCTGCCCCTTATCATTGACGGTGTATATCGGTGTTTCTGTCCCGTCTAGATAATGAAAGAACTTACCGTCACTTAAAAATTCAAAGGTGAAGGAGGGCAGGGAAGCGAAGTTTGTCACCTTATAAAGTGAATTCTCTTTATAAAAAGATAGGCGCGCCTGTTTGACCTCTGATGTGGTGTGCGAGAACATTCCCGCATTTTCATCAGATTTGACGCTGTCTATCACCTTTATTGTGTTGTCGCGATCTAGTCTTTGCCAGTGCATTTATAATTTCTTCCCATTTTTAAAACTATAGCAGATTCAGGTCTGATGCCCATATGCTAAAGTTGAGAGATGGTAGCAACTTTTAAATTTAAAATGCAAATTTTTTGAAATTACGCTTTAAAAGCCTTAGTGAAAGCGGTTTCTAGAATTTCAGCCGTAACACCATCTTTGTGAACTTCTGTACTTAATATCTGTCGCCATGCGCGTGCGCCAGGGATTCCCTGAAATAACCCTGTCATGTGTCGGGTGATAGACTTCACAGGCGTGTCATAACGGTCTTGCTGGTCTTTTATATAGGGAATCATCTGCATAACAATATCTTCGGCAGAGGGGAGGCTTTGCGTACCGTAAAATTCCTCTTCTATCTGACGTAAAAACCACGGGTTTTGATAAGCTTCGCGCCCTATCATAGCGCCATTTAAATGCGCCTCATGCGCGCAAGCGCGAGGAGCGTTAGGCGCAAGATTGGGTGCGGCGCTGTGAGTAATGTCAGATAAGCTCAACACCTCTTTAATCTGCTCCATTGTTTTGATGCCGCCGTTGATTTGAATATCAAGATCGGGGAAATTCTCTTTTATTTTATAAACGATGTCATATTGAAGGGGTGGAACTTCGCGGTTTTCTTTGGGGCTCAGACCCTTTAACCATGCTTTGCGGGCATGGATAATAAAGGTTTTACAGCCACCTTTGGTTGAAACAACCTCGATAAACTCTTTTAGAAAACCGTAGTCCTCGCTGTCATCAATGCCAATACGGCACTTCACAGTCACGGGAATTGAGACGGTATCTTGCATGGCTTTTATACAAGTGGCGACCAGCTCTGGCTCTTTCATGAGGCACGCCCCAAACGAGCCGCTTTGGACGCGCTCCGACGGACAGCCGCAATTTAAGTTAATTTCATCATAACCTGCGGTTTCACCCATTTTGGCAGAGATGGCGAGATCGGCAGGGTCTGACCCACCAAGCTGTAGAACAACAGGGTGCTGAGTATCGTCAAAACGTAAAAAGCGTTCAGCATCACCGTGGATAAGCGCGCCTGTAATGACCATCTCTGTATATAAGGTCAGAGAAGGGGCAATGAGACGATGGAAATGGCGGCAATGCCTGTCTGTCCAATCCATCATCGGAGCAATAGAAATTATCTGCTGTGTATTATCTGTCATAGTGTGAACGCATCAACCCTTGAAATTTATCCTCGTTTAGCATATCTCAATAAGGATGGGCAGAAAAATTATCTTCATAGCAGTTGTTTTGTTTTTAAGTGGCGTTGGCGTGAGTGCAACCTTCACAGCACAAGCAACGGCGCAAACCGAAGAAATATTTAATAATTCTGGCCTCCCCATACCGCGCTTCATCAGTGTGCGTAGCAATAAAGTCTTTGTCCGTACTGGCCCAGCCCTCAGATACCCTATTAAATGGGTTTATAAACGCGCAGGAATGCCCGTTGAGGTTATCCAAGAGTTTGATACATGGCGGAAAATCCGTGATTTAGACGGTGAGGAGGGATGGATTCATCAGTCTCTATTGTCGGGCAAACGTTATGCCGTTGTTATCGAAGACGAGAAAAATGAAAAAGAGGGTGCTTTTTTTCACAAAAAACCTGATTCAAGCTCCAAAAAGCTCGCGCAAATTGAATATGGCAATATAATTGCCCTCGAAAAATGTGATATTTCATGGTGCAAAGCCAAGATTGACGGTTTTTCTGGCTGGATTGAAAGAAATTTGCTTTGGGGTGTTTACCAACAAGAAAAATTGAATTAGAATCTTAAGTAAGGGTGGTCATTCGCATCACCTATCTAACTTTTAATAACCCAAATTAAAAAATACACATGCTTGATTTTATGAACAAAGCCGATGTGGCCCATCGGATTCACTACTCGATTCACGCAATGAGCGCCGATGATATACGCGGCGTTGACGGTATGAAGGCAACTTTATTGTTGGCGGGGCTGTATGTTGAGTGCGCGTTTCTCTTTGATAATTGCGAAGAGTCCTTGCAAGGCACGTTTGTGAAGTTGGGGGAGCTGTTAGAGTGTGAGCCAATGAGAGGTGATATTGATATTACCGCCATGCCGCCTGCGAGTATTATAGATTTTGACGCCGAGATGGGGCGCGCATTAGCCAGAGAGTTCTTTGAAGAATGGCTGGATTGCGAATATGAATTTCACAAAATGATTCTCGACCTGACACATCAGATATTTAATCAATGGGAAGACCCTAGAAATGGTGGAGGACAAAGCCGTGCAGAAAGCTTTCGCTTATTGATTGAGTGCACCTACCGTGCAATGGGATACGAGTTAGCGGCTCAGGAGCTTTGCGACGTTATCATTGAAAAGAAAATTGGTATTGATAGCTGGAACATGGCGGATAGTATCAGCAGTCTTGCGGGGTTAGCAGGACGCAAACTTTCATACTCCCATGGGGGGCGCGACCAATGTTGCTGGTTCCGTGGGTCAGACTTGCCAGACTTACTAGACCAAACAGCTTATGTGATGACACAAGAAGCTGTACGCCTTGGTATGCCGACAGGGACAGATTGGCGTTTTGGTTTACCAGCAAATGATTCACCTGCAAATGCGCCGACTTTATTGGTCAGTAGTATTGAAAATATGTGTGAAGGGTTCTTTACCTCTATAAACTTGCATGATTATCATGATCAGGCGGTTTGCGCGGCGAAAGCGGCGGGGCGTATGCTGGCCGTTGCCTGTGCGGGCGAGCGTCCAGAGCTAGAACCTCCGATTGCAAAACCACTTGCCATGTCAGCTCTAACGGAAAGCTATAAAAGTGCGTGTGTTGAGTATGCGGCGGTTAGCTACTAATCTGTCTATCTTCCCTAAATATACAAGATAATAAAAGCTATTCTCTTGAAAAACCTGACTTATCGCCCTTTTGGGGATAGGCAATATCTATACTTGATTCATGCGCCGTGAAAGGCTAAGAATCGTCACTATAAGCGCACAAATAACAGCCAATGAAAGTAATAATGATATGAGCTTTACACCGCAATCTAGCTACTCTTACGAAGAAATTATTGAATGTGGCGAGGGCAAGATGTTTGGCCCTGGTAACGCGCAGTTACCTTTACCAAATATGTTGATGTTTGACCGTATCACGCATATATCAAGCGATGGTGGCGCGCACAGTAAAGGGCAAGTTATTGCTGAATTAGATATCAGGCCTGACTTATGGTTCTTTGATTGTCATTTTAAAGGTGATCCCGTTATGCCGGGATGCTTGGGTTTAGATGCTTTATGGCAGCTAACAGGCTTCTTTTTAGGGTGGACTGGGGCACAAGGGTCTGGCCGTGCGATTGGGGCAGGAGAGGTTAAACTAACCGAGCAAATCTTACCAAGCTCTAAGAAAGTGACATACACCGTTGATATTAAACGTTTTATCAACCGTAAACTTGTCCTTGGTGTTGCGGATGGCCACGTTGATGTTGACGGCAAAACCGCCTTTGAAGTCGCGGACATGAAGGTTGGTTTGTTTGATAATAGCGCGGCATCAGCGACTTGAGGCTTGAAGCTAAATCCTTATTTAGTACTTACTTGAAAAATCGCTTTTTTAGATCTTTGCAAATGCACCTCTGGGCCTATATACTGAATGGGTTCTGTCTCTTGCCTTACGCCGATCTCTATTTGCAGTTTGCTCAATAACATAGCGTAAATAATTGCCTGAAGGCTTTGTGGTAGGGGTAATTGTTTTGATTGAAAAGCTTCCTGTTTTTCCTCTCGCTTGAGAATCTTCAAATTGGCCTTTAAGTATATTGGCCTTAGCAGGTACCAGACATAAATTATCTATATTATTACCACCGCCCCAGCGGATACTCCGGATATGATCTACCGTAAAAAACTGAAACTTTTGAGGGAGTAGTATTCCCTTACCATGCTCTAAACCATGTTCAGCCATAATTTCTATACTTTGTGAAACTAGCCCCAGCCTTGTTAAAATATGTGGTTTAGCTTGGGCAAGGTATCGATAAAAATCACGTTTACCCCCATTGTTAAACTCTTTTCGTATCGCTTTTCGTTGCTCTAACGAAGCCTCTTCGACGGTAAGATTAGAAATAGTAAGTTGTCCTTGATACTTAGAAACCGTGTGAACAACCTTTCCTCTTAAATCACTCCTTTTTCGTTCTTTTTTACACATTGAGATTACCTATTATTTCTACCCTTGTTTTTTATGGTAATGAAAACGATTGGTCAATATAAATTTCCTGTTTGTTATTGAGGGCAGAATCCGTTAAAACTACGCTCATGACAAATTGTTCAAAAAGACGCGTGGTCGTCACAGGGTTAGGGATCGTTTCTTGTATTGGAAATGATGCGGATACAGTTCTAGAAAGCTTGAAAGCAGGGAAGTCTGGTATTACCAAAGATGACACTTATGCCGAGATGGGTTTTCGCAGTCAAATTTCTGGTAAACCAGATGTGAATTTGGAAGAGCTTATTGATAAACGTCAGCTTCGCTTTATGGGGGATGCGGCGGCCTACGTTCATATCTCTATGGAGCAGGCAATTAAAGATGCGGGGCTGAATGAAGAGCAAGTATCGAACGAGCGTACAGGTATTATTGTTGGGTCTGGCGGCCCATCAACGCGCGCGCAAGTCGCGGCGGCGGATATTACCAGAGAGAAAAGCCCGAAGCGTGTCGGGCCATTTGCGGTACCAAAAGCGATGTGCTCAACAACGTCGGCAACGGCAGCGACAAACTTTAAAATTAAAGGTGTAAATTATTCAATTTCATCGGCCTGTGCGACCTCTGCCCATTGTATCGGTAGTGCGGTTGAGCAAATTCAACTGGGCAAGCAAGATATTATGTTTGCGGGTGGTGGTGAAGAATTAGATTGGACGCTGTCCGTTCTGTTTGATGCCATGGGCGCGATGAGTAGTAAATATAATGATGCGCCAGAAACAGCCGCGCGAGCGTATGATGCCAATCGTGATGGCTTTGTCATTGCTGGTGGTGGTGGTATTGTCGTGTTGGAAGAATATGAAGCGGCCAAAGCGCGTGGCGCAAAAATCTATGCAGAAGTGACAGGTTATGGTGCGACATCAGATGGTGCGGATATGGTTGCCCCAAGCGGTGAGGGTGGCATGCGTTGTATGAAACAAGCGCTCAGCACGGTTGATAAACCCGTGACTTATATTAATACGCATGGGACGAGTACGCCCGCAGGGGATATTACAGAACTAGATGCTATCCGTGAAGTATTTGACGGCAAAGACATGCCACATATCAGTGCAACGAAGTCTATGACAGGGCATAGCCTTGGCGCGACAGGCGTGCAAGAGGCTATCTATTGTATTTTGATGATGCAAAATGATTTTGTTTGCCCGTCCATTAATGTTGAAACCTTGGATGAGGGCGCGAAAGATATGCCGATTGCTCTGAAACGTGTAGATGGCGTAAATCACCAATCTGTGATGAGTAACTCGTTTGGCTTCGGTGGGACAAATTGTACGCTCGTCATGAGCAAGGTTGAGGATTAAATTATGAATAAAGTAAAATCAGAATTAATGAAGGGTAAGCGCGGGCTTGTTATGGGCGTGGCGAATGAGAAGTCTATCGCATGGGGAATGGCGCGGACACTTCACGAACATGGTGCAGAGATGGCCTTCACTTATCAAGGTGATGCTTTTGGTAAACGTGTAAAACCATTGGCCGAAAGTATTGGGGCAAGTGTTCTTATTGATTGTGATGTGTCTAAAGAAGAAGATTTAGACAATACCTTTGCGGTTCTAAAACAAGAATGGGGTGAGATTGATTTTGTTATTCATGCCATCGCTTATTCAGACAAAGAGGAGCTAAAAGGGCGTTATGTTGATACGTCATTGGAGAATTTTACAAACTCCCTACATATTTCTTGCTACAGCTTTACGAGTGTTATGCGCCGCGCCGCGCCAATGATGAAACCTGGATCAAGTGCGGTGACGCTATCTTATTACGGCGCAGAAAAAGCGATGCCGAGCTATAACGTGATGGGTGTGGCCAAGGCCGCGCTTGAATCATCGGTGCGCTATTTGGCAGCAGATTTGGGGCAAGACGGTATTCGCGTTAACGCAATTTCTGCAGGGCCAATGAGAACATTGGCGGGGGCGGTAATTGGTTCGGCTCGCACCACTTATAAGTACGCGCAATTAACGGCGCCGCTCGCACGGAATGTTGAGCTGGACGAGCTTGGAGGTTCAGGTCTTTATTTGTTGTCTGATTTATCTGGGGCGGTAACAGGTGAAATTCACTATGTTGATTGCGGCTATAACGCCGTCGGTATGATTCCACATGAGGGACTGAAAGAGTTTAGTTAACCCTTTAATCAATGCACCGTTAATAAGTTTTCGAGAATAATATCTGGTTCATCGGAGAAGAGGGAGGTTACGCCCCAGCTTTGATATTTGCGAGCCTCTAAGGGATCATTCACTGTATAGACAAGGGCACTATACCCTAGCTCAGTAACCTCATCGATAACGTCACGGCTGGCTATTTTTGTTCCCAGACCTATTGTTTTGACATCAAGATAATCAGCTATATTTTGCCATTCAGGGTTGATTTCATTCGTTTGTGGCTCTGGCGCAAGAAGAAGTCCACGCGCCCAATCAGGCGCAAGGTGCTGAGCGGTTTCCAAGCTAACAGGCTCAAAGGATGAAACCAGAAGGCGGGAACGATCCTCCCAATAATGTGAAAGAATATCCAAAGCCGCTTCGGCTGTTTCTTTTTCGCGACCAGGGCAGGGCTTTATCTCTAAATTTAAGCCTAAATCACGCTCTATCAGCACATCAATGGCCTCTTCAAGTGTCGGTATTTTTATGCCCGTGAAGCTTTCGCCATACCAGCTGCCAGCTTCAAATTGCTTAATCTCATCATAGGTTTTATCCCGTACAAGACCAGAGCCGTTGGTGGTGCGATCCAATTCCTCATCATGGAAAATAATAGGCACGTCATCTTTGGTGAGCTTAACGTCCAACTCAACCCATTCTATACCCATATCAGCGGCGGTATGAATGGATTCAAGAGTGTTTTCGGGAGCGTAAGCAGAAGCACCACGATGGCCAATAACTTGGGGAAGCTTAAGAGTCATTTTATTTCACTTTTTATTTGATCTTTTACAGTAAAACCTGTCATAACATGCGCTGTTTTAAAGGAACAGAGAAAATGCAACAAAACACCGTCATAAAATGCGAGGAAATGTTTCCACGAGAAAAAACCGAAACCGCGCAAACAAAAACATACGAGAAAACATATAGTCAAGCGGGAGCCAAGATAGGTTGGCGTGAGACAGGGGACGAGCGTGGGCGTGGCGTTTTTGCTCTCGCTGATATTGCGGAAGGTGAAATGATTGAGGCAGCGCCTGTAATTATTGTGGCGGCGGTAGATGTCCCCAATAGTGGCGGCGCACCAGATGGGTATTTACTGGATTGGGAGCCTGAAGAAGAAGGGCAGGAACATTGCATGCCGCTTGGCTACATCATGCTTTACAACCATAGTCGTCAGGCAAATTTACGGTTGGAGAATGATTATGAAGAGTTAACCATTACCTCATTTGCTGCGCGTGATATTAAAGCAGGCGAGGAGCTGACGTGGGATTATTCTTGTGATATCTGGTTTGATGAAGACAGCAATGAAACTTAATTTTTAAGGGATGATATATTCACTAATATATTCCTCAACAATTACCCATCGTTTTTTCTTATTTTGTGCCAAAACCAACACATGTGGCGCCTTAACAGGTTTTGATTTTGAGAATCGTTGACTGGTCACTTTAACGTTTTTGTCATTGAGCCATTCATACTTAATATCGCTATATTGGTTATAATCATTACGTCGTAGAGCAATATCTCTTATCCCTTCGTTTACTTTCAGCAAGTCAGTTGCATAAATTTGAAAATCTTCATCGGGAGAGCCGTCCGCATAACTTCGCTGAACATGTATAATTGCTTTAAACCCATATAAGTTTTTTAAGCTGTCATAGTCTAATTCTTTTTCACTTTGAACAAAAATGGCAGCCAGTGTTTTTGTATCGCTAGGCACTTTTTTAGACCCATAAAAGAATACTGCAAGCACAACAGAGAAGAATAAAAGCAATCCTCCAGGAATAAGATATCCCATTGTGTTATTAACCATTTTACTATGTTCCTAATAATTTTTTACGCGAAGCTTAGTTTAACATGAAATCAGCCCAATAAAAAACCCGCCTAAATAAAGCGGGTTTTTGTGTGTCTTATATTAGAAAATAGATTGCCGCATCGGCTTTTCTAGCTTCTTCGCAATGACGATAAGGCTTAAGCCGCGTTATCTTTACGCTCACGCTTTTTTACTTCACGTGGCTCACCAGTTTCTTGGTCAACGCGCTTCATAGAAAGCTTTACTTTACCGCGATCATCCATACCAATGCATAGAACTTTCACTGTATCGCCTTCGTTGATTACGTCAGTCGTGTTCGCTACACGTTCATCAGCAAGCTCAGAGATGTGAACAAGGCCGTCTTTCGCGCCCATGAAGTTTACGAACGCGCCGAAATCAACACATTTCACAACTTTACCATCATAGACTTTACCAACTTCAGGCTCTTCGGTGATGCCTTTAATGATTTTCATCGCCGCGTCAATCGCTTCTTGATTAACAGCAGATACTTTGATCATACCGTCATCATCAATATCGACTTTAGCGCCAGTTTCTTCAGTGATACCACGGATAACTTTACCGCCAGTACCAATAACGTCACGAATTTTATCGACAGGGATTTGAATTGATTCAATTTGAGGGGCGTATGATGATGTTTTACCACGTGCCTCTGTAATTGCTTTATTCATTTCTCCAAGGATAAAGATACGACCATCTTTGGCTTGATCCAAAGCAATCTTCATGATGTCTTCAGTGATAGAGGTAATTTTGATATCCATTTGAAGGGATGTTATACCTTCGTCAGTACCCGCCACTTTAAAGTCCATATCACCCAAGTGATCTTCATCACCCAGAATATCAGAAAGAACAGCGAAGTCATTGCCTTCTTTGATTAATCCCATTGCAATACCTGCAACTGGGCGTTTCAAAGGGACACCAGCATCCATCATCGCCAATGAACTACCACAAACAGACGCCATAGAAGATGAACCGTTAGATTCGGTAATCTCTGACACGTTCCGCATTGTGTAAGGGAAGTCTTCGGCAGCAGGTAATAGTGGATTAACCGCACGCCAAGCCAATTTACCATGACCAATTTCACGACGTCCTGGAGGGCCTACACGCCCTGCTTCACCAACAGAGTATGGAGGGAAGTTATAATGTAACAAGAAACGTGAGCGGCTATCGCCTTCAAGTGCATCAATAATTTGTTCATCTTGACCTGTTCCTAATGTTGTCACAACGAGAGCCTGCGTTTCACCACGGGTAAACAAGGCAGAGCCATGCGCACGAGGAAGAACACCAACTTCAGCAACAATTTGGCGAACAGTCTTTGTGTCACGACCATCAATACGGTTTCCTGTTTTGATGATATTTCCACGGACAACGTCAGCCTCAAGATGCTTAAACGCAGTACCAATCATTTCTTTCGTGATACCGTTTTCTTCGTCTAAGAATGCCTCAACAGCCGCCGCTTTCACAGCATCTTTAGCAGCATAACGCTCCATCTTATCTGTGTTGGTGTAAGCCTTTGCAACGCCTTTCTCAAATTTAGCTTTAATATCAGCATCCAGCTTCGTTGCTTTGGGATCTGCTTCCGCAACGTCCCAAGGCTCTTTCGCGCCCATTTCGGCCAAATCAATAATACCATCAATAACAGGTTGAAACCCTTTCCAAGCATGCATAACAGCGCCAAGCATGATTTCTTCAGAAAGCTCGGAAGCTTCTGATTCAACCATAAGGACGCCTTCTTTAGTTCCAGCAGCAACAAGGTCAAGCTCAGAGCCTTCCATTTCTTGTAATGTTGGGTTTAGAAGATATTCACCATCTTTATAACCAACGCGTGCCGCGCCAACAGGCCCCATGAAGGGAATGCCTGACATTGTAAGAGCGGCAGAAACACCGATCATTGCAACCATGTCTGGGTCATTTTCCATGTCATGCGCCACGACAGTACACATCACAAGAACTTCGTTTAAGAAACCATTTGGAAATAAAGGGCGAATAGGGCGGTCAATAAGACGTGCCGTTAATGTTTCTTTTTCAGATGGGCGAGCCTCACGCTTGAAAAAACCACCAGGGATTTTACCAGCGGCGTACGCCTTTTCTTGGTAGTGAACGGTCAGCGGGAAGAAGTCTTGCCCTTCACGTACTGATTTAGCAGCAGTTACAGCACAAAGCACCGTTGTTCCGCCTAATGTTGCCATCACACAGCTATCTGCCTGACGGGCGATTTTTCCAGTTTCTAGAACTAGTTTTTTTCCTGCAAAGTCAATCTCTTTGCGGTATACGTTAAACATTATTAATTTCTCCTTCGTCGAAATTTTAGCCCTCATGCGCGCAAGCGCAAAGAGGCTGGTACATAAATAAACACTCATAAACATTATTGTTCATGAATGGCACTGAAGGAGAGCATATATCTTTTAAAATTAAGGTCTGCGGCGGACAGATAAAAATTTAGATTCTTTCTCGTAAGTGAGGGAGGGTATTTGTAATGCCCCTCCGTGGCTAAATCCTTATCAGTCAACCGTATACCAATTGTGAATAAACGATCATGCGCTCTTTTCATGCGCGCCTTTTAATGCCACGATTACCCTGCAAAGTCAAACCCTTAATGGGGGTTATCTATACGCATAGGGAGACAAACACAGGGGAGGTAATAATGGCGAAAAACAACGTTTTAGGCATTGAAACAAGCAAATACACCAAAATTTGCTATATATTGGTTCTTATTGCCTCTGGATCAGGCCTTATTTCTAACCTGTTTGCTCTTATCAACTTAAATATCAGCGGTGGAATAATAGCGGCTCTATTAGGTCTTCTTGGTATAGCCCTTGCTGCAACAGCTTATGTGGCCTTTCGAAGCAAGTTCTCGGGCGTCGATAACTCGCACTTCTTATTTTTAATTGTGTTGTTTATCGCTTTTTTTATATTGCTATGGGTCATAGGTAGCTTATTTGTCTATATTGGCGTTTTAGGCTCTATTTTCCTATTTTTACTGTCTGCTTTTCAGTTTACCTTGCTGTTTGCAGGGTTTAAGGTACGGCAAAGGGGGCAGGCCGCCACAAAAGACAACTTGATAAACGGCCTCAAAAGCCTTATCTCAAAGTTTAAGAGTTAAACTTTAATATAAAAACATCAAAGGAAATAACATGAATTATCTCGTCTTACTGCGTCATGGGCAATCAGTATGGAACTTAGCAAATCGCTTCACAGGCTTTACCGATGTTGAACTAACCGATGAAGGGCGTAAAGAAGCGCTGAACGCAGGAAAGCTGTTAAAAAGCGGAAATATTGACTTTGATCAGGTTTTTACAAGCACGCAAAAACGAGCGAATGAGACAGCAGAAATAGCCTTAAATGAAATGGGGCGTAAAGATTTATTTGATAGTATGATTTACCATGATGACCTGCGGGAGCGGGATTATGGTGATTTAACAGGCCTAAACAAAGATGAAACGCGCGAAAAATATGGGGCAGAGCAGGTTCATATTTGGCGTAGATCCTATGAGATTCCACCACCAGGGGGGGAATGCCTGCAAGATGTGGTTGAAAAACGTGTCCGCCCTTATTACGAAGCCAATATCAAGCCTATGGTGATGGATGAGGATAAAAATGTTCTAATAGCCGCGCATGGTAATAGCCTGCGCGCTATGTTGATTATCTTAGGTGCAGAAACACCAGAAACCATTAATCAGGCCGAGATGGAAACTGGTGTTCCTGTTGTGTTTGAGCTTGAAAATGGTAAAATAAAGAAAAGATATGTCCTTAAATAACTTATTGACATAACGTTTATTGAGGTGTATAAAGGCAACATAATTTAAACAGGAGGTGAACATGAGCGATAACCCTACCGTTGAAAGAAAAAAAACTAATTTAAAAAAAAGTCGTTACCTGCCAGAATTGAGTTTGCGAGGAATTTTTGTTGTTAGTGTAGTGGTTGGATATACCGCTCTTTTTGGAGGGGTATCAGGTGTTTTTAACTTTAGTGGTGCCGCTGATAGGGTTAAGGATATTTTTTTCAACTCTTCTACGCTAATATCTAAGACTGTTGAACGGCAGGAAAAAGAAAGCTCTCCCGTTCCATTAGGGCTTTAACATGGAACCTTCAGGTAAAAAAACAATATGTTTGGGGTTTGCGATAACAGCTTCATGGGGTCTGATAGGAGTGGGGTGCGTTTTTGTTTCTAATCTGGCGGAATCTAACACTGATACTCCAGCAAAAGATAATGTTCTAACTATAAAAGTACCACCAAGTATCTTGCCACCTTCTATATAACCTCTCTAAAATTTTACCCTAGCTCTCCATAATTTTTCACGCTATAACTCATCTCATAATTTTAATAGAGAAGGCGAGAAAATAAATCATGGACATATCAAAAATTTCAATTGGCAAAGATGCCCCAAACGAAGTCAATGTTATTGTGGAGAACACAGTAGGGGCCGTACCTGTTAAGTATGAGATAGATAAAGATTCAGGCGCCGTATTTGTTGACCGCTTTGTTCACACACCGATGTTCTACCCAGGAAATTACGGTTTTATCCCACACACGCTTTCTGGTGATGGTGACCCTGTTGACGTACTGGTTGTTGGTAATATGCCTGTAATTGCGGGTGCTATTATTCCGGTAAACCCGATTGGTGTTTTAAAAATGGAAGATGATGGCGGCATTGATGAAAAAATCATTGCAAAACCAACATCAAAAACGTTTCCTTACCATGACGGTGTTGAAAATTATACAGACTTACCAGAGATTGTTTGTCAGCAGATTGAGCATTTCTTTACGCATTATAAAGACCTTGAAAAGGGTAAATGGGTTAAGATTAATGGTTGGGGTGATGCCGATGAAGCCCGCAAGCTTATCAGTGAAGGTATCGGCCGCGTTTCTAAGTAATACTTAGAACATCAAGTTTAAGACAATAAAAAAGCCGCTATAGAAAAGCGGCTTTTATTTTATTCTTTTTAAGGACCGTCATGCGGATAAACCCGAGGACGCTGCTTATCTTCTTATTGAAAGCTTTTTAATGATAGCTTGGTAACGATCATTATCGTTTGCAATCAAGTAATCTAACAATTTACGACGCTTGGCAACCATAGCCAAAAGACCGCGACGTGAGCCAAAATCTTTTTTATTGGTTTTCATGTGCTCTGATAAATTATTGATACGCTCAGTCAAAATAGCAATTTGTACTTCTGGTGACCCAGTATCGCCTTTTTTCTGGCCGTTTTCTTTAATAACTTCTGCTTTACGCTCTGTAGTAATCGACATCGTTTTCTCCTTTTATTGGGTTAAAACTATAAATTAAAGACCCGAACAGGCTGAATCTTGGCACCGTCAATTTCAACCATGGCCAAAGCCATATCGTCATAGGTGGCAAGAGCGGTTGTGATATAATCAGACTTCCAAGGAACACCAATCGCCTCTAAACGGGCTAAATCAGGCTTGGAAAGCAAGGAAATACCATTTCCGTTTTTCACCAATACTGCCTCTTTATCCTTCAAGGCCAAAACCGGGATGTCGTCCAGGGCGGTCTGAAGGGGGAGAACAATACTGCTCAAGTCTCTCTCTAGGTCAGGGTTATCAATCATTTCATCAAAAATATCAAGAGAAATCGCACTTTCAAGCTCCATTGGCCCTACTTGTGAACGCTCAAGGTTGGAAATATAACCGTAACACCCTAAAATCTCACCCATATCACGCGCAAGTGAGCGGATGTAAGTTCCTTTACCGCATACACAACGAAACTTCGTTTCATCGTGTCTCAGGCGCGTAGACGCGCTACGGCTATGGCTATCATCCTCATTCACTATAAACAGATCTTCAATATAGACTTCACGGCTCTTAATATCCACATGCTCGCCATCGCGGGCGATATCATAGGCGCGTTCACCATCAATCTTAACAGCAGAGAATTGAGGCGGAGTTTGTTGAACATCACCAATAAAACGAGAAAGAATAGCTTCAATTTCATCATGCTTTGGACGCTCATCAGACGAATAAAGGACATCACCTTCCGCATCATCGGTGGTGCGTTGCTGCCCCCATGTGACTGTAAAATTATATGTCTTGATGGCATCTTGGATAAAATTGACAGTCTTGGTGGCTTCGCCCAAGGCAATAGGAAGAACACCAGAGGCGAGGGGGTCTAAGGTTCCACCATGGCCAACCTTTTGCGCCTTTAAAGCGTAACGAATTTTACCAACAGCCTGCGTTGAGGTTACGCCGATAGACTTATTAACGTTAATCCAACCATCAATCTTAATACCTTTTTTCTTGCGACCCATATTAATTGCCGTCATGCGCGTAAATGCGAGGACGCTCCTTTATATTATATTGATTATTCTTCTGCGGTATCCTGATCGGAGTATTTGATAGTGCTGAGAAGTTCATCTAACTTTTGTGCTTTTTCAAAAGAAACGTCTTCTTGAAAACGGACACGCGGCGTGAACTTTAAATTAGACTTTGTATTAATATCTTTTTGAAAAATCGCCGCATTATTATTTAGAGCAGGCAAAACTTTATCTATATCTTTCCCCCCTAAAGACATGACATAGGCCGTTGCTTGGCGAAGGTCAGGGGTGGCACGTACCTCTGTCACCGTAATCATACCGGCCATATCCATTAGAATCTCATCATTAAAGTGACCACGTGCCAATGTTTCCGACATGATGTGACGGATTTGTTCACCGACTCTTAATTGGCGTTGTGAGGGGCCTTTTTCTGGACTTCTTGGCATATTTTATCTTGTAACATCGCTTATCCAATTTAGATAAGCTTTGCTTCCTTTATCTATATCAAAAGAGATTATTTCTGGGGTTTCGTACGAATGATTGTCTAAAATGGTTTTTTCAATATCTATATAATCTTTCGCTTTTGCCTTAAAATCTACCTTCAACTCTGGTTCATTTTGCGTTTTAGCATCCCAAATATAATAACTTTCTACCTTTGAAATTTGAGCGCAGGCGATTAATTTCTTAGCAAGAAGGGCAGCTATAATTTTGTTTGCATTCTCTTTGCTTGAGGTTGCCGTTTGAACAATTATAAATCCTGTCATTAGAGTTAATCCAATGTACGGGCGTCTTCGACAATTTCGTAACATTCGATAACATCGTTTTCTTTTACATCATCGTATTTTTCAAACGCCATGCCACATTCGGTTCCTTCTTTCACTTCTTTTACTTCATCTTTAAAGCGTTTCAGTGTTTTCAACGTCCCTTCATGGATAACAACATCATCACGGAGAAGGCGAACGTTTGCCCCGCGTTTCACCATGCCTTTGGTCACCATACAACCGGCAATATTACCGTATTTGGAAATCATAAAGACCTGACGAATTTGCGCTTGACCTAAATATTCCTCCCGTTCAATGGGGTCTAGCATACCGCCAAGTAATGCTTTTGCGTCATCTATCACGTTATAAATAATATTGTAATAACGAATATTTAAGCCATCACGATCCGCTTGATCGCGCGCTTGTGAATTGGCACGAACATTAAAACCAATGAGAAGGGCATTAGACGCCGTAGCCAATGTCACATCAGATTCGGTGATACCGCCGACGCCAGAATGAAGCACTTGCACGGCGATTTCATCATTACCTTCTGTCATTTTATGTAGGCTACCAATGATAGCCTCAACAGAGCCGTGAACATCGCCTTTAATAACAACAGATAAAGTTTTTGAGCGACCATCATTAGAAGCGGCCAACATATTTTCAAACGTACGATTAGAGGTAATCGCCAACGCTTGTTTCTCACGTCTTTGCTTGGTTCTAAATTCAGCAATTTCACGCGCTTTTTGTTCGTCTGCAACGTTCATCACATCTCCAGCCTCTGGCGTGCCGTTCAGCCCTAAAACCTCAACAGGCAACCCTGGGGGAGCTTCTTTAATATTTTCACCTTTATCGTTAATAAGCGCACGTACGCGGCCAAACTCAGACCCTACAACAAAGGTATCACCAATTTTAAGTGTTCCATTTTGAATGAGAACTGTTGCAACAGAGCCACGCCCAGCCTCCATTTTAGATTCAACAACCGCCCCTTGCGCCGCACGATTTGGATTGGCTTTTAGCTCAAGAATTTCAGATTGAAGAATAATCGCTTCAACCAGCTTGTCCAAATTAGTTCTCTTTAAAGCTGATACCTCAATACATTGAATATCACCGCCCATATCTTCAACAATCAACTCATACTGGAGAAGGTCTTGCTTCACTTTTCCTGGGTTAGCATCGGGCAAATCAACTTTATTAACAGCAACGATAATAGGCACTTCAGCCGCTTTTGCGTGGTTAATGGCTTCAATCGTTTGCGGCATAATGGAGTCAGCCGCAGAAACCACAATAACAACGATATCTGTTACGTTTGCACCACGCATACGCATTTCAGTAAATGCCGCATGTCCTGGCGTATCAAGGAATGTTACTTTTTCACCTGTGCCAACTTCAATCTGATAAGCACCAATATGCTGTGTAATTCCACCGGCTTCACCAGCCACCACATCGGTTGCACGAAGCGCATCAAGAAGCGAGGTTTTACCATGGTCAACATGTCCCATGATGGTCACCACAGGAGCGCGCGCAACCAAATCTTCAGGAGCGTCCTCAATCCCTTCAATCCCAACTTCAATATCGGATTCAGTAACACGTTTAATAGTATGACCCAGTTCAACCACAACAAGTTCAGCCGTATCTGCATCAATGGTTTGATTGGTTGTCGCCATGATACCAAGCTTCATTAACTCTTTAATCACATCAACGCTACGTTCTGCCATACGGTTAGCAAGCTCTTGCACTGTAATGGCTTCAGGAACAGTAACCTCACGGAATACTTTTTCTGCTTCTTTCTTAGGACCCTGCGCCGCTAAACGGGCTTTTTCACGGGCGCGCTTTTGTGCCGCCATAGACATGCTACGGTCACGCTCAAAGTTATTATTAAGAACTTGTGTAACGGTAATTTTTCCGCCGCGACGGCGATCTGTTGTTCTAGGGTTACGAGAAGGTTTTTTAAACTCATTACGATCTGTTTCTTTTTTTACAGGAAGGGGAGCAGACTCTCTAAATTTTTGTTTATTCGCGGTATCAATAGTCGCCGCTTTTGCTTTTTCTTCTTCCTCAATACGTAATAATTCTGCTAATTCAGCCTTACGTGCCTCATGAGTTGTAGGAAGTTTTTCAGCCTTTTCTCCTTTTGATGGGGGAGGCGGAAGTTTATTAGCACTTTCATTACCTTCATTCGCCAGTGCCTCTTGCAAGGCCTTGGCACGTGCATCACGCTCTGTTGGGTTTAGACGCTCAAGAGAAGAGGGGGTGTTTGTTGGAACTGTAGGAGCGGCATGGTCTGGTGTCTGAATAGCTCCACGACCCGCCGAACGTTTACGACGCACCTCAACAACGGTTCCCGCCGGTTTAACAGCACCCGCAGCGCCAGCCTTCAAACTTAAAGTTCCACCCTTCAATCCTAAAGTTTTCTTTTTAGGGGCGTCTTCAGTTTTTGTATCGTCAGTTTTTTTACTATCGGTCATGTTTTGCCTTTATTGTGTGTTTATAGCACTTAATCTAATTATTTAAAATCAGATACATGCCATAAGTGTAAAGGCAAAATATCTGATCAGCTTATAACAGCCCTCATACGCGCAAACGCAAGAAGACTAAGCATTGGAAGCCACAGCCTCCTCTGCTGCTGGTGCAGCATCTTCTGCACCATTATCGTTTTCGGCCGCTTCGGCGGTTGCTGCATCTTCTTCAGCAAACCAATGCTCACGCGCCTTCATAATTAATGCTTCTGCATCGCGGGGCTTCATTACCCCTTCGCCAAGGATTTCGATTAGCTCGTCTGTTGCTAAATCTGCCAAATCATCACGGCTTTTAACTTCATTCTCACCAAGCTTAATAAGTGTTTCAGGTGTTAAGCCTTCAAACTCCATTAGGTCATCTTTAATACCTAATTCGGCACGTTTAGCTTCAAGTTCTTTGGCTTGCAAATCAACCCATGCAACCGCACGGTTGATAAGCTCTTGACCAATATCTTCGTCAAAACCTTCAATTTCCATCATTTCTTCAACAGGCGTTTCGGCAATTTCACGAACAGTTGTAAAGCCTTCAGCAATAAGAAGTTGAACAATCATTTCATCAATATCAAGAGCAACAATAAAGGCCTCAGAGCGTGATTTAAACTCTTCTGCGCGACGTGTTGCTTCTTCTTCTTCTGTCATGATGTCGATATCCCAACCAACGAGCATAGAGGCAAGGCGTACGTTTTGCCCACGACGACCAATAGCCAAAGAAAGCTGTTCCTCAGGAACAACAACATCCATACGTTTTTTATCTTCATCCATCACAACCTTTGCAACTTCCGCAGGCTGTAGGGCAGAGATAATGAAACTTCCTAAATCTTCAGTCCAAGGAATAATATCAATTTTTTCACCTTGAAGTTCGTTCACAACTGCTTGCACGCGTGATCCACGCATACCAACACACGCCCCAACAGGGTCGATAGAGTTATCACGAGATTGAACAGCGATTTTCGCACGGCTACCAGCATCACGCGCAACAGCTTTAATTTCAATCATGCCATCATAAATTTCAGGCACTTCTTGTGTAAATAATTTAGCCATAAAGTCAGGGTGTGTCCGTGACATAAAGATTTGTGGACCACGCTGTTCTTCACGCACTTCATAGATGTAGGCCCGTACACGGTCACCATTTTTAAGGTGTTCACGCGGAATACATTCTTCACGACGTAAATACCCTTCGGCACGACCACCACCAATATCAATAGTCACGTTCCCATACTCAACACGTTTAATAACGCCGTTAATGATTTCACCTGTACGGTCTTTGAATTCAAGGTATTGACGCGCACGTTCAGCTTCGCGAACTTTTTGAACAATAACTTGCTTCGCTGTTTGCGCCGCAATACGTCCAAAGTCTAGAGGAGGGAGTTCATCAATTAAAAAGTCACCAACTTTGGCATCTTTTTTCTCGCGCTGTGCTTGTTCTAACGTTAACTGACGAACATCATCTTCGCCTTCTTCTTCGTTAAGAGCTTCGACCACTTCACGGTAACGCTTCATTTCAATTGCACCGTTTTTACGATCAATCGTCGCACGAATATCATGGTCATGACCATATTTAGACCGCCCGGCTTTTTGGATAGCTTCTTCCATTGCTTCCAAAACCAGCTCACGTTCAATCCCTTTTTCACGGGCAACAACATCGGCCACTTGTAACATTTCCATTTTTTAATCCTCTTTTATTTTACGTCTAAATTTATTTTGTTTAATTATTATTGTTCTATTTCTTGCTCTTTTTCTTCAATCTTTGGAATATTCTCGTTCGCTGAATCAAATCTCTTTTTTGTTTCTTCGATCAGGTGGTCGCTCATCACTAACTTGGCTTTATATATGGCTTCATAGGGCAAGTCCACCATTCCTTGGTCCGTTTCCAGCTGAATAACATTATTTTCAACGGTACGAATAAAACCACGGAACTTTTTTTGCCCATCTAACAGCTCATCTAGCTCAACTTTAGCTTCCAAGTCATGGAAACGGTTATAATCTTCCAACTTCATAAGAGGCCTGTCTATACCTGGTGAGCTGACTTCCAAGCGATACGCTCCTTGAATAGGGTCCTCAACCTCCAAAAGAGGAGATATCTCACGGCTAATCTGTGTACATTCTGCCAACGTAATTTTACTTGTTTTAGGATTTTCTGCAAAAACACTCAAAACATCGCCTTTATATTCGACCCATAGCAAATCAATCGCCATCTCTGCGATAGCAGGCGAGATTATGTCAGCTATTTTTTGTTCAAGTGTTGAATGTCTCATTTTTATAAAACCCTCATGCCCGTAAACGGGAGGAGGCTATTCTCCTTAAAATCTAATTACCTTAACGTCACAGTGCTTGCGCGCCTGACAGTTCTTAAAAACTCCATTAAAAAAGGCGGCACCGATTTCTCGAGACCACCTAACATACATCAGGAATTTATAGGGTTTTATACCTCCATAATCGTAACAAATCAAGCTATTTCTTTACAAAAAACAGGTAATTCATATGATCCGCGCCTTTCGCACCTTTGGTTTCGTAACGGGTGGGTATCCAATCTTCTGGCTGTTGCCGCCAATCATTCCTATTTTGCGCCAACCACTCAAAGTCAGGGTGAAGGGACGCTTCTGTCACCATCCACTCAATAAGGTTAACCACATCAGTCGTCATTATCAGTTTAGCGCCAGGCTTCATAACACGTGAAAACTCGCTCAAATTATCTTGATTGATGATGCGTCGTTGATGATGGCGGGTTTTATGCCACGGATCAGGGTTCAGCACATAAATCTCATCAATACTATTTGGGGTTAAGGTTTTTACCAAAGGCAGGGCATCATCCATATGAACGCGGATATTATCAAGGGGCAGGGCATCATCATCTATTTCTTTTAAAAACGCTGTCATGCCGTTGAGGAAAGGTTCGGCACCAATGAAGTTAACATCAGGGGCACGGCGCATCATCTCCGCCAGATGTTCACCATTACCAAAACCAATCTCTAGAATAGTTTTATCTGATTTGTTTTTAAACAAGCTATCAGGGTTTAATGTGCCTGACTTATCTACGCCTGAGATAGATAGGGTAGGGAGCAGCTTATCAAAAACAAGTTGGCGTGACTTATTAAGCTTACGCCCAATACGCCGTCCGTAAAAACGCCATTCGTGGTGATCTTTATTTAATTCTTTTGAAGACTTAACCAACGGATTTTTGGAGGGCATCCACTATATCCGTTTTTTCCCAAGAGAAACCACCATCTGCTTCAGGGGCGCGACCAAAGTGACCATAGGCCGCTGTACGTGCATAAATAGGGCGGTTTAAATTCAAGTGAGTACGAATACCTTTTGGTGATAAATCAATTGTACTATTAATAGCTTCTTCTAACACAGACTCTGGCACTGTACCTGTCCCGTGTGTGTTCACGAACAAAGAGATAGGTTTAGCCACACCAATAGCGTAAGACACCTGAATAGTACATCTTTCGGCAAAGCCCGCCGCCACAATATTTTTAGCAACATAACGTGCCGCGTAAGCCGCAGAACGATCAACCTTTGTTGGATCTTTACCAGAGAAGGCACCGCCACCATGAGGGGCCGCACCACCGTAAGTATCAACAATAATTTTACGACCCGTTAAACCTGCATCACCAACTGGCCCACCAATAACAAAACGCCCTGTTGGATTCACATAAAGTTCTTCTTCTGGGCACATCCAACCTTCTGGTAAGGCGGCCTCAATATGAGGGCGCACCATTTCACGTACATCTTCTTGTGAAACGCTTTCACCGTGCTGTGTTGAAACAACAACAGACGCCGCTCTGATTGGTTTACCATCTTTATAAACAAGGGAAACTTGAGACTTAGCATCTGGTCCCAGTAATGACAGAGAACCATCATGGCGCGCCTCAGCCAACGTACGAAGAATATCATGCGAATATTGAATGGCCGCAGGCATTAAACTTTCAGTTTCACGACAGGCATACCCAAACATAATGCCTTGGTCGCCTGCGCCTTCAGCATCTACACCTTGGGCAATATCTACACTTTGTGAATGGGCGCGCACATCAAAGCGTGCCGTCTTCCAGCTAAAACCTTTTTGGTCATAGCCAATTTTCTTAATAACACCACGTGCTAGCTCTTCCATTTTATCGGGCGTAATTGAATCTGGGCCGCGTGTTTCACCAAAGATACCAACGTAGTCTGTCGTTACCGCAGTTTCGATAGCGATACGGGATTCAGGGTCAGCCTCCAAAAATGCATCAACGATGGCATCTGAGATTTGGTCACAGATTTTATCAGGGTGCCCCTCAGAAACAGACTCACTCGTAAACGTATAGTCTTTTACGGCAGTCTCATTCATTGGTCTAATTTCTTGTACTTCAGCAGTTTGTGCAGGCATAATCTATATCCATTTTTGTTATAAAATTTTAGAGACAATAAGAGGAAAAGAGGCTTAAAGCAAGCAAAAGAGAAGGGAAATCACTCTTTCAGGTTTTTAGCCATCGTTTTAATGAAGGTAAGAAGATTTTTTCTCAACTGCGGATCTTCTAAAGAATAGTAAATTTTAAGAAGTTCGTCCGTTTCTTTTTGAGAGATGGTAGCATGGTGCGCACTCGTTATAGGCGTTTGTGCCATATCAGACATTCCACTAGATAAGTTGGCTTGCTCTACACCACTAACAAAACTTTCAAGGGGCGTTTTCATAAACTTACTAAGCTCGTACAAACGGCTAAAACTGATACGGTTTTTACCGTTTTCGTATTTTTGAACTTGTTGAAAAGAGATACCCAATTTGTCAGCCACATCTTCTTGGGTGAAGCCTTTCATCTTGCGTATCTCTTTAAGGCGACCACCAATTAATTGGTCTATTTCTTGTGCGTGACCTTTTTTCTTGTCACTCACCTTACCGCCTAAGAAGACATCAGTTTTTACTTGTTGTTCCAATTTTCACCGTCACTATTTTTAATTAATACGAAAAATAGCAAAGCCTTCGATAGTATGCAAGGGTCTGTTATCAAGCCCTTTCAATCACAAAGCTATGAAAATCGTTTAAACTTAAAAAACAAGCATGAAAACAAAGAGATAGCGGAGAATAATAAATAAATTAAATCACCATACAAACTGTACAGAGTTGCTTGTGGAGCGGCACGCGGTAAGAAGCCATCTATGTTTCCTGCTTTTAACAGGTCTAACTTCGCGATAACGCGCCCATAAGAATCTATAATTCCAGATATTCCCGTATTGGCAGAGCGTAAAACAGGGATGCCTTGTTCAATGGCGCGAAAGCCAGCTTGTGCAAAATGTTGACGGGGGCCTGCGCTGTCCCCATACCAAGCATCATTTGTGATGGTGAGAATATAATCAGGGCGCGGCGCTCTTTTATTTACAGTATTATTTGGAAATATAACCTCATAGCAAATAAGGGGACTGAAAGAGGGGTAACCCTCTATATTAATTGTTTGCGGCCCTGAACCACGTTTAAAACCAGAAAATTGCGTCACAGTTGGCAGCGGAATATATTTTTGAAAAGGAATATACTCACCAAAAGGAACAAGGTGGCTTTTTGAATAAAGTTGAACACCATTACTACCGCCCGCCCAAGCCAGAAGGGCGTTGTAATAGTTGGTTTCTAATGTCACCTCATCAGGGCGCATCGTTAACGCCCCCGTTAATAAGATAGCATTATTACCCAACATTGTTTCTATACGTTGATGAACCGCGCGACTATTGAGCAATATTGGAGGAATGGCTGTTTCAGGCCATATAATAATATGTTTTTTATCACGGCTCAGCGGAATAGGGAGGGCAGAGACAAGCCTTTCAAAGTTATTAACCAGCTCTTCGTTCTTCCATTTATCTTCTTGTGCAATATTAGGTTGAATAATATGAAACCTCACATCATCGTTAAGCGGAACATCTGCATTATCAAGTCTTTGATGACCGTACGCAAAAGTGGCAACAAAGCTCAAAATAACAATAGCTGAGATTTGAAGCTTATATTGAAGGCCTGTGATAAATAAATAACCAAATAAACCGCCCCACATAATAGTTAAAAGCGTTAATCCATAAGGCCCAATGACACTTAAAGATTGCGAGAGAGTGGGGACTGACGCCACTCCATAGCCATATAAATTCCAAGGAAACCCTGTAAAAGCATAACCACGCACCCATTCAGAGAAACCTAAAAAGACACAAAATCCTATAAATTTCAAAACAGGATTTTCTTTAAATAAAATATAATTAATGGTGAGGTAAAGCGCAGGAAATAAAGAGAGTAGAGCAGGAAGCGCAACAACCGCCAACGGCCACGCCCATTTATAACTATTACCCTCAACCAAAAGAGCGTTACCTATCCAGCTTAAACCCACAACAAAATAACCAAGCGCAAAAAGGAAGGTCAGAAAAAACACCTGCCTTTTATTTTCAAGGTTTTGATAAAGATAATAAAACACCCCAAAGCAGGGAAATATCAAAAACCATAAATCATAAGGGGCTTGGGCAACGGAAAGCGCAGTCCCCGCAAGTAAAGCCAACAACAATTTCAACGAAAAATTCATTGTCATTGTTCAGGAATGTTACGTATTCTTAAAGTGCTGATACGGCGCTGATCGGCTTCTAATACCTCAAAAACCATACCTGTTGCATGTTGGATAACTTCGCCACGGGCAGGAATACGGCTGGCAGTAAAAAAGACAAGACCACCAAGAGTATCAACTTCTTCACGCTCATCTTCGCTTAATATTTGACCGTACACCTCTTCAAAATCATCAATATCCAAACGCGCATCTGCGGTAATTGATCCATCGGTATTTTTAACCATCTGCGGTGCGGTATCTGTATCAAACTCATCATCAAATTCACCTACGATAGATTCAATAACATCGCCAATCGTTACCAAACCATCAATGCCACCATACTCATCAACAACAAAAACCATATGCTTTCTGTCGCTTTGCATTTTTAAAAGCAAATCAAGAACAGGCAAGGAAGGTGATACAATCGGCACAGGACGTATCATAGATTTAATATTTAGCTTTTCATTAAGCGCCAGAGCCGACAAAATATCTTTAATATGAACTGACCCCAAGACCTCATCTAAGGTTTCTTTGTAAACCGCGATACGGCTAAATTGTTTTTCACCCAGTAAGGCCATCAAACTTTCTTGAGAGGCATTAAGCTCAATAGCCACAATATCAGCGCGAGGAATCATGACATCAACAACAGTCGTATCACGAAGCTTTAAAACGTTAGAAATAATTGATTTTTCATGAACCGCAACAGAAGAAGAGGACTGACCTTCTTCTTCATCTAACTCCTCAATAAAGTCTTCGATTGCCTCACGTAGGGCGGAGTTGTTCGTCTTAGGCTTAATAAACACATTCTTTAAACGCCTTAAAATACCGATAACTTCACCATCCGCAACCTTATCAGGGTTGGACTGTACGCTAGACGAAGCAGTTATATCTGAAGACATTATTTTGGACATAGGGGTGACTATAAATTAAAAATTCATTTCTGTATAAGGGTTTTGCACACCAAGCTGTTCAAGAATACGAATTTCCAACGTTTCCATATCGTTGGCCTCTTCTTCGTCTTGGTGATCGTAACCCAGCAAGTGCAACACACCATGAACCGTCAGGTGCTTAATATGATCAATCGGAAAAATGCCCTTTTCTTGGCTTTCACGTTCAATCGTTTGATAAGATAAAATAACATCACCTAAGTTCAAAACGCCTTCCGGTGGAATTTCTTCACTATCCAATGTTGCGAACGTTAGAACATTGGTTGGCTTATCTTTTTGCCTATATTCACGGTTTAAAACTTGCACTAAATCATCATTGGCCAAAACAATACTGACCTCAAGATCACGATCAATACAGCTCTGGGGCAATATAGCCGAGTTCAAAGTCGTTTCAGACACTAACTTAATAATATCATAAATCTCTCCCATCGTTTCCCATTCAGGGTCTTGAACGGAAATCTCAATCGTTGGCGCTATTTTTTGTGGGAACTGCATTTTTAACTTTTATGATTGGTTTCTAAAATTATGACTGATTTCTGAAATCATGCTTATCATAAGCTTCAATGATTTTTGTGACAAGCCTATGCCTGACAACATCTTTTACATCAAACTTCACAAAAGGTATGTCTTCAACATCGCGTAAAATACTCATAGCCTCTTTCAATCCGCTCTGCGTTCCCGGTGGTAAATCCACCTGACTAGGGTCTCCTGTGACAACCATCCGCGTTCCTTCACCCATACGGGTTAATAGCATTTTCATCTGCATAGATGTTGTGTTTTGCGCCTCATCCAAAATAACAAATGCGTTTTTAAGTGTACGCCCGCGCATAAAGGCCAGAGGAGCAATTTCAATCTCACCACTCTCAATTTTCTTTGGCACATCATCGGGCGGCATCATTTCATGCAACGCGTCATAAATAGGGCGAAGATACGGGTTAACTTTCTCCAGCATATCCCCTGGTAAAAAGCCTAGCTTTTCACCCGCCTCAACAGCGGGACGGCAAAATACCATCCGTTCAATCTTACCTTCTTGGTACATAGAAACCGCGGCGGCAACAGCCAAGAATGTCTTACCTGTCCCTGCAGGGCCAATACCGAAAACCATATCATTGCCGCGTATTGCCTCAATATATTGCGCTTGATTGGGGGAACGAGGGGATATCAACTTGTTTTTGTAGGTTTTGATACCTGATTTTTCGCTATAAAGAGCCTTCTTTTTATCTTTTTTCTCTTCACCTGTTTTTTTTGGCATAAACTTATCTCCTTTTAAAAAGCGTAGCGCGGCATCAATCTCGCTGGTTCCCACATCCTGTTTACGTTGAATTTTTTCCCAAAGCGTGCCGAGAATATCTTTGGCGAGGTCAATAGATTGCTGACTGCCTGTTACAACAACATTATTGCTTCGCGTTGCTATTTGAACAGGCAAAACGGCTTCTAAATGGCGTAAATGGCCATTATGTTCGCCAAAAAGTAAGGGGAGTAGGGAGTTATCATCAAATGAGAGCGAAAGGCTCTTGTCTGTAGGGTTTTCTATGGCTGACCTCTATCAATGGTTACCTGACTATTATAGCATAAAATTAAGCTTGTTTTATATTATTTTCAACCATCTGCACCTCACCGACAAGGGCGTTGGCGGTGGCTTCGGTGACTTTAACATCAACAAACTCACCCAATAGGCGTTCATTCGCAGGGACATTAATGGCTTGATAAAAAGGCGTGCGGCCTTGAAGCTGACCTTCCTTACGGCCTTTACGTTCAAACAGCACGGACATGGTCTTGCCGACGCTGGCTAAATTAAACTCTAAATATTGCTCAGTCACTAAATTTTGAAGCTCTAACAGGCGCGCTGCTTTTACATCTTCACGCACCAAATTCGTCATATTGGCCGCAGGCGTACCAGGGCGGGCGGAGTATTTAAAAGAATAGGCACTCGCAAAGCCAACATCGCGAATAAGTTGCATCGTATCTTCATGATCTTGGTCGGTTTCACCAGGAAAGCCAACGATAAAATCAGAAGAAAATACAAGGTCAGGGCGGGCACTGCGTAAGTCCGCAACAATTTCATAAAAACGTTCAGCTGTATGCTTGCGGTTCATGGCTTTTAAAATTTTATCTGAGCCACTTTGCACAGGCAGGTGTAAAAATGGCGCAAGCTTTTCCACATCACGGTGGGCATCAATCAGCTCTTGATCAACATCACGCGGATGAGAGGTGGTGTAACGAATTTGCTGAACGCCGTTAACGCCTGCTACTGCTTCAATTAATCGACCCAATCCCCAGGTTTTTCCATCAATATTTGTACCGTGATAGGCATTAACATTTTGCCCTAATAAGGTGATTTCTTTTGCTCCTTGATCCACAAGGCGTTTAGCTTCATCCACAATCTTATCCACAGGACGGGAATATTCTGCACCACGTGTATAGGGGACAACACAAAACGTACAGAACTTATCACAGCCTTCTTGAATAGACAGGAAAGCGGCGGCCCCTTGGTTTTGTTCTTCAGGGAGGGAGTCAAATTTAGTCACCGTTGGGAACTCAGTATTCACAACACGTTCATTACCATTGGCTTTCAAAACCATCTCTGGCAACTCATGATAAGTTTGGGGACCAAATATCATATCAATCACAGGGGCGCGTTGAAGAATGAAGTCACCTTCGGCTTGCGCAACACAGCCCGCGACAGCCATTAACATTTTTTCGCCTTTGGCTTCTTTGGCTTCTTTATGTTTCTTTAAACGGCCAATTTCAGAGAACACCTTATCGGTGGCTTTTTCACGAATATGGCAGGTATTTAAAATCATCATATCGGCATCATTAGGCTCATCCACTTGGGCGTAACCAAGCGGGCGTAAAATATCTGCCATGCGAGAGCTGTCATAGACATTCATCTGGCAGCCCCAAGTTTTGATATAAAGTTTTTTCTGTGTATTTTTTGTCATTGCAAGGGCTATAAACCATGTTTAAGGTGCGTAAATCAAGCATTTTAACGCAATGTCGATAGAAAGGAAGCGCGTAGCGTGCTTGCACGCCTGAGCGCCAGAATATAAGTATGAAACCTGTCTTATTATCATTTCACAATAATGGCCCCAAAGGAATAGACGACATGGAAGATCGCTTCCATATTGTAAAGCTGTGGCAAGAGCAGGATCCTGAAAGTATTATCCAAAAATATAAAGATGATGTCGTCGCCATTAATTGTAATATGAGCCATAAAATCAGCTATAAGCTTATGTCAGCCCTGCCCAGCTTAGAACTGATTGCGACGTTCTCTGTTGGGTTTGATCATATAGATTTAGACGCTGCAAAGGCGCGCGGCATTAAAGTCACAAACACCCCTGATATACTTTGCCAAGAAACCGCAGATACGGGGCTGGCCTTATTGTTAGCCACGGCAAAACGTGTCGCAGAAGGTGACATGTTTGTCCGTGTAGGCAAGTGGCTGAGTGGGGAATTACCTTTAGGAACATCCTTAGCCAACAAGACTATTGGTATTGTTGGGTTAGGGGGCATCGGCACCAAAGTTGCCAAGCGGTGCGAAGCATTTGAGATGACTGTGGTTTATTACGGACCACGTGAAAAGGACACTCCATACCGTTATTACGATGATATCACCACCATGGCGCAGGATTGTGACATGATGATTTTGACGTGCCCCGGCGGCGAAGAAACCGCGAATTTGATTGATGCTAATATATTGGAAGCCTTAGGCCCTAAAGGAATATTGATTAATATTGCCCGTGGTAGCGTTGTTGACGAGCCAGCTTTAGTTCACGCTTTACAAAACGACATAATAGCAGGAGCGGGACTAGACGTATATTTCAACGAACCGCATGTGCCAGAAGAGTTAATTTCTATGGACAATGTGGTTCTATTGCCGCATATAGGCTCAGCAACATTGGAAACACGAATAATGATGGGTCAACTTGTTATAGACAATATTTTGGCACATTTTGATGGTAGAGAGTTATTAACCGAAGTAAAAATCTAAGTAAGGATTTACAATGAGAGTATTAATTTTTGTTCTAACAATATTATTTACAACCCCACTACTGGCTACACCCGCAAACGCAGCAAGCTGCTACTCAGCCAAAGAAGCCGAAGCCGAGCAAGCCATTCGTATTCATAGTGAGCTAATGGTCATTGGCTTAAACTGCCAACATATGACACCGCGTGGTTGGAAAAACTTTTACTCTCAATATCGCGACTTCACAACGCGCCACCAAGGCTTATTTGCTGAATATGAGAAAACCCTCGTTAAATCAAATGGGGGGTCAGAACGTAAAGTTCATGACATGAGAACTTCTTTTGCCAACCAAACATCGACAGACGCGGCAAGAATGCGCCCTGACGTCTTTTGTTCTAGGTTTGCTCCACGTATCCCCAAAGTTGCCCAGATGAGCCGTACTGAATTACAACAATGGGCGGCAACATCTTCAACCACAGAACGCTTAACGAAACCTATCTGTCGTTAACTGAGGGGCTAAACCACAAAGATGCGGCAACAAGAATAAGGACGTTTAAACTATATAAAAAACCTTCTTGGACTTTACTATTAAACCCTGTAAGTTTTTTCAATGATCCGCCGTATTTATTATTTTTCTCTTTATATTCTGACCTCAACCGCAGCAATAATGACTTTTTATCTTGTGAATCAAGATAAAGCATTTGCGGTTTCCTTTTTCAAAGAGGGAGGGCCTATTGAGCAAATCACACCTGTTTTATTTCTCATTGCCAGTCTGCTAGCTGGAATAAGCTTTATAAAGCATCAAGTTAATCTGCGTTTTGTTTTTACACTTGCGATGGCTTTGGCAACGATGCGGGAACTGGATTGGCACAAGGCATGGACAACCGATTCTGTGCTTAAATCTAGATTTTACTTAAACGACATTACTCCCCTTTATGAGAAAATAATTGGTGGTGGCGTTATCTTGTTATTGCTTTATATAGCGGTTAGTTTGGCGTGGAAAGTGAAGCCATGGTTGCAAAACTTGCTACAAGGACAGCTTCTTTCATGGTCAATCTTCTTTGCTCTATCCTCCATGGTTGGTGCAAAAATGTTAGATAGCATGGTGCGTTTATTCCCCTTCACCGCAGATATTAAAACAGATAATGCGGTCATGCTCATCGGTATTGAAGAAACAATGGAACTGGTCAGTGCATCACTCTTTATCTTTACGGCTCTCCTTTTACTAAGAATGAAGATCATTCCACCTATCCACTCATAGGTTTTAATTTCATAACACCGCGTAATGTGAATAAAACTTACAGGTTGTTTCAATATTTCAAAGACTCCCTTTAATATGCAATGAAATAACGCGCCTTTGTTTTGAGGCACATGAATGCTTACCAGGGGGCTATTATGACGATCGACCAGAAAATTAACGATATATTTGAACCTATATCAACCGCTACTGAATCCATTATATTTTATGCTCATCCATTTCAAATCGCGGGTGACGAGGTGCACATTAAGCTGATTTTACTCTGGTTGGTTGTTATCTCTGTATTCCTTACTGTTTACTTAGGTTTCATCAACATTCGTTATTTCAAACATGGCGTTGATTTGGTACGGGGAAAATACGACAAAAAGAGTGACAAAGGGGAAATTAACCGTTTTCAAGCTTTAGCAACTTCGCTTTCTGCTACAGTAGGCCTTGGAAATATAGCTGGTGTCGCTGTGGCGGTTTCTGCCGGTGGACCTGGTGCTGTCTTCTGGATGGCTGTCATGGGTATATTTGGTATGAGTGCCAAGTTTGCCGAAGCGGCGCTGGGGGTTAAATACCGCGTCTATCCAGACAAAAAGAACCAACCAGACCACGTTGTTGGTGGTCCTATGTATTATTTAGAGGCGGCCTTTAAACGCCATGACCAAGCCATGTTTGGTAAGTTTTTGGCGGTTGTTTTTGCTATTTGCTGTGTTGGTGGCGCTTTTGGCGCGGGGAATATGTTTCAAGCCAATCAAGCCTTTCAGCAAGTAGTCAACGTTACGGGTGGTGAGGCAGGCTTCATGGCTGATAAAGGTTGGATGTTTGGTATTTTCCTCGCCTTTCTTGTTGGTGTCGTCATCATTGGAGGGCTTAAATCTATCGCCGCAGTGACATCACGCATTGTTCCCTTGATGGGCGCGCTGTATTTATTTGCAGGTATTGTTGTTATTGCAATAAATTACCAAAACATCCCGTCAAGCTTTGCCACTATTTTTCAGATGGCCTTCAGCGTTGAGGCGGGGATTGGGGCGCTTCTAGGGGCGTTACTTATTGGAATTCAACGCGCCGTATTTTCTAACGAAGCGGGGATAGGGTCTGCCGCAATTGTACACTCAACGGCAAAGGTTAAAGACCCTGTATCACAAGGTTTTGTTGGTATGCTAGGGCCTTTCGTTGATACAATCGTTATTTGCATGGTAACCGCTCTAGTCATTGTCATTACTGGTGCGTATGAAGGGTCAGAAGGTATGGAAGGTGTCAGTTTGACCTCACGCGCATTCGCAAGTGCCATACCTTGGTTTCCTTATGTTTTAGCGGCAACCGTCTTCTTATTCGCTTACTCAACTATGATTGCTTGGTTCTATTACGGGTCAAAGTGTTTAACCTACCTAACAGGAGAAAAGCCAATAGTTGAAGTCTCTTACAAGATTCTCTTTTGTTTATGTGTGATAGTCGGTGCGTCATCAAGCCTCACTAATATTATAGGTTTTACAGACGCCATGATTTTTGCAATGGCCATTCCCAATGTTATTGGGCTTTACTTACTTGCTCCAGAGCTAAAGTTAGATATTAAGAAATACTTGCAAAAGATTGATAAGAAAAAGAAAAAATAAATAGAAATTTTATTACGTTCAAAATTGACCGTGATAAATTGTGAATAGCTGTGAGAAATAACCATTTCATTGTTGCACCCCTAACATCAACCTGTCTTGATAGAGACTTCACAAACAAGACAATTTTGATATTGGGGACTATTCATGAGCGATCTTTCCGCGCGTAAAACACCGATTATTACTGTAGAACCAGATGCGGAGTCTAAGAAGTTAGACCAAACCAAAGATAAACTTTCTGCGGCAAAGCGTAATGGTAAAATATCTGTAGGGACATCTCCCTTGCCCAAAGATTTAGTCAATGAATATTCTATCCGTGAAGGCTCTTCTTTGAAAAAACTTCGTATCTCTTCCTTGTCCGAAGAGAAGGCTCAAATAGACACAAAACTGGAAACAGCTCTAAAAGCGGACACCCTTTCTGCAAGACCGCAAGGAAGCAAGAACACTAAAATATCCAGCTATCTTAACGAGGACAGTAAAACCGCTGACATCAGAGTTGAAACCAACACAAGCGATATGGTTAAAGGTGAAAACAACCTTGATATATTGCCAGATCTTAATACTTACCGCTTAAGCAGCCTTATTGGTGCCAGCTTAACAGGGGTTTGGTTTATTGTTATCGCAATTTACGCTCAGTTTTATATGGGGCTTGGTGAGATATTTTCCCAACAACCGCACATTATTGGCGGGTTTTTAGCTGGTATTTTGGCACCAGTGGCCTTGCTCTGGATGATCATCACCCATATCCAACGCGGTGACGAAGTCAGACAATATGCCATCGCCCTTAGAAACGAGCTGAAAACATTAAATTTCACCAGCCCAAGCCAAACCAAGAGCAAATCACAAGAGTTTGATATAACAGAAGAATCTAAAACTGCTATTACATCAATACACAAAGCACGCGCAGGACTGCGCCATGACATTAAACACTTAAATGATGTATCGGAACGAACAGGGGCACAGTTTGAGAAGCTCAATAACACACTCAGCGAACGTGCGACAAAGTTATTGGACATGACGCAGCAGATAGAAAAGCGTACAGCTTCTCTAGAAAGCTCCTCGATAAAGAATTTATCAGCCGTACCAATCGTCAATACTCGCGCAACCCAAGAAAATAATAATAAAATAGCGGGTAGTATCCTTTCAAATACGGATGGATTGGCCGAAAAAATGGAAGCGCGTATCAAATCCCTGAATTCTGTTTTGGGTAAAATGGAAGGCACATTAGGCAACATTGAAAGCAAAAGCTCTACAACAGCCGATAAGCTGGCCAAAGCGGTGCAAGACAGTTCCGCTAACGCTAACTCTTTAGAAACCACTATTCGCAACTCCATTGAAAAGCTAACCAAAGCGACGGGTGCGGCTAGTGAAAAAGCTGAAGAATTGAACAAAACAGGCGAGAAAACGTCCGAGAAAATCACAAGCGTCCTCAGCATGATTGACGAAAGCCGTGAAAAAATCGAAACCACAGCACAATCTGTTGAGCAACAAGCCACGACTATGAGCAAGGCGCAAGACAACCTCAACAAGCGTATTGACGAGATGCAATTACAAATTTCTGAACCATTAGTGGCTGTGAATAGAGCTGTTGATAAAGCAGTGGATAAGCACAGTGAAATGGAACAAGAGCTTGATAAGCGGATTGAGGCTTTAAATGAAGCTTCTGAGAAAGCCTCTCAGAAAACGGAAACTATTCGTGAGGGCTTGCGTAACCAAACCCAAGAGATGTCGACCTTGATGGGACAAATTTCCGGTCATTCACGTAGTGTTAAAACCATGCTACAGGATGAAAACGAAAACCTTGCCGACAGCGTTCGCGCAGCCTTGGAGAAAGTAACCTCTGTTGGTGACGCTCTACGCAATGAATCTGACAAACTAAATGAGGTCACGACCAACGCAGAGGAGCAAATCTCCAAAATAGGGAGCACGCTATCTGAGCAATCTACAGACACTGTAAACAAGACTGGACACGTCATTGATGACCTTAAGACAATAGAAAGCCTTGTTGCCGAAAACGTCAAATCACTAGTTGAAAAAACCGTAGAGGCCAAAACAGCCGTTAGCGACATTGCCGCTGAGATAAATAAATCTGCAGATATGATCGAACCTGTCTACAACAAAGCGAAAGAGCAGATTGATACCACCCATGATAGTTTTGAAAAAATGGCGTCTAGCTTTGAAACCAAAACCAACAGCAACATTGATAAACTTAAATCATTTGAGGGTATATTCGACGAGCGTCTAAAAACCTTAAGCAGCAGCGCCGAAGATGCGTCTAATATATTAGAACGCTCAAGTGATAATTTGGGCGAACGCGTCAACGATATTGACAACGCCACCATTAGTGCACAGCAAAAACTACAAGATATTGATGCTTTATTTAAAAATCACGTGTCTGATATTCACCTAACAACAGACCAAGCATTGTTGAAGATTGATAATATTCAAAAAGCAATGAATACGCACTACCAAGACTTATCTGCATCTGTCGCCGAGAGCCTCGCACAGATGCAAGATGTTGGAGCGCAATTCGTAAAGCAAACCGAACAAGTACAACAGCTCTCTTCTGGTGCCGTTGAAGGCCTCGACAAAGCGGGAAGTAAAGCCAATGAAAAGATCAAAGGACTTAACAAGCTAGCGCAAACGACGGCTGAAAAAATGGAAACCATGCTTCACAAAGTCCAAAAAGAAGCGCAACACCTGTTAAGCACATCTACCAAAACCTTGGATCAGATGAAACAAACTGGTGAAGATTTTGCGACGCGCGCAAAACTGGTTGAAGAGCAAATGAAAACATCTGCCATCAGCACAAAGAAATATGGCGATGCGCTGGATAAGCAAGTTGATAAAGCGGCCAAGACATCGCAACGTTCTGCCGTTGACATTGAAAAAGCAATGGGATTACTGGCGAAGCAACTCCTTGATGTAAAACAAGTTTCAAAAGATGTTACAAGTGAAGTTGCAAGCTCTCGTGATAAGCTGTCGTCTGAAACTGAACATTTGGCAGACGTATCCCTAAAAGCGGCACGCGTTGTGGAAGAGGCGGCTACATCATATGTCCGCCAGTCTGGAAGCTTAAGTAAAGCAACAGCAGAAGCCGCCAGTCATATCAATAAGGTGAGAGAAGGGGAATGGCGCGCCCAACGTGATTCTTTCCTAAACTCTACACGTTTTGTCTTGGAAAGCCTGCATTCTCTATCTGTTGATCTAACACGCATGGTTGATGGTGATATCCAAGAAAAAACTTGGAAAGCCTATCAAAAAGGTGATATCGCGGCCTTCACACGTCGCCTAATCGAAAATAAAGACAAGTTGCCAAAAGACAAGATGATCGCGAAATATGAAAATGATAACGAGTTCAGAACTTATATTAATCGATTTATCCGTCAATTTGAGGATTTATATGAACAGGCAGGCAATAATGACTATGGCGAGCTGATCTCCGCAACCTTTGCTTCAAGCGATGTTGCAGGGCTTTATGATATACTTTGCGAAGCCGCAGGCCGTAAGAGCATGATTAAAAAGCTAAGTGGCCGTAAAGCCGCCTAAACTATGTTATTGATTGATTAACACTTTATCGGCATAATGATAAAACTTAAGAATGGGGCGGTTCACTGATCGCCTTTTCTTTTGTGGAACTATTAACGTCTTAAGGATTACCGTACAAAAATGGCAAAGACAAAATTCTGTGCCGGATTATCTGATATCTCCGATAGTTATATGGGATGTATCATTGACGACTGGGGTGTCCTCCATGATGGGGAAGACGTATTCCCAGGCGCTGTCGATTGCCTAAAGGAATTAAAACGGCGTAAAAAAGAAATTATCATTCTCTCTAACGACAGAAAAACTGCGGCGGAGAAAAAGGCTGAGCTTAAGAAAATGGGCATTGGCCCCAGCCTTTATGGTGAAATAATAACCCCGACAGAGGTTATTAGGAATGGATTGACCAAACAAGACACTGGCCTCTTCAAAGATATAGGGCAAAAAGCTTTCGTTATCACACGTCAAAATGATTACTCGTTATTGGACGACACAGATATTGAAATTGTGGAAGACATAGAAGAAGCAGACTTTCTATTGCTTTTAGGCATGGATTATCCAGTGAAAAACTTAGAGCATTACGAGCAAGATATTCGCCGCGCTATACAACGCCGCCTTAAGGCTGTTTGCGCCAACCAAGATAGTAAAGGCCTAATCGGGACAAACTTCTTAACAGGGCCAGGCTTGCTCGCACGACGTTATGAAGATGCAGGGGGCATCGTTTATTACATCGGTAAGCCGCACGCTATGATTTACAAATATTGTATTGAGCGTTTTAAAGAAAAAGAAGTATTCCCATCTCATACTGTGATGATGGGTGACACAATGGCGCACGATATCATAGGTGCGCAAGCCAATGGCATTGATACATGCCTGTTTAAATCTGGACTTCATGCCGCTAACTTTATGCACTGCACTACTTTAAAAGAAGTCGATAACACATTGAAAAACCTTATTATTCAGTACGGCAACATCATGCCCACCTATCTGGTTGATGAAATGCAATGGGGTAACGCCTTGCCAGACCGCAAGCATAAAAGACGTAAACAGCCTACTAGCTAATCCATACCGGTTAGACCACGTCAGCTAAATCACACCAGCCAGATCATAAAAGAATGATTTTACTCCCCTCCGACTATCGCCTAGACTATTGTATTAATTCATAATTTCAAACATACAGATGACTCAAAAATCAAAGCTTGATAAATACGCATTAGCAAAGAACACCGATACCAAAATATTGGTGGCGCGTATTATTCGGGAATATCTCAGCCAGCATGTCAGCACATTATTACTTGCTCTTGGTTTTATGATTATCGCCGCGGCAATGACGGCGGCTTTTGCCACCATCATGGAGCCTGTAATGGATCAAGTTCTAGTCGCAGGAAACACAAACCGTATCTGGGGATTAGGTTTTGGTATATTCATCATCTTTTTTGTGCGGGGGATAGCAAGTTACGCCGAAACAGTGCTGATGAATAAGATTGGTCAGGCCGTTGTCGCCACCATTCAAAAGCAGCTCTTTGGGCATTTCATGGACTTAGACCTAAAATTCTTCCATCAAAACCCAAGTGGACAGCTTATCTCGCGTGTTATCAATGATGTTGAAGTTCTACGAAACGCTCTAACAGGGACGTTAACAGGTATAGGAAAAAGCGTTATCACACTTGTTCTGCTTATTATTGTTATGTTTTACCAAGATTGGATTTTGGCTATTGCTTGCTTTACAGTCTTCCCATTCGTTGCGCTCTTTGTTGCCTGGATTGGTAAACGCCTCCGTAAAATGTCAGGGGATATTCAATCTGGTCAAGCGCGGCTTTCTGACAGACTCTCTCAAATCTTTCAAGGTGTACGCCTTGTTAAGGCCTATGGCATGGAAGATCATGAAAAGGAAATCGCAGGAAACGTCATTCAACGCGTACGGGATTTAATGTTAAAATCTGTTCGTGTGGCCAACTTATCAACGCCAGTTAATGAAACATTGGTTGGTATCGTGGTTTTGGGCATTATCGTTTATGGCGGCTATCAAGTCGCCGCAGGGGAAAGCACCGCAGGACAGCTACTATCCTTTATTACCGCCTTCACCATGGCGTACGAGCCCATGAAAAAATTGGCACGCCTTAATAATACATTACAAATGGGCTTAGGCGCGGCAGACCGTGTCTTTGAAATGTTGGACACAAAAATTGAAGTTCAAGACAAAGAGGGCGCCGCAGACATTACCTTAGAACAACCTGAAATTAAACTTAAAAATGTTGAGTTTCAATATGACCCATCAGACGACAAGAAAGCCTTAAATGATGTTTCCATCACAATGCCAGCAGGGCAAGTTACCGCTCTGGTTGGTAAATCGGGTAGCGGCAAAACAACCATTATGAACTTAATACCGCGGTTCTTTGATGTCACATCAGGGCAAGTTTTATTGAATGGACAAGACGTTCGCGACATGACAAAGGCCAGCCTGAGAAAAAATATATCGCTTGTATCCCAAGATATCACAATCTTTGATGATACAGTTTGGGCAAATATTGGCTATGGCAGAGAAGGGGCGTTTCAAGACGAAATTATTAAAGCCGCTATCGCCGCCGAGGCCGATGATTTTATTCGCGACCTTCCCAATGGTTATGACACAAAGCTAGGCGAAGACGGTATAACCCTGTCAGGCGGACAACGCCAACGGATATCTATTGCACGTGCTATCTTAAGAGATGCACCTATATTACTGTTAGATGAAGCCACATCTGCACTTGATAACGAAGCCGAACGCGCCATTCAGGTAACCTTAGCTGAGATTCAAAAAGGGCGCACCACTCTTGTTATTGCACACCGTCTTTCCACCATTCAAAGCGCTGATCAAATTATAGTCTTGGAAAATGGTCAGGTAAAAGAAGAGGGGACACACGATAAGCTTTTAGCGCAAGAAGGTATTTATGCCCGTATGGTTCAGGCCGGATTAAACGAATAGTGCTGTAAAAATACCTAAAATAAGCCATTGCATTCATATCCCATAAGGGTATAGTCCCGACAAATTTAAAAACAAGCGGAGCTAATGCCATGTCACCTTGTCTAGATGCTAGTGTTAAAGAGGTTATCTCTCTAAAGCCTGATACTACAGTTCAGGAAGCTATGGAGATTTTTAAAGAACAAAATGTTCGAAGTATTCCCGTTATTGATAAAGAAAATATATTTCTTGGGATGTTCAGTTTACGGCGTGTTTTACTAAAGTTACTTCCTAGATCCGTTACAATGGAAGATGGCTTGGAAAACCTTGATTTTGTGCGCGGTGCCGCACCCAACATATCAAAACGCCTAAAAGAGTTGTATCCATTAGCCGTATCAGAAGTTATGGACACAAAAGTCACAACGTTAGAGCCTAACACGGCCCTATGGGAGGCCGCGCGCGTTATGGCCTTATATGGCAGCCCTATTGTTTTGGCCAACAAAGAAACCAGAGAGTTTGAAGGGTTAATCTCTCGTCAAACATTATTAGAAGAGTTTGACTGTCAGGTTTACACAAAAGATACGGATGAAGACAAAGTATAAGCACAAGAGAGTAACACACCATGGTTAAACAAGAAAACACGGGTCATGCCGCAACATCCTTTATTCCTGAAACAGTTTTCGGATTTGATGGCACAATGTTTGTCGCAACAGCCATCTTATCTATTGCTTATATTTTTATCATTTCTGAAAAAATAAATCGTGCGGTTGTCGCCCTATTAGGTGCAGGCGCGATGATTATCCTTGGCGTTCTAAATCAAGGGCTTGCCGTTGAAGGAATTGACTTCAATACTATTTTCTTGCTAATCGGTATGATGATTATCGTCGGTATAATGAAGCATTCTGGTGTGTTTCAATATGTTGCCATATTGGCGGCAAAATCGGTAAAGGGTAACCCAAGGGCATTACTGGTTGTGCTTTCTATTATCACGGCTGTGTTTTCCGCCCTCCTTGATAACGTCACCACGGTGATGCTGATTGTTCCAATCACCTTGCTGTTAACCGAACAGCTAAAGTTAAATCCTTATATATTTTTAGTCGCGCAAATTTTTGCCTCCAACATTGGAGGAATGGCGACATTAATTGGTGACCCTCCCAATATTCTTATTGGTTCAGCTGTTAATTTTAGTTTCGTTGATTTTCTTGAAAATACCGCACCTGCCTCGGCAATTATCATGGTTGTTATGTTAGTATTTTTTGACCTAGTATGGGGGCGTAAACTCACAACATCCGATGATGCAAAGGCTCAACTTTTAAAGTACAAACCTGAAGAGGCTTTAACAGATAAGCCTTTATTGATGAAATCTCTCTTTGTCCTAACTCTCGTTATTTTTGGGTTTATTGTAGGGCACGGTCATGGCATAGAGCCTGGCACAACGGCTCTGACGGGCGGGGCGTTATTAATGCTCCTCAACATTTATAAGTTTAAAGCCGAAAAACAAACCAATATGGTTCATAAGGCATTAGGTGAAGTTGAATGGGAAACCATTTTCTTCTTCATGGGCTTGTTTATGTTGGTCTATGGAATAGAGCATGCAGGCGTTCTGACCTTGCTTGGAAACAAGCTGTTAGAGTTAACGGGCGGTGATTTAGCCTTAACAGGCTTTGTTATTCTGTGGTCTTCAGCAATATTTTCGGCGATTGTCGATAACATTCCATTTGTGGCCACAATGATCCCACTTATTGAATCAACGGCTGACAGCTTTGGCGGCCCTCAAAATATTACACCCCTTTGGTGGTGTTTAGCTTTAGGGGCGTGCTTGGGTGGTAACGGCTCTATTATTGCGGCAAGCGCCAACGTCATGGTTGCCAGCTTCGCTGAAAGAGCAGGGCACCGCATCGCCTTTGTTAGGTTCCTAAAGCTTGCTTTTCCGATGATGCTCGCTACAATCGCTATAGCTCATGTTTATGTATGGTACATGTATTTTAGATGATTAAATTTTTAACGCTCGCATTATTAATTCTACCTTTAGCCGCTTGTTTTGAAAAAAGCGAAGCAATGACAGACGAACGGCTTGTTATTGAAACAGAGAGTGGAAAAAATCACTCTTTTAACATTGAGCTCGCCGTTAGTGTCGAAGATCAGGTTAAGGGCTTGATGTTCCGTACAGAACTGGACGAAGACGCAGGTATGCTGTTTTATTTTGGTGAAGAGGCTGAGCGTGGGTTTTGGATGAAAAACACCCTTATTTACCTTGATATCATCTTTATTAAGGCCGATGGCACCATTCATTATATTCATGAAAAAGCCATTCCTGAAGACTTAACCAGAATTCCCTCTTATGGTCCTGTAGCCGCCGTATTAGAAATAAATGGCGGCATGGCGAAGAAATTAGGTATCCAGAAAGGTGATACTGTCAAACATAACGTTTTTAGTGGCAATTAAGCATAAAGTAGCCCTTGCGAAAGCCTGTATGTTGATGTAAAAGCTTCCTTACCAGTAATTTGAAGTTCTTCCTGATTACGGAGGTGACGTTCAAAAGTCCTCGGGTTTACCCGCATGACGCCCTAAATATGTCGGAGTGTAGCGCAGCCTGGTAGCGCGCCTGCTTTGGGAGCAGGATGTCGGGAGTTCGAATCTCTCCACTCCGACCATTACTTTGAATCTATTATTACATTCAATGCTTTAAGCATATTAGGTGCGCGGTGTAACCGTAAAGGGCAACCTAACATGCAAAATCCCAGTTATTTAATCCGTTCACGCCATGCCATATTCTACTTTCGTTATCCATTAGAACGATATGATGGTAAGCGCATTAGCATATCATTACAGACACGATGCCCTAAAGAAGCCTTGCGCTTGTGTAAGGCTCTCGAATATCATGCTTGTATGGTTACAAGTAATCCTGACAATCAAAATTTAGACTATGCAGATATTAGAGATGTCTTGCGTAGGCATTTCGCAGATGTGCTTAAACGCATGAAGCGCAAAATTGACAAGAATGGAGTGCTGTCAGATCAGAATGTGCAAAGTTATCGTAACATTCAACTCGATTTACAAGATGCTATCGAACATGAGCGCGATGAAATAGATGATGATTTATTTTGTGATGAAGTGCCAGAGCAGTTTCGTATTGATACAAAGCTGCAACCCATCGCAGAGCGTTATAACGTCCCTTATGAAGTAGGAGGACGTGAGCGTGAGTTTATGCGTAAAGAATATAAGCATGCGTTTCATGGATTTATCGAAGCTTTATTGGATTACAACAGTGGTGCAGGGTACTATGACTACAAGCCAAAAGCATCAAACAACCTCACATTACAGAACAATCAAAATGATTTAAAGTTAGGTAGAATAATTGAGCGTTACGTGAGCACACTAAAAGTAGGCACAGCAAGGGAGAAAAAAGATAGCATTAATTACCTAGTCGATGTCTTAGGGAGTGATTTTTGTATCGCGGAAGTAGATTATCCAACAGTGCGCAAGATAAGAGATATGCTTGTGGGTACTCCAACGAACAGAAGTAAGATGGTTAAAACTAGGGGGTTGCCTCTTGAACAACAAATTTCGGAATGTAAAAAGCACAACCTCGAACGTATTAAAGGCTCGACTGTTAACAAATACCTACGATGTATGGGCGCACTATTCCGTTGGGCTACACGAGAAAAGTATATTGCTGAAAATCCGTTTCATGACATTTACGTGGAAGTCGATAAGAAGGCAGTTACTCGGCTTAATTTTACAGACGGTGAGGTGCAGAAGATTCTCAATGCTGTGAATGACATAAAAACAAATAGTGCTGTTGGTATGATGCAATATTGGGGATCGCTTTTAGCGATATATACTGGCGCACGTTTAAACGAAATTGCATCCTTAACGCCCGATGATGTTGTACTGTGTAAAAAATCAAGTATATGGTACATAAGCATAAATGAGGATGGAGTTGCTAAGAGTGTTAAAACTAGGGCTGGTAAAAGATTAGTGCCAATACATCCTGAATTGTTAGAGCTGGGATTTTTGGAATATGTCGAGCATGCTCGTGAAGTGATTAAAAAACGCCCATTAACAGACAATGGCTATCCGCAAAGATTAATTTACAATAATACCTACAGAGAAGGCACATGGGGTAAAAAATTTGGGCGATGGTTTAATGATACATTTTTACCTAGTCTTGATTTAAAGACAGAGCTACATGTTCTGCATAGTGTACGACATAGCTTCATTACAAATTTAAATGATGCGGAAGTGTCCCCAATAGAAATTGCAACGCTAGCAGGGCATGAGCATAAAACAGTTACTTTCGGAACATACGCAAAGTATGGTGTTAAGCATTTACCTGCATCTTACAAAGCAATTAAGAAGCTATCTTTTGATACATAAGCTTGACGGATTCTGCGTAATTCCTTAACTTCATTTTCAGAGCTCTCATATGAGAGCTTCGGGGTTTTTCATCCCCTGTTGGAAGCGGTATTCTAGACACTGCCGCAAATGTGTCGCCCTCAGTCTTATAAGGCTGGGTGGCGATGTTATGTTCAGGCGTAAGCTAAAAGCATCGCGCCGTTTCTTCTGACACGGATGAAAACACCCAGCCACCAGAGTGAAAACTCGGTGGTTGTTTGTTTTATAACGTAAGGAGGTATGAGGATGAAGGAAGCATTAAAAAAATTAAGTCCATTATTCGTTTTGATAGGTTTTTTTCTTTTGATACATTTGATATTTGAATTGATATAAAATTACAAAAGTTTGAATTAAAGATAATTCAAAACAATCAATTTTTTAAAGGATAGGGAAAATAATGGCTCAAGAGAAAATAAAAGAATTTACAGTTGATTTACTCGAAAAGTTAAAAGGTATAACTGATTTTTTCAATTACACCTTAGATAACAAAATTTACACTGTAATGATTGTGTTGTTTGTACTGGCAGTATTTCCATTGCCATATGAATTTTATAATACACTGCGTACTTTAATTTGTGTTGGCTTGGGTTACTATCTCCATTCAGCATATCAACAAAAAGATGTAGATGTCTCTTTTTACAAGTACGCATTGATAGGTTTAATTGTTTTGTACAATCCTTTAATCCCTATTCATTTAACAAAACCTTTATGGACATTAATAAACCTTGCTACGCTGTATTTCATTTACACTTACCAGCAGAAATTAAAGCAAGAATAGCTGACAATCAAAACCTTCCTGAACCATATACTTTTTGGCAGAATTGTAACGGTTTACAGCGTTTTAAGGCTAAACTGAACCGTATAGGAATACATAGTATATTACAGAGGTAACTCCCGTGGCGAAATAGAGCTTACTGGATTGAGAAGAAATTTAGTAATAGGAAAATGAGACTTTAATATTCCCTACTTGAAAGAAGAGATAATTGAACTGATATTTTTAAGGAGTATTACAGGAGTAATACTATCAACTGTCAGTAACTTTCTCTTTGGTATCTGTCTTTAATGCTATTTTAATCTACTTTACCTTGAACATCCTTAATACTTTCGCTCATTTTATCAGCAGCGTCTTTAAGGTCTTTGGGAATAACATCTAATATATCTGTTCTGTCTACATAAAAACTTGTTTTGAATCGATCATTCATCCATTGAGATATGGAGCTTCTGAAACCATCCTTTTTCAATGCAGCAATCATGAAAGGTTGTTGTAATAAATCTTGTATAGGAGAGCCCGGATGAGAAGACTCTTCGAAAAATCTGAGTGGATTAGCATCTAACTGAGTGATGGCTGCGGCAAAAAGTCTTTCTTCAAATATTGGGTCTAATCCATCAGCCTGTTCTTTAAAGCCGATGTAAGCTTTTGCTAAACTAGCTTTGTAAGAATAATCTTCTGACAATTGAAAGTATTTTGACATCATTCTGGTTGCCATCCATGCCAACCATACAGGAGCACCAACGCCCATAATAAAAAAGAGTATTTGGGCGACAATAGCTTCTAAAACTTTATCCTTTTCGATAAGGTCTGATATTGTACTAAATGCTTCATCAAACCTGCTGTATCCAAAAATACCTACAAGTGCTAGTGCAACAAATAAAGCAATTCCTGCGTAAAACATTCGTTTTAAGGCTTCATCTGCTTTAACATTAAAAGCCCCTGCAAGCCCCGCTGTCGTGCTTAGGTTATGAGCTACGGCAGCTTCAGCAGCGCTTCTCTTGGCTTCTTTTGCACTTGTCGAGGCTTCTGTCTCTTTTGTAAGGGCTATTTTTGCGCTATTAACAGACTCAACTTCTTTTTCCTTGGCAGCCTCTGCGCTAGCAATAGATTCAGTTTCTTTTTCTTTCGAGGTTATTGCACTGCTGGTAGCTTCTGCTTCTTTATCTTTCGCGATTTGGGCGCTTGCTGTTGCATCGTCTGCTTTGTTTTTTGCTGTTGTGGCACTATTGGAAGCGTCTGTTGCGCTTGTCTGAGCTTTTGTTGCGTAAGAGCTTGCTTCTGCCTCTTTGTTTTTTGCCGTTTTTGCACTGCTAGCTGCCTCAGTTGCGCTTGCTTGAGCATTGGCTGCATGAGTCTTGATTTCACTTTCTTTTGCTTTAGATTCTACTGCACTAGTCGATGCTGCATTAGCGCTATTTTGAGCATTTGTGGCAGAAGTAGTAGCTTCTGTCTCTTTGGCGTTCGCAGTGTTAGCACTATTAGACGCTTCTGTTGCGTTGGCTTTTGCATTTGCGGCATGAGAGGCTGCTTCATGTGCGCTTGTTGATGCTTCATTTGATTTGGATGCGGCATTGGTTGCATTAGTCGCTACCTCACTGGCTGTGGCTTCAACTTTATCTGCTGTTCTGTTAATTCTCTTAAGTGTCGTTGTTGCGTCCACTGCTGGATTTGATCCATCTAGATCATCACTCATACTACTCTCACAATATTGATTAAAAAAACATTATCTTAGAAGCGGCGGAACAATTCAAGAACAATAATTCTTTTTCAACAAATATTTTCCGTTAAGGTAAAGATGGAAAAAAATCCAAAAAATAATAAATATATGCGAGGGTGTAATTAAACTAAGTCATGGACAAAAATTCCCCTACAGGTTTGCTTTGTAGTGGTTGTGTCATTTTATCTGATTTCTTATATGGTGCTTGTTACTTAGTACTCCTTATAAGGGGTGGGTATACCATATAAGTAGTCTATTGTTACGTGCTCTGTAGGGGCTGTAGGAGTCCGTACAGTATGGCAAGACAAATTTAAGCCATAATGTTGTATTGGAAAATTAAGGCTTCTGTAAGGGGCTTAAAATGCTTTGTTTTTTATATGATGTTTTATAATTAACTTGACGGATTCATGGCTAAGTGCGACCATGCCATGAAACTAAACGCAAACCATAAGTCGCGTAACCTAAAGGTAGTAAGAGTTTCAAGTTTTGGTCGTGGTTCTCTCCACTCCGACCATTTTTATATTAAAACACCTCATAACAACTCTCTCTATAGTATAAATATTTCCCTTAAGTTTTATTATTTACTGTTTGGTTCAGGCGGCGAATATGCTAGTAAACTACAGTATATTTAATTTAAACGGCTTATCGTTATGGCTTCCGAAGACCTTCTTATCAACTACCTGCCCATTATAGTATTTATCGCAATCGCGGTCGGCATGTCTGTGGCAATGATTATATTGTCTTTTATGGTTGGAAAACAAAAACCTGACGCCAATAAAAACGCCGCTTACGAATGTGGCTTTGATGCTTTTGATGATGCCCGTAATCGTTTTGATGTTCGCTTTTACCTTGTGGCTATTTTATTCATTATTTTTGATTTAGAGATTGCCTTTCTCTTCCCATGGGCAATTAGTCTGGGTGCAATAGGTATGTTTGGTTTTTGGTCAATGATGCTGTTCTTAGCTATCCTAACCGTCGGGTTTATCTATGAATGGAATAAAGGCGCCCTCGAGTGGGAGTAGAAAAATGGTGACGAAATAACATGACACATGACCGTAAAATATTAGAAGCACCAAACCCGTCCTTCGCAAGCAACGTCCCAATGATTGATGCAAAAAATCAGGATGTTGTACCTGCAGCTGTCTCAAAGCATTTAAGTGAGAAGGGGTATTTACTAACCTCTGCCGATGCGTTATTTGATTGGGCGCGGACAGGCTCGCTTTGGCCAATGACATTTGGATTAGCATGTTGCGCGGTTGAGATGATCCATTCTTATATGAGCCGTTATGACTTAGACCGTTTCGGTATGATTCCACGCCCAAGCCCCCGTCAATCTGATGTGATGATTGTCGCAGGAACATTAACCAACAAGATGGCGCCTGCGTTACGCCGTGTATATGATCAAATGCCTGAACCACGCTGGGTCATCTCTATGGGGTCATGCGCCAATGGCGGTGGTTATTATCATTATTCTTATTCTGTTGTTCGTGGATGTGACCGCATTGTTCCCGTTGATATTTACGTCCCCGGATGCCCACCAACAGCCGAAGCGTTAGTTTATGGTTTGCTACAATTACAGAAAAAAATCCAACGTGAAGATACGAGGATTGCTAGATAAATGTCCACGAACGAATCCTTAATTGATGTTGCTGAGCATGTCGCCGAGAGTTTGGGTGGCGCTATTGTTTCACATGAAATAATAAAAGATGAAGTTATCTTAACGGCGCAAGCTTCTGAAATCTCTCGCGTCCTGCAATTTCTTCGTGATGACATTGAATGCCAGTTTAAAATGCTGATTAGTATTTGCGGCGTTGACTATCCTGAACGTGAAAAACGTTTTGATGTTGTTTATAATTTATTATCCCTGACACAAAATAATCGTATGCGCGTTAAACTACATGTTACAGAAGACGAGCTAGTGCCAACTGCGACAAAAATATTCAGCACCGCTGGATGGTTCGAACGCGAAGCTTGGGATATGTATGGTATTTACTTTGATGGTCATACCGACCTGCGCCGTATCCTGACGGATTATGGTTTTGAAGGACACCCGCTGCGTAAAGATTTTCCCTTAACGGGGCATGTTGAACTACGCTATGATGAAGAGCAACGCCGCGTGGTGTATGAGCCTGTACATTTAACACAAGATTTTAGAACGTTTGATTATCTTTCACCGTGGGAAGGAATGACAGATATCCAGCTTCCTGGTGATGAAAAATCTGGTACAAGCCTGCATGGCTGGAAAGAATCGGATAAATCAGTGAAGGGGGCTAAATAATGGCAAATACTCTTCCTAAAGAAGAAAATATTGAAGTGGCTGGTCAAACGCAGATCAAGCCAATGACCATGAACTTTGGTCCACAGCATCCTGCGGCGCATGGGGTTCTTCGCCTTGTTCTTGAAATGGAAGGGGAGATTGTTGAACGCTCTGACCCTCACATCGGATTATTGCACCGTGGTACAGAAAAGCTTATTGAGTATAAAACCTATACGCAAGCCACCCCTTATTTTGACCGCTTAGATTACGTAGCCCCCATGAATCAAGAGCACGCCTTTGCTTTAGGAGTGGAAAAATTACTTGGCATCACACCGCCGCCGCGCGCTCAATATATTAGAGTCTTATTTAGTGAGCTGGGGCGTATCCTCAATCATATCCTAAATATCACAACTTTTGCCTTGGACGTTGGGGCTATTACACCTGCGCTTTGGGGATTTGAAGAGCGTGAAAAAGGTATGGAGTTTTATGAGCGTGCATCTGGTGCGCGCCTCCATGCTAACTATTTCCGTCCTGGCGGTGTTGCTCGCGATATTCCCGTCGGCATGGCCGAAGATATGATGGAATGGATTGAAAACCTACCCAAAGCCATTGGTGACCTTGAAACGTTATTGAGTGATAACCGTATCTTTAAGCAACGTACCGTTGACATTGGTGTTGCGACCAAAGAAGAGGCACTGGATTGGGGCTTTACGGGGCCAATGTTACGCGGGTCTGGCATAGCATGGGATTTACGAAAGTCTCAACCTTACGAGGTTTATGAAGAGCTAAATTTTGATATTCCTGTTGGTAAAACAGGCGATTGTTATGCGCGTTATTTGGTGCGTGTTGCGGAAATGTACGAGTCAATTAAGATCATGAAGCAATGCTTGAACAAACTGCCTGAAGGCCCTGTTAAAGTAAATGATTATAAGGTTTCACCGCCACCACGTGCAGAAATGAAAGATTCAATGGAAGCATTGATCCATCATTTTAAACTCTATACAGAAGGGTTTCACGTGCCTGCGGGTGAAACTTATACCGCTGTGGAAGCTCCCAAAGGTGAATTTGGCGTCTATTTGGTTTCTGATGGAACAAACAAGCCATATCGCTGTCATATTCGCGCCCCAGGATTCGCGCACTTGCAAGCGCTTGATTACATAAGTAAAGGCCATATGCTGGCCGATGTTGTATCTAACATTGGTTCAATGGATGTCGTTTTTGGTGAGATTGATAGATAGAGAATAAAAAATGAAAAAATCAGATGCGCTTGGCGCGCCATTCCAACCAAAAACTTTTGACTTTGCGGACATGTCCGTAATCGAGGAAATATTTTCTCGTTACCCCAAGGGGCGGGAACATAGTGGCATTATGCCTTTATTAGACCTAGCGCAACGTCAAGTCGCGGTAACAGGGCCTTATGGTGATTTGCCAACAGGGGGTGGATGGATTCCACGTGCGGCAATGGATAAAGTTGCGGAGCTTTGCAATGTTGCGCCAATGAAAGTTTATGAAGTTTCTACTTTTTACTCCATGTATAATTTAGAGCCTGTCGGGAAATATCTGGTTCAGCTTTGCACCACAACGCCGTGTTGGCTTTGCGGGTCTGCCAGCATCGTTGATGCGTGTAAAGATACGCTTGGCATAGGCATGGGGCAAACAACAAAAGATGGGTATTTCACCTTGATGGAAGTTGAATGTTTAGGCGCGTGTACCAATGGCCCTATGGTTCAAATCAATGATGATTTCTTTGAAGACTTAACGGCAGAAACTATGGTTTCTATTCTTGAAAGCCTGAAGAAAGACGTTATGCCACCGTCAGGCCCACAAAATGGGCGTAAAGGCTCAATGGCGCTAACAGGGCCAACGACGTTAGAAGAGCAAGCCAAAAAAAATAATGTCTTACCCGCGCAGGCGGGTATCTAGAAAAGTGGTTAGAGTACCATGCGTGTACATACTAGCCAGCCAACAAAATGGAACTTTATATATTGGTGTAACGTCAAATTTAAAAAAGAGAGTATGGGAACATAAGAATGATATTATTGATGGTTTTACAAAGAATTATAATGTTCATAATTTAGTTTGGTTCGAAGTGCATGATAATATGGAAGCCGCCATCATAAAAGAAAAGCAATTGAAGAAATGGAAAAGACAGTGGAAGTTAAGAGTTATCGAAGAGGTGAATCCAAATTGGACAGATTTATATTTAACACTTTAAAACATTGGATTCCCGCCTTCGCGGGAATGACAGTTAGTACCCCTGTGAAAATGATGGAAAAATCTAATTATGCTTAAAGACGAAGATCGAATTTACACAAATATATATGGTTGGGAATCACCCTTCCTTGATGGTGCACAGGCACGCGGTGACTGGAGTGGTGCAAAAGACATCACCAAAAAAGGGCGTGATTGGATTATTGAGGAGATGAAAGAATCAGGACTTCGGGGTCGTGGCGGGGCAGGATTTCCAACGGGATTAAAATGGTCGTTCATGCCTAAAGAGGTAAAAGAACGTCCACATTATTTAGTTATCAATGCCGATGAATCCGAGCCTGGCACATGTAAAGACCGTGAGATTATGCGGAACGAGCCACATAAATTAATTGAAGGCGCGCTTTATGCCGCTTTCGCGATGCAAGCTCACCACGCCTATATCTATGTCCGTGGCGAGTTTATTTCTGAGGCCTCTAATCTGGTTAAGGCCATTGAGGAAGCGCGCGAGGCGGGCTTGCTTGGTAAAAATGCCGCCGGCACTGGCTGGGATTTTGATATCACCTTGCACCGTGGGGCAGGGGCTTATATATGCGGTGAAGAAACGGCACTCCTTGAATCTCTAGAAGGAAAGAAGGGACAACCAAGAAACAAGCCACCATTCCCTGCTATGGCTGGGTTATATTCATGCCCAACAACCATCAATAATGTTGAAACAATCGCTAGCGTTCCTGAAATTTTGAAACGAGGCGGCGCATGGTTCGCAGGTCTTGGAAAAGATGACAAAAATACAGGGACAAAATTATTCTGTATTTCTGGTCACGTCAATTCACCTTGCGTGGTCGAAGAAGAAATGGGTATCAGCATGAAAGAGCTGATAGAAAAACATGCGGGCGGCGTTCGCGGTGGTTGGGATAATTTAAAAGCCGTTATTCCAGGCGGCTCATCTTGCCCAATATTACCCAAAAACGTTTGTGACACAGTGTTGATGGATTTTGACTCTCTTCGTGAAGTACAAAGCGGGCTAGGGACGGCGGGCTTAATCGTCATGGATCAATCGACCGATGTTATTTACGCCATCGCGCGTTTATCGCATTTTTATATGCATGAAAGTTGCGGCCAATGTACGCCTTGCCGTGAAGGGACGGGCTGGCTATGGAGAGTTATGACGCGCCTTGTTAAAGGCGATGCGGAACTTGAAGAAATCGACACCTTATTGGAAGTCACCAAAGAGATTGAAGGCCACACAATTTGCGCCCATGGCGATGCCTCTGCTTGGCCTATCCAAGGGTTAATGCGTCACTTCCGCCCAGAGGTGGAAGAACGTATTATGCAGTATAAAAAACTTCATAAAAAAGCAGCTTAATTTTAACGCGTAACTTTATGTTATTTTCTACGAACAATATTTTATAAACTCAAACAAAAGGACAAATATCATGGCTCGTATCCAACCTAACCAAAACCCTACCGCAGAAGCACAAGCACAACTTGATGGCGTGAAAGCCAAAATTGGTTCTGTTCCTAATATCTTTCAAACTTTTGCCAACTCACCGGCTGTTCTTGATTTTTACATGCAAGGGTCTGGCGCATTGGCCAACACATCAATCGATGCGGCTTTGCGTGAGAGTATAGCTTTAACCGTTGCTGGGCTTAATGGTTGTGATTACTGCGCCTCGGCACACACAATGATTGGTAAAGGCGCAGGCCTAGACGATAATGAAGCCGCGCAAAACTTAACAGCGCAATCCGCTGACCCCAAGGCACAAGCGGCACTAGACTTTACAGCTCTCCTTGTTCAAAATCGTGGCAATGTGAACGACAATGATGTTCAGGCCGTTAAAGATGCTGGCTTCAGTGACGGCGAAGTTTTAGAAATCGTTGCTGTTGTTGCGTTTAATATATTCACAAATTACTTCAATCATGTTGCTGATACAGATGTGGACTTCCCACTCGTTTCAACAAGTGATGTGAAAAAAGCAGCATAATAAAAGCTTTAAAGGACTTTAATGCCTGACCTCATAGAATATAAAACGATCGCGATTATTATCGCGTTCGTTAGTCTGTTTATATTGGAGCGTCTGCTCCCCAAAAGCGTAAATGTAACGGCGCCTTTTAAACGGGCAATTAAAAACTTGTCTTTTTGGCCAGTCAATATTGGCCTATCCATTGCCATCATACTCCCCGTCAGTTTTTTCGCAGCACAGTTTCATTTATGGGTGCGGCCAGAATGGGCAACAGGTTTAACAGGTTTTATTTTTGATTTATTCATTTTAGATTTATTTATTTATTGCTGGCATCGCGCCGTTCATGAAATTCAGTTTTTCTGGCGGTTTCATGAAGTCCACCACATGGATCAACATCTTGATACAACATCGGCCATTCGGTTCCATTTTGGAGAGATTTTCTTTTCAACCTTCGCGCGTGTACCACTAATTATGCTCTTGGCGATCCCATTATCATCCATAATATTGTTTGAAGCCTTCGTGTTGGTTTTTGTATTGTTCCATCATTCCAACGTAAGACTACCGAAAGCTTTAGAAGATAATATCGCACGTATCATTGTAACACCGTCTTTACATTGGGTGCATCATCACGCTATACGCAAAGATACGGACTCAAACTATGGCACTATTTTCAGTTTTTGGGATAAGTTCTTTAAAACCAAAAGTGATACAATACGTTTTGAAGGAATGCCTATCGGCACAGAAGGCTTAAAAGATAAAACGTTCTTAAAGTTACTGCTCCGCCCATTTAGGAGAAAAGCCTAACGTTATTAATTTACAGGAGACAGTCATGAGTTCCACAATATTAGATCAAATCACCGTTGGAGAGGTAAGGGACGGAGTGCGTTACGTCACACCAGCCGAAGCTTATCAAATAATCAAAAAGCATAAAGATATTGTTGTTCTGGATGTTCGTACACCTAAAGAATTTAAAGAAAACTACATCAAGGGCGCAATCAATATAAACTTTTTCTCTCTACGGTTTGCAAGCCATCTAAAAAAGCTCGACCCCAATAAAACTTATTTAGTCCATTGCGCGGTTGGGGGGCGTAGCCAAAAAGCCATCAAGCCCATGAATAAAGTAGGGATACATAATATCATCCATATGGATTACGGTTTGAATCACTGGCTCGAAGAACAACTACCGTATGAGTAAAATAAAAACCTAAGGGTTAGGTTTCCTTACCTTCGTCTAATACAGGTATTTTGGCATTCTTCCATTGCCCGTCAAATTGCTTACGGTAACTTTCTGCAATATCTGGATTGTGAATCAATATAATTTTAACCGGTGGCCCCCATAAAATGATGGCGTATTTATCGGCATAAACAAAGTGGGGGACTTGCGTAAATATTTCCTCCGATACCCATCTATAATATTTGGGTTCTTCAATAAAATACGTGTCGCCCTCTTGAACAAGAAGAAAAGTTTCAATTTCCGCTTCTCTTAATTTATCAAATTGTTCAATTGCTCTATCTCCTCCAACACCAACAAAATCACGCTCATTACAACCAGAAACAAACAGTTTACGATCTTCTATTGGAATATCCTTAAGTGTTTCATAGATGTCCTCATTCACTCTATAAAGGGCATTGTCCCCTTCAAATATTTCTACATCCAAAATATGCTTACGATAGCGAACGCCACCATCAATAAATTCAACCCCAGCTTTCTCTAATGCTTTTTTGATACGCTCTAATGTGTTACCGTGGGGTGTTGTTATCCGACGTTCAAGGTTATTAATCGCGGGGCGGGAGAGTATAGCGGCATCCGCAAGATCTTCTTGCGACCATTCTAGTAATCCACGGGCGGCTTTAATTTGCTCAACTGTAATCATAGATATGTAATTTGTTATTTTTAAGGATAAAAGTATTTATATTATATACATATATTGTCTTTTTGTAAATTTTTTCTTTCATTTTTGCGTCATCTCAGGCATAAACTTAATTCAACATATTTACATAAAAGGAAAGATCAATGCTAAAAAATAAAGAAGAAACCATTTTTACGGTAGCCAATGGTATATTCATGGGCACATTAGTCATGGCAGGGATAGTCGCCTCCAAACTTGTTAAAATTGGTCCTTTTGAATTTGACGCGGGGCTATTGGTTTATGCGGTCACTTTTATTATTACAGACATCGTCACAGAAACAATGGGTAAGAAATATGCCATACGACTAGCAAAAGCAGGGCTCATTGCCATTCTTGCAGCCTATGTAATGACGCAATTTGCATTATTATTACCCCATGCAGATAGCTGGGACATAGAAAAGGAATATGAGATAATATTACAAATGGGAGGGCGTACCTTTCTGGCTTTTCTAATTTCTTACACAATAAGTCAAGCTGTAGACTTAACCGTATTCTCATGGATTAAAAACAAAACAGGCAATAGACACCTTTGGTTACGTAATAATATCTCTACGTTTTTTGGTGGTGGCTTGGATGCTATTGTCTTTTCAACAATAGCCTTCTATGGAATTTACCCATTAGGGTCAATCATTCTTGCCGCGTTTACTATTAGAATTATGGTCGCCTTACTAGACACACCAATCGTTTATTTGGCTGTATGGATGCTGGGCAAGAAACACTAAAATATTGACATATTTTTTTAACACCTTATCTTTTTTATTTAAAGGAGCATATAATATGTATTTAGCAAAAGAGGGCTTTGATAGAGGCCGCGGCGAAGCACCAAAACTATCTAAAAGTTCAAAGGGGTATCCTGAAAGACGTGATCCACAAGCCGAAAACCCAAAAGGGATTATGTCGGCTGACTTAAGTCAGGGGAGCACTCACAGACTAAGACAAAAGTATGGACGCACTCGCCATTACTAAGGGTTCTTAACCCGCTTTTTTTAATCCATTAACGCCAAAATAAGTGGCGGCGTTTTGGAAGATTTGCAAACCATCGGAGGCTTCGGGTAAAGGCTGACCTTCACGGTTTGCATTATCTTTTAGTAACGCGTAATCATCGCGTTGCCATGTGAACATACCACGCTCTGGGTGGGGCATCATAATTAAAACACGACCGCTCTCATCCGTCATACCCGCAATATCATCTGTTGATCCATTGGGGTTGAAAGGGAAAACGCCATTGGCTTGCTGAGCATTTTTTGAATAACGCAAGACAATTTGTTTGTTCTCTTTCAATGTTTTTAACGTTGCCTCATCCATCATGAAACGTCCTTCGCCATGCGCCACAGGGACATGAAGGCTATCAATATTTTGCAACCACGGCGAGCTATTGTCCTCAACCTTCATATCAATCCAACGACACTGATACCGTGCCGAGGCATTATGCGTCACAGCAACTTGACGGACACCGTATTGAGCGTCAATCGCAGGGGCAAGCCCAAGGTTAGTCCCAATCTGACAGCCATTACAAATACCAATAGTCAGCGTGTCACGCGCAACAAATTCTTTAAGCTCGTCCATTAAGGTCAAGCGCATTTTTTGTGCGAAAGCATTGCCTGACCCCGTATCATCACCGTACGAGAACCCACCAGGGATACATAAAGCTTGGTAATCATTCAACGCTTTAGGGGATTCAATTAGATCATTAATGTGCATGACAGTGGCGTTTAGGCCAACATAGTCAAACGCATAAGCGCTTTCTTCTTCACAGTTTAGTCCATATCCAGCAATGATGAGGGCTTTAGCGGTCATGTTAATCTTCCCTTTTTCGTCATTGCGAGGAGCGTAAGCGACGCGACAATCCAGTGCAAAGCAAATAGATTTCTGGATTGCTTCGCCCAAAATCCTTTTACGCTCGCAATGACGTTGAATATAATCATTTAATAATTACCTAAAGTTTGTTTGTATGATTTTTCCAAGTCAGATATAGACGCAGCAACTTGACCATTAATGTTCAGGACAGGACTGTCTGTCACAGTTCCAATTTGCTGAACATGCTCAACACTCGCCATTGCCGTTTCAAAGGCTTCTTTATTCTCTGGCGCAATGGTCACAACGATACGACCTTGGCTTTCAGAATAGAGCATTTTATCTAAACGCAATGTGTCGTCTAAAGTAATGTCCATACCAAAGCTGTTCGAGGCGATGGCTTTCTTTGCTAGGGCAACACCCAATCCACCAAAACCAACTGCATAAGCAGAAGCGCATAATTGCTGTTTGTTCGCGGCACTCAAAGCGCGGTAAAGTTTATAGTTAGGCTCATCATGCATTTCAGGAACATTGTTGCCAAGGTAACCTAAGTGGTCGTAATATTCAGACGCACCAAGCTCATCTTTTGTTTCACCCAACACATAAACTAAATCACCCGCTTGTTTTGGATCAAGCGAAACCGAATATGCCACATCTTCAATCACACCAACGGCGGAAATCAATAAAGTAGGGGGGATTGAAATCGTAACAGGATTGTTATCCGCATCATATCCTTTAAAATCATTGAACATCGAATCCTTACCCGAAATAAACGGCGTACGGAATGTTTTGGATAGGTGATATATTGCCTCCATAGCACGCTTAAGTTGTCCCAAACGTTCAGGCTCATCAGACGAACACCAACAAACATTGTCTAAAATCGCAAGGTGATCAATATCACCACCCGCCGCGATGGCGTGACGTATAGCACTGTCTAAGGCGGCACGCGCCATGTGGTGCGTATCAATATCAGAATATCTTGGTGCTAACCCTTGCGACAGAACCGCGCCACGCTTTGACTTTAAAACTGGACGACTGACGGTGGCTTCGGCGCAAACACGACCAAGACCTTGAACGGGACCAAGCACGGCAGAACCTTGGACATTATGATCATACTGCGCCGATACAAATTCTTTAGAACAAATATTCAAACGTCCCATCATATCAATAAGCGTTTGCGTATGATCGCTCGGTTCATCAAATTCTGGCTCGGCTTCACCGCCACGGGTGAAAGTTGTCTTTAACGGCGTTTCAGGAATACCATCATGCAAAAACTCCATCGCGATATCCATCACGGTTTCACCATCATAAGAAAGATGCGCGCGCCCTGATGAAGTAAACTCTCCAATATCCCATGCCTCAACGCCACGTTTATTTAGCATGCTCATAATGGTTTCAACATTTTCTGGCGGAACGGCGAGTGACATACGTTCTTGGCTTTCCGAAATCCAAATCTCCCAAGGTTGCATGCCTGGGTATTTCAATGGCACCTTATCAAGCTCTAAATGAAAACCGCCAGACACTTCTCCCATTTCACCAACAGAAGAAGCTAATCCACCTGCGCCATTATCCGTCACGGCACTATAAAGTCCTAAAGGACGGATTTCTTTAACCAGCACATCAGACATTTTCTTTTGCGTGATAGGATCACCAATTTGAACCGCTGTGGCGGGAGAGCCTTCATCTAAGGCAACGGAGCTAAAAGTTGCGCCATGAATACCATCGCGTCCAACTTTACCCCCGACCATAATGATACGATCGCCAGCCTTCGCACCTTTTTCATGTGACGGTTTACCCGCAATTTCTTTGGGAATAATGCCAACCGTACCCGCAAAAACCAACGGTTTTCCTACGTAACGGTCGTCAAAATACATGAAGCCTTGCGGCGTTGGAATACCAGATTGATTGCCACCACTTTCAACACCAGCCACGACACCCTTCATAATAGTGTCAGGAGAGAGTGTCGGATTAGATTTATTCTTACCACGGTAATATTCAGGCGAGGTACGCGGGTCAGCCAAGCAAAATCCGTAACGGTTTAAAACAGGCTTGGCCATTTTGCCAAAGCCGATACAGTCACGGTTTACCCCAACAATCCCTGTAATAGCACCGCCAAACGGGTCAAGCGCAGAAGGGGAGTTATGGGTTTCAACCTTATCAGTAATCAAATGATCTTCATCAAAGATAATCGCCCCAGAATCATCACTAAATACGCTAACGCAGATATCTTCATCACCACGTTCGGCACGAATTTCATCGGTCGCGCGTTTAATAAAATCTTTGAAAATACCGTTTTTAAACTCATCAATCGGGGATGCAAATATTGTATGCTTACAATGTTCCGACCAAGTTTGTGCCAGTGTTTCTAATTCAACATCTGTTGGGTTACGCCCTTCAACTTCTTTGAAATATTCCTGAACCGCTTGCATATAAACAAGCTGCATTCCAAGAGGGCCACGGCGCGTACCGTCCGCATTGGCGATTCCTTCTTTGCCGATTTTAATCAACTCTTCATCGCTCGCGTTTAGTAAATCAACCTCATCCGTCACAACACCTTGATTATCAAGTTGAACTTTAGGAATTGTGATTCCCATACCGTTATCGGCTTTAAACTGTTCTCGGTTTTTGTTGCTGGCGCGCTGAATAAGCGGGTTATGAAGCTCAAGCGCAACTTGCTTTAGCTCTTCTTCGGTTAAATCACCATCAATAAGAAGAAGCTTAGAACTATAGACATTACGGTCGTTCTCTAAAGAAAGTGCGGCGAGCTCCGTCGCTGTATGGCCTACATTATCCGTAACCCCAGGTAAATATCCAATTTCTAATGCCCAATCGAAATCTCCAACTTGCTCCCAATATTCATTAGCTGGGGCTTGACCGTCGCTCATGACAAAACTGGCTTGTGTAACAGGGTTCGTAAAGCCGCTAACACAGTTTTTTAGCTTTTCTTCTGAGGTTACGTCTTGTTCAATGGTGTAAACATCGACAACTCGGATCTTTTTGATATTAGGTGTAATCTTGGCAAAATCTTGCTCATAAGTTTTGGCGCGGCCATCTTCTAAAACAGTAAAAACTTCAATACGTTGTGACATGGCTTGTTTTTAATGTTTTCTAAACAAATTGTCTACTCATAATAATAGGGATTACACATAGTTTTATCCTTGCAATTATCTGGTGCATACGGCAATTTTAGAGCTAAATTTTCAAAAGAAGTAACCTATGCCTAAACTCACCATCAATGACCAAGAAATTGAAGTCGAAGCAGGTACGTCTATTATTCAAGCCGCAGAACAGTTAGGTATTGAAATTCCTCGTTTTTGCTACCATGACAAATTAAGTGTACCGGCCAATTGCCGCATGTGCTTGGTTGAAGTCGAAGGCGGCCCACCAAAACCTGTGGCGTCCTGCGCCATGGCCTGTGGTGAAGGTATGATTGTGAAAACCGAATCTGAAATGGTGAAGAAGTCCCGCAAAGGCGTCATGGAGATGCTTCTCATCAACCACCCACTTGATTGTCCAATTTGTGACCAAGGCGGTGAATGTGACCTACAAGACCAAGCCGTGGCCTATGGAAGAGACCGTTCACGTTATCATGAGAATAAACGCGCAGTTAAAGATAAGAACTTAGGGCCAACGATTAAAACCATTATGACGCGCTGCATTAACTGTACCCGCTGTGTCCGTTTTGGTGAAGAAATCGCGGGCATGACCGAGCTGGGGCAACTAAACCGTAGCGAAAATGCAGAAATTGGCACTTTTATCGAAAAAGCCGTTACGACAGAGCTTTCTGGCAATATGATTGATATTTGCCCCGTAGGAGCCTTGACCTCCAAACCTTATGCGTTTAAAGCCCGCTCATGGGAGTTGAAAAAGACGGAAACTATTGATGTTCATGACGCTGTCGGCTCAAACATTCGTGTTGATAGCAGGGCTGGTGAGGTTGTCCGTGTCCTGCCGCGCCTTCACGAAGATATAAACGAAGAATGGATTAATGACCGCACACGCTTTGCCTATGATGGCCTTAGCAAGAACCGTCTTGACCGTCCTTATATACGGGACGAAAAAAGCAAGAAGCTCAAAGAAGCAACTTGGGATGAAGCTTTAACTTTAACCTCTAAAAAGCTGAAAACATTTAAAAAAGACAATATTGCTGCTTATGCTGGTGATTTAGCCGATGCCGAGAGCATCTACGCTCTAAAATCGCTTATGACATCATTAGACGTTAATCAGCTTGAGTGTCGTGTTGATGGCGCAAATTTCGATGTTTCAAACAAGTCTGGTTACAGCTTTAACTCAACAATAGCGGGGATTGAAGAGGCTGATTCAATCCTCATCATTGGCGCAAACCCACGCCATGAAGCCACGCTCGTTAATGCTCGTATCCGTAAGACATGGATGGAGAAACGCTTGCCGATTACGGTTATTGGTGAAAATATCGACCTGACTTATCCACATACCCATGCAGGAACAACCCCTAAAGACCTAAAGGCATTCATCGACCAACAGGATGGGAAAGCTCAACCTGAGCGTCCGATGATGATTACTGGTATGGGAGTTTTTCAACGTGAAGACGGCAGAGAGATGCACGGTTTATTAAAAGAAGCGGCAGAAAAACTTGGTGTTGTCAAAGACGGCTGGAACGGATTTAACATCCTTCATAACGCCGCAAGCCGTATGGCAGCACTAGAGCTAGGCTTTACACCAAAAGATACCTTTGATGCCAATGAGGTTGGCTTGGTTTACTTACTGGGTGTTGATAATGCTGAAACGCTTGAAGACATAAACAATCAGTCTTTTGTTATCTATCAGGGACACCATGGTGATGCGGGCGCACATCGCGCTGATATCATTTTACCTGGCGCGGCCTACACAGAAAAAGACGGTACTTATATGAATATGGAAGGGCGCGCACAACGCGGCCGTAAAGCTATATTCCCGCCAGGCGATGCCAAAGAAGATTGGACAATTCTGCGTGCCATTTCAAACCATATTGAATCCCCATTGCCGTTCAACAACCTTGCTGAGCTACGCGCACAAATGATAGAGCAATATCCGAGACTCGGCACGATTGATGAAATCGCACCTGCTGAATGGGGGAACTTTGGCGGCGCAGCGCATAAAGTGTCAGACGAGCCTTTTGTAAACCCGATTGAAAATTTCTATATGACGAACGTGATTTGTCACGCATCAGAAACCATGCGTAGATGTACAGACAGCTTTGTAAATAATGATGAACAATTAGAGGCCGCAGAATAATGTCAAAAGAAAAGCCAATAAACACATTAAGCCAAGTACAAGAGTTTCACGAAACTTATGGCCTACCTGTTGAGGACGAGCTTAATATAAGCGATGAAAAAACAAAACAGCTTCGTATTAACTTGTTACAAGAAGAGCTGGATGAGCTTAAAGAAGCGTTAGCCGCAAACGACCCTGTTGAAACGTTAGATGCCTTGATTGATCTACAATATGTGCTTGATGGCGCATTTTTATCATTCGGCCTACAAGATGTTAAAACCGCCGCTTTTAACGAAGTTCATCGCTCCAACATGTCCAAGCTTGGCGAAGATGGAAAACCTATCCGCCGTGAAAGTGACGGCAAAGTCATGAAAGGCCCGAATTATTTCAAGCCTGATATGACGCAATTTATCAAGACTAAGAAAGAGGCGGCATAATCAGTGGTTGAGCTTTGGGATAATTACGGATTACAGGCTCTCTTTATGCTGTTGCATATTGGGATCTTGATCGGCGTTATTTTAGGCGCTGTTGCTTATTATACTTATGCGGAGCGTAAGGTTTTGGCTCTCATGCAACGTAGGCAAGGCCCAATGATGGTTGGCCCGTTTGGGTTGTTACAGCCGATTGCCGATGGCATGAAATTACTGTCCAAAGAAACAATCATTCCCGCGCAAGCCAATGGCCCCGTTTTTGTTGTTGCGCCGATGATTACATTCACGCTGGCGCTTATTGCATGGGCGGTTATTCCGGTGAATGCTCAATGGGTATTAGCGGATATTAATGTCGGAATTTTATACCTATTCGCGGTGTCATCAATGGGCGTTTACGGCGTTATCATGGCGGGTTGGGCTTCGAACTCCAAATATGCGTTCCTTGGTGGGCTTCGTTCTGCCAGTCAAATGGTGTCTTACGAAGTCTCAATGGGCTTGGTCATCGTTTGTGTTTTACTGTGCGTTGGCTCGCTTAACTTAACGCAGATTGTGACTGTCGAAAGACCTTTCTGGGTTGATTTAATGCTGTTCCCAATGTTCATCGTGTTTCTTGTCTCTATCTTGGCCGAAACAAACCGTGCGCCGTTTGACTTACCTGAAGGGGAGTCGGAAATCACAGGTGGCTTTATGGTTGAATATTCCGCCATGACATTCGCTTTATTCTTCCTCGGTGAATACGCCAATATGATTTTAATGAGCGCAATGACGGTTATCTTATTCCTTGGTGGATGGTTGCCGCCCTTTGAAATCGAAGCCCTCTCCATTGTTCCTGGTGTGGTGTGGTTTGCGCTTAAAACTTGTCTCATTATGTTCTTCTTCTTGTGGACGCGGGCAACATTCCCAAGATATCGCTATGACCAATTAATGCGCTTAGGATGGAAAATCTTTTTACCGTTCACATTGTTCTGGGTCATAGTTGTGTCTGGGTCTTTAATCTATTTTGAGGCGCTGCCATGAAGAATCTATTTAATGCATTTTTATTGACCGAGATTGTCAAAGGCATGGCACTGACACTGAAATATATGTTCTTTGTGCCGAGCGTGACGATTAACTACCCCAACGAAAAAGGACCGATCAGCCCGCGTTTTCGTGGTGAGCATGCTTTGCGGCGTTATCCAAACGGTGAAGAGCGTTGCATCGCCTGTAAATTATGCGAAGCCATTTGCCCCGCACAAGCCATCACGATAGAAGCCGAGCCGCGTGAAGATGGCTCGCGCCGTACAACACGCTATGATATAGACATGACTAAATGTATCTATTGCGGCCTGTGCGAAGAATCCTGTCCTGTCGATGCAATTGTTGAGGGACCGAATTTCGAATTTGCGACTGAGACCCGTGAAGAGCTTTACTATAATAAAGAAAAACTTCTGGAGAATGGCGATATCTGGGAAGCGCAAATTGCGGCTAACTTGGTGGCCGATGCGCCATATCGTTAAAAAACTACACAGTTAACTGTAAAAACCACCTCATAACACCCTGATTTTATTTGTGAATTAGAGTTACTCATTTTGTTCACCGGAAATTTGGGGGAGGGGGGTTAGCCCCTTAACTTTTATCCAATAAGGCATATAGCAAGAGTTTAGCTTTACGATGTCTCCCATAAAGCGGTGCCGTGGTTTGAGCGCGCCATATCGGTAAACCGAAGGGCTTTTTTAATGAACCCTGTCGGCAAGCCGAAGGACGCTGCAACGGACAGTATTATTAATATAGCAGATATTAGTTCCAAAATAAAGGAATAATATCCTATTTCTACCACTAATCTGCCTAATATATGATAAATATATGTAGAAAGAGGCACTTATCAGCTATGACGACCAAAGTTATTTGAGTGGCGCAAAGGTTGTTTTCAGCAAGATTCTGGATTGCTTCGTCATTTCATTCCTCGCAATGACAGTGAGGGAGGATTCCTCGCAATGACGGTGAGGGGATACTCCTCGTAATGACGGTGGGAGAATATTTCTCACAATAACGATAAGTTACTTCTTTTCTAGTGAGACATAAAAAACTGGATATTGCGCTGTAACGGGGCGTTTTAGACGAATTTTTCCGATTATTCTTGACAACAAGCTATGCGTTTGATACATATATAGGTATGAGAAAAGTATTTTCAAGAGAAGGAGCAGGAACCGGTGCATTTCACCGTGGATCGCTAAGCGCCATACATGCTGGATATGGTCGTTATGACATGACAGGGGGCGTTGCCGCTAAATATCAAGCAGCGCAAAGGGCGGGCGGTTTAGCCGCACCTAGACCGTCTAAATAACTAACACGGTAAAAAGCCAGCTTACATATTTTTGAAAGCTGGTTTCGTGTGTTTTATCCTTCTTTGTAAAAAATTAACATAAAATCAATACGTGCTAATCCTTAAACATAAAGGGATATCATGATTTTTTTTATACTCTGACCTTGCCTTAAGCCCTTCAAAAGACTAAGAAGAAACGTTAAATAACGATGTGATGTTTCTCTCATGATTTCTGCTATCGCCTTTTATTTATTTGCCTCTATTACGCTGTTGAGCGCCATTATGGTCATCACAGCGCGCAACCCTGTGCATTCCGTCCTTTTTCTGATTTTAGCGTTCTTTAACGCATCGGGATTGTTTGTCTTGCTGGGCGCTGAATTTATCGCAATGATATTGGTGATTGTTTATGTTGGTGCAGTAGCGGTCTTGTTCCTGTTTGTTGTCATGATGTTGGATATCAGCTTTGCCGACCTACGAAAGGGCGCGATGCAATATGTCCCTGTCGGCTTAATCGCCGGTGGTATTTTGTTGTTTGAGCTAATCTCTATCTTTATCGCTTGGGGCTTTGCCAAAAGCGCGAACGATAATATTGCCTCACCAACGCCAGAAGCAAGTGAGGTTACAAATACCGAAGCTTTGGGGCTTATCCTTTATACGGATTATATCTTTGCCTTTCAGGTCTCGGGCTTGATTTTGTTGGTTGCTATGATTGGGGCGATTGTTTTGACACATCGCCGCCGCCCTGGTGTACGCAAGCAAAAAGTTGCCGACCAGCAGGCCAGAAGCCGCAGTGATGCGATGGAAGTCCAAAAAGTAACACCACGGACGGGGGTTTAAACGATGGAACTTCTTGAAATAGGTCTTGCTCACTATCTATCCCTTGCCGCGATGCTGTTCACACTTGGGATTTTTGGGATTTTTCTAAACCGTAAAAATGTGATTGTTATTTTAATGTGTATTGAGCTTATGTTATTGGCAGTGAATATTAACTTTGTCGCATTCTCTACGCATTTGGGTGACATGACAGGACAAGTTTTTAGCTTGTTTATCCTGACCGTTGCCGCCGCCGAAGCCGCCATTGGTTTGGCCATCTTGGTTGTGTTATTCCGAACACGGGGATCTATCGCGGTTGAAGATGTTTCGAGCATGAAGGGGTAGGGGCGTAAGAATATAATGGAAATTTTAGCAGTTTTTGCCCCTTTGGTTGGATTTTTACTCGCATTCTTATTTGGTAAGAAGATGGGCGATAAAGGCGCGCAACTTGTGACCTGTAGCGGTATTATTATTGCTGCCATTCTTTCTTGTGTCTTATTTGTTCAAGTTATTTGCGGTGGCGAAAGCGGCCATGGTGACCCGCGTACGATAACATTAATGACGTGGTTTACCTCTGGCACGTTGGCGGTTGATTGGGCGTTACGTGTGGATCAGCTGGCCGTTATTATGATGTGTGTGGTGACAATTGTGTCGTCTTGCGTCCATATTTATTCCGTTGGTTATATGAGCCACGATGCGCATAAAGCGAGATTCATGGCTTATTTAAGCTTGTTCAGTTTTGCGATGTTAATGCTGGTGACGTCCGACAATCTGGTTCAGCTTTTCTTTGGTTGGGAAGGGGTGGGGGTTGCCTCTTACCTGTTGATTGGGTTTTGGAATCATAAAGAAAGTGCCAATGCGGCAAGTATCAAAGCCTTCCTTGTTAACCGTGTTGGTGACTTTGGGTTGGCGCTTGGGATTTTTGCGGCGTTCTTTTTATTCGGCACTGTTCAATTTGACGCGTTATTTGCACTTGCCCCCGAAGCCGCGAAAGCGAACATGACTTTCTTTGGTTATGAGCTTCATGCCTTAACGGTTGTTTGCTTGTTATTGTTCATGGGCGCGATGGGGAAATCGGCGCAGTTGGGGCTGCATACGTGGTTGCCTGATGCGATGGAAGGACCGACACCCGTTTCCGCGCTTATCCATGCCGCAACAATGGTGACGGCTGGGGTGTTCTTAGTGGCGCGTATGTCGCCGATGTTTGAATATGCACCTGATGCGCTGATGGTGGTCACTGTTGTTGGTGGTGTAACCGCGTTTGTTGCCGCGACAATCGGTATGACGCAATTTGATATTAAGCGTGTGATTGCATACTCAACCATGTCGCAACTGGGTTATATGTTTTTTGCGTTAGGTGTATCGGCCTATGGCGCAGCGATATTCCACCTTATGACTCATGCGTTTTTTAAGGCGTTATTATTCTTAGGAGCAGGGTCTGTTATTCATGCCCTGTCTGATGAACAAGACATGCGTAAAATGGGCGGTATTTGGAAGAAGATACCGACGACTTATACGCTGATGTGGATTGGCTCGCTTGCTTTGGCGGGTGTGCCATTTTTTGCGGGGTATTATTCAAAAGATATGATCCTTGAAAGTGCTTTTGCCGACCATAGCTGGTTTGGAAATTTTGCGTTTTGGATGGGAATTGCGGCGGCGTTGATGACGGCGTTTTATTCAGCCCGTTTACTCTTCATGACCTTCCATGGCAAGCCACGTGCAAGTAAGAAAGTGATGGATCACATTCATGAATCACCGCCTGTGATGTTGGTGCCGCTAATGATCCTTGCCTTTGGGGCTATCTTTGCGGGGTATCTGGGATATGAAAGCTTTGTCGGTCATCATCAAGTTTGGGGCGAGTCAATTAAAGTTCTGCCCGCCAATGATACTGTTACGGCCGCACATCATGTGCCACTTTGGGTGAAGAAGTTGCCTATTGTGATGGGTGTGCTTGGGCTGTTTTTAGGTTGGGTTTTCTATTCTAAATTCACCAACTTGCCAGCTATCGCCAGTAAAATATTTAAGCCGCTTCACGCGCTGTTCTTTAACAAATGGTTCTTTGATGGGCTTTATAACAAAATCTTTATCCTGCCTGCGCTCTGGTTTGGAAAAATGTTTTTTGCGACGGATAAAAACGTTGTTGATAGCCTTGGCCCTGATGGTGTGGCGAAAAGCTCATACGGGCTTGGTGGTATGCTCAGCCGCTTCCAATCAGGCTATGTTTTTCAATATGCGTTCGTCATGATGCTGGGTCTTATTGGGTTGATAAGCTGGTTTTACTTCAAAACTGATTTGGGCTTAGATGTTGAGGGGGCAGAGTAATATGAAACTTGCAACAGTCTTTGTCTCTGTTATTGCCGCCATTATTGCGAGTTATTTAACTGTAACTATTATGCAACCAGCATCAGTATCCCCCAAAATCGAAAAACAAGAATCTGCCTATGAGCGTGTTTTAAGAACAGGTAAGATAAGGTGTGCTTATGGACTTTGGGAACCTGGCGTTATTCTTGATCCCAACACAGGGGAGCTATCGGGCATTGCCGTAGATATTATGCACGAAATTGGGAAAGCTCTTAATCTTGAAATTGAGTATACAAGTGAAATACCTTGGGATTCTATAGGTACATCTCTTAAAGCAGGCAAAGTCGATGCCCATTGTGCTGGAGTTTTTGCAACACCGTCAAGGGCAAGAAGTATGGCTTTTTCAACGCCTCTTTTCTTTTCTCCAACAGTGGCGTTTTCCAGAGTGGGCGACAATCGTTTTGATTTTAACTTGCAAAATATAAACAACCCTAATGTAATCGTTGCTGTTTCTGACGATTCCATAACGACAGAAATTTATGAACATGATTTTCCTCAAGCTAAAACATACGAATTACCCCAGCTAGTGCCACCGGAAGAGTTGTTTATCGCCATTCAAACAAAAAAGGCTGATGTTGCGTTTAATTCTCCAGCACGTTTAGAATCTTTTGCAAAGCATAACCCCGATGTTGTTAAGGTCATTCCGACCGAAAAACCGCTTAGAATTTTTGGTAATACCGTCTCTGTTTCCGCACAAGAACAAGAGCTAGTTCGGATGCTAAACACAACAATAGAACAACTTATTGATGGTGGCACGGTTGATAAAATAATAAATAAGTATAAACAAGACTATTCCGTAGATTTCATCGTTCCTGTTGAACGACCATATAAGTGGGATATAAAAACAAATGATTGATTTTCCAATTTTATCATTATTAACATTTTTGCCCTTAATTGGTGTGGCGTTTATTTTGCTTATCCGTGGTGAGAAGCAGCGGGTGGAACAAAATGCGCGCCGTGTGGCTCTTTACACAACAATGTTCAACTTCATTCTTTCTGTTTACTTACTGATTAATTTTGATGGTAGTTCAGCAGAGTTTCAGTTCACTGAAAAGGTCGAATGGTTTCCTGCGCTGGGTTTAAATTACAGCATGGGCGTTGATGGTATCTCGCTATTCTTCGTTATCCTGTCCACGTTCTTAACGCCTATTTGTTTATTGGCGAGTTGGACGTCTATTAAGACCCGCGTTAAAGAATATATGATTGCGTTTTTAATTCTTGAAACCTTCATGATTGGAACATTCTGCGCGTTGGATACGGTGCTCTTTTACATCTTCTTTGAAAGCGTTCTTATCCCGATGTTTATTATCATTGGCGTTTGGGGTGGCGGGCGCTGTGTTTATGCCTCATATAAATTTTTCCTTTATACGTTATTAGGCTCCGTCTTAATGTTGCTGGGTATTATATGGCTGGGCATTACGATTGGGACAGATATCCCGACGATTATTGCCGATAACAGCATACCCTTTAATGTGCAGATATGGTTGTGGTTGGCGTTCTTTGCCAGCTTCGCCGTGAAGATGCCAATGTGGCCTGTCCATACATGGTTGCCTGACGCCCACGTGCAGGCGCCAACGGCAGGTTCCGTTATCTTGGCGGGTGTACTTCTTAAAATGGGGGGCTATGGCTTCCTTCGTTTCTCACTTCCGATGTTCCCAGAAGCATCAGAATATTTTGCGCCGATGATTATGTGGATGTCTGTGATTGCCATTATTTACACGTCCTTGGTGGCGTTGGTGCAAGAAGATATGAAAAAGCTGATTGCGTATTCATCTGTCGCGCATATGGGGTTTGTAACACTTGGGTTGTTCACTATGACCACGCAAGGGGTTGAGGGTGGTATCTTCCAAATGTTATCGCATGGTATAATTTCAGCGGCGTTGTTCCTTTGTGTTGGTGTCGTTTATAACCGCCTGCATACACGCGAGATTTCACGTTATGGGGGCCTAGTCAAAAACATGCCTAAATATGCCACGGTGTTCATGTTGCTTATGCTTGGCTCCGTCGGGTTGCCGGGAACATCTGGCTTTGTGGGTGAGTTCCTGGCCTTAATGGGGGCTTTCCAAGTCAATACGACTATCGCCGTTTTTGCGACAACAGGGGTTGTCCTTGGCGCGGCCTATATGTTGGTGTTGTATCGCCGTGTTATATTCGGTGCACAAAAAAATGAAGATGCCGCCGCAATGTCAGACCTGACCAAGCTTGAATATAGTTATCTTGTGCCGTTGGCATTAATTGTTCTTTGGCTGGGGATTGCACCATCTTATGTGATGGATAAAGTTTCACCCTCGGTTCAAAAACTTATTGGACAATATGAAGCCGGATTGAAAAAATCACCAACATCACTTGATATTGCGTTAAGGGAGAACGAATAATGGAAGTCTTAAGTTTTTCTTCTTTAGCCCCAATTTATCCAGAATTATTCTTGGCCGTCTCGGCTCTATTCTTATTGATGGTCGGTGTTTTAAGACACGATAGTAACTTACGTATTGTAAGTTGGGGCAGTGTTATAGCCTTCACCATTGCATTATTCATCATGTCAAAAAGCGGTGTCGATACTGGTGGGATAGATTCTGGATCTATCTTAAACGGTATGTTTGTACAGACACATTTTACATTTTTCATGAAGGTGCTGGTTATTGGTGGTTTGATTACATCTATCACTCTATCTGTGCAGTACCTACAGCAAGATAATATTATGCGGTTTGAGTATCCCATACTCGTCCTGTTTTCGGGTATTGGTATGATGCTGATGATTTCAGCCAATGACATGCTCTCGCTTTATATGGGATTAGAACTTCAATCTTTAAGTCTTTATGTGTTGGCAACTATACGCCGCGACCACAGCAAGTCTGCGGAAAGCGGTATGAAGTACTTTATTCTTGGCGCTATATCTTCGGGCATGTTGCTGTTTGGAATTTCGCTTCTTTATGGGTTTACAGGGTCAACAAATTTTGAAGTTATAGGCACAACGCTCGCCAACGAATTAAGCCTTGGCGCAGTTATTGGGTTCATCTTCGTTTTGGCGGCATTAGCGTTTAAAATCTCAGCCGTGCCGTTCCATATGTGGACACCTGATGTTTATGAAGGTGCGCCAACATCAGTGACAGCATTATTCGCTCTTGTGCCAAAAGTCGCGGCATTCGCGCTTATTATTCGGTTATTATTTGTCCCGTTTGCCGCGTTGAGCGATCAATGGTTTCAGGTCATGTGGTTGTTGGCTTTCTTATCTATGGCGGTTGGGGCGTTTGCAGGTTTAAGGCAAGAAAACATCAAACGGTTATTAGCCTATAGCTCAATCGGCAATATCGGCTATGCCATGATTGGTATTGTTGCGGGTGGGGAAACTGGCCTGATGGCTGTTATGGTCTATCTGACACTTTATATGGTGATGACCGCAGGGGTGTTTGGGATTATCTTATGTATGCGTAGAGATGGGCGCGGTTTTGAGAATATTTCTGATCTTGCTGGTTTATCCAAAAATTCACCATGGCTGGCCTATCCATTGGCGATATTAATGTTCTCTATGAGTGGTATTCCACCAATGGCAGGATTCTTCAGCAAGTATCTGATTTTCCAAGCTTCGATTGAATCAGGGCTTTATAGCTTGGCGGTATTTGGTGTTTTAACATCTGTTGTGGCGGCTTATTACTACCTACGGGTTATTAAAACAATGTTTTTTGATGACCCTGTCGATAAGTTTGATAGCGCCATTGAGGTGTCGCGTAAGATTATTATCGCGCTGGCGCTCTTTGTTGTTATCGCCTTTATTTTCAATCCGTCACCTCTGATTGAAATCAGCAGCAATGCTGTACGCGGATTATTTTAGATAGGCGGGGTCATTATGCCCATTAACATTGACTGGCAAATAAAGCTTTTAAGTAAAGTTACAAGCACGCAAGATATTGTGATGATCGCCGCGCAAGATGGCGACCCCGAAGGTTATGTTGTGCAGGCCATGTCACAAACAAGCGGGCGTGGACGCCACGGTAAGCAATGGGATGCGCCGATGGGCAATATCTATTTATCGGCTTTGCTTCGCCCCGATTGCGATGTGATGCGGGCAGGGGAGATTGCATTTGTTGTTGCTGTCGCTTTATCCAAGGCGTTTGATCGTTATTTAGGTGACAAGCATGTCAAAACTTTAAAATGGCCGAATGATATTCTGATTGATGGGTTAAAGATTTCAGGGATATTGCTGGAAAGTAATCTTACAGACGGCAAGCTGGATGGTTTGGTCGTGGGTATGGGAGTGAATATTTTTAACGCGCCTGAGCTTGCCACATGTTTGAATGATGTTGCGCGCGAGCCTGTCTATATCAATAAAGTCCGCGATAAAATTTTAGAAGAATTAGATAATGTTTATTCGCAGTGGCAAGAAGAGGGGTTTGCCCCCATACGCGCCCAGTGGTTAGAGAAGGCTCATGGTCTAGGACACCCCATCACCGCGCGCTTACCGAGTGAAACTTACAGCGGTATATTTAGCGGTTTAACCGAAGATGGAAGTTTAATTTTAAAGCAAGATGATGGAACAGAGCGGGTTATTCATGCCGCCGAAGTTCACTTTGGAGAGGCTGAAGTATAATGTTACTAGCTATTGATGTTGGAAATACAAATATCTGCTTTGCCCTTTATGATGGCGAAGAGCAAAAACAACAATGGCGTATTGAGACCAAAGCATTCTCAAACTTTAGGTTTGAAAAGGGCTTAGCTGTTGACGATATTGTTATTTGTTCGGTTGTGCCAAAAATCAACGATGGCTTAAAGCAAAGTTGTGAAACGGCTTTTGGGATTACGCCCGTTTTCATCACCCATGAGAATGTTGATATTAATATAGACATTGATATTGCCAAACAATTAGGCGCGGATAGGTTGGTTGGGGCTTCGGCTGCCACTGCTTATTATCAAGCGCCTGCCATTATTGTAGATTTAGGCACAGCGACAACATTTGATGTGATTGACGCAAGCGGCGCGCATAAAGGCGGGGTCATTGCGCCTGGCATTAACCTATCCTTAGCGGCGTTAGAGCAAGCGGCGGCGCAGTTGCCAGATATTGAGATTGAGAAACCAGCCAAGGTTATTGGAACAAACACAAAAGATGCAATGCAGTCTGGGATATATTGGGGCTATATGGGTTTAATTGAAGGTACAATCACCCGTATTGCCCAAGAAATGGGAGCAAAGCCCTTTATCATTGCCACAGGCGGCCTTGCGCCTTTGTTTAATCGTGGAACTGATATTTTCGATATTACAGATCAAGACTTGATTATGAAGGGATTAGTCCATATGCATAAGGTGTTACAAAGATAATCATATCCCCAACCTCACAAAACAAAGAAAATATAAGTAATATGTCCAAAAGCTTTAAAAGCAATCCAGAAGAACTTATTTTTATCCCATTGGGGGGATCAGAGCAATTTGGCGCGAACCTTAATGTCTATGGATATAAAGGCCAATGGCTGGCTATAGATTGCGGGATTGGCTTTGCTGACCAATATTATCCTGGGGTTGATATCTTGCTTCCTGATCCAACGTTTTTGGCGGATAGGCATAAAGATATTGCAGGTTTGATTATCACACATGCCCATGAAGACCATGTGGGGGGCGTGGCGCATTTATGGCCACAATTAAAATGCTCGCTTTATTGTACCGAATTCACCGCCATTATCTTAAAAAAGAAGCTGGCCGAAAACCCTGAATGTAAGGGCGCGCGTATCCGTATTATTAAACAGCATGAGCCCGTGGAAATAGGGCCGTTCACCGCCAAATTTTTACCTGTGACACATTCTATCCCTGAAGCGTCAGCGATTACAGTTGAGACAGATTTAGGGACAGTGCTTCATAGTGGGGATTGGAATTTAGACCCAACCCCTGTGTTAGGAGAGCCAATAAAGGCGGAGACCTTCAAGCAACTTGGTGACGATGGATTGCTCGCCTATGTTGGTGATTCAACCAATGCGGGGGTTGATGGATATTCAGGGTCAGAAAAAAATGTTGAAAAAGGTTTAGCCGACGTTTTTAAAACATGCGAGCAACGGATTGTTGTGACGATGTTTGCTTCTAACATTAGTCGTGTTCGTTCCATATGCAAAGCCGCCGAAGCAAATGATAGGCAAGTTGCCATCCTTGGTTGGTCACTACACCGAATGATAGGCGCGGCAAAAGATTGTGGTTTCATGGATGATATTAAAGATTTTATCCCTGAAAAAGATATTAACCTGATCCCGCGTGATAAACTATTGGTCATTGCAACGGGGTCACAAGGTGAGGCGAGGGCGCAGATTGCGCGTATAGCACGAGGCGATAACAAGCATTTAAAACTAAATGCAGGGGACACCGTTGTCTTTTCCGCCCGCCCAATACCGGGTAATGAAAAAGAAATCAGCTTTGTTCAAAACCGCCTTGTTAGTAGTCACGTTAATGTTGTAAATCCACGCGATACAAAACATTGCATTCATGTTTCAGGACACCCCAACCGTGATGAAATTAAGCAAATGTATGATTGGGTAAGACCAAAAATTGTTGTCCCCGTGCATGGGGAACGCACAATGATTGAAGACCAAGCGCAACTGGCGCGGGATTGCCAAATAGAGCAGGCTATCGCCCCGCAAAATGGTTCGGTTATCAAGCTTGCCCCTGGTAAAGCAGAAATTATTGACCATGTTGAGACAGGGTTGCTGGCCGTTGAACCAGGAAGAATTATTAGCGCGGGGCATGTCGCGATATCAGAACGTCGAAAATTGCAGTTTAGTGGTACGGCGCACGCCAGTATTGTTATTGACGGGCATGGAAATTTAGTCGCGCGGCCGCAATTATCAATGGTGGGATTAATTGATAACAAAGATGATGAAGAGCAAGAGTTGGCCGAAGATTTGATTGATGAAATTGAAGAGGTCATTAATGGCCTAAAACGTGCCAAAATGACAACCGAGGATATGGCAGAAAAAGTCAGAATCCGCCTACGTAAAGATATTTTTGAAGTTCTGCGAATTCAAGCCAAGGTTTCTGTTCACTTAACGAGGATTTAAACTTTAACCATGACTATATTTACATCCATTATCGTTTACCTTCTGGTGTTTTGGACAACTTTGTTTGCCGTATTGCCGTGGGGAAACCAAGCCAAAGACGTACCAGAAACAGGTATGGCGGGCAGTGCGCCTGCAAATCCGCGTATTAAACAAAAATTTCTTATTACTTTCATAATTTCGACTATAATCTGGCTTATCATACAGACTTTGATTTATATTGAGGTCATTGATTTTTACGAAATATCACGCCAAATGGTGAAAGAGGATGAAACGTTATGATGAGAGCTGTCTTGTTTTTTATGAGTTTTTTATTTGTTATTCCTGCGCAAGCGCAAGTAACTGATACAAAAGCGTTGTGCCAATTATTGGCGCAGCATAGAACTGCTGATAGTGCGGTTTATAAAGCGGGCGTAGATGTTGATGGTAATGCAGTTGTGCCTGCGGATTTAAATAGCACCCCCCCGTTGGGTGGCGTTTTGGATGTAGTAAAAATCCCGTTAGAAGTTGATTTAGCGGAACGTTTTTCAGGATTCTCTGGATTTGAAGGATCAGGCCTTGAGCTGGAAGCGCCCTTGGGGATGCTTGAAATCCACCAAGACGGAACAGTGAAGCATAATGGTCAAGATTGGACGCAACCTATATTGGCGCTATGTGGGGAATCTCATAAAGAAGTGACCGTTGATTTGATTGATAAAATTAAACACCCAACCCCCAATGTGCCGACGATACCCGATGCACCAGAGTTTAAAAAGTTAGAAGTGATTGATAATGGCGAGGGTAAAGCTTTACCGAATAATTTAGCGATTACGAATGTTGATGAACTTGAAATGCCGGCAGTATCCGCACCGATTGTAGAGGCGGTTGTTCTGCCAGAGGTGTCACAACCTCCCGAGCCAATAAAGCCATTAATAGGCACACCAAAGAAACAGCAACAAGCAGAACAAACAGATAAAGAAGAAACAGCAACAGAGGTATTTTCGAATATCATCAGAGGCCAAGACCACAGATAAGTAATAAGTAGGAAACACAATGAATAAACCAGTGAAACAACAGCAAAACCAAAAGCAGGGTAAGAAACCGCGTACCGCGATTACACCAACGCGCGAAGAAGACTTTGCCGAATGGTATCAGCAAGTTGTTAAAGCCACCGATATGGCAGAAACATCACCAACCCGCGGCTGTATGATTATCAAGCCTTATGGCTGGGCCATTTGGGAAAAATGCCAAGAGGTTTTTGATAAATGGTTGAAAGATTATGGCGTTCAAAATGCATCTTTTCCGTTGCTTATCCCAATGAGTTTTTTCTCTCGTGAGGCAGAACATGTTGATGGCTTTGCCAAAGAATGTGCGGTTGTCACGCATCACCGTTTAGAATCAGATGGGAAAGGCGGCCTTCAACCTGCGGAAAATGCGAAGCTGGAAGAACCTTATGTTGTTCGTCCCACATCTGAAACCATTATTGGTGATGCGATGTCACGTTGGGTGCAATCCTACCGTGACTTACCATTACAGCTTAATCAATGGGCGCAGGTTATGCGGTGGGAGATGCGGACAAGGTTGTTTTTACGCACGGCAGAGTTCTTTTGGCATGAAGGGCATAACGCTTTTGAAGACCATGAAGGCGCGGATAATGACTGTCGCCATGTTATGGGGTTGTATGAGAAATTCTTTACAGAGTATTTAGCCTTTGATGGTTTTGTTGGTGTAAAAACACCAGAAGAAACATTTCCAGGGGCAAATAAAACCTATGCGTTTGAGGCAATGATGCAAGATGGTAAGGCGTTACAAGCGGCGACCACGCATGACCTCGGCACAACTTTCGCCAAGACATTTAACATCACATATCAAGGGCGCGATGAAAAAGAACATCTATGTCACACAACGTCATGGGCGTTTAGTACACGCACCATTGGTGGGTTAATCATGATGCATGCCGATGATGATGGCATGATTATGCCGCCACGTATTGCACCACAACAAATTATCATTCTGCCTGTGACCAAAGATGATAACGCGCAGGCCGTTGAAGAATTCTGTGAGAAAATTGCCGATGATTTAAAAGCCAAAGGCTTCCGCGTGAAGCTGGATAATCGTGATATGCGCACTCCAGATAAAATGTGGGACGCGGTTAAAAAAGGTGTGCCAATCCGTGTTGAAGTTGGTGGCCGTGAAATGGAAGCGGGGCAGTTGACTTATGTGCGCCGTGATATTGGTCGCGACAGTAAAACAACATTAAAAGTTGATGAGTTTACCAACCAAGCCGAAAGTATTTTGGATGACATTCATGACACAATGTTGGAGCGCACACGTAAATTCCGTGATGATAATACGCATGATGTTGCAAACGTTGCCGACATTGAAGCGTTCTATAAAGCAGGGAAGATTGGCTTTGTAAGGGCAGATGTTTCTATCTTAGAAGATAGCGCCCTTGAAAAGGTGATGGGCGAGTATGCCTTAACCGCACGGAATATGCCCAACGCCGATAACGGCGAAAAAGTTCTTATCGCAAAGGCTTACTAAGAAACATGTTCTCACCCATAGAAAGAATGATGGCATGGCGGTATTTACGGGCGCGTAAAGCGGAAGGCTTTGTGTCGGTTATCGCAGGGTTTTCGTTCCTTGGCATTATGCTGGGCGTTGCAACGCTTATCATTGTTATGGCCGTGATGAATGGGTTTCGTGAGGAGTTGGTAAACCGTATCTTGGGTCTGAATGGACATTTAAATATCTACTCACAAACAGGGCCATTGCATAATTTTATGTCATTGGTTGATAGGCTTGAAAAAATAGATGGTGTTGAATCTGTTCGCCCGATGGTTGAAGGGCAAGTTCTAATCTCGGTTAATGGTACAGCGTCAGGTGCACTAGTACGGGCGATGGAGCGTGAAGATTTTGCGACCAAGCCGTTAATTTCCAACTCTATCGTACAGGGGCAGTTGACCAACTTTAAAGATAAGCACGTGGCGATTGGGGTTGAGATGTCAAAGCGTATGGGCTTAAAGCTTGGTGACGATATGACCTTGCTGGCACCCAAGGGCAAAGTCTCACCATTTGGGACGATACCGCGTTCACGCACTTATACAGTAGGGCTGATATTTGACGTTGGGATGTTTGAATATAATAGCGGTTTTATCTTCATGGATTTAAAGTCCGCGCAGCAATTTTTTAAACTCCCCAATGCGGTTAATTCTATCGAAGTTATGGCCAAAAGCGCCGAAGGGGCGGATGAGATAAAAGATAAACTCACCAGAGCTATTGGTGATACAGCAGGAGTCTATGATTGGCGAGAGTCTAACAGCTCCTTTTTAAACGCCTTGGCGGTTGAACGGAACGTGATGTTTTTAATTTTGACGCTGATTATATTGGTGGCGGCGTTTAATATTATTTCATCTATGATTATGCTGGTTAAAGATAAGGGCAAGGATATCGCCATCTTACGCACCATGGGGGCAACGCAATCTAATATGCTTAAGATTTTCACCCTAACGGGCTCCATCATTGGGTTAAGCGGTACGATTGTTGGCGCGTTAATTGGGATTGCCTTTGCCATGAATATCGACCGTATTAAAGAATTCCTAGAAGGGCTAACGGGGACGGAGCTGTTTGCGGGTGAAATTTACTTCCTCTCACAACTGCCTGCCGTTATCAGCTGGGAGGATGTCATACTGGTTGTCGGAATGGCTTTTGTGTTGTCGATTTTGGCAACGATTTACCCCGCATGGCGTGCCTCACGCTTAGACCCTGTGGAGGCGTTACGCTATGAGTAGGGATATTATCCTTCATACCTATGATTTGAAACGCGTTTATGAACAAGGCGGGCAGAGCCTATCTGTGCTTCACAACATTAATGTTGACGTCAAAGCGGGTGAAATTGTTGCCTTAGTGGGGCCGAGCGGGTCAGGTAAATCAACATTCTTACAAACTGTTGGCTTGCTAGATAAGCCCACAAGCGGGCAGATTACCATTGGTGGGGAGAACATAGATAACAGCGATGATAAAGCCCGTACATTAATGCGCCGTCAATATATTGGCTTCGTTTATCAGTTTCATTATTTACTACCTGAATTTAGCGCGGTTGAAAATGTGGTTATTCCCCAAATGATTGCGGGTGTAAAACGTAAAGTTGCCGAAGAGAAAGCTAAAGACCTTTTAAGCTCTATGCGAATGGAGCATCGTTTTGACCATCGCCCCGCAAGATTATCTGGCGGGGAGCAACAACGTGTTGCCATGGCGCGCGCCTTGGCCAATGATCCCAAGCTATTATTAGCGGACGAGCCAACAGGAAACCTTGATCCCGAAACATCTGAGATTGTCTTTGAACATCTAATTTCCCTTGTTCGGGGCAGTGGCGTTGGGGCAATCATCGCCACGCATAACATGCAAATTGCCGAGCGCATGGATAGGATATTAGAACTGAAAAACGGGAATATCTTAAGTTATTAAAAAACGGGAAAGCGGCGTTGTGTAATCATTATAAATCTGACTAACATATGACCTGTCTAGCAAATCTAAGTACTTTTAAGTCTTCTTGCTGTTTCACAGCGCGCTCAGCATTTCTTCGCATTTCTTCAAATGATATATCAGGTTTTGGTAACAAATTATCGCTTGCGCCAGACGCTTCCCATATTTTCATGAGGTGACTTTGCTCCCTGTCGATTTCAAGCCTTCCAGCAGAATCATAGTCTTCAATAACAGACGATGTCGTATCCAAGCCCTCTATTATAACAGTATCAGAAAAGTGGCGATGAGCCGCTTCTGGAATATCAGTAAGATCAAGGCCACCCTCACTTAACGGCATAATATTAAGAATATAAGGAGGAGGGTGCCCTTTTTGTTCAGCCATATCATTGATAGCAGAAGCAAGACTAGTCTCAGAAGGGAGGTTCTGCCTTTTATCTCCAAGAACATGTGACAACCCCGTAAGTTGAACTATAATATTTTCTGGTTGCTCCCAGATTTTCTCAGCCATAAAAAAATTACGTACCGCCATACCGCCTGGTTGCTTACCATGAAGGCTTTGCCCAACCAATTTTGGGAAGTGTACTGAAATAAAGTCATTTGTTGCCGTATCAGATAAGTCAATTCCCCCATCTTGCATCACTGCCATATCGTGAAAAATAGTTCTTATTTTATCGGTTCCTAAAAAGTCATACTGAAATGCAGTACCATAAGGGGAAAGAGGTGAAAAATTATTTGCATTGGAGTAGACCGCCGGATGGATATGCGCCGGATATCCGTCATGCGCAATCTCTAAGGCCACCAGAAACTCTGGGGTTATTTTTTGCTTTATCCCATTGATAAGGGCCGTTTGAAAACCTTTATGAATGGGGAGATTGTGGGCTTCCCCCACGTTCACTATCAGTTTTTGTCCGTCTTGTAAGTCATTATCTATAATACGCTGAATTTCATTGAGCGTGGCTGTTAAAGCAGGGCGAAAATCTAATGGGTTTTCACAAACAACATGAAGAGGGTTGTTTTCGGGATCAAAGGTAGGTCGTACCACACTTTGCGCCGCATTAGCGGGAGGAGGTGTTATTGAGACAGAACTTCTTTCATCACCGCTATATATATTTTCATCAGACATGCAAAATGATATAAAGAAACCCTTACCTTATGTCAATGAAAATTTATCATGCCTCATAAGTAAATAAAACAAGAAGAAACAAAAGTTTAACTCCACGTCGCCTATGGTACAACACGTCATTGCGAGCCTAAATTTATTTAGGCGCGGCAATCCAGAAGTAAATCGATAGATTCCTAGATTGCCGCGTCGCTTTTTATGCTCAGGCGCGTAAACGCGCTACGCTTTTTATGCTCAGGCGCGTAAACGCGCTACGCAAAGCTCCTCGCAATGACGTTATATTGGTGGACTTAGAAAATAACCCTGTCAAACAACCCTAAATAGCTCCCTTTATAAATGTGGAGATATAGCACCACTTAACTCTATTGAGATGACAAGCTTGAACGTTATTGCTATAAAATCACCATGTCCCAACAACCAACCCAATTTGTACATCTGCACGTGCATTCTGCCTATTCATTGGCGGAAGGGGCGATACGTACGAAGGAGCTGGTAGGGCTTTGCGCGGATGATAAATCACCCGCCGTGGCGGTAACAGACACAAACAACATGTTTGGCGCGTTGGAATTTGCGCTTGCCGCCCTTGATAAAGGGGTGCAACCCATTAATGGCGCGCAACTAAATGTTGGCGAGGCTAGACAACAAGTTGTCTTGCTGGTGCAAAATGATGTGGGGTACAAAAACCTATCTAAGGTTATCAGTGATTCCTACATGCATGGTGATTTAAGCAAGGCTGTCGCGACAAGTTTTGACGCGTTAGCCCAACACTCAGAGGGGTTGATCTGCCTATCTGGTGGCGCGGTAAAAGGATTTCGTGAAGAGAAAGATATTCTACGCCTAAAGGAAATATTTGGAGACCGTTTTTATATAGAACTGCAACGACATGGCCCCAACAATACCAGTACACGTGAAGAAGAACAGCATGAAGGCGCGTTGATTGATTTAGCCTATGCGCATGATATCCCGTTAGTCGCCACAAATAATGCGTATTTTACCGCGCCTGAAATGCACCAAGCGCACGATGCATTACTATGTATTGCCGAGGGGCGTTACATTACCGAGGATGATCGCCGTAAAGTCACGCGTGAGCATTACCTGAAAACACCAAAGGAAATGATTGAGTTATTTTCCGATATTCCAGAGGCCATCCATAACACTGTTTTAATCGCGCAAAGATGCTCGTTTATTTTAAAAGAGATTGATCCGCTGTTACCACCTTTTGAAACCGCAAGCGGGCGTGACGAGTTTGAAGAACTGGAAGCCCAAGTGAAAGAGGGGCTGGAGTGGCGGCTCAACACATTTAAAAACTATGCCGAACGTGATGTTTATATGGAACGTATGGCGTATGAGTTAGACATCATTAAAGGTATGGGGTTTCCTGGTTATTTTTTAATATGTGCCGATTTTATCCAATGGGCAAAAGATCATGATATCCCCGTGGGGCCAGGGCGTGGATCTGGTGCGGGGTCTGTGGTGGCGTGGTCATTGAAGATTACTGACCTTGACCCACTTCAATTTAACCTGCTGTTTGAGCGTTTCTTGAATCCTGAACGTATATCCATGCCTGATTTCGATGTCGATTTTTGTCAAGATCGTCGCGGTGAGGTGATTAACTATGTTCAAGAAAAATATGGACGTGACCGCGTGGCGCAAATCATTACCTTTGGTAAGTTGCAAGCGCGGGCGGTGGTGCGTGATGTTGGGCGTGTCTTGCAAATGCCTTATGGCTTGGTAGACCGTATCGCCAAAATGATACCCAATAACCCAGCAAACCCGACAACGTTGCAAGAAGCGTTGGACGCCGATCCAGATTTTAGATTAGAGATTAAAAAAGATGAAACATCAGAAAAGCTGATTGATATAGCATTGAAGCTGGAGGGGTTATATCGTCATGCCTCAACCCATGCGGCGGGATTGGTGATTGGTGATAGACCGTTGCATGAGCTGGTTCCGCTTTACCGTGATGCGCGCTCTGATATGCCTGTGACGCAATTTAACATGAAATATGTTGAGCAAGCGGGCTTAGTGAAGTTTGATTTCTTGGGGTTAAAGACCCTGACCGTGGTGCAAAAAACCGTTGAATTCATCAAGGAAGAAAAAGACGAAGATATTGATGTTCTAAAAATTCCATTTGATGATGAAAAGACCTTTTCAATGGTGGCCAAAGGTGATGCGGTTGGTGTGTTCCAATTAGAGAGTGCAGGAATGCGTGACCTTGGGCGGCAAATGAAGCTGTCTAACTTTGAGCAAATTATAGCGATGGTGGCCTTGTATCGTCCTGGACCAATGGAGAATATTCCACAATATCTAGCATGTCTGAACGGTGAAGAAGAAAAAGACTTTATGCACCCAAAGCTACAGCCCATTTTGGAAGAAACCTATGGTGTGATGATCTATCAGGAGCAAGTTCTGCAGGCCGCGCAGATTTTGTCGGGATACTCATTAGGGGCGGCGGATTTACTGCGTAAAGCGATGGGTAAGAAAATCCAAGCTGTTATGGATGCGGAGCGTGAGAAGTTTGTTTCTGGCGCGATTGAACATAACCAAATAAGCGAAGAAACGGGTAATCATATCTTTGACCAAATCGCCAAATTTGCGGGCTATGGATTTAACAAAGCGCATTCGGCCTGTTACGCCTTTATCGCCTATCAAACCGCATGGCTGAAAGCCAATCACCCTGTTGAATTTATGGCGGCGTCCATGACCCTTGATGCGGGGAACACAGATAAGCTGAGCGTATTTAAGCAAGAGCTGGACAGAATGGGTATTGAGCTGCTGCCCCCTGACATTAATAAATCTGGCGTTATGTTTCAGGTGGAAGATGGCAAAGTACGTTATGCGCTTGCCGCGTTGAAAGGTGTGGGTGAGGGGGCAATGGAAAAAATTGTCGCCGAACGTGATGAAAACGGCGCGTTCAAAGATATGAACGATTTTATTTCCCGCCTTGATACCAAAGCAATGAATAAACGGCAATTTGATGGGCTTATCTGCGCGGGCGCGTTTGATACGTTCAACCCAAACCGTGCCGAGCTGTATGGTAATATGGAGATGATGCTGCGTCACGCAGGATCACTGGCCGATGAACGTGAAAGCGGGCAGGTTAGTTTATTTGGTGGCGATGACATGGCAGGCAGCAAAATGCCTGATTACATTAAATGCGAAAAATGGGACCAGTTAGAAAAGCTCAGTCATGAATTTGGCGCGGTTGGATTTTACCTATCGGCACACCCCTTGGACGCACGCATGGGACAATTAGAAAAAATGGGCGTAACCCCGTTAAGCCACGTTGCAAAGAAAATCAGCCGTAGCCCATCAGGGCGCGTGAATATGGCGGGTATCCTTATCCGCAAGCAAGAACGTGTATCGGCAAAAACGGGAAACAAATTTGCCTTTTTACAACTATCAGATTCAACGGGTGTTTTTGAAATCATGATTTTTAGCGAGACCTTGGCACGGAGTAGGGACTTCCTTGTCCCTGGCACAGGGTTGCTTATCCATGCCGATGCGGAAATGAAGGATGAAGAATTACGCTTTCTTGGGCAGATTATTGAACCCCTTGATGAGGCAATGGCGGGCAAAGTACGGGAATTAAAAATCCATGTCGATGCGAGCGAAACCGTGCAACGTCTGCATGATATGCTGAAAGATGCAGGGCAGGGGAATGTTAAAATCCACCTTTACGCGCATTTAGAAGAGCATATCGCCGAGATGGAAATTAAAGGCCGTTATAATATCCCACAAGATATGGTCCGTACCTTAGAAAAAACTGCAGGTTTTGTGAAGTATAGTGAAGGTTAAGGCTCTAAAGAGTAATCGTGATTGCGAGAAGCCTTAGCGAAGTGGCAACCCAGTACAATGTACGGCGTAAATAGATTTCTGGATTGCGTCACTTCGTTCGCAATGACAGTCTTTGTACTTGCCCTTTAAGCTTGGCGTAGAGTTAGGTTTAGGTTAACCAGTTTTTTATAGTGACGGTTAATTCATTCCACTTGGACCAGGTGGTTTTGGTGCAGTCTTTATTTGAGGAATTAAAGTTTGCTCTATATAACCACCCATTTGTTTCCAGCCTAATTCCACGAGCTCTGAAACTTGACTAGGAGTTAATTCAAAAGATGTTGGACCAGGCTCGTCGATTCCATTAAGTGCAAGCTGTTCATCTATATAATCAGTAATAATTTTCCCTTGCGGGGTATGGATCTGGTTAAAAAAACGACATTCAAAGTAAATATGGGTTGCTTCCACAGGAAAAAAGACGATGGCATATAGGGGGCGATCCACCCCTCGTTCAAGGCTATCTGTAATATTTTTTATAATTTCTTCGGGGTTTATCGTCTTAGAAAAGCAGCTCTCAAGGGCTTCTAACAGTGCTAAAGAGGTATGCTCCGCACCTGAATGTACATGACAATTCATTACCGATGCAGGAAGACACTCTCCATTTGATAATTGAATATCAGGGTGTCCTACAAACCAATCTAGAGGTACATCTTCTGGATATTTCGTTATTTTTTGAAAAATTCTTTTTATTTGCTCGTTTATATCCGTATCTGAATATTTCTCAAGTAAGTCCCAATCTATATCTTTATCTCTTCGGATAAACTCTTGTTTAGCAAAGAACGTTTTAAAATCATCAACTTTATATTTTTTCATAATGGCTCTTTATATGAAAACCACAACCCCGTCAACAGTTATGTTAACAATAATATTTCTCTTGCATTTAAAGCCAAAAACCCATAAAACACCTTTAATTCTGCAATGATGCAGGAAATTCACAGGTAGTTTTCCTTAACCAGTGCTTTTATATTTTTATATAAGCCAAGGGCTACCGAGGATATAACTGGAGCTTTTTTGTTTTGGTCTCAGGCGGGCAAGCCCGCTACGAATCTATAACAACAAAGTATAATAAGAACTGCCCGTAACGTATTTACGCGTCTGGGGGCACTTAAAAAAAGGAAATAAAAACTATGCCTATGCCTACTGTAAAAATGAAAGACCTGCTTGAAGCGGGTGTACACTTTGGTCATCACACACGTCGATGGAACCCAAAAATGCAACAATATATCTTTGGTGTGCGTAACGGTATCCACATCATCGACCTACAACAAACAACACCAATGTTAGGTCAATCGCTACAAGCAATGCGTGATATCGTTGCAAAAGGTGGCCGCGTTCTGTTTGTTGGAACAAAACACCAAGCCAAAGCCAAGATTGCAGAGAGCGCGAAACGTTCAGGTCAATATTACGTTAATCACCGTTGGTTAGGTGGTATGATGACAAATTGGAAAACTATTTCAAAGTCTATCAACCGTTTACGCGAAGTTACTGACCTTGTTGCCAAAGGTGAAGCCACTGGTTTGAAGAAAAAAGAATTACTTATGATGGAACGCGAGCGCAACAAGCTTGAGCTTGCCCTTGGTGGTATCAAGGATATGGGCGGACAGCCTGATGCGATTTTCGTTATTGATGTGAAGCAAGATGATATCGCCGTTCAAGAAGCCAACAAGCTTGGCATTCCTGTCTTTGGTATCGTGGATACAAACGTATCACCAGATGGGGTTGATTACCCAATCCCAGGTAATGATGACGCTTTACGTGCTATCACGCTTTATTGTGACTTGTTCTCTGAAGCTATTCTTGATGGGTTGCAAGCTGAAATGGCATCTGCGGGTAAAGATGCTGGAGCAGCTGTTCAAGCCCCTAAGGTAACGGTTGCGGCCAAAAAGGCAGAGCCTAAGGCAGAAGAGCCAGCCGCTAAAACAGAACCTAAAGCCGAAGCCAAGACTGAGGAAAAGCCTGCAGCTGACGCTAAAGCTGAAGAAAAGCCTAAAAAGGCCGCTTCTGCTGGGTAACATTTTAACGGCCTCAGGCGTGCTGGCGCGCGCTATGGCTATCTTATAAAAAACTGGTCTGCGCCTAATAATGTGCGCTGGCCTTACAGAAAACATCCCGTGGCACGTTTACATGCCTGAGGGGAAAATTACTAAGGTAAAGGATTAATAAAATGACACAAATAACTGCAAGTATGGTGAAAGAGCTTCGTGAGAAATCTGGCGCCGGTATGATGGATGCAAAAAAAGCATTAACTGAAATGAATGGTGACATGGAAGCCGCTGTTGATTTCTTACGTAAAAAAGGAATGGCCAAAGCCGACAAAAAATCTAGCCGTACAGCGGCAGAAGGCTTAGTCGCTATTATCTCTAAAGGAACGACAGGGGCGGTTGTTGAGGTGAACTCAGAAACTGACTTTGTTGCCCGTAACGAAAACTTTCAAGAGTTTGTACGTAATATCTCTGAAAAAGCCGCCGATGTTTCTGATAAAGACGCATTGATGAATGCCGATTATGACGGTAAAAGCGTTGCTGACACATTGACGAACCTAATCGCCACAATTGGTGAAAATATGAGCGTTCGTCGTATGGAAAAACTATCTGTATCAGATGGTGTTGTTGCTGGTTATGTTCATAATGCCGTTGCAACAAACCTTGGTAAAATTGGTGTTTTGGTGGCTTTGGAGTCAACGGGTGACAAAGCCAAGCTGGAAGCTCTTGGGAAACAAATTGCAATGCATGTTGCCGCCGCATTCCCACAGTGTCTTGATGCCAGCAGTGCAGACCAAGCCGCTTTAGAGCGTGAGCGTAACATTATTCGTGAAACAGCTTTGGCCGAAGGGAAGCCTGCGGACATCGTTGAGAAAATGCTTGAAGGCCGTATGAAGAAATACCTGAAGGAAATCTGCCTGATGGATCAAATCTTTGTCATGGATGGCGAAACAAGCATTGAAAACCTTGTTAAAAATGCCGCCGCAGATGTCGGCGCCCCCGTTGAATTGAAGGCTTATGCACGTGTTCAGCTGGGTGAGGGCATTGAAAAAGAAGTCGAAGACTTTGCCGCAGAAGTATCCAAAATGGCGAACGGTTAAGGTTTTTAAGTAATCTCGAACGTGAAGATACGCTAATACCCTTTCACTTTTTACACTAATTCATTTCAAAAAAGCCACTTTACTGTGGCTTTTTTATTAAAATTTAAAAGCTATTATTGACATAATGTTTGCTGTCTGGTAAAAATCAGTACATATAATAAGGAAAATGTTATGATAAAGCCTAAAAAATCAGAGCCTAGAGTTACCTGCGCTTTAATTCGCTCAGAAGGTCAATCAACAGCTATCTCCTTACAGCAAATGGTTATATTTTACTCCCCTGATGGAACGTGCTGTCGGGTTGAGCGTCGGGACGTAACTAACGGTAACGAGACAACTGGAGGGAAACTTGACCATGTTTCAAATCTTCAAAAGCGTATAACAGGATTTTTTAACAATATAGGAAGCCTGCTTGGAAACACAAACACGTTTAACCTAACACCAGAAGAAGCTGATGAAAAACTGGCGGCATTTGAAGAAAAACACCCAACGTTAGAAGAGCTTAATGGTACCAAGATTAAACAACCTCCAACTACCTTCAGTGGCGCCACGCTGGTTAATAAATAAATATCCGCCTAAGATATAGACATTCTGCTTACTATCTCTTATCTTCTAACAGATTTTAAGTCCTTTAAAGAGGTGGTATGAGCAAAGCATCGCAATATAAACGTATCTTATTAAAAATGTCAGGCGAAGTCCTGATGGGAGACAATGAGTTTGGGCTGGATCCCGCCACGGTCAACCGTGTTGCCGAGGACATTAAAGAGGCCGTTGATAGCGGTATTGAAGTTTGTGTTGTTGTAGGTGCGGGGAATATCTTTCGCGGCGTTTCAGGCGCAGCGCAAGGCATGGACAGAACTACCGCCGATTATATGGGGATGCTAGGCATCGTGATTAACGCGCTAGCCCTTCAAAATGCGTTGGAAAATGGTGGTATTCAAACCCGCGTTATGTCGGCGATTCCGATGTCTGCAATATGCGAACCTTATATCCGCCGTAAAGCGATGCGTCACATGGAAAAGGGACGTGTTGTTATCTTTGCTGCAGGCACAGGAAACCCATATTTCACAACGGATACCGCCGCCGCCTTACGCGCATCTGAAATGAATTGTAAAGCCATCCTAAAAGGAACGAAGGTTGATGGCATTTATAATGCCGACCCAGAGAAGGATGAATCAGCGACACGCTTTGACAGCCTGACTTACATGGATGTCTTAACCAAAGATTTAAAAGTGATGGATGCGACCGCCGTGTCTTTAGCCCGTGAAAATAACATTCCGATTGTTGTTTTTAACGTCAAAGAAAAAGGAAGCTTAACCAAAACATTGAACGGTACAGGAACCTGTACCACGGTCACAAATTAAAGAAAAAGGATTATAACGATGGATATTGCAGACTTAGGCCGCCGAATGGATGGCGCCATTGATAATTTAAAAAACGAATATGCGGGATTACGGACGGGTCGGGCGTCTGTATCAATGTTAGATCCTGTCGTGGTTGACGTTTATGGCTCTAAAATGCCGCTTAATCAGGTTGGGACTGTTGGCGTGCCTGAAAGCCGTCTTTTAACAGTGCAGGTTTGGGACATGAATAACGCGCAAGCCGTTGACAAGGCTATCCGTGAAAGCGGCTTAGGTCTAAACCCGCAAACAGAAGGCAACTTAATCCGTGTTCCTATTCCTGAGTTAAATGAAGAGCGTCGTAAGGAACTAACGAAAGTAGCGGGACAATATGCAGAAAGCACACGTGTTGCTATTCGTAATATCCGCCGCGATGGTATGGATGATATTAAAGGAGATAAAGATTACTCCGAAGATGATAAAAAACGTGAATCCGACAATGTTCAAAAACTAACGGATGATAAAATCAAAGCCGTTGATGAGATGCTTTCTTCAAAAGAAAAGGACATCATGACCATTTAAGGTGGTTATTGATTCTGGGGAACATATTTTGAGCAAGCAACCACCACAGCATATAGCTATTATTATGGACGGCAATGGCCGTTGGGCAAAGGCACGTAATTTGCCGCGTACTGCCGGTCATCAACAAGGCATTGAAGCCTGTAAACGTGCCGTAAAATCAGCCGGTGAGTTAGACATTCCGTACCTTACTTTATTCGGGTTTTCGACAGAGAATTGGAACCGTCCTGCGGCGGAGGTCAATGAGTTAATGCGGTTATTGCGTATGTATTTACGGTCCGAAACAGCAGAGTTGCATCGTGGTAATGTCAAAATGCAAATGATTGGTGAGCGCGCTGCCTTTTCTCCTGATCTACTGACATTAATTGAAAATGCGGAAAACTTAACTAAGGATAATGACGGGCTAAACCTGACAATAGCACTTAATTATGGGGGGCGCGATGATATTTTACGCGCGGCCAGTAACATGGCACTCAGCATGAAAGAGCAGGGGGTTGAACCAAGCTTCGAAAATGTTCAAGAGCATTTTCCGTCATATCTGATGACCAAGGATAAGCCAGATCCAGATATTTTAATCCGCACCAGTGGTGAACAACGCATTAGTAACTTCTTATTGTGGCAGTGCGCTTACTCTGAATTTATCTACACAGATACGTTGTGGCCAGATTTCGATAAGATGGACATGCAAAAAGCGATAGAAGAGTTCCAAGGGCGGGACCGTCGTTATGGCGCGATTGAGGTATCTAAATAATGACCAAACCATCATTCATTCCTGATACTCTAAATTCTTTTCAGCTCAGAGTTTTGTCTTCTTGTGTCATTGTTCCTGTTTTTATATTTTCGATTTATTGTGGTGGCATAATTTTCTTTATATTCATGTCGGCGCTGCTATTCACCTCTTTTGATGAACTGTCTAAAATGGCGGAAAAAAGTTCAACCAAAACAAAAGACTGCATCTATGGTAGTGCTTATCTTTCTATCGGTTTGGCGTGCTTGTTCTTGTTACGCCTGCTCACCGAAGATGCAGCGTTTCTAACATTGGCATTGCTCTTCATTATATGGGCTTGTGATACTGGCGCATACTTTAGCGGTAAAACCTTTGGCGGCAAAAAGCTTTGCCCAACTATCAGCCCCGGTAAAACATGGGCGGGGTTAATTGGCGGCGTTGTTGCTGGCGGTTTAGTGGCCTGTCTGTGTCATTTCTATTTAGGGCTGTATCATTCAATAGCGGCAGCGTTATTCATTGGTATTTTAACGTCAATAGCGGGGCAGATTGGCGATTTAATCATTTCTAAATATAAACGCTATGTTGATGTTAAAGACACGGGAACTATCATCCCCGGACATGGTGGTGTTTTAGACCGCATTGACTCACTGTTGCTGGCCGCACCGATTTATCTGGTGGCGGTCATATTCTTACATGAAGCAACGCTATGGCTGTAAAAACCGTTAGTATTTTAGGGGCAACTGGCTCTGTCGGTCAAAGTACAATCAAAGTGCTTCAAGCGCAGAACGTTGACTATCAAGTTCAAGCCCTTACAGCCAATAATAACTGGGAATTATTAGCCGAGCAGGCCATAACCTTAAAAGCAAAACGCGCCGTAATTGCCAATGAGGCACATTTTGGGAATTTAAAACAAGCCCTAAGCGGTACAGGCATTGAAGCCGCCGCAGGTGAAGCCGCGCTTATTGAAGCTGCCGCGATGCCCGCAGACTGGGTTATGGCGGCAATCGTTGGTATGGCAGGGCTAAAACCTTTAATGGCGGCGATAGAACAAGGGCAGGGCGGTACTGTCGCAATCGCCAATAAAGAACCACTGGTCGCCGCTGGCGCGCTGGTGCTCAACGCCGCAAAGAAGGCGGGAACGACCATTCTACCTGTCGATAGCGAGCATAATGCCATCTTTCAAGTTTTTGAGCCTCACAATAAGAAGAATGTTGAACGTATTATCCTAACGGCCTCTGGTGGGCCTTTTCGAAATCATTCTTTAGGGGACATGGCAGATGTTACGCCTGAACAGGCTTTGGCGCACCCAAATTGGAGTATGGGCGATAAAATCTCTATTGATAGCGCCACAATGATGAATAAAGCATTGGAAGTTATTGAGGCGCAGTTCTTATTTGGTGTGGATACAGAACAAATTGAGGTGCTGGTTCACCCACAATCTATTATCCACTCTATGGTTGAATATTCTGATGGGTCAGTCTTGGCACAAATGGGCGCGGCGGATATGTGCACGCCGATTACCAACGCGCTGGGGTATCCAGCACGGTTAAAAACCCCTGGCCAAAAATTAGATTTCAAACAAATGAAGCACTTAGACTTTGAAGTATTAGATGAAGAACGCTTTCCAACTGTCAGACTTGCCTATGATTGTTTAAAACAAGAAAAAGACAAAAGACAGGCGGCTTGCATTGCCTTTAATGCCGCCAACGAAGTCGCCGTAGACGCTTTTTTAAACCATAAAATTGCCTTTTTAGACATCTATAAAATAATACTATATATTGTTAATCACAGGCCTGATGAAAGGGTTGGTAGCTTGGAAGATATACTCACATACGACAAATCTATACGCATGATGACAGAATCCTATATAGTGTCTGAAAATTCAAAAAAGGCAAAAGCCTCCATATAACGACAAACAATAATAAATAATCATAAAGGGTAAATAATGACTTCTATTTTCGATGTACTTCAACTGGTTGCTACAAACTTATGGTTTTATGGCGGAGTCTTTATTTTGGTGCTGTCTTTATTAGTTTTTGTCCATGAATGGGGACATTATATTGTGGCGCGTATGTGCGGTGTTAAAGTTGAAACCTTTTCAATAGGTTTTGGTAAAGAAATCTTTGGTTGGAACGATAAAAACGACACACGTTGGAAAGTCTCCATGATACCGCTGGGCGGCTATGTGAAGATGTTTGGTGATACAGACCCTGCAAGTGCAGGACATACGGATAGTGTCCAAGATGGTGAGAAACTACGCCCCTTTACAAAAGAAGAGCGAGAGGTTGCTTTCTTTAATAAATCTGTTTTGAAACGGTCTTTGATTGTTTTTGCGGGTCCTGCGATTAACTTCTTATTTGCGATTTTGCTTCTTTTCGGTATGTATTCTATCTATGGGCAGCCTGTTACCGCGCCTATGGCATCTGCAGTTATCGTTGATAGTGCGGCAGACAAGGCAGGGTTTAAACCACATGATGAAATCCTTTCCATTAATGGTGAAACCATCAATAGATTTGAAGATATTCGCCGCGTTGTGATGGTTGCCCTAGATACGCCGTTGGACTTTAAAGTTTTACGCGATGACAAAGAAGTCACATTAAATGCCATCCCGACAAAGCAGGAAATAACAGACCGCTTTGGATTTACTCATTCACGTGGTCAACTTGGTATTATTGGCCCAGGCGACGGCATTGCTATCAAAAACATTACAAAAGTTGGTCATCATAATGTCAGTACACCCGAGCAAATCCGCAAGGCCTTAGGCCATCACATGGGTGAAGAAACAGTTATTCAGATTGGCAATGGTGAAGAGGGAGCCAGTCAGCAATATATTATTTCTACCCTAGCTGACCTTAATGCTGGCCTGAAAAGCGTCGATAAAGAGAGTATGGAAGCCAACGCGCTTATCCTTGCCAATAGAACAGGTGAATTTCTTTTAAAGCCTGGAATGGCTAATGGATTAAAAGCATCTGTTACTGAAACATGGCGCATCACCACCTCAACGCTTAAAGCATTGGGGCAGATGTTCACAGGAACAAGAAGCGCGACAGAACTGGGTGGTATTGTCCGTATTGGGGCGATTGCAGGAGATATGGCGCAAGCAGGGTTTCTTGCTATTATTACCTTCACAGCACTTCTTTCCATAAACTTAGGTTTGATTAATTTATTCCCAATTCCTATGCTGGATGGTGGTCACTTGGTGTTTTATGCAATCGAAGCAATCAAAGGAAAGCCCGTGCCTGAGCGCGCTCAAGAATATGCTTTTCGCTTTGGGTTTGTCATTTTGGTCGGCATGATGTTATTTGCAAATCTTAATGACCTTTTCCAAATGTTCATTAAGAGCTAAAGCCATTCACAGCCAAAATCAAATGAGTCTTGTTTGAAGGCAAAAAATAATCTAAAGATTGTCCTATGTTTACAGTAAAAACTTCAAAAATCTTTGTGGCGCTCTCTATTGTAGTAGGAGTGATCGCTTTTTCCCTTCAAGCTGGTCATGCGCAAAGCTTACCGCCACAAGCGCAACAACCTGCTCAGGCACAAGCGCAAGCGGCACAACAAAGACAGGCAAGCCCAAATCAAGGACAGTTTTTTAGAGAACCGACGACGACAGTAGGTGAGATACGCGTTAATGGGGCGCAGCGTATTGATCCTGCAACCGTCCTCACATATTCAGGGGTCAATGTTGGCGATCAAGTCACAAGGGAAACACTCAACCAAAGCCTGAAAAAGCTTTATGCGACAGGGTTATTTGCGGATGTTAGCCTACGTCAAGATAATGGTGTTTTGTTTCTTGATGTTGCGGAAAATCCAATCATCAATGAAATTGCCTTTGAGGGAAATGACGATATAAAAGACCAAGATCTATCTGCCGAAATATCACTGCGCTCACGTCAAGTTTTCACAAAAACGCAAGTTCAAAACGATGTCTCCAGAATATATGAAATCTATCGTCGTTCTGGTCGGTTTGGGGCAACGGTTGATCCAAAAATCATTCAGCTCGACCAAAATCGGGTGAACTTAGTTTTTGAAATTACCGAAGGTAGTATTACTAAAATTAAAGGGATACGTTTTGTTGGAAACGAAGCTTTCAGTGACCATGCCTTGCAGAGCGAGCTGTCCTCAAAAGAGGAGCGTTGGTATAAATTTTACTCCTCGGACGATCGATATGATCCTGACCGTGTTGAGTTTGATAAGGAGCTTCTTCGTCAATTTTATTTAAAAGAAGGTTATGCTGACTTCTTAGTCACATCCGCCAATGCTGAGCTAGCGCAGAGCCAAGAAGAGTTCTATCTAACTTTTAATATCAGTGAAGGCCCAAGATATAGAGTAGGGCAGGTGGCGATTGATTCCGACTTACGAGGGTTTGATGGCGCAACAATTCGCAAGCAAGTAAATGTTCTGCCAGGTCAATGGTACAACTCAGAAAGTGTAACAAGCTCTATCACGCAAATGACAGACGCGCTTGGCGATCAACAATATGCATTTGTTGATATCCGCCCTGTGACAAAACAAAATACCGATACCGACACCATAGACATCACATTTAAAATTGATGAATCCCCTCGTGTTTTTGTTGAGCGTATTGATATTCAAGGAAACCTGCGTACGATTGATAAAGTTATTCGTCGCGAAATGAGGTTGGTTGAGGGTGACCCGTTCAATAGATCAAGACTGGCACGGTCAGAGCAAAGATTGCGTGACTTAGGATTCTTTGAAAATGTTAGTGTGACAACGGCGCAAGGCTCCGCACCTGATAAAGTCATCGTCAATATCTCTGTCTTAGAACAGTCAACAGGGGAGCTTTCTATTGGTGCTGGTTTCTCAACCAATGATGGCCCGCTTGCAGATCTACGAATTAGAGAGCGTAACTTACTAGGTAAAGGGCAAGATCTGTTATTTGGAACAACAATAGCAGGAGAGCGGACACAGTTTGATCTATCCTTCACAGAGCCGCACTTTTTAGACCGTGACCTATCAGCGGGCGTTGATTTGTTCCGCAGTACGCAGAACCTACAAGATGAAAGTTCTTTCGACCAAGAAAGAACAGGAGGCGCACTTCGCTTTGGTTATCCATTGTCGGAAAAATGGCGACAAAACTGGCGCTATAGATTTGAAAATAATGAGATTAGTGACGTTGATGAAGATGCCTCACGTTTTATCCTTGATCAAGAAGGAAGCCGTACGACATCGGCTATTAATCAGCGTTTAACATTTGACGACCGTGACAGCCGCTTATTCCCAACAGAAGGGCTATTCTCATGGCTTGATACCGAAGTTGCTGGCCTTGGTGGTGATGCCAAATATATTTCAGGTACGATTGGGTCAAATTATTATATCCCTGTTTATAAGCGTAGCGTAATTTTTGATGTGCTTGGTGAAGTTGGGGCTATTCAAGGCTTCGGTGATTCTGACGTTGAAATTAACGAACGTTTCTTCTTAGGGGGAACAAACTTACGTGGATTTGAGCGTGCCGGTGTTGGTCCGCGTGATTCCGTAACCGAAGATTCATTAGGTGGTAATTTCTTCTATCGTGCATCTGGTGAGTTTAAATTCCCCATAGGTCTTCCTGAAGAACTTGGCGTAGCAGGGCATGCCTTTACAGATATTGGGTCTTTATTCAGTCTTGATGATTCAGGCCCCGAGATATTGGATGAAAGCAGTTTACGTGCTTCTGTTGGGGTTGGTGTGTCGTGGCGCTCTCCATTAGGGCCGGTACGTGTTGACCTTGCACAACCTGTTTTAGACGAAGAGTTTGATGAAGATGAAATCTTCCGCTTTAGCTTCGGTACACGTTTTTAACCTTTAAACATTATACAAAAGGGGCTTTATGGCTTATTTGTCTAAATTTGTTATCCTGTTGGCTGGGGTCTTTATCATCCTGTCATCGACAACATCCAATGCGCAAAACATAAAAATTGCGGTGGTTGATATTGATAAAGTTCTTAGTACCTCCAAGGCAGGGAAAAGCGTTGAGCAGCAATTAAAAACTCGCCGCGAAGCCTTTCAAAAAGAATTCACCGCACGGGAAGATGGTCTAACAGCATCACAAAAAGCACTTGTAAAACAAAAAGCCGATCTGACGCCTGAAGAGTTTGCCGCCAAACGTAAAGAGTTTGAAAAGCAGCTATTAGAAACCCGTAACTTATTTCAAAAACGCCGTAACTCACTTGATAAAGGGTTAGGTAATGCCTTGGCGGCGTTGCGAAAAAATATCATTCAAGTCACAGCCGAAGTTGCCAATGAGAAAAATTACCAAATTGTTCTAACACGTGATTCTGTTGTTATTGCTGAAAAAGAAATAGATATTACAGATATCGTTTTAAATCGTCTTAATACGACTGTCTCAAACATTCCCTTAGATCTGAAATAACATCATGGCTGATCCTATTTTTCACAAAGTATCTGCTCCACAGAGCATAAAGGAATTAGCACAGGCTGTTGATGCGGAAATTCAAGGTGATGAAAATATTACGGTTCATGATGTTGCCGCGCTGAATGAGGCGGGCGATAAGGACATAAGCTTCCTTGATAACGCCAAATATAAAGACGACTTTAAAAACACAAAAGCCACCGCCTGTATTATTGCTCCGAAGATGGTTGAATTTGCCCCAAAGGGTTGCACCTTACTTATTTCTAAAAATCCGTATAAAGCCTATGCGTTAATTGCACAGATTTTTTATCCCGTCAGTACACCGCCCGCCAACATTTCTGACCATGCAGTTATTGCCAAAAGCGCAAAAATTGCAGATGGATGTTGCATTGAGGCGGGCGTCGTTATTGGCGAGAATGTTGAACTGGCCGAAAATTGCTGGATTGAAGCCAACGCCGTTATTGGCGATGGGGTGAAAATAGGGAAAAATTCACGCATTGGAACGAATGCTTCCGTAACGCATGCCATTATTGGTGAGGCAACACGGCTTTACCCTGGTACACGTATTGGGCAAGACGGTTTTGGGTTTGCCATTGATCCTGCTGGTCATGTCAAGGTTCCTCAATTAGGGCGGGTTATTGTCGGTGACCATGTAGAAATTGGTGCCAATAGCTGTGTTGATCGTGGCGCAGGGCCAGACACAATCATTGGCGATGGGGCGTGGATTGATAACTGTGTCCAAATTGGCCATAATACAAAAATTGGTAAAGGCTGTGTCATTGTGGCTCAAGCGGGTATTGCAGGCAGTACGACACTAGAAGATTATGTTGTTGTGGCGGCAAAAGCAGGGATTGCAGGGCATCTTAACATTGGTATGGGAACACGTATTGCCGCAAAATCAGGCATTATGAGCGACTTACCTGCTGGCTCCGAAGTAATGGGCTATCCGGCTGTACCGATAAAACAATTTATGCGCCAAGTTGTCGCATTAAAAAAATTGACGAAACCGAAGAAATAAGAATAATAGAGCGTTATGAGCACAGAAAATAAAAACTTACCAAACCCTATAGACATCACACGCATTATGGAGATGATCCCGCATCGTTATCCTATCTTACTGGTAGATAGGCTTATTGACTATGTGCCAGGTGAGAGCGCCGTGGGCTTAAAGAATGTCACAATGAATGAACCCCATTTTAACGGTCATTTTCCAGGAATGCCGGTTATGCCGGGGGTTTTGATTATTGAAGCTATGGCGCAAACATCTGCGTTATTGGTGGTGGAAACTCTGGGAGAAGAGGCTCAAGGTAAGATTGTTTACTTCATGAGTATTGATAATGCCAAGTTCCGTAAACCCGTTGTTCCCGGTGACAGCCTACATATCCATGTTGAGAAAATTCAAAACCGTGGCAAAGTCTGGAAGTTTCAAGGTACTGCAAAAGTCGGTGATACCGTCTGCGCGGAAGCCGTTGTCACGGCGATGCTAACAGATCAAGATGCGGGATAAAACTGTCTAAATGGTTATAAGAACTGCTAATTCGAGTGACTTTAACGCTATACAGCGATTAAACGAACAAATTTTTGAATACGAATTTCAAAACTGTACTGAAACAGTTAATCTTAAATATCCTTACATTGACCCTGGCATTGAATATTTCAATAAAATTATAAATCAAGAGGATGGTAACTATGGCCTAGTTTATGAACAAGAGGGTAGAGTCATCGGTTATGCCTCTTTACGTATTATCAAAGAAAATGACCTCCAACATAGAACTGCTATAAAACAGGTACAATTACAGACACTATGCGTAGATACAGAATATAGAAGGAAAAATATAGGTTATCAATTAGTTGAATCCTCAAAAGTTTGGGCGAAAAAACAAGGAGCAAATAATCTCAAAGTTGTCGCTATGGCTAAGAATGAAAGGGCGCGTAATTTTTACCGTAATTGTGGTTTTGAAGAGTATGAAATTATTCATGAAATGCCATTATAAACTTTGCTGTAACACACTGTAAAATTAAGTGTGTTGAGGCTTTGGCGTTTTGTCCATATTCTGATCTCATGACAAAAGAGACTCACATACACCCGACGGCTATTATTGAAGAAGGCGCACAGATTGGGGCAGGTTGCGAAATTGGCCCTTATTGCATTATCGGCCCGCATGTAAAGCTGGGTGATAACACCACCTTAAAAGCGCATGTTGTTGTTGATGGACGCACAACTATTGGCGAAGGAACAACGATATACCCTTTCGCTTCTATTGGTACAGCCCCGCAAGACTTAAAATATAAAGGGGAGCCGTCTGAGCTTATTATCGGTAAAAATAACACTATCCGCGAACATGCCACGATGAACCCCGGGACAAAGGACGGGGCGATGAAAACCATTATTGGCGATAATTGCCTGTTTATGATGGCAACGCATGTGGCGCATGACTGCATCATCGGTGATAATGTTATCATGGCCAATAACGCAACACTTGGCGGTCATGTTACTGTTGGTGATCGTGTTCTTGTCGGTGGCTTAGCCGCAGTGCATCAATTTGTCCGTATTGGCTCATACGCCGTTATAGGGGGCATGAGCGGTGTTGAGAGTGATGTTATCCCGTTTGGTCGTGTTAAAGGCGAGCGTGCCTCCCTAGCGGGCTTAAACCTTATTGGTTTAGAACGTGGAGGATTTGATAGAGAGCAAATTAGAGCCATTCAACGTGCCTTTAAAGGTATCTTTGATGGTGAAGGTAACTTGGACCAAAGGCTTGATAAAGTTTCAGAACAAAATGATAATAATGATCTAGTGGCACAGATTATTGACTTTGCCCGTCACAGAGAGAAATTCGGACTATGTCAGCCGGACAACAAGAAATCAGCATAGATAAGCTTGCTATTATAGCAGGCAGTGGGACGCTTCCCCGTGACCTTTACCAACGTGCAACCAGCCTTGGTATAGATTGTCATGTTATTGGGTTTAAAGGTCATACCGATTATATCACGCCAGACTTATGGGGCACAGTTGGCCGCGCCTCTAAAATCATCACGTACCTTAAAGAAAATAAAATACAAAACCTTGTTTTTATTGGCGGTATAGAGAAGCCGAGCTTTAAATCTTTGCGTTTAGATTGGGTCACAATCAAGTTTTTCATTAAAGCTTGGGTCAAATCTTTTGGTGACAGTAATGTTTTAACATCTGCACGTAATGAATTGGAATCCATGGGGTTTCAGATGTACGGAATTCATAAATTTTTGCCTGAACTTTTAATGGAAAGTGGCACCCTTGGTGCAATTCAAATTCACGATGCTTCATATGATGATATAGCGTTAGGAACGCATGAGGCGTTAGAGTGGGGCAAACAAGATAAAGGCCAAGCCGTTATTATAAAAAATGGCAACGTCATTGCGCGTGAAAGTAAAGCAGGAACAAACTGGATGATTGAGCATTACGGTACAGCCGATTCTATTCTGGTTAAAATGTGTAAGCCCCAGCAAGATATGGATATGGATTTACCTACCATAGGACCAAAAACAGTTCAGCTGTGCGCCAATAAAAAGATGGCGGGCATTATTGGTCATGCACACCATATGTTAATAGCAGAACGTGATAAGACCATTGAGCTAGCGAATAGTAACGGGTTATTCATTTATGGGCAGGATATTGAAAATGCCACCGAATAAAACCAAGCATATATATCTAATAGCTGGAGAAGCTTCTGGAGATTTCTTAGGCGCACAGCTGATGAAGGCTATTAAAACCCAAGCGCCTAACACTCAATTTTCAGGGATTGGGGGCGACCTAATGATAGAGCAGGGGTTGAACAGCCTATTCCCCATGACTGACCTATCCGTTATGGGCGTTTTTGAGGTGCTTCCACGCCTAAAGTTAATACTTAAAAGAATAAAACAAGCTACTGATAATATTTTAAATTTAAACCCTGATATAATAGTTACGATTGATGCCCCTGACTTTTCTTACCGTGTCATAAAGCGGGTCATTAAGAGGCATCGTAAGCATAACAGTACTCCACCAAAATTCATTCATTATGTTGCCCCAACAGTTTGGGCATGGCGCCCAAAGCGTGCGGCGAAGGTTGCGCAATTTTTAGATGGTATTATTTGCTTGTTTGACTTTGAACCCATCTTTTTCAAGAAAGAAGGATTAACCGCCATTGCCGTTGGTCACCCCATGATAGAAAGCGGCATAAAAGAAGCCAAAGAAGCTGCACTTGGCGCGCCAGACACCGAAAAAATAGGTGTCTTTTTTGGCAGTAGGGATGGGGAGATTAAACGTATATCGCCTATCATTCTTGAAACCATCCAAAAGATTATCAAAGATAAGCCGAAGGTTGAGCTGATTGTGCCAACCTTGCCGCACCTAAAAGATAAAATATCAGAGTTATTAAAAGACATTGATGTTCCCGTCCATATTGAGACAAATAAAGAAAATAAATGGTCAATCTTTAAAGCCTGTGACGTGGCGATTGCCGTGTCTGGCACGGTTGGTTTAGAGCTTGCCGCCGCAAACGTGCCGCATGTCATCGCCTATAAAATGAGCCCCATTACCTATCAAATTATACGCCGATTTATTAAAACCCCTTATGCGCATTTAGCCAATATTATAAGAGGTCACGAAGTAGTGCCTGAATTTATCCAAGATGAATGCAACGCCGATGATATTTCAGCAGAACTTTTGACGTTGATGGAAAACGCAACCTATCAACGGAACCAAACAGATGAGTTTATCAAAGTGCGCGAAAGCATCGGCAGCCTTGAAAATCCATCCAAAACTGCCGCAGATTTTATTTTAAATTTGTAACGTTATTTCCGTTTATTCATCGGAACGTAAGGGCGCTCTGGCTCACCCGTATAAAGCTGCCGCGGGCGACCAATCTTTAATGTTGACCCTTCCATCATTTCTTTCCATTGAGAAATCCAACCAACAGTCCGCGACACCGCAAACAGAACGGTGAACATTTCAACAGGGAAGCCCATGGCTTTTAGAATAATACCTGAGTAAAAGTCCACATTCGGGAATAACTTACGGTCAATGAAGTAGGGGTCATTAAGCGCAATTTTCTCTAGCTCCATCGCTAATTCTAACTGAGGGTTATCAATGCCCAATTCCGCCAGAACCTCATCACAAGATTCTTTCATAACCTCAGCCCGTGGGTCAAAGTTTTTATAAACACGGTGGCCAAAGCCCATTAATTTAAACGGATCATTTTTGTCTTTAGCCCGCTCTAAGAACTCAGGAATATTATCCTTATGGCCAATTTCATCAAGCATCTCAAGCACGGCCTGATTTGCCCCACCATGTGACGGCCCCCAAAGTGACGTTATACCAGAGGCAATACAGGCCATTGGGTTGGCTTGCGAAGATCCTGCCAAACGTACCGTCGAGGTTGACGCATTTTGTTCATGATCAGCATGAAGGATTAAAATTCGTTCCATTGCCCGTACAACAGGGGCGCGTAACTTATACTCCTCAGCAGGAACGCTGAAACACATATGAAGAAAATTTTCGGTGAACTTTAAATCATTACGCGGGTAAACATAAGGCTGACCTTTTGAATATTTCATTGCCATTGCCGCCAAAGTTGGGATTTTTGCAATCAAACGGTGGGCTGAAATCTCACGCTGTTCAAGATCCCAAATATCAAGAGAGTCATGGTAAAAAGCCGCCATTGTTCCAACGACACCACACATAATTGCCATGGGGTGAGCATCACGACGGAAACCTTCGTAAACCTCTTTTATTTGCTCATGCACCATTGTGTGGTTGGTAATAACATCTTCAAATTCTTTTAGTTCTTTTTCTTGCGGCAACTCTCCGTAAAGCAACAGATAACAGGTTTCTAAATACGTACTTTCCTTAGCAAGTTCTTTAATATTATAACCACGGTGAAGCAGAACCCCTTCATCACCATCAATATAGGTGATTTTTGATTTGCAACTTCCTGTCGCCGTGAAGCTGGGGTCTAATGTAAAATGCCCTGTCGCCTTATGTAACCCTCTAATATCTATACAATGTGGTCCATACGTTCCCTCAACAACAGGTAATTTAACGCTTTCACCTGTTTGATCATTGGTAAGAGTAAAAGTTTTTTCTGGTTCAGTTTTATTAGGCATATTATTTTCCAGCTTTCTTTGTGTTTATTATCTTTAGATAGTTTTTTATTCATTAGATGAGCAGAATAAGTTTCAAGCTCATTATTATACGCTTCCTTGATTATTTTTCAATGAATTCAATTGCAGCCTTTAAACGATTCAAAACCTCATCTTTACCCAGCACTTCGGCCACCTGAAACAAAGAAGGGGACTTATCCGTTCCCGTCAAAGCGGCGCGTAAAGGCATCATGACCTTACCAAGTTTACCGTCTGCTGCTTCATCAGCCAAAGCGCGGCAAGCGACCTCGATCGTATCATGATTAAATTGATCTAATAGATTAAACTTATCTTCTAAGCTTTTTAAGATTATTAAGGAATCTTGATTTAGTTGTTTTCGTGCTTTTTCAGTATATTCTATTTTATCCTTCACATAGAGAAGCGATTCATCGGCCAGTTGAACCAATGTTTTGGCGCGATCTTTAACCCCATCCATACCGTCTAAGAGACGTTTAGAGGTCACATCGTTTAGCTCAATATCATGTTGTTGCTTTAAAAAGGGAACAACCAAATCAACCAAACGTTGATTATCTGCCACACCAATGTAATGCGCGTTTAAGTTTTCCAGTTTGGCATAATCAAACTTCGCGGCGGATTTATTAATACCATTAAAGTCGAATAATTGAACCGCTTCATCCATTGAAATGATCTCATCATCACCGTGCGCCCAGCCAAGTTTAAGCAAATAATTATTAACAGTTTCAGGAAGGTAGCCTTCGTTCTTAAACTCCTCAACACTGACCGATCCATGACGCTTAGATAACTTGCCACCACTAGGGCCATGAATAAGCGGTAAATGCGCGTAGCTCGGCTTATCCCAACCGAGCAAGTCGTAGATAACATTTTGACGGAACGTGTTATTCAAATGATCATCACCGCGAATAACATGGGTTATTCCCATATCATGGTCATCAACAACCACCGCCAACATATAAGTCGGCGTGCCGTCACTGCGTAAGATGATCATGTCATCAAGCTGCTTGTTTTCAACTTTCACATCACCTTGCACTTCATCATGCACCACGGTGCACCCATCGAGCGGCGTTTTGATACGCACAACATAGGGCTGACCTTCTGGATAATCCGTTCTATCACGCCACATATTATTATAGGCAACGATGCGGCCTTCTTCTTTCATGTTATCGCGCATAGCCTGTAGCTCTTCGGCGGTGCAATAGCATTTATAGGCATTGCCTGCGGCCAGCATTTCATTGGCGACATTAATATGGCGTTGCTTATTTGCAAATTGAGATTCTGGCGTATTGTCGTAATCAAGCCCCAACCAATCTAAGCTCGCCAAAATTGCCTCAACAGCCTCTTCAGAATGACGGGCGCGGTCTGTATCCTCAATACGAAGAACAAACTTACCGCCCTTATTGCGCGCATAAAGATAATTAAACAAAGCCGTGCGGGCATTACCGATATGCATCATGCCAGTCGGAGAAGGGGGGAAACGCGTAATAACAGTCATTGGAAAATTCAGCTTTTTGGTTGTTAATTTCAGCGTTATAGTGGCGCGGTGACGCAGAAAACTCAAGAGATTATCGGGGAGGTACTTTCAGAGCAGAAAAATAACCTTTTTCTGTGGGCACCATTTTGCTTTACCGTTGGGATTGCTGTTTATTTTGGTTTAAAAGTTGAGCCTTCCTTCTGGGTTGGCGGCAGGCTTACCCTTACATTCTTCGTCACTGTGCTCGGCCTTATTCGTAGACAAGATGATAACGCGCTTAAGAAACTTGGTTTTCTTTTAAGTATTGGTGGTTTGTTGATGGCGGCAGGGTTTAGCATTGCACAAATACGGACAAATTTGGTTCACACGCCAATGTTGGTGAAAAAAATGTCACCCGTGGGTCTTACTGGCACGATTGAGAGTATTGAACCCCTCAGTGAAAAAGACGGTAGTCGCGTTATTCTTAAACACCTCAACATTGAGCGCCTGAAGCAAGGCGAAACACCACGAAAAATAAGGCTTAAAATACGCAAAGATGACGGTTTAAAAACGGGGCAACATATAAGAGTACTCGCAGGATTGAACCCTGCAGGGTCACCCGTCGCCCCAAATGCTTTTGACTTTCAACGTATGGCTTACTTTGATGGTATTGGCGCGGTTGGATTTAGTTATAACCAGCCAGAAATTTTAGAGCAGGACCACAATCAAAGGCGTAATAAAGCGTCATGGCTATCAACAATACGTAGTAATATTGCTGAACGGATAACAACGCGAACGGAATCGCCACAGCAAGCGATTATCATCGCCCTGATGACAGGGCAACGCGGTGCTATCGACAATCAAGATTGGGACGCTTTGCGTCAATCGGGCTTGGCACATTTATTGGCAATTTCTGGGCTGCATGTCGGCATGGTCGCAGGGGTTTTATTTTTCTTTTCGCGGTTATTCATGGCTTTCTTTCCTGCTCTGGCACTTCATCACCCGATTAAGAAATATGCGGCGATCATTGCACTCATAGGCGCGCTTTTTTACACGTTGGTCGTTGGGGCAACAATACCGACGCAACGCGCCCTGATGATGACGGGCCTCGTCATGATTGCAATTATCTTTGACCGCTCACCATTTTCTCTTCGGCTTGTGGCGCTCGCCGCGATGGTAGTTTTATTCTTTTCCCCTGAAAGCCTAACAAGCGTTAGCTTCCAAATGTCATTTGCGGCTGTGGTATCATTAATTTATTTCTATAATTTAATCCGTCCTTATTGGTCAGCCGCCCGAAGGCAAGCGGGATTCTTAAGAAAGTTTTTGCTTTATTTCGCGGGAATATCCCTCACCACCATTATCGCGGGAACAGCAACAGGGTTGTTTTCACTCTATCATTTCCAAAATTACGCGGCCTATGGATTGCTCTCCAACATCGTTGCCGTGCCGTTAATGGGGGCTGCCATCATGCCGTTAATCGTATTGAGTTATGTCTTAATGCCATTGGGGTTAGAGGCATTTCCGCTTTCCTTTGTGGAATGGGGCGTCGGGTGGGTACTGGCCACTGCACACTGGACAGCAAACCTTGAAGGCGCGGTCTGGCATATTCCTGCATGGCCACAATGGATTTTTATTCTCATGGTTTGTTGTGCTTGGTTTTGGATTGTATGGAAGGGGCGTTTAAAGCTCATTATTTTACCGGTTTTTATTATTCTAGTTGGCTTAACTTCTATTTATAAACAAGCTAATATCTTAATTTCTTCAAAAGTTGATTTAATCGCGATAGATAACAAAAGCGGGTCACTTTGGCTATCAACGGGGCGTAAAGACCGTTATACTGCCGACCAATGGATGAGGCTGAATGGACAAGCCGGACAGAAAAAATTGACGTGGCCGAAAGAGGGAACCGTCGATGGTTTCCCTTTAACTTGTGGTCAATATGGGTGTCGCGGAGACATAGAAGGACATAAAATTTCAATCGCGTTCAATAACAAAGCCTGGAAGGAAGATTGTAACTGGGCAGATATTGTTATTTCAAAAGAACCTGTTCCTTATAAAGCGTGCAAAGCCAAAACCGTCATAGACTTCTTTGATGTCTGGCGTGAGGGAAATCATGCTATCTGGCTCGCCCCCAATAAAGTTAAGGTTAAGACCGTAGAAGAACAACGCGGCCTGCGCCCTTGGACACAAACAGCGGCGAATAGAAAGTTTAGCAAGAAAAATTAATGATAAGTCCGAATGAGGCTGGCTAATTTTCCTTGGATTTGTACTTGCTCTGGTGCGTAGGTTTGTTCTTGGAAGTCGTCATTTTCCGGAACGAGAATGACCTGACCATTTTTACGCTTCAGGCGTTTTAGCGTCACTTCTTCACCATCAACAAGGGCAACAACAATATCCCCATCATTGGCTTGATCCGTTTTTTTGATAATGACAGTATCGCCATCATTAATACCCGCTTGAATCATCGACTCGCCATCAACCTCCAAAGCATAATGATCACCATTGCCAATCATAGAAGGGGGAATGTCAACAGACCCATTTTCATCACGGATAGCCTCAATCGGTGACCCCGCCGCAATACGCCCATAAAGAGGAATCGATTGAAGGTCAGAAATAACAGTCGCACTGGGAATAGACGAAGAAGGCTCTGGGTTATAGCCTTCGGGTAGACGTTTTACTTCCAACGCCCGCGCGCGGTTTGGCAAACGCTCTAAATAACCGCGTTCAACCAACGCCGTAATAAGACGATGAATACCTGATTTAGACTTTAAGCCCAAAGCCTCACGCATTTCATCAAAAGAGGGGGCAATCTCACCCGCCTGCATACGGTCATTAATAAGCAATAGCAGCTCGCGCTGTTTCTTTGTAAGCATTAGTTATCCTTCATTTTTAGTAGAATCAATAAATTGTTCACCTATAGTTCTACGTTAGTTCTTGTTTGGTGTCAACAATTCCTTTACGGCTACGCCAATATCATCTTGACGCATCAAGCTTTCCCCAACCAGAAAAGCGCTGTAGCCTGCGGCTTCAAAACGCTGGATATCGTCATTTTGATTAATACCACTTTCGGCAACCCGAAGCACATTGCTAGGCATCATTGACGAAAGGTTTAAACCTGTTTGCAAATCAACATCCAATGTTTTGAGGTTACGGTTATTAACCCCAACCATTTGCGGATTGAATTTTAGGGCACGCATAAGCTCTTCCTCATCATGCACCTCAACCAGAACATCCATGCCGAGGGAGCTGGCAAGGGCGTAAAAATCACTGGCTTGAGAATCGGACAAACAGGCCATAATCAACAAGACGCAATCTGCCCCTAAAACGCGTGACTCGTAAATTTGATATTCATCAATCATGAAATCTTTTCGCAACATCGGTAGAGCGACAGCATCACGGATTCTTGTAAAATATTCGTCTGAGCCTTGGAAGTAGGGTTCATCGGTCAGAACGGATAAACAACTCGCGCCATGCGTCTCATACTGCGTGGCAATATCGACAGGGTCAAAATCTTGACGGATAACTCCCTTACTGGGTGATGCTTTTTTGACCTCCGCAATAAGAGCCACTTTCTTTTGCTTTAAAGTATTTATAAATCCGCGTGTTTTATCTTGATCCTCAAGTAAAACCTTAAGATTATTAAGAGATTGAACACGCATTTTAGCATCAATATGATCGCGTTTATCGGCGCAGATTTTTGTTAGAACATCGCTCATGATACTTCTTTCGTAAAGGCAATATAGCTTTCTAATACTTGTTTAGCCGCCCCATTATCAATGGCTTTTGCGGCCATAGTTACCCCATCAACCATAGTTTTAACCTTACCATTAATATTCAAAACTGCCGATGTATTTGCCAAAACAATATCACGATAGGCACTTGGTTCACCATTTAAAAGACCCGTCATTGCATCAGCATTTTCTTGCGCGTTACCGCCCAACAGCCCATCAACAGAGGTGATTTTCAAACCAAAATCTTCGGGTGAAATTGTTTTTTCAGTTATTTGACCATTATCTAAAATCGCGACATCTGTTTTATCTGTGGTTGTGATTTCATCCAAACCATCACGACCATGGACGATCCATGCGCGAGTCGTTCCTAAGTTATTAAGAACCTCCGCCATCGGGCGTAACCATTTTTTATCAAACACACCTATAAGTTGAAACTTTGTTCCCGCAGGGTTGGCGAGGGGGCCAAGTAAATTAAAGATAGTCCGAAAACCAAGCGCTTTACGAACAGGCATCACGTGTTTCATCGCTGTATGATGATGAGGCGCCATGAGGAAGCAGAAATTGAATTTCTCAAGGGCGGTTTCAAGGTGAGTGGGTGATACATCAAGGTTTACGCCCAGAGCCTCCAGCACGTCAGCCGCACCAGATTTAGAGCTAGCGGCGCGGTTACCATGTTTTGCGATAGGCACGCCGCAGGCCGCAGATACTAAAGCCACAGCCGTTGACACATTATATGTCCCAACGCCATCACCACCAGTGCCGCAGCAATCAAGAGCCTTATCAGGAGCCGTAATAGCGCTCGCCATTTCACGCATAATACGGGCGGCCCCCGTTATCTCTGAAACAGATTCACCGCGCTCTGCCAGACCTGTCAACAAAGACGCGATTTGATCGTCATTGGCGTTTCCACTCATGACATCACGCATCACAAATTCCATTTCTTTTTCTGTTAAAACAGAACCTTGTGATATTTTATTAATGGCAGAATCTAAAAGGGTCATATGCACCGATACTCTATGTTAAATGACGTCTAAAAAGTTTTTGAGCATATCATGGCCATGATTGGTTGCGATGCTTTCAGGGTGGAATTGAACCCCGTGAATAGGCTTAGTTTTATGCTGTACACCCATGATAACCCCATCACCAGTTTTGGCCGTTACCTCTAAACAATCAGGCAGGGTGCTCGGATCAATCGTCAGTGAGTGATAACGGGTGGCTTCAAACTTATTTGGCAAGTCTTTAAAGACGCTTTGGCCGTCATGGTGAATTTCTGACGTTTTTCCATGCATAGGGGCAATACGCACAATATCCCCACCAAAAACCTGACCAATGGCCTGATGTCCCAAACACACACCGAAAAGCGGCATGTCTTGCTCTGCGGCTTCATTGATAACATCAAGGCAAATCCCTGCATGGTCTGGATCACTTGGCCCAGGGGAGATAACAATAGCTTTAGGTTTCAGGTCAAACACAGCCTTCACTTCAATTTGGTCATTGCGATAGACGGAAGTTTCCGCGCCCAAATCACCAAAATATTGAACGAGGTTATAGGTGAAGCTGTCATAGTTATCAATAAGCACAATCATGCCAATAGTTATGCCGTGAGAGTAGACGGAAAGCAAGTCTGTTGCTAGAATCAACCTTATGAGTCAAAAGAAAACGCACCGACAATCGCACCGACAATCACATCGGCCGTCACATCGACAAGTTAACCCGCACAAGCCAAAAAGAAACTTGAAGGATTACATCAAGTTTATGGCCGTTGCAGTTTTGATTATCTTCCTGATTGATTATGTGGTTTTCAAAGGTGAGCGGCCTTATATCAATAAAATAAAGCAAGATTATTATGCCGAACAAGCGGCGCAAGATAAGGCCATTGAAGAGGCCTTACCACCCAAAGTTGTTTTTCCAGAAACGGGTGAAGAGTATTTTGAAGCGCCAGAACTGATTTTAAAAGACGAGCAATCTTTGTTGCGTGAGAAGAAATTCAACATCACCAAGCTAACACCTGAAGACGTTACACCCAAAAATATAATTCCTAAAATTAAACCCAAAAACAAACAGAAGCAAAAGCTTAAATCAAAAGTCAGCAAATCGACAAAGAAAACGTTTACAGGCGGCAAACCCAAAATTGCGATTGTGATTGATGATGTTGGTATGAATATAAAACAAAGCCGTGCGGCGATTAACTTGCCTGCCGAGGTTACCTTGGCGATGTTGCCCTATGCCGAAACGGTGCGCGCGCTGGCAAAAGAAGCAAAGAGCAGGGGGCATGAGCTGATTATCCATACCCCCATGGAAGCCATGAGCGCGAATGTCCCTTTAGGGTCAATGGCTTTACGGAGTGATATGGAGCCTGCCGCGCTGAAGGCTGAATTTAATAAAATAGCCAACAGCTTTGAAGGTTATATCGGGGTGAACAACCATATGGGTAGTCGTCTGACCCAAGATGATAGAGCCATGAAAGTGTTGATGCGAGAATTGGCTAAGCGTGATTTATTCTTCCTTGATTCAAAAACCATCGGCAGCTCCATCGCCGCCGACACAGCGCAGGCCTATAACATCCCTAATGCGACGCGTGATGTCTTCCTCGATCATGAAGACTCGCCTGAATTCTTAACCAATGCGCTTAAAAAAGCAGAGAAAATTGCAAAACGAACAGGGTCAGCGATTGCGATTGGTCACCCTAAAGCCGTCACCATGGCCGCGCTTAATAAATGGATATCAACATTAGAGAGCAGGGGGTTTGAACTTGTTCCGCTCAGCACGCTTATCAATAACCCGTCTGTTAATCCACCTAAAAAATCTGTAGTGAAGGCCGCCGCTAAGGCGCAAACAAAGGCAGAAGATATAGAAAAAGTTAAAGAAATAGAGCCTGCAGCAGGGGAGATATCAAGCCTAATCAAGAAAATCCAAATGGTGAAAACAGAAACAAGCCTACCGCCTATCTCTTATCCTGCAGAGTAAATTTATAGCGGTTAAAGTTTTCTGATAAAACAGGAATGTTGGCACTACCTATATTTTATGGATAATAACCTCCATTGTTAATATAGGAGATCAAAGAATGACTAATACTTCGACGTTACGAGACTTAGCCAATTCAAGAGAACAACGTAAGCAAGATAGTATTTCCTTTGGGTTTAGCAGATTAATCAACGATCCTTTCAGAACACAATTGGCCATAAAAGATGGGACTGATATTAAGGTTACATTTAACGGCGCCAATCCATCTAGTTTACTTTCAAAAGTTAAGAGAATGTTTTTTCCTGTTGCTGTTCCTAATTTAACCCCTGAAGATATTTTAGATAATCTAAAGTTTAAAGATTATCAAAAGATGATGAAACGTGAAGGATTCGATGTAGACGTTAATACAGTAACTTCATTCAGTGCAGACGAAGCCCTTACTTCAAAAATAATGACTGGAATTGGCATTACTGCTGTAGGAGCAACAGCTGCTATCATAGCTACTTCAGATACCAATAGCGATGCTCAAAACCTAGGAGGGGTGTTTACCCTTTTATTCTCAACCTTTGCTATACCAGGCGTGGGTTCACATCACCCAGCGCAATGTACTCTAAGGCTTACACCAACTGAAAAAGGACCAGCCCCTAAAAATATTTAAAGTTTAATTCCTATCCCGTCGAGCCAACTCAATAGCGTTTTCGGCGGCTTGGATGACGGCTTTGGCTTTGTTACAGGACTCGATATACTCACCTTCGGGGTCACTATCGGCCACAACACCACCCCCAGCCTGCACATAAACTTTGCCATCTTTCACAAGGGCGGTACGTAAGGCGATACAGGTATCTAAATCTCCGTTACCATCCATATAGCCAACACAACCCGCATAGGTAGAACGCTTGGTTGGTTCAAGCTCATCAATGATTTCCATGGCGCGTATTTTGGGCGCGCCGCTGGTTGTTCCCGCAGGGAATCCCGCAAAGAGGGCATCAAGTGAGTCCATATTATCTTTTAACCGCCCCTCAACATTCGACACGATATGCATGACGTGAGAGTAATTTTCGACCGTGAATTGATCAGTAACCTCAACGGTGGAAATATCAGCCACACGACCAATGTCATTACGCCCCAAATCAAGAAGCATAAGATGTTCAGCACGTTCCTTCGGGTCACTCAACAAATCCTCCATCAAAGTTTTATCTTCGGCGGCATCTTTACCGCGTTTACGCGTGCCAGCAATCGGGCGAATAGTCACAACGTTATCGCGGGAGCGAACAAGGATTTCAGGACTGGAACCGACAAGGGCGAAGCCATCAAAGTTAATATAAAACAAAAAAGGAGAGGGGTTTAAACGGCGAAGCGAGCGGTAAAGGTCAAACGCAGGTAAATCAAAATCAACAGAGAAACGTTGAGACAGCACCGCCTGAAAGATATCTCCTGCCAAGATATAGTCTTTGGCTTTATCAACCATATTGTGAAAGGTTTCACGGCTCATATTGCTTTGCTGCTTTAGAGGAAGGTCGAGCTTGGTTTGATTATGAAGCATCGCCGTATCAATCGGATCCATCAGCTTATTATAAAGGCCATCAATACGGGCAACGGCCTCGGCATAAACATCACCTGCAGATTTATCACTATTGCTTTTATGAGCGCGAACAGGTGTTACAAAGCACATCATATTCTTCACATTATCAAACAATATCATCATCGTAGGGCGCATCATTACACTGTCAGGGACGCCGATTTCATCGGGGTTGGCATCAGGAATATCTTCGACCAAACGGATGCAGTCATAACCCATATAACCAAACAAGCCAGAAGGACCCATAGGCGGTATCGTTTCATCGACCACATCAATTTTACAATCTTTAAGTTGCGCGCGTAAGGATGTCAGCGGCTTTTCGCTTTGCAGGTCACCATTCAGTGTGACTTCATTATCTTGGTACTTCCAGATCAGATCAGGGTCTAAGCCAATGGCGGAATAACGCCCAAGGACTTCGCCACCCTCAACCGACTCTAACAAAAAACTATAAGGCGCATTCTTGGAAAGTTTTAAAAAGGTAGAAACAGGCGTTTCAAGATCAGCCGAAACCCACTGCCAAACCAGTTGCGTTTTTCCCGCTTCAAAAAAGGTTTGGAAGTCATCAATATTTGGCAAACAGCTCATCTTTAATTTTCGATTTTAATTCTCAACAGGTGCACCATAAACCTGTTTCAACACACGGTCATTAATTTTAACCTTGTACTTGGCGCTTAAATTATTGATGTATTGCGCTATTATTTCCTGCGGCAAGACTTGAGTGGTTTCAGCCATTACAGCTTCAATCTCTTTATCCGCCTTATCGACATTCGGTAACGTCACATTTGTTACTTCACCAATCACATACCCGTTTTGAACATCAAGCTTCAAAGGCGCGCCTTGCTGAGCATCGTAAATTTGACGCAAAGCGGGCAGGGTGATTGGCGCTTTTGGTGTTTGTGCGCGTTTTAAGTTTTTAAAGCTGGTTAGTTTCGCGCCATATTCTTTCGCGACTTCATCTAATGTCTTGCCTGATTTCAGAGTCGCCAAAGCATCTTGCGCGCGCTGCTTATTCGCCAAAGATTTTTGCGCCGCCAACCAACGTGTCGTTAGTTTAGCCTTTACGTCTTCAAGCGGTTGATAGGATTTTTCTACCACGCCATCAATACGCACCGTTACAAAACGACCATCGGCCAGCTCAACCACGGGTGAGGATTCACCTTGCTCAAAATCAAAGGCAGCTTCTAAAATTTGCGCGCGATCCCCCTGATACTCGCCAAATAAATCTTTACCCTTAGAATCAATACCCGCTTGGTTAAAGTTAGTGAATTTTTGAGTTGTTAAACCCATCTCCGCCACAACGGATTCTAACTCTTCACCAGAGGCCAAACGATCATCCAGTGTATTGGCGGCTTCAATCAAGTCTTCAAAAACACGCTCTTGTAACATATTATCACGCAAAGCCGCCTTGGCTTTATCGAAGCTGGTTGTTTGTGGCTCTATAATGTCTTTAAGAACCAGGGCATGCCAACCAAGTGCGGTTTGAATAGGGCCAATGATAGCGCCTTTTTCAGCTTCAAAAACAGGGGTGGAAATTTCTTCTAATAAACCACCTTGCTCAAAATCATTCTCGCCCAAATAAGGAGAAGCATTGCCTGTAACGGTTTTCACGGCTGTTTTTAAGCTTTTACCTGCTTTAACCTTTTTAACAATATCTTGCGCATCGGTTTGTAAGTCTACAATAGATTGTTGAAGCGTGCGTTGTTCGGGGCGTTTATATGTATCTATCGTTTCTTCGTAAGCTTGCTTTAACTCATCTTCTGTAATCTCAACATTTTTAATCACCATTTCTTTTTTCAATGTTGCGACAGTCACGTCACGTTTCTCAGAAATCAAAAAATCTGACTTATTCGCTTCATAATATTTCTGGATATTTTCATCTGTAGGTTCTTGCGTAATTTCGGCAGATTTATCCATCAAGGTAAAACCACGCACGTCACGAATCTCATTTTGGTATTGGTAAAGATCACTGGCTTGTTCTTTTGAAATAGTTTCTACACCGCTGATTAACGCGCCGCGAAATAAATCATTGCCCATTTCCTGACGAACCGCTTGAATAAACTCACCTTCGGAAACCCCTTGCGAGCGCAGAACTTGTTGTAAGGCTTCTTTCTTACTCGTACCACCTTGCGCCAAAGGCTCCGCAATCTTCGCAATTTGCGCTAGCACTGTATCATCACTCACATTTAAACCCAGTTTACTTGCTTCACGCGTTAAAATTAACGTTTGCACTTCGCCCTGTAATATCTGGGTAATATAACCTAGTTGATAGGCCTCTTGTGGGGCGATACCTTGCCGTGACAGCACCCGGCGTACCGTTCTGTCAAATTGAACCGTACTTATCTCTATACCTTTACCTTTAGCAACTATGTTATTAGAGACAACCCCTCCACGGAAGAATCCGCCCATATCCGTTAGAACCAGCCCCCCTGTAGCCAAGGCAAGGAAGCCGAGTAAAATATATTTTAAAAAACCTGATTTAGCGCCATCACGTAATGCTTTTAACATGCAAATAACCTCTTTTAATTTCGTCACACCCGCATTGATTTTCTTAAATTATCCTAGCGGGAAAACAATTACTGCAAAAATATTGCAAAAAATTCTTTACGCACTATAAGGGGAGCAAGATATAAGAGCAATAACTACAAGGTTTTTAGACATGAAAAATTTAATTGCGGGCAACTGGAAGATGAACGGCACGATGAGCGAGGCAATAACCCTTGCCCAAAACATTGTACAAGCCATTCAAAACGAAGTAGAATTGCTGAAAAAGAACGATTTTTTAGTCTGTCCTCCATTTCACCATATTGTCCCCGTTCAGGCAGAACTCAGCATGGCTGTCTCCATAGGCGCACAAGATTGCTCACCTTTTAGTAACGGTGCCTATACGGGCGATGTGTCGGCAGAAATGGTTAAAGACGTAAATTGCTCACACGTGATTCTTGGTCACTCTGAACGTCGCCAATATTATGTTGAAAGCAACCTTATGGTCCGTCAAAAGGCAATGGTGGCGCACGAACAGGACTTAACAGCCATTATTTGCGTGGGTGAAACCGAAGAACAGCGTGAGGCAGGACAAGAACAAGAGGTTGTTGCCACCCAAATGCTGGAAAGTTTACCTGAAACAGCAACAGCCGAGAATACTGTCATTGCGTATGAGCCTGTTTGGGCAATTGGAACGGGTAAAACCGCCACCACGGATGATATTGCGGCGATGCATGACTTCATAAGAGGCAAGTTGGCTGAAAAGATTGATAATGCAGCCTCCGTACGCTTGCTCTATGGTGGGTCTGTCAAACCAGCCAACGCTGCAGAAATTTTTGCTGTCAACAACGTCAATGGTGCATTAATTGGTGGTGCAAGCCTAAAAGCCGAGGATTTTATCGGAATTGCGAAAGCGAGTTAATCTCTACCTTTAAAAAAGCGAAGGCTCTACAATTAATCAAAAAGCATTAAAAAACCGCGTGACAACATCTTAATCACCATTTAAAAGAATACTCCATGGAACAAGTTATACTTATTATTCATCTTATTTTAGCACTCTGTATTATTGGGCTTATCCTTCTTCAACGCTCCGAAGGGGGCGGCCTTGGTATTGGTGGTGGGTCTGGCGGTATTAGCGGATTGGCTTCTGCGGGAACAACGGGCAATATCCTAACAAAGGCGACAGCCTTATGCGCTACGGCTTTTTTCTGTACCAGTTTAACCTTAGGTGTTTTGGCAGGAAATAACTCATCTTCTAAAAATTTGTTAGAAAGTCTAGATAATCCACCAGCAGTAGTTGACACAATCGACAAAAAAGACGATAACAAAATCCCGAAAGCTAAGGCTTCGGAAGATTCTCTTAAAAGCGATATTCCTGCACCGACAGCTCCTTTATCTGAATAGTTTTCAGTTAAAGCCACAGTTTAACTTTGCCAAATAACTCTTTGGCAAATGGGGATTATTTTGGATACAAAATTTATATTTATTACTGGCGGCGTTGTTTCATCTTTAGGGAAGGGACTTGGCTCCGCCGCTCTCGGTGCTTTACTTCAGGCACGCGGTTACAAGGTTCGCCTTTGCAAATTAGACCCTTACCTTAATGTTGATCCAGGGACAATGAGCCCGTTTCAACATGGGGAAGTCTTCGTCACCGATGATGGTGCAGAAACAGACTTAGACCTTGGGCATTATGAGCGCTTCACAGGCAATCCCGCTTGCCAAAACGACAACACAACCACGGGACGTATTTATACAAGCGTTCTTCAAAAGGAACGTCACGGTGATTATCTGGGGGCGACAGTTCAGGTTATTCCGCATGTAACCAATGAAATACAAGACTTTATCCGTGAAAAAGACGGGACAGCAGATTTCGTCCTTTGTGAGATTGGCGGCACTGTCGGCGATATTGAAAGCTTGCCCTTCATTGAAGCCATTCGTCAATTTGGTAATGAAATGGGGCGAAAGCGAGCGTTATTCCTACATGTCACCTTATTACCTTATATTCCGGCGGCAGGGGAGCTAAAAACCAAACCAACCCAACATAGTGTTAAAGAATTAATGGGGATGGGGATTCGCCCCCGTATCTTGCTCTGCCGTGCAGATCGTGAGATTGACCCTGCTGAACTAAAGAAAATATCTCTATTTTGTAATATCGATGAAGAAAAAGTTATTCCTGCCCTAGATGCGTCCAGTATCTATGAAGTGCCACTGACCTACCATAAGGTTGGGCTTGATACGCAGGTTTTGGACGCATTTGATATCACCGACGCGCCCGCGCCTGATCTGGAAAAATGGGAACGCATTATGCGCCGCATTAAAAACCCAGAAGGCGAGGTCACTATTGCGGTTGTCGGTAAATACACCAACCTGAATGATAGTTATAAATCGCTTAATGAAGCGCTTTGCCATGGCGGTATAGCCAATAAAGTAAAAGTGAATATCAAATTTGTTGAAGCCACTTTATTTGACGAATCCAAAGAAGACATCGCCCATGAATTACAAGGGGTTAATGGTATCTTAGTCCCCGGTGGCTTCGGCGAACGCGGGGCGGAAGGCAAGATTAAAGCCGCGCAATATGCGCGTGAAAAGAAAATCCCTTATTTCGGGATTTGTTTTGGTCTACAGATGGCGGTACTGGAAGCAGCGCGCCACTTGGCGGGTGTAACCAATGCCAACTCAACAGAGTTCAGCGAAGAGGGCGAGCATGTCGTTGGCCTTATGACTGAATGGACAGATGGAAATAAGAAGCAAAAACGCTCACGCGAAGAGGATCTTGGTGGGTCAATGCGTCTTGGTGCATTTCCAGCTAACCTTAAGAAAGATTCAAAAGTTGCTGAAATATATGGACAAACTGATATTTCAGAACGCCACCGTCATCGCTTTGAAGTGAACATTAATTTCAAAGACAAGCTGGAAGAAGCGGGCTTTATTATGTCAGGAACATCGCCAGACGGCACTCTGCCAGAAATTTGCGAACGAAACGACCACCCATGGTTTATCGGTGTGCAATATCATCCTGAGCTAAAATCAAAACCGTTTGAACCGCACCCACTATTCATCAGCTTCATCGAAGCCGCCATTACGCAGGGACGGTTGGTTTAAAAACTTATAACTTTTAAGTTTTTACTAGGCAGATGGGGCTGGCGTTTATATAATTCATTTTTATAATTTTAAAACATCAATTAGGATAAACACACATGTCTAAATTATTACTTGTAGGAACGTTGTTATTAAGCTTTGCCGCTGCGGGTTGCAGTACGGTTGAAGGTGTAGGCAAAGACCTTTCAAAAGCGGGTGAAGTCGTCCAAGACGTCGCTAACTAAAGCTCTCCAATCACTATCGTCAGTATAATATATTCTACTTGGTGTCTTTATGCCTTGGTGGTAAAACATACCTATGAAAACAGTAAACATACAAAAATCTGGACAAAACATTGAATGTGCCAACGACAAACCAATGGTTTTGTTTGGCGGGCTTAATGTCCTTGAAGACTTAGATATCACGTTGAAAGCTGTGGAGGTTTATAAAACCATCACTGATAAACTAGGTATTCCGCTGGTTTTTAAAGCCAGTTACGATAAAGCCAATCGCTCATCCATTCACAGCTATCGTGGGGCGGGCATGGAAGAGGGGCTTAAAATCTTCCAAAAGGTCAAAGCCGAGTTTGATAACGTGCCTGTCATTACCGATGTGCATGAAATTGACCAATGTTTGCCTGTTGCTGAAGTGGTTGATGTCATTCAAATCCCTGCATTCTTGGCGCGTCAAACTGACTTGGTCAAAGCCATGGCCGACGCCGCAACAAAAACAGACACCGCCATTAACATCAAGAAACCGCAATATATGTCGCCTTATCAAATCGGTAATATCGTCGATAAGTTCGCCGAATGCGGGAACGAGGATACGATTATATGTGAGCGCGGCTTTGCGCTTGGCTATGATAACCTTGTGGTTGACCCAATGGCATTTGGGGTAATGAAAGATATTTCAAACAACACACCCATCATCTGCGATACCGTCCATGCCAGCCAAATGCGCCTACCAGGTAGTGAAGCCAGTGGGGGGCGTCGTGGTCTGGTGCCTGACCTGACCCGCGCCGTGATGGCGATTGGAATGGCGGGACTATTTATAGAAGCCTATGAAGACCCCGATAAAGCCAAATGCGATGGCCCAAGTGCTATCCCATTTAACAAGTTAGAAGAGTTCCTAACCCAGGCCAAAGCCGTTGATGATTTAGTCAAAAGCATGGACTTGGTACATATTGATTAATGAAAACCGCGACGAACACAGCGAACGCCACGAATAACCGACAAGAACCTTCCGTTCTTGAAAATGAGATAGCAACCAAGGTGATGGATGCAGCGTTTATTGTGCATCGAGAAATGGGCGCGGGCTTGCTTGAAAGTGTTTACGAGGAATGTCTTTACGATGTTTTGAACGATTACGACCTAGATATTAAAAGACAAGCAGTAATCCCCATTACATTTAGAAATAAAATATTAAATAATGGTTTTCGTGCTGATTTAATTGTTGAAGATTCTGTACTGATTGAATTAAAGTCGGTGGAAAGGTTAACAAGAATACATGAAGCACAAATTTTGAATTATTTGAAGTTATCTCACATCAAAATAGGTTTTTTGATGAATTTTAATGTGCCGTTGCTTAAAGATGGTTTGAAAAGATTTATAAAAACAAACTAATCCGTAGCGATCTTCGTGTTCGTGGCGGTTTACTTAAAAAAGAAAGAAAAAATATGACAGCCATTATTGATATTAAAGGGCGGCAGATATTAGACAGCCGTGGAAACCCAACTGTTGAAGTGGATGTTATCCTTGAAAGTGGTGCGATGGGTAGAGCGGCTGTGCCGTCTGGTGCATCGACTGGCGCTTATGAAGCGGTTGAGTTGCGCGATGGTGACAAGAAGCGCTGGGGCGGGAAGGGCGTTGAAAAAGCCGTTACTTACATCAACACCAGTCTGTATGAAGCGTTATGTGGGTTAGACCCAGAAGAGCAACTCCATATTGATAACGCAATGATGGCCTTAGATGGCACAGAGAATAAATCCAAGTTTGGTGCGAATGCTATTTTAGGTGTATCGCTGGCGATTGCAAAGGCAGTTGCAGAAGAAGTTGATATGCCGCTTTACCGTTATCTTGGCGGGCCGTACGCGCATTTACTGCCAACGCCGATGATGAACATCATCAATGGTGGTGCCCATGCCGACAACCCGATTGATTTCCAAGAATTTATGATTATGCCGATTGGCCTACCAACGTTCAGCGAAGCTATGCGTTGCGGGACAGAAGTTTTTCATGCGTTACAGAAACAATTATCTGCGGCTGGTATGAATACCAATGTTGGTGATGAAGGGGGCTTTGCCCCTGCGCTCAACTCAGCCACTGAAGCTCTTGATTTTATTATGAAGGCTATTCAGGATGCTGGTTATAAAGCTGGTGAAGAGGTCGCGATTGCGTTAGATACCGCTTCAACCGAATTTTTCGAAAAAGGTAAATATAACCTGGAAGGGGAAGGGCGCGTCCTTTCTTCTGAAGAAATGGTTGATTACTTTGAACAGCTTTGTGATAAATACCCGATTGTTTCTATTGAAGATGGCTTGGCCGAAGATGATTGGGATGGGTGGGTCGCCCTCAATAAACGCCTTGGTGATCGTGTGCAATTGGTGGGAGATGACTTATTCGTAACCAACCCTAAACGTTTAGCCAAAGGGATTGAACTTAGCGCGGCGAATGCGATTTTGATTAAGGTCAATCAAATCGGAACGTTGTCTGAAACCTTAGAAGCGATTGAAATGGCCAAGAAAGCTGGCTTCGGTATTGTCATGTCGCATCGCTCTGGGGAGACAGAAGATTCAACAATTGCGGATTTATCCGTTGCCACAAATTGCGGGCAGATTAAGACAGGATCATTGTCGCGCTCTGACCGTATCGCCAAATATAATCAACTTTTACGGATTGAAGAAGAGCTGGGGTCAACGGCACGTTACTGTGGTGCAGATTTTTTACGAGCACCTTTAAAGGGATAAAAATAAAAAACTGAGTCATTAGAATCACTTAGCTGAATACGGTGGTGTTTGTTCCTCTTTCGTACTTATTAAATCATTGAATCTATTGTGTTTTTTCTATTGCGTTGGTGATTCGTTTGTGATTCAATAGAGGTATGAGAAAACTTATCCACAACCGTCATATCTTCCGCTGTAATATGCTGGCTGTCATTGGGTTATGTTTAAGTTTCTATTTCTGCTATCACCTTGTCGCGGGACAACGCGGGTATTTCAGCCTCATTTCCTTAGAGAGCCAAACCGCAAGTACCACCGCAGAATATGCAGCCTTAAAATCTGAACGCGAGGCCGTTGAAAAACGTGTGATTATGATGCGCCCAGGCTCGATTGATCGTGACTTATTAGAAGAGCGCGCCCGTCATGTTTTAGGGTATCGTTACAAAGATGAGCTAATAATGCTACAAGATCGCTCATAGCGACATACAAAAAATCATTTAAAATCAAAAACTTAGCAAAAACAAGCTGTTTATTTGCGGAAAACTATCATTTTTTTCTAGCGTCACACCCGTGAGGGCGGTATTTAGAGGGGTTATTTTGTATACACGAAAATAGAGGGTTAAACGTGGCAAGCACAAAGAAGAAAACCAAGAAGTCAAACGCAACAAAGACTATCTCAAATTCCAATCCTGAACCAACACTAGATGACATGAAGAAGCTCTATGAAGAGATGCTTCTTATTCGTCGTTTCGAAGAAAAAGCAGGACAGCTTTACGGCATGGGGTTAATCGGTGGTTTCTGTCATCTCTATATCGGACAGGAGGCCGTGGTGACAGGTATCCAATCTGTTCAAGAAGAAGGCGACACTGTTGTCACCACTTACCGTGACCACGCACATATGTTGGCACAAGGCATGACCCCCGAAGGGGTGATGGCGGAATTAACGGGGCGCGAAGGTGGGTACTCTCGTGGTAAAGGTGGTTCTATGCATATGTTCTCCCAAGAAAAAGGCTTCTTTGGGGGGCACGGTATTGTTGGGGCATCTACGTCTATCGGAACAGGCTTAGGCTTTGCGCATCAATATAGAAACGATGGCGGTGTTGCTGTTGCTTATATGGGTGATGGGTCGGCAAACCAAGGGCAAGTTGCGGAATGTTATAACATGGCCGCGCTGTGGAAATTGCCCGTGTTATACGTGATTGAAAACAACCAATATGGGATGGGAACATCAACCGCCCGTCATGCAGCGGGGCAACTTTATGCCCGCGGTCAAGGCTATGGTATACCTGGTGAGCAAATTGATGGGATGGATGTCTTTTCGGTTCAAAACGCCGCACGTCAGGCACTGGATTATGTGCGGACAGGCAATGGCCCTTATATCTTGGAAGTCATGACCTATCGTTTTCGTGGCCACTCTATGTCTGACCCTGCCAATTACCGTACGAAGGAAGAGGTCGACGGTAAGAAGAACGAAGACCCAATTATTCAACTGAGAAACGTTATGATGGATCAACATAACGTTAAAGAAGAAGATCTAAAATCAATAGATAAAGAAATTAAAGCACGCGTTAAAAAAGCAGCTGAATTTGCAGAAAACTCACCGGAGCTTGCCCCAGAAGAGCTTTATACAGACGTGTTGATAGAGGTAGAGTAACCATAAAATGAGTGACCGTTTAACCGACCTTATAACAATTCCTGCGCTTATGCCGATAGCATTACTGCTGCTATCTAACGTTTTCATGACGTTTGCTTGGTATTGGCATCTTAAGCTTGAATCCTCTCCATTAATTGCGATTATTCTTATTTCTTGGGGGATTGCATTTTTTGAATATTGTTTGGCGGTTCCCGCCAATAGAATAGGTTATGGTTTTTATACCGCATCAGAGTTAAGAACTATCCAACTAATTTTATCTTTAACCATTTTTTCTTTTTTTGCTTACTTTTATTTGGGCGAAAAAATATCTATTACGCACATTGTTGGCTTTATTTTAATAGGGGTCGGCGCATATTTAGTTTTTAGTGCATCATCTACAAACATAGAAGATAAAACACCAACTTCAATAGAGGCACTATCACCACCATCTATCAAAGGAACTTTATCAAAATGACATCATCACCATTAGATAAAGCTTTAATTGCTGTGCATGAGGCCGAAGATGCGACCGAGGACATAAGAAATGGCCTTGAAGATCAGTATTATGAGCTGTTCCTCAATACCGATCTTTATATTCCAACCTGGCCGCTTTCCGACGAAGCCAAGGTTAAAATGGAAGAAGATGAAATTACAATTCAACCCGTTATTATTGAAGATGAAAGCGCCCAAAATGACGAAGGAAGCGAAAATAAAACGTATATCATGATTTTTGATTCAGAAGAGCGTCTTAAGGAATGGGCCGATGGCCAAGACGTTGAGGTCGCCGAACTATCAGGACATGACACTATTAATATTTTGGGATCTGCCAACCATATGATTTTAAATCCCTCTTCTGAGTGCAGTAAAGAATTCTACCCTGGAGAAATAGAGTGGTTAAAATCCAGTATCGTAAATTAAATATTTCAAATATTGAGGTCTAAGAAAAAATGACAATACAAATTCTAATGCCGGCGTTATCGCCAACAATGACAGAAGGTAACCTTGCCAAGTGGTTAAAAGCCGAAGGCGACACCGTTGAATCTGGTGATGTAATTGCCGAGATTGAAACCGACAAAGCCACCATGGAAGTGGAAGCCGTGGATGAAGGTGTGATTGGTAAAATTCTGATTGAGGCAGGCACCGAAAATGTTGCTGTGAATGCCCCGATTGCGATCCTATTAGAAGAGGGCGAAAGCGCGAGTGATATTGATGCCAATGCTTCAACAGCCGCACCAACACCGCAAGCAGAAGAAACCGCAACCGAAACTGCTGTTTCAACCTCAAGCGATACCGCCTCACAACCACCCAAACAACAAGAAGGGGCGCATGTTAAAAATCGTGACGTTTTATATGCCCAAGGGGCCGTCATTGAACCTCCCGTCTTTGATGAAGAGCCTTTCATGGCCTCAACAGAAACGCAAACCGTACGTGTTGCGCTTCGTGACGCGATGGCAGAAGAAATGCGCGGTGATGATGATATCTACATGCTGGGTGAAGAGATTGCCGAATATAATGGTGCTTATAAAGTGACAGAAGGCATGTTAGATGAATTTGGCTCACGCCGTGTAATTGACACGCCAATCACCGAGCACGGTTTTGCTGGTTTGGCCGTTGGGTCGGCGATGAATGGGTTGAAACCTATTGTTGAGTTCATGACATTTAACTTCGCCATGCAGGCGATAGACCACATTATTAACTCTGCCGCCAAGACATTATATATGGCCGGTGGGCAATTAGGTTGCCCGATTGTTTTCCGTGGGCCGAATGGCTCGGCCTCACGCGTGGGGGCGCAACATTCACAGTGTTATGCCTCGTGGTATGCCCATGTCCCTGGTTTAAAAGTTGTATCACCGTGGAACGCGGCCGATGCCAAAGGTCTTTTAAAGGCGGCTATCCGTGACCCAAACCCCGTTGTCTTTTTAGAAAATGAGCTAATGTACGGTCAAAGCTTTGAAGTACCAACAGACCCTGACTATGTTATTCCGATTGGTCGTGCGAAGATTGAACGTGAAGGAAGTGATGTGACCATCGTTGCCCTTTCAATCATGGTTGGTAGAGCCTTGGAAGCCGCAGAAAAATTAGCAGAGCAGGGGATTGATGCAGAGGTCATTAACCTACGGACAGTACGCCCACTTGACCGCCATACAATTTTAGAAAGCGTGAAGAAAACAAATCGCATTGTATCTTGTGAAGAAGGATTCCCGTTTGCGGGCATTGGCGCAGAAATAGCCGCACTTATCGGTGAGCATGCGTTTGATTACCTTGATGCGCCGCTTAAACGTATAGCGGCGGCAGACGTTCCGTTACCTTATGCGGCGGGGCTTGAGAAATTAGCCATTCCACAGACGGAACAAATCATCCACGCCGCAAAAGAGGTTTGTTATGCCGATTAAAGTATTAATGCCAGCTTTGTCACCAACAATGACCGAAGGAAATCTCGCCAAATGGCACAAGGCCGAAGGTGACACCGTTGAATCTGGTGATGTGATTGCCGAAATTGAAACCGACAAAGCCACGATGGAAGTCGAGGCCGTTGATGAAGGTGTGATGGGCAAGATTTTGGTTGCCGCAGGGACAGAAAACGTACAAGTAAACCAGCTTATTGCTGTTCTTTTAGAAGATGGTGAAAACGATAGCGATATGGACGCGCTGTTAAACGCGAAAGCCGAACCAGTAAGCGCACCAACACAAGAAGAAGAGACAAAACAGCCACTAAAACAGGAGGCACAACCTATTATGCAGGCTCAAGCCGTAACAAAACCATCTGGTAATCGTATTTATGCCTCACCCTTGGCGCGCCGTATCGCGGCAAGTAAAGGGATTGAGTTGTCTCAGCTAAAAGGTTCTGGCCCACGCGGGCGTATTGTAAAGATGGATGTTGAGAATTTTACTGGTGCATCTTCAGCACCGCAGGCAAATGCCGCCAACACGTCATCACAAGCGTCACAGCCTGTGGGTGATCAAAAAGTAAATGAATTTGGAATGGTCTATAACGAGATTCCAAACAACAATATTAAAAAAATCACAGCGCAGCGTTTGCAAGAATCTAAACAAACTGTTCCGCATTTCTACCTGACTATTGAATGTCAAATTGATGAATTAATGCGGACACGTAAAGTCATGAACGAGCAGGGCGCGAAGTTAAAAGAGGGCGCGTACAAGCTGTCTATCAATGACTTTATCTTAAAGGCCTGCGCCAATGCCCTCAAAGCCTATCCTGCCGCAAACGTGTCATGGACGGATGAAGCGGTACGCCAATATGTATCAAGCGATATTTCCGTGGCGGTATCTACACCCAATGGCTTGATCACACCCATTGTGAAGAACGCCGAAAATAAAGGCTTGAAAGAGATTTCTGCCGAAGTCAAAGATTTGGCAGGGCGTGCCCGTGAAGGCAAACTGAAACCACAAGAATTTATGGGCGGTACATTCAGCCTCTCAAATTTAGGTATGTATGGCATTAAAGAGTTCGATGCGATTATCAACCCACCACAAGCCTGTATTCTGGCTGTTGGGGCAGGAGCGAAGAAACCCTATGTTGATGGTAACGATGTGAAAATCGGCACCTTTATGAGCTGTACGCTTTCTGTAGATCACCGCGCGGTTGATGGTGCGGTTGGTGCAGAATATCTACAGATTTTAAAATCCTATATCGAAAACCCAGCAACGATGCTGTTATAAAATGGAGAGTTTATGTTTTTTTTGAAGAAAATAAAAAAAATGTTTAGCTTTTCATCAGCTATCATTCTACTTTTTTTAGCTCTCCTTATAGTCTTTTTCGGTATCACTCTCACTGTTAAAGCGTTCCAAAACAAGGACGGAACAAGCGAGTGGGATTCTATAGAAACAAGAAATCCAACAGGGTTGGACACATTCCTCAACAATAAAAAGAAAAGCGCGTTATGACTGAAACAAATTTTGATGTGATTATAATGGGTGGTGGACCCGGTGGCTATGTCGCCGCTATCCGCGCCAGCCAATTGGGTATGAAGGTCGCCCTTGTTGAAGCAAACCATTTGGGTGGCATCTGCCTGAACTGGGGCTGTATCCCGACAAAGGCGCTTTTGCGTTCCTCTGAAATAAATCATTTACTCAACCATGCCAGTGATTTTGGCTTTACAATCAAGGAACACAGCTTTGATATTAAGAAAGTCGTTGAACGCTCTCGCGGTGTTGCAAAACAACTTTCCGGCGGTATTGGTCACTTACTGAAAAAAAATAAAGTTACGGTCTTTGACGGCTTTGCCAAGCTGGAAGGCAAGGGTAAGCTTTCTGTCACAAAAGATAAGAAGAAACTTGCCGATTTAACAGGCAAGCATATCATTATTGCCACGGGCGCACGCGCGCGAGTTATTCCAGGGATGGAGCCGGACGGTAAGCAAATCTGGACATACAAAGAAGCGATGGTGCCCACGGAAATGCCAAAATCTATTTTGGTGGTTGGTTCTGGCGCGATCGGGATTGAGTTTGCGTCTTTCTATTGCAATATGGGCGCGGAAGTGACCGTTATCGAAATGATGGATAGAGTCATGCCTGTTGAAGATGTTGAAATATCTAATTTCGCGCAAAAACAGTTTGAAAAGCAGGGAATGACCATCATAACGGGTGCAAAAACCTCAAAAATTGATAAATCAGCCAAAAATGTGACCGTTCATGTCGAAAAAGGCGGAAAAACCGAGAAAATTACGGTCGATAAAGTCATTATGGCGGTTGGAATCGTCGCAAACACTGAAAATATCGGACTAGAGAACGTCAAAGGTGTGAAGTTAGATCGCGGTCATATTGTAACCGACGGTTATATGAAGACTGGCGAAGCTGGCGTTTATGCGATTGGTGATGTCTGTGGCGCGCCGTGGCTGGCGCATAAAGCCTCGCATGAAGGTGTTATTTGCGTGGAGAAGATAGCAGGGCAAAAAGACGTACACCCAATTGTAAAAACCAATATTCCAGGTTGCACATATTGTATGCCGCAAGTGGCAAGCGTTGGCTTGACCGAGGCCGCCGCGAAAGAGGCGGGGCATAAGCTCAAAGTCGGACGTTTCCCATTCATGGGCAATGGTAAGGCGATTGCTCTTGGTGAACCTGAAGGCATGGTTAAAACCATCTGGGATGAGAAAACAGGTGAGCTTCTTGGGGCGCATATGGTCGGTGCAGAGGTGACAGAGATGATCCAAGGTTATGTGGTCGGCAAAACCGCAGAACTGGTAGAAGCAGATTACATGCACACCATCTTCCCACACCCAACATTGTCAGAAATGATGCATGAAAGCGTGCTGGACGCGTACGGTAAGGTTATCCATTTTTAACTTGAATATTTACATAATTTATAATAATATCCCTTAATGACTTTATCAATTGCAGAAATTAATGACTCCCAATGGTCAATAGGGCAAATCGCTTTTTACGAAGAGTTCATAGACGGAACCACAGCTATTCTCAGAGATACTGCCCGACTATGGAATGGTGAAGTGACTTTAGATATCAGCCTCACAGGAAGTGATACCATCACCCTAGACCGTATGATTGCAAAAACAACGGGAGTGGGGCACGGCAGACAAGCTTTTCAATGGCTTAAGAAATTAGCCCAGACACATAACATATCTATTTCTTTAACACCTGCCGTCATAGCTCACCCTAGTGATAAAAATAAACCTACATCTCTTACCGACGAAACACTTGAAAGATTTTATGAATCCGAAGGGTGTATAAGGCGCAATCACTTTGAATGGGTTTATACGCCCTACCCTTAAAAGAACAGTTGGGATATATGAGCAGTTTGTGTTAAATAATCCCTATGACATACAACACAGACCTACTTGACCGCGCCAAGCGGCACCCAGAAAAGCAAAAGCGTGAAGACCGTCCCATGGGTAAAAAGCCATCATGGATTCGTGTGAAGGCGGGGCAGGGTGATACCTATAAAGAAACGCTAGATGTCGTTAAAAGTTTAAAATTAACCACGGTGTGTGAAGAAGCGGGCTGTCCGAATATTGGTGAATGTTGGGATAAAAAACATGCAACCTTTATGATTATGGGTGAAGTTTGCACTCGCGCTTGTTCGTTTTGTAATGTTGCAACGGGGAAGCCAGACGAGCTGGATAAATATGAGCCATTACGCGTTGGCGTCGCGGTTGAGAAAATGGATCTGAACCATATTGTAATTACATCCGTTGACCGTGACGATTTAAAAGACAGCGGCGCGGCGCATTTTGTGAAAACGATTGAGGCCATTCGTTTTAAAGCGCCCAACACAACTATTGAAATTCTACCCGGTGATTTTCGTGGAAAGATTGCAGACATTGATAACGTCGCCAAAGCAAAGCCCGATGTGTTTAATCATAACCTTGAAACCGTGCCACGGCTTTACCCCACGATACGCCCAGGGGCGCGGTATTTCCGCTCGCTTCGTTTGCTTCAGCGTGTAAAGGAAGTTGATCCAACGATATTTACCAAATCTGGTCTTATGGTCGGCCTCGGTGAAACACGTGAAGAGATCGCGCAGGTCATGGATGATATGCGCGCCGCCGATGTTGATTTCATTACAATTGGACAATATTTACAGCCAACGCCAAAACACGCCGCAGTTGAGCATTTTTGGACGCCAGAAGAATTTGAAAGTTTAGAGAAAATGGCACGAAGCAAAGGCTTTTTGATGGCGTCATGCACACCGTTAACGCGCTCATCATATCATGCTGGTGATGACTTCATAAAACTCCGTGAGGCGCGCGAAGAAAAACTAGCGAAAAATGCCTTCTAATTCAAAAAAAAGAACAGTAAACGAACAACAATTTATTGAAACGATAAAAGAAAACTATATTGCTAAGTCTGCTTTTATCGGTATTTGTGGGTTATCAGGGTCAGGAAAAACAACATTAGCTCAAAAACTGTGCAATACTTTCCCTGAACGTTCACTAGCTATCAATCTCGATGACTTTTGTATTGCAACAACACGAAAGCGAAAATCTTACCTAAATAAAGCTCTCTCACAAGAAAACATTAACCAACTGACGTATTTGGCTAATCCGTCTAGGAAAGAAGACAATCCATTTGCTAACCCTGTCAGTTGGTATGACTGGCAAGCTATCGCAAATACACTTTCTGATCTAAAACAAGATAAAAAAGTTATACGGCATAATACTTGGAACCAAGCGACAGGAGAGTGCGATTTAACCATTACTTACAAACCACCTAAACATGAATACCCTTTATACTTTATAGACTGTATTTATCTATATGAGCCTGAAATCACCTCTTATTTAGATAAGGTTGTTCTACTGAACACATCTAAAAAAGAGGCTTATGCACGTAAAACTAAACGTGACCAGCATAGGAACAATGGTCTATATATTGATTATAAAAAATTAACGACAGAACTTTATTGCATTCCATATTTAAACAAATATAAAAACCAGATGGATTACATCATTAAAGAAAATATATAAATGCTCTCCCATGTCGAACAAAAAATATTGCCCTATAGTTGTGAGCAGATGTTTGATCTGGTCGCGGGGGTTGATAAATACTCTGAATTTGCCCCGTGGTGCATCGCCAGCCGCATCAACAAATGGGACGGCGATAACATCTTTTATGCAGACCTGATTGTTGGATACAAGGTGTTCCGTGAGAAGTTCTCCTCCAAAGTGATTTTAAACAAACATAAAGAAATCACAATCGAGTACCAAGAAGGTCCGTTAAAAAACTTGACCAATCATTGGGTGTTTAGTGAAGGGGAGAATGAATCATGTGTTATTGATTTTTCCGTCCATTTTGAATTTAAAAATGGCGCGTTACAGACACTGGCCACCATGTTCTTCAACGAAGTTGTCAAACGTATGATAAGTGCCTTTGAAGCCCGTGCTTTAGAAATATATGGCGCACCTAAAGAATAGACAGTAATATCTTAAAAGCTTCTTTGGTTGTGTTGAGGCGGACTTCTGTGCGGGTCATATTGCTAAAATTAAAGACCTTGCCTTGAACAATACCACCTTTAATCCCATAGCCAATATAAACAAGACCAACAGGTTTTTGCGGTGTACCACCACTAGGCCCCGCAATACCCGTAACGGAGATAGATACTTTAGCGTCTGACTTATCAAGCGCGCCTTTGGCCATTTCTTCGGCGACTTGCAGGCTCACCGCGCCATATTGCTTGAGCGTATCTGCAGATACACCAAGACAATCTATCTTTGATTGATTGGAATAGGTCACAAAGCCACGATCAAAAGCAGCAGATGCACCCGCCTTATCAGTGATAGCGGTTGCAATCATACCCCCTGTACAGCTTTCGGCTGTGACTAAACTCCATTTTTTACGCGTTAGCTTTTCCAATAATTGGTCAGCGTAATCTGGGTTAGCATAATCTGAATTAACCGAGTCCGACATATCGCAATCCTATCAGAACAATGGCGGCAAAAACCCCCGCCAGCACATCATCAATCATCACCCCCATGGCACCGCCAACACGTTTATCGAGCCAGCCAATAGGGAGGGGCTTTAAAATATCAAAGATACGAAACAGAACAAAAGCCAAACCAATGGAAGTAGGGGTTAAAACCGCAGGAATCATCGCAATCCAAACACCGACAGCTTCATCAATAACAATCATGCCAGAATCTTTTTCACGCACCATGCGCTCAAAATGTTTAGACGCCCATAGACCGAGCGGAAAACAAATAGCGCAAGCAATTAATAGCGCCGGAACACCGCCAAACATCAGTAGGAGAACACCAAAAGGCAAGGCCCCCACAGTGCCCCATGTACCAGGGGCAGGCTTTATCAAGCCACAACCAAACCATGTCGCCACCCATGTGGCAGGATGTTTGAAGTCTAAACGGCGTAATGTGTCTGTATGAGCTAACTTAATCATATCAGCCCTAGTCTGTCACAGGCAGTTGAACCGTGGCAAGGGCTTGACAGGCAATGCCTTCTTTTCTCCCCGTAAATCCGAGTTTTTCAGTCGTGGTTGCCTTGATACTGACGCGAGCAGGCGATAGGCCTGCAATATCAGTAATACGTTGTTGCATCGCCGTACGATACGGGCCAATTTTTGGTGCCTCTGCCATAATGGTAACATCAATAAACTGAACAACACCGCCGCGTTGCGCGATTAAATGCGTCACCTCTTTTAGGAATAGTGCACTATCTACGTCTTTCCATTGCGGGTCAGAGGGCGGAAAATGCGTTCCTATATCTCCTTCATTAATACTTCCCAACAAAGCATCGGTGATGGCATGTAAAACGACATCCGCGTCTGAATGTCCCGCCAAAGCCAATGGATAGTCAATTTCAACACCGCCCATCATCAATTTTCTATTCGATGGCTCGGCCTCAAACGCATGAACATCATAGCCAGAGGCCGTACGAGTTTCTATCGCTTTACTCATCATAGTCTTTGCCATTTCTAAATCACCTTGTGTTGTAATTTTAATATTTTGACGCGAAGAGGAGATAACCTCAACCTTATGCCCTGCCGCCCTTATAACTCCTGCATCATCGGTAAAACTATCATCGTCTTTAAATTGCTCATGCGCGGCCTTTAGCACACCAAATTTACAAGCCTGCGGGGTTTGAATAGCCCACATATTGTCACGATCGATAGGTTGGTTATCCTTTATTAAACTATCTGAAATAGGCGTTGCCAAGGTTGCGGCTTCAGATTGCTTCATTACCTCAAGCAGGTCATCAATATCGGCGCATTGCACCAATGGTCGCGCAGCATCATGGATTAAAACCACATCTTCAGGTTTAGAATCAGATAAGTATTTTAAACCATTATAAACACTTAACTTTCTTGATTTTGCGCCAATTACAAATTGGCACATATCAAGCCCCTGAACAGCCTCATGATACAGGTCAATATGCTCCTCATTCACCATCACGGCAATGCTCTTCAGCGTGTCATAGCCCAAAAACTTATCAATGGTATGGCGCAAAATAGCCCTTCCATTAATCTTTAAATAAGGCTTCGGAATATCCAAACCCATACGACTCGCCTTTCCCGCAGCGGGGATAAGTAGGTGAAAGGGCGGTAAAGCCTTGCTCTGCGCTGTTTTTGACATATTATGCACTTGCCTTTTTATACTAAATTGTTGATAGTCTGATTTAAGCATCAGGTCAATTAAGCATATGATTATAAGCTTCTTTTAAAGTAACCCCCACTTAATTGTTGGGTATTGATAAATGGATAAGATAATAGATCAAACCAATTTAAAAAAGAAACCTGCCAATAGCTATGCTTTTTGGCAAGGGTTTGTTGACGCATTTTGGGGACCTAAAAGCCGTTTAAGTGGTCTACGCCGTGGGTTTTCTATTCGTCGTTGGAGCACAAAATTATCTTTCTTACTTATTGCCGCCGCTATCGTTAGTGGTTTTGCAACCTACGCCGCGCTAACCGAAACACCGCCTTTTGGGGATAATCCACGAACCGTTGTTTGGCTTCTTAATATTGATTTAGTTATTTTACTTTTTCTCGTCACGCTTATTGCGCGGCGTATTATTTCTATATGGGGTGGACGTAGGCAAAATATCGCAGGGTCGCACCTGCATGTCAGGCTGGTTTTAATTTTTAGTATTATGGCGGCAGTCCCCGCAATTATCATGGCTATCTTTTCAGCCTTCTTCTTTCACTTTGGGGTTCAAACTTGGTTTAGTGAAAATGTCCGTACCGCAATTGTGGAATCACAAGCGGTTGCCGAAGCTTATTTAGAAGAACATAAACAGGTCATCAAGGCCGATGTCTTGGCCATGGTTAATGATATAGATCGCCAAGCGATGGTAATGTTGGATTCCCAAGCCGCTTACGAAAAGTCATTAGACACACAATCTTTATTTAGAAACTTATCAGAGGCGATGATTTTTGACCAAACAGGTCAAATTCTTGCGCGCTCAGGACTGACTTTTACTTTAACGTTCGAAAGTGTGCCTGATTACCTTTTAGAACAAGCCCAAGATGGTGAAGTCGCCGTTCTAACCAATGACAGTGATGACCGCGTGAGAGCATTGGTAAAACTGAATAGTGGTAATAATAACTTCTTGCTCGTAGGGCGACGAATTGATTCCGAAGTGTTATCTCACGTTGCCTTAACACGTGATGCCACAGCAAAATACGCGCAGCTAGAAGGACAATATTCAGGACTACAGATTACAGTTACCATGATATTTGTTGTTGTTGCACTGTTACTGCTTATGGCGGCGATGTGGATTGGGATTGTCCTCGCCAGACAGCTCGTCACCCCCATTAGTACCCTTATATCCGCATCTGACAGGGTGAGAGCGGGGGACTTAACCGCCCGTGTCCCACGCCAGAAACAAGTCGAAGAGTTTGACTATTTGGCGCAATCCTTTAACCGAATGACCGAACAGATACAACAACAACGTGACGAGCTTATCATGGCGAATCGTCAGTTGGATCAGCGTCGCCGGTTAACCGAAACAGTTTTAACAGGGGTTTCTGCAGGTGTAATTGGTGTTAATAATACAGGAACCATCACCTTAGCCAACAGCATGGCGGGAGAATTATTTGACCGTAAATCTCAAAGTTTAATTAATAAAAACATTACTGATCTAATTCCGGAATTAGGGCCTTTATTAGAAAAAGCGCACGAAAAAACAAATAAAATTATTCAATCTGAAATTCCATTCTTAACCCAAGACGGTAGCAAGTTAACCTTGATCGTTAGGATTGCCATTGAATTAATCGGCGAAGAAGAACGCGGCGCCGTTTTAACCTTTGATGACATCACTGAGCTACAATCTGCCCAACGTAAAGCGGCATGGGCGGATGTTGCCCGCCGTGTGGCACACGAAATTAAAAACCCACTAACACCGATACAATTATCAGCAGAGCGTTTAAAACGTAAATACCTCACACAGATTGAAGAAGATCCTGAAACTTTTGAAGCCTGTACTGATACCATCATTCGCCATGTTGACGATATTGGGCGTATGGTGAATGAATTTTCTGACTTTGCCCGCATGCCTGAATCAATTATGAGTCCCAATAAAATTATTGCCGAATTAAAAGACTTTGTGGTTTTTCAAAAAGCCGCACATGCCAATATCGCGTTCACCGTAATGGGTAATATTGCCGACGATAGAAACTATCAAATCCTCTGTGATATTCAGCAAATTCGTCAAGCGGTAACGAATCTAATGCAAAACGCTATAGATTCAATTCAAACACACAACAAAACAAACGGTAAATTAAACCTTCTACTTCATGCCGGTAAAGAAGAGCTTATTATTGCCATATCTGACAACGGCGCAGGGCTACCGAAAGGGCAAGACCCATCAAAGCTCAGCGACCCTTACGTCACCCACCGTCCAAAGGGGACGGGGCTTGGTTTGGCTATCGTTAAGAAAATTATGAGCGACCATGACGGTAAGTTAATCATGGGCGCAAATTCAAAAATAAAAGAGATTCCTGATTGGCAAGACCTTGGCGGTGCGACTGTTTCACTTATCATTCCAACAGGTGAAATCCACACCCAACAAACAGAACAAAAGAAAAGCGCGTAACACTAACAGGCAAAGAAACCCATGAAAAAAGATATATTAATTGTTGATGATGAAGATGATATCCGTACGCTTATTAAGGCCATTTTAGAAGACGAGGGGTATCAGGTTCGCGAAGCCTCCAATTCAGCGCAAGCGTTAAGCGCGGTAAAGGACAAAGTACCTGACCTCACTATTCTAGATATCTGGCTTCAAGAAAGCGACAAAGACGGTTTAGAGGTTTTAGAACAAATCAAGCAAGATAATCCTTTACTTCCTGTTTTGATGATTAGTGGTCACGGCACTGTTGAAACAGCCGTAACAGCCATCAAAAACGGGGCGTATGATTTTATTGAAAAGCCGTTTAAGTCTGACCGTTTATTACTCATGATTACGCGTGCTTTGGAAACAGCAGATTTACGCAAAGAAAATAAATCCTTAAAGGCTCAAAAAAATAAAAGTGACCATAAATTAATCGGCAACTCTACCGCGATTACTCAATTAAAAAGCCAAATAGAAAAAATTGCGCCAACCAACAGCCGTGTTTTCATTACAGGTGAGGGCGGTACAGGCAAAGAGGTCGTTGCCAAAACCATTCATAAATTATCAGGGCGTAAAGATAATCCATTCATGGTTGTTAACTGCGCTGCGCTGCACCCTGAAAGATTAGAAGAAGAACTCTTTGGTGTATATAAAGACGGGGAAACGCATAAAGGTGTTCTAGAACTAGCTAATGGCGGTACGTTATTCTTAGACGAAGTCGCTGATATGCCCCTAGAAACACAAGCAAAGATTTTACGTGTCCTACAAGACAATAAAATCCACCCCGTTGGCACACAAGATACAATCAATATTGATGTTCGTTTTTTAGCCTCCACCAATAAAGATTTACAAAATGTGATAAAGTCAGGCGGGTTTAGAGAAGATTTATATTACCGCCTTAATGTTGTTACCCTCAATATCCTTCCCTTACGCAAGCGGACTGATGATATCCTTCCTTTAGTAGAAAATTTTTTAGAACGGTTTTCGCAACAAACAGGGCAGGCAAAACGTACCTTAGAAAAAAAAGCTATTGCCAAGCTCCAAGCCTATCAATGGCCAGGCAATGTTCGTCAACTTAAAAACATGATGGAATGGATTACTATTATGACTCCATCACCCTCACAAAAAGCCGAATTAAGCTGTGATGATTTACCACCAGAATTTTCCAGTAGTAAAACCCCAACACCTGCCAATCAACCGCGCTTTGACTATACCAGCCAGCCTTTACGAGAAGCGCGTGAAAATTTTGAGAAAACCTACTTAAGGGCTCAGATTAAGCGTTTTGGCGGCAATGTCTCTCAAACAGCAGAATTTATTGGTATGGAACGCTCCGCACTTCACCGCAAGCTAAAGGCACTTGATATTTCCCTTGAAGATGCGCAGGATAGTACAGTTAAGAATATTACTCTTATTAATAAAGCTTAAAATCTAAAGGTCTAAAAATGCGTGTTATTATTTGTGGAGCAGGGGAAGTTGGATTTAGTATCGCCGCGTATCTATCACGCGAAAACAATGACGTAACCGTTATTGATAATTCACCTGAGATGATTGCTCGAATTAATATGGATATTGATGCCAATGGCATTATTGGGTCTGCATCCAGCCCTGAAATATTAAATGCGGCAGGCGCCAATGATGCCGATATGATTATTGCCGTTACTGAACATGACGAAGTTAATATGGTGGCATGTCAGGTTGCGCACTCTCTATTTAACGTTCCGAAAAAAATTGCCCGTATTCGTAACCAAGTTTTTAGAGACCCCGCATGGGCCAATTTATTTAGCCGCGCACATATGCCAATAGATGTTATTATCTCACCAGAGGTGGAAGTCGCCAACGCCATTGATATGCGTCTTTCTATTCCTGGGACAACCAGTGTATCTCTTCTGGCCGATGGTCAATTATACTTATGTGGCGTGCTGTGTAATGAAGATTGCCCGCTTGTAAACACGCCTTTGAAACAACTGTTGACTTTATTTCCTGACATGAACAGTAAGATTGTGACGATTGTCCGAAAAGGAAAAAGCTTTATTCCAACCCCTGACGATCAAATGCTAATTGACGATGAAGTGTTCTTTGTAGCAGAAGCGTCGCAGTTAAACCGTATTCTTGCAACTTTTGGACATGAAGAGAAAAAAGCACAAGACATCATAATTGTTGGTGGCGGAAATATTGGCTTAAGCCTTATTCAAAAAATCCAAGAATCTCAAAGCAATGTAAATTTAAAAATTATTGAATCTAATACAGAGCGTGCAGTTTATTTAAGTGAACATCTTGAAAACGTCCTTATCCTTAATGCCTCTGGTCTTGATAAAAAGATATTAGAAGAAGCTAATATTACAAGTACAGATACTTTAATCGCTATTACAGAAGATGATGAAACCAATATCTTGGCGAGCCTGTTGGCACGTCAATATGGCTGTAAGCGGGTTATTCCTCTGGTCAACAAGGAAGCATATAACGATTTAACAGGGACACTTGGTCTTGGCGCTGTTGTTTCCCCCAAGGCCATCACCGTATCTACAATCATGCGTCATGTACGCCGTGGACGCGTTAAAGGCATTCACAGTTTACTTGGGGGTTTTGCTGAAATTTTAGAAATAGAGGCTTCCGAATCCAGTTCTATTTTAAACACGCCCTTAACAGACATTAATTTCCCAAAAGATGTTTTCATTTGCGCCATCATACATAAAGGTGAGATTACCATTCCAACCTCGGCAAGTTCTATCAAGGCAGGTGACCATGTTGTTATTTTGGCAGGGCAGGGACAAGCAGGTAAAGTTGGTAAAATGTTCTCTGCTCAAGTCGACATATTTTAAAGGAAATTTTTGATGCCGCGCTATATTTATCTCAATGGTCAATATGTCCATCCATCACATGCCGCTATCCACCCAGAAGATCGTGGCTTTTTATTTGCTGATGCTGTCTATGAGGTCATTGCCTGCATACATGGGCACTTGGCCGATGAGACAGGACATTTAGATAGGCTGGAACGTTCACTTAACGAGCTTCAAATGCCTATGCCTGTCGAACGTGAGACTCTCAGATTTTTAATGCGTGAAGTCTTACGCCGCAACAACCAGAAAAATGCAGCCATTTATATTCAAGTGACGCGCGGTGCAGCCAAAAGAGATTTTAAATTTCCATCACCCGATACACCGCAAACCTTAATGATCATCTCCTATGATTATAATTATGAAGGGCAAAACACCGTTCAAGATGGTATCAGAATAAAAACAACAAACGATATCCGTTGGAAACGTCGGGATATTAAAACAACCTTACTCCTCCCTCAATCTTTGGCTAAACAGGAAGCGGTCGATAATGGTGCAGATGATGCATGGATGCTTGACCCAGAAGGGTTTATCAATGAATCTTCTGCAAGTAATGCGTTCATTGTAAAAAATGGCAAAGTTATAACAAGGCCTATCTCATACAATATTTTAAAAGGCATAACCCGTACCGCCATCGAACATTTATGCCAAGATGGACGTATAGAACTTGAAGAACGTAAATTTACACCTGAAGAAGCTTACGAGGCAGATGAAGCCTTTAACACAAGTGCTACATCTTTGATTGTTCCCGTGATTAACATTGACGGTAATGTGATAGGTAATGGAAAACGAGGTAAGATTACTGAACTCCTTTACAACGAATATCGTGCCTATGTTGAAGGCCTACGTGGTCAACAAGTCCACTGGGAGCCAGGTTTATGATGTTAGAATATAAAGCCATTATTTTTGATTGGGACGGCACATTGGTTGATAGTACCGATTGGGTCGTCAGCGCCCATAACCACGTGCGAACCACCTTTGGCCTTCCCATTTGGACAAAGGATGATATCTTTAGTTCCTCTAGCCTTTCTACGCGTGAGCTATATCCGCAGATTTATGGTGAAAAAGCCGAAGAAGCCATGAAACTTCTTTTTGATTACGTAGACGAACATAACCTTGCAGGTGCAAATCCTTATAAAAATGCTTTAGAACTTTTAAACACGGTCAAAGAAAGCGGGTTTTTACAGGCGGTTGTCAGTAACAAAAAGCACGAGCCGTTAATTGAGATGGTCAGGTATTTGAAATGGGACAGATATTTTTCCGCCATTGTCGGGGCAGGGCACTGCGAGAGAGACAAACCTTCAGCAAAACCGCTTCTTATGGCGTTAAGCCTGATGGAGGGTAATCTAACGCCAAAAGACATATTATATGTAGGAGATACGGAAACTGATTTGCTTTGCGCGCAAAATGCAGGGTGTGATGCGGCCTTCATTCAATCTGACAAGCCACGACCAGACCTTATAGACCAATATGCCCCTCGTTACGCTTGTAATAATATTTCAGAGTTTATCACATTCATCAAAGGCTTAAGATCGTCTGTAAATAAGGCTTGCTAAGGCTTTGTAACTACTTTAAATAATACAGCGAACAAAGAGCTTGAATAAACAAGCCTAAATAAAAGAGAAGGATAAGCTAACAATGGCTGAAAAATCCCAAAGCGTCCAAGACGTATTCCTAAATAAAATCCGTAAAGAAAAAATGACCGTGACGGTCTTTCTTATCAATGGCGTTAAATTGCAAGGTGTTGTCACATGGTTTGATAATTTTTCTATGCTGTTACGCCGCGAAAGTCACGTACAACTAGTCTATAAACATGCCATTTCGACCATCATGCCAGGTGGCCCTTTAAACTTACAAGAAAACGGGGAAGACGAATAAGTCTTGCCTGAATATATTCACACAAAAATAACTGAAACAGCGCTTATTGTGCACCCTGTTTTTACCAACGTGCCTACATTAGAGCGCGGTGATAATGACCAAGCCATGGAAGAAGCCTGCGGTCTTGCCGAAGCTATCGAGCTTAATGTTTGCCATCGTTTACAAGTTAATATCAACCGCATTAACCCGGGACATCTTTTTGGTAAAGGAACGCGGGAGAATATCCACGCCGCCATCAAACAATATAAACCTAATATTGTGATGATTAATCACACGCTTTCACCCGTTCAACAACGAAATCTTGAAAAACAATTTGATAGTAAGATTATCGACCGTACAGGTTTAATCCTTGAAATATTTGGTGCGCGTGCACAAACAAAAGAAGGAACTATTCAGGTTGAACTAGCCCAGCTTGAATATCAAAAATCCCGCCTTGTAAAAGCATGGTCACATTTGGAGCGTCAGCGTGGCGGGCAAAGCTTCATCGGTGGACCGGGGGAAAGCCAACTTGAGATTGATAAACGTTTAATTGCGGGACGTATATCCAACCTAAAAAAAGAACTTATCAAGGTACGCCAAACACGGGAGTTAGGGCGCAAAGCGCGGGAGCGCGTGCCTTTTCCTGTTGTTGCCCTTGTTGGCTATACCAATGCAGGGAAATCCACCTTGTTTAACAGGCTCACCAATTCAAATGTTTTTGCGCAAGATTTATTATTCGCAACGCTAGACCCAACATTACGCCGTATGGAGCTGCCTTCGGGGCGTGAAATTATTTTATCAGACACGGTTGGCTTTATTAGCGACCTACCAACGCATTTAATTGAAGCTTTCCGTGCCACGCTCGACCAAACAAAACACGCGGATATGATTTTACATTTACGCGATTCTACCCAAACCGATTATGATGCCCATAAGCAAGATGTCATAAACATTATGCATGACCTTGGTATTGAATATGAAAGCGATGAGCGTATTTTTGAGGTTATTAATAAAATCGATGCCTGCTCCGAAACTCGTCACGAAGATATTATGCATGGTGCTAAATTTAACGATAACATTATTCCCGTTTCTGCCGTAACAGGAGAGGGAATTGAAGGCTTGTTAGAAGAAATTGATAGCTTCCTCTCACGTCATTCAAAATCACTATCTTATGAACTACCTTTATCGGACGGTAAGGCACTTGCGTGGCTGTATCAACACGCCGAGGTCATTCAAACCCAAGATGGGGAAGACGTGAACCGTATTTTAGTGCATATTGATACGGCAAACCAAAACCGATTCGAAGGATTATTCCCCTATGCCCCGCATGAGCCCCGACAAGATAGCTGATATTATAAAAGAGGTTGCCCTCGATAAAATCGTACCGCGCTTTAGGCAGCTCGAAGACTATGAAATTTCTACCAAATCTGGCCCCTCTGATTTAGTCACCATTGCCGATTTAGAAGCCGAAATTGAGCTCACACGAATTTTTAAAGATATATTGCCTGGTTGTCACGTTGTTGGCGAAGAGGCTGTTTCAAAAAATGAAATTGATATGAGCTTGCTAAAAACTGAAAGTGATCCTATTTGGGTTATTGATCCCGTTGATGGAACGCATAATTTTGCGCATGGGAAACCCATCTATGCCACCATCATTGCCCTTGTCCAAGGCGGTGAAACCGTACAAAGCTGGATTTACGATATCCCGAATGATCGCCTTGCCGTGGCAGAGCAGGGGAGCGGCGTTGAGTTAAGCGGTGTACGCGTTACCTATCCTAAAATGAGCCAACCCTTAAACGAAACACGCGGCTTCATAAGCCGTAAGTTTTTACCTGAAAAATTAAAAACAGAATTAAAAGACGTTTTAGATAATGAGTTTGGCAACATTGAAACATATCTTTGTTGCGCGCATGAATATCTCGATATTTTGGCAGGGGACTCTTACTTCTCGCTTTATTCACGTATCCGCCCATGGGATCATTTGGCTGGCGCCATGATGTTAAGCGAAGCGGGCGGTCATGTCCGTAAGTGGGACAAATCTTTATACCAACCCGGCGATGAACGTGGCGGCGTTATCTGCGCGCCTGATAAAGATGTTTGGAATAATATTTATGATTTATTGCTGAAGACTTATTTAAACTAAACTTTAAACCAAGCCTATTTCTGCGCCTTCCAAGATTTTAACATGTCATCAAGGGTAGCATTTTTAAAATCAAAACTATCTTCTTCCATACCTTCAAAGCGTTTAATAAACTTATTACTGGCTTTACGGAGGGCTTCTTCGGCATCAATATCATTCATACGGCCCACATTAACAAGGGCAAGAAGCAAGTCACCAAACTCCTCTTCTTTATCCGCAGTACTTTTAGCATTTTTAAATTCAGAAATTTCTTCTTCAACCTTTTTAAAAGCTTCATCAGCATTGCGCCATTCAAAACCAACTTTCGCCGCTTTCTTTTGTAGTTTTTGCGCGCGGAGCAGGGCAGGCAAACCTTTTGTTACGCCATCTAAAGCGCCACTATTATGTGTCTTTTCTTTATCTTTTTGCGCCTCCCAAATACCATCAACATCACTGGCGCTTTGCGCGATACCATCACCAAAAACATGAGGGTGACGTGAAATCATTTTATCGGCCACAGCGTCCGCAACCTCGTCAAAAGAAAACACATTGTCCTCAGACGCCATTTGCGTGTGATAAATAACCTGTAACAGCAAATCACCAAGCTCTTCTTTTAAATCTGCCATATCGCCATTCTCAATAGCATCAACGACTTCGTATGCTTCTTCAATCGTATATTTCATAATGGATTTAAAATCTTGCTCTTTGTCCCAAGGACAGCCTTTATCAGGATCGCGCAAGCACGCCATAACCCATTTCAGCTTTTCAATTGGGTGAGTAAACTCATCATTAGTTTTAATTTTTATGTTCATATGTCTGTTATATCAGTTTCACATCTAAAACACAGGCAAAACACAGCGTTATCCTGTAGTAGGAGCCCCCTGTTAAATGCTCAATTTTGATGTGATAATATATATTACGGAAACTAAAATGTTATTTTTCTTTTATACGCCCTATATTCAAGATTAGCCACATATATCAACGACCAATAGATATTAGGACGGTTCAGCGTAACCAATTAGCCAAAATGCCATTCTAAATGCTCACTCACGAAGCTCTGAATAAAAAAGTAGCTATGATCGTACCCTGAATGACGCCTGAGCGTTAAGTCTTGCCCAACATCCGCACAGGCTTTCTCAAACAGCTCTGGCTTTAATTGTTCTTCTAGGAAGTCATCGTCAGCGCCTTGGTCGATTAGAATCGTTGGTGATGCTGTGTCACGCGGCATTTTACGCACTAACTCGCACGCATCATGCTGCTTCCAAATATCCTGGTTTTCACCCAAATATACCCCAAAGGCTTTATGACCCCATGGCACTTGCGATGGTGCAACAATGGGAGAAAACGCAGACACCGACTGAAACATTGCAGGGTACTTAAAATATAACGTCAAAGCTCCATGGCCACCCATAGAGTGCCCCCCTATTCCACGCGCCTCGCCATTTAACATAAGCTTATTTTCGGTCAAAGGAATAAGCTCCTTTATAATATAACTTTCCATTTGAAAATTCTTTGACCATGGCTGTTGCGTGGCATCAATGTAAAATCCTGCGCCTTGACCTAAATCGTAATCCTCATGGTCTGGGACATCACCCCCGCGCGGTGAGGTATCAGGCACTAATATTGCGACCCCTAGATCAGAAGCTTTTTTATAAGCCCCTGCTTTGGTTGTAAAGTTATCTTCGCTGCACGTCAGTCCCGATAAAAACAATAAATACGGCACAGCCTTGTTTGGTTTATTAGGCGGCATAAATAACGAAAAACGCATCAAGGTTTTTGTATAGTCACTGAAATGTGAGTAATAAGAAACCGTACCGCCAAAACATTTATATTGTTTTTCTAATTTCATTTTAATGTTCAGCTTAATATTTAAAATTAATACTCACGTTAATATTCACGTTAATACTCAATGACACTACGGATAGATTTACCCTCATGCATTAAATCAAAGGCCTTATTAATATCTTCCAACGGCATTTTGTGGGTAATAAGATCATCAATATTAATTTGACCGTTCATATACCAATCAACAATCTTCGGAACATCTGTCCGTCCGCGTGCGCCACCAAAGGCCGAACCCCGCCAAACACGCCCCGTCACCAGTTGAAACGGACGGGTCGAAATCTCTTCGCCCGCACCCGCAACACCAATAATAACACTTTCGCCCCAGCCTTTATGACAGCATTCAAGCGCCTGACGCATGACATCTGTTTTACCTATACATTCGAAAGAATAATCAACACCGCCATTGGTCAAATCAGTAATAGCTTCAACAACATTTTTTACCTTTGCAGGATTAATAAAATCTGTCATGCCAAATTGCGTGGCGAGCTCTTTTTTATTTTCATTCAGGTCAATACCGATAATGCGGCTGGCGCCTACCATTTTTGCGCCTTGAATCACATTCAACCCAATGCCGCCCAAACCAAATACGGCAACTGTTGACCCTGCCTCAACCTTGGCATCAAACACAACCGCGCCAACACCTGTCGTCACGCCGCAACCAATATAACACACCTTATCAAAGGGAGCGTCTTTACGAATTTTTGCCAAAGCAATTTCTGGCATTACGGTAAAGTTTGAAAAAGTTGAACACCCCATATAATGCAACAGCTCTTTTCCTTTAAAAGAAAAGCGCGATGTTCCGTCAGGCATTTTACCAACGCCTTGCGTGCTTCGTATTTTCTGACATAAATTTGTTTTAGGGTTAAGGCAATAATCGCACTCACGGCATTCAGGCGTATAAAGCGGAACGACGTGGTCATCAACACGAACAGAATGCACATTGGCCCCTACTTCGCGGACTATACCTGCGCCTTCATGTCCCAAAACCGCAGGAAATGCACCTTCAGGGTCTGTCCCTGATAATGTATACGCATCAGTATGGCAAACGCCTGTCGCCATAATTTCAACAAGAACTTCACCTTCTTTTGGCCCTTCAAGATCAATTATTTCAACGTCTAAAGGTTGACCTTTATCAAAGGCAATGGCGGCTTTTGTTTTCATGGCAATGTGTTCCTTCTATTTTAACCTTTAAAAGTTTTCTTCGCTTTATCAAACAGGTTAAAGAAATTTTTTGTCGTTTGCACCGCAAGCTCTTCACGCGTCACATTATGTAGATCAGCAATAAGCTGTCCCGTATGAACGACAAAGCTCGGCTCGTTGGCTTTGCCGCGATGCGGTATGGGAGCAAGAAATGGTGCATCCGTCTCAACAAGAAGCTGTTCTAACGGAACGCTACGGACAATATCACGCAGTTCATCATTCTTTTTAAACGTCACCATACCTGAAAACGACATCGTAAAACCTTCATCAATAGATTGCTGCGCCAGTGTTTTATTGGAGCTAAAACAATGCATTAAAACTTTGGTTTTGCCATCACATGCACCTTCATTGCGCAAAATATTAATAGTATCTTCCTCTGCATCACGCGTATGGATAATCAAGGGCAAACCCGTTTCTTTAGCCGCATGTATATGTTTAATAAAGCCAATTTTTTGGTCTTCACGTGGGCTGTTATCATAAAAATAATCAAGCCCCGCCTCTCCTATTCCTACGCATTTATCATGCTGGTTTGCTAATCGTATAAGATCATCTGCTGTAATATCTTTTTCGTCATCCTCGCCACTATCATGCGGATGCGTCCCAACCGAATGCCAAACATTATCATGGGTCGCCGCAATATCAGCCAGCTCTTCCAGCTCTTCACGAATACGGCAACAGATAGTCACCATACCATCAACCCCCGCCTCTTTGGCGCGCGCGATAATTTCGGACGGTGTCCCCGTCTCTTTTATATTTTGATGATTTAAATGACAGTGAGAGTCAATCCACATGACTAAGCCGCCTTCTCTGAAGTTTCTAAACGTGGGAACACGCCTTCAGGTTGATCAATTTCCGTACCGCCTTTAAGGGCATATTCTTTACTAACAAAGCTATAGTCACGCTGATCTTCGGCAATTTTTAATTGAGTCAGAATTTTTACCGCCGATTCAGGTACAACAGATTGCACAACAATTCCTAACACACGAATAGTTTCCGCCAGAACATAAAGAACAGTTTTCATCCGTTCAGGATCTTCTTTTTTCAAGGCCCACGGCGCTTGTGCGTCAACATAACCATTTGCCTCAATCACCAATTTCCAAATATTTTCTAACGCCCGATTAAAACGCATCTCATCACAATCAATACGCATTGCGGGCAACAGCTTCGCATAAGCATGGTCGAGCAGCGCATTATCCTCCGCATTAAAATCATTCGGTGTTGGAATAACGCCATCGCAATTTTTATAAATCATCGACAATGTACGTTGCACCAAATTCCCCAAACCATTGGCAAGGTCACTATTGATACGTTGCACCGCATATTCATGTGAGAAGTTACCATCTTGACCGTGACTAACCTCACGCATCAACAAATAACGCGTGGCATCAAGACCATATAAATCCAACAAGTCTTTTGGGGCGACAACATTACCCACAGATTTGGACATTTTTTCTCCATTCACATTAATGAAGCCATGCGCAAAAATACGTTTTGGTAAATCCAAATTTGCCGCCATAAGAAAAGCAGGCCAATATACGCAATGGAAACGAATAATATCTTTTCCGACTACATGAAAATCAGCAGGCCAGTGTTTCTTATAGCTATCCGATCCTGTATCAGGATAACCAACACCAGTAATATAATTTGTCAGCGCATCAAGCCAAACATACATAACATGGTCTTCATCACCAGGGACAGGCACACCCCATTTAAAATTCGTGCGTGAGATTGAAATATCCTGCAAGCCACCTTTAACAAACGACGTAATTTCATTACGGCGCGAGTCAGGCGCAATAAATTCAGGATGTGTTTTATATAGATCGAGAAGCTTATCCGTATAAGCCGACAAGCGAAAAAAGTAACTAGACTCTTCCACCCACTCAACGGGCGCACCCGTAGGCGCAAGCTTGAATTTATTACCTTCAGAATCCTCCCCTTCAGTTAGCTCATCTTCAGTGAAGTACCCCTCATCTCGCACGGAATACCACCCAGCATATTTACCGAGATAAATATCATCTGGGTTATTTTCTTTAATCGCCGCCCAAATTGCTTTTGAGGCTTCGTAATGGCGCGGCTCTGTCGTACGAATAAAATCATCATTAGACAGGTTTAAATAATCCGCCATATTCGAAAACTTTTTAGAGATTTCATCGCAAAACTCTTTAGGCTCTTTTCCGTTTTCTTCCGCAGTTTTGGCAACTTTTTGACCATGCTCGTCCGTTCCCGTCAAAAACATAACATCAAAACCATCAAGGCGTTTATGACGCGCCATGACATCCGTTAATATTTTCTCATAGGCATGCCCTAAATGCGGCGCACCATTCACATAGTCAATCGCAGTTGTAATATAAAATGGAGGCTTATCAGCCATATTTTTTCTCCTGAAAAAAATTAAGTAATAATATTAAATGCTTCTAATACAGCCTGTCTTTTATCTAAGTTAGAAAAGCGCGCCTGCCTAAAATGTGCTGTTAATTTATCATAGATATCTGTTAACGCCTCAAGAGATCTGCTCTCTAGTATCTTCAAGCAGACGTCCTTATTTAACGGCTCTTGCAATGCATTTTGTCCCTCTTGCCCCTGTCCTTTTGCTTTGGCAAAAACAAGCGTTTCAAAAATTGTGTTGAACGTACTTTCTACATTACCAAAATTAGAATCTTGCCCCATACGCCCGCACTGGTCGCTCAAATGATGGACATCAACCCAGTTAAAGTTTGGCCAATGTTCTACCATGCCCAAAACTTTATCCGCTATATCGAGGCCACCACTTGCTATCAACTTTTGCGCTCTACCGATGCTACCTTGCGCCAGAAAATTTAAAATATTTTTATCTTTGTCAGATAATGTTCCGCCAACCTCTTTGGACATTAAAGTGGCAAGATCAACCGCCGCTAACGGGTCAAAATGCATCACTCTACACCGTGAACGGATAGTTGGAATCATCGCGCCTAAACGGTGCGCAACGACTATCAAAATAGTATTCTTTGGTGGTTCTTCCAAAATTTTAAGCAACGCATTTTGCGCGTTACGGTTCATGGTATCGGCGTTATCAACAATAACAACACGCCACCCCCCCGCAGATGATGTCATGCGTAAGAAAGGCGCAACCTTTCTGGCAGTATAAACATCAATATCACCATTTTTACTTGTTTTTTTGGGGTCAAGAGAATGCTCAAGCGTCAACATATCAGGATGACCACCAGAAGCCACTTTAGAAAAAACTGGATCATCTTTTGCCACGCTCAAGCTGGTGATTTCGGCAGGTACATCACCAAATAAACTATCTTGGTTACTCTCTGCCGTGCCATGTTTTAACAAACATCTTGCAAGTCGAAATGCCAAGGTTGATTTACCAATACCTTTGGTTCCCGCAAAAATAAGCGCATGCGGCATCGCGCCAGAATTAATAAGATTGATTAACGCTTGCTCATTCTTTTCATGACCAACAAAAAATGTTGAATCACGTGGGCTTTCTAAACCTTCAGGCTCGTCAGGTTCATACGAAGATGCCAAAGCGCCTACACCCCCGCCCTCTTCCTCGTCCAAATCTTGAAAATCGTCGAACATCTTATTTCAGCTTTTCTTCAACTACCTTTATTATCGCGGCAGCAATTATCTCTTCGTTTTGTGAAGCGTCCACTATAGCACAACGCCCGTTATTTTTATAATCATTGTCTTGTGCGATACCAAGGAAGCCCTGACGTAACCGCTCATAAAACTCAACAGAGCCACGGTCATGATGATTTTCTGCGCCGCGCCCTTGCACTCGCGCCATAGCAACACTCGCTTCTAAGTCCAAAATAAATGTTAAGTTAGGAATAATATCGCCAATAATATTATCTTCCAATGCTTGAATAAGAGACATATCCACGCCCTTCACAACGCCTTGATAGACTCGTGTTGAATCCATGTAACGGTCACACAGTACGACCTTTCCTGCCGTCAAGGCAGGGGCAATAACCTCTTTAATATGCATCGAACGGGCGGCAAACATCATTAAGGTTTCCGCCTCAACTGTCCAACTTTCATCATGTTTGGGATTAAAAATAAGGTTGCGAATATCTTCCGCCGCAGGCGTCCCGCCTGGTTCACGTGTTACAACGACGTCATAGCCTTGTTCTTTTAAAGCACTTTCTAAATACTTGATTTGAGTGGTCTTGCCGACCCCTTCTCCGCCTTCAAAGGTGATAAAGAAGCCGCCCACCATATCCGCCTACAGCTTTCCGATAAGCAAATGCTTTATTTTCTCTATCGTCAATTTAAACACCCCCAGCTTCTCAACTGGTTCTGCTGTAAATATAGGGTAAGACAGACTTTCAGAATTAGGCACAATCACTTTGAACGTTCCAACTTCCGTTCCCGCCGCAATAGGCGCAACCAAAGGTGATTTGTATGTCACTTCCACGCTGTAACTATCTTTCGGTACTTTGGGAACGGTCACTTTGATATCTTGATGAATAACCAAAGGAACGCTTAATGATTTACCCAGCGCAACATCGGCTTGCGTCACAACATCACCCTTTTTAACCAAATCAATATTCGTGAAACTATCTAACGCCCATTCAATCAAACGAACGGACTCATTAGCGCGGTCTTTTTCACTTTCTAAACCATTCACCACCATCATCACACGGCGACCATCTTTAACCGCCGTACCGATAAGGCCATAACCACCCGCTTCTGTATGACCTGTCTTGAGGCCATCAGCGCCGATATTGCGGTATAAAAGCGGATTACGGTTTTGTTGTTTAATATTGCTGTAGGTAAATTCAGTTTCCGCAAACAACTTATAATATTCAGGGAAGTCTTCAATCATGCGCCGCGCCATCAAGGCTAAATCTTCGGTTGTCGAATAATGCTCAGGATCAGGCCACCCACTCGCATTCATAAAATTACTATTCTTCATACCAATTTCATGTGCCTTCGCTGTCATCTTTCTTGCAAAATTCTCTTCGCTCTCCGCTAAACCTTCTGCCAAGACGATTGTTGCGTCATTACCAGATTGCACAATCACACCGCGCAGTAAGTCTTCAACCGTGACCTTCTTGCCTTGCGGTACAAACATCTTTGATCCGCCCTTGGCCCACGCCTTATCACTGACACGGAATTCACTATCCAGTTTAATATGCCCTTGCTTCAAGGCATCAAAAACCATGTACGTCGTCATCACCTTGCTCATAGATGATGTTGGCATTCTCTTATCAGCCTCTTTCGCCAACAAAACTTGCCCTGTCTCATAATCAAGAACCAGTGCTTGTTTTGCCTTCGTACTTTGCAACGCCCATGTTGGGGTTGAGATAAAAAGCACACTTAATAATAAAGATAAAAATTTCATAGATGACTTATAGACCACATCTTACTCCGTCACAATGACAGCATTTTGATGACCACTCTGACTCAACGATGCAATGGCTTGCTGTGCCTGCGCCGAATTATCATAAGGGCCTAAACGTACGCGGAAATAAGGCTGATCATCCACCCGTGTTAAATACACGCGTGATGGTCCATGTTGCGATATTTTATCACTAAAGCTCAACGCATTGGCTTCTTGCGAAAAAGACCCCGCCTGAACAAACACGCGACCTGTACTTTGAACGTACCCACTCGCTGGTGTTGTTGCATTTTGTAAGACACCTTGTAACGGCTCTGACTGAACGCTTGGAACGCGGGCAGTCTCAAAAGACGTATTTTGAGCAGGTGTAGGCTCTATTACAGAAGGTTGTTCTTGCCCCAACACAACTTCAGTTACAGGCTCAGGCTTTTCCACTGGTATTGGCGTTTCTGTCACAACATTTGCGAATTGTCGCTGAGGTTGCCTGCCCTCGTTATAAGCAACTTCATAACCACGTGTACTTTTTCCAGAGCGTGCAACACTTGCCACTTCTTTACTGGCATCGGCCAGAACTTCTAAACGAATTTTTGCGACACCTTTATCTTTAAAGCCCAAGACAACAGCCGCCCGCTCAGACACATCCAAGATACGATTATGCGCGAATGGTCCACGATCATTCACCCGCAAGATAACAGATCGCCCATTACCAAGATTTGTGACTTTTATAATGCTCGGCAGTTGTAACGTTCTATGCGCCGCGGTTAATTCATGTTTGTTAAAAATCTCACCATTGGCAGTTTGTTTACCATGAAAGCCAGGGCCATACCAAGACGCCGTCCCTGTTTCCGTCAGGTTATAGCTTTCCGCAGGGTAGTAACGCTTACCTTTAATTTTATAAGAGCTACCCACTTTAAAATATCCCTTACTTTTAGGCGGCGGGTCCTGCGGCAGAGGGATTTGCTTCACGACATGTGTGGCATAACGCGCCTGCGAACAAGCAGACAAGCCAAACGCAATGACCATACATGATAACATTACTGTAATTTTTTTAAGTTTCATAATTTTCCCTCTTATAGAACCCGACAACCTTATTGAGCAAGACGATCAGCAAGCAAGCCAACTGACGTCGCAAAATAAGTAGACCTATTCCAATCCATAATTGTTTGATAATTGTTATAAACAACATACGCTTCACCGTTCACCCCATCAGGTGCAACAATCGAAGAAGATATCGTATCTTGTGGCAATGCACCGCCCCCATGACGCGTTACACCTAATGATGACCAGTATGAAAGGGGTTTCTTAATCTTTGGCCCAATCAGAGCTTTAGAGAAACCTGTTGGTAATGCCACGCGACGCCCCCATCTTTGTCCTGTTTGCCAGCCATTTTTCTTGAGGTAATTGGCGGTCGAAGCAAAAACATCTTTCTTTGTCCCCCAAATATCACGCTTCCCATCACCGTTACCATCCACGGCATAGGCATTAAAACTAGATGGCATGAATTGGTTTTGCCCCATCGCGCCTGCCCATGAGCCCTTCATGTTTGCCCCTTTGATATGACCAGCGTCAATAATTTTAAGCGCGTTAATAAGCTCTTTGGTAAAGAACGTCTCTCTACGTCCCTCCCACGCCATTGTCGCCAAAGCTCTGACGACACTAAAACCGCCAGTATTGCCCCCAAAATTCGTCTCAATCCCCCAAAGCGCTACAATAAACTGCTTTGGCACACCATATTGGTCTTCAACCGCTTGCAAATCCGAATAATGCTGCTGAATAAGCTTACGCCCTTTTTGGACACGGTTTTCATTGACCACAGCCGTTTTATATTGGGCAAAAGTTTTCTTAGATTCAGGTTGCTTCCTATCAAGACGAATGGCCGTTTCACTTGGCGTGATATTATATAGGTTGGCATTAATCGTTGCTTGCGAGATTCCTGCCGCGGCCGCTTTGCCGCGCATATCTTTCAACCACACATTAAAATCTGGACGTGCCGCATAAGAGGGCGAAGAAAGAATCATTAAAACAATGACTAACAAAGCTTTGCTAAAGTGATTTTTAAACATGGTTTACCCCTTTATAATTAAATACGGCTTAATACTGATTCTTCAGATTTTAAAGGAGAGAACCGCAAGACAAAAGCCTTTTTCCGCAAAAAGCCACATCTTACACAGCCAATAGAGCATGGACTTACTTATAACATTGAATATTAGAATTATGCGGGGTTATCGGTTACGGTTTTGTTCGAGCTGCTTTTCTAGGGTCTTCGTGAACTCATCTCCATCACGCACATAAGGGACAGCAACCCTTCCCATACCCACACCACCAATCCTAATGGTAGAATACCCCAAAAAGCGTCCGACAATAGGCTCTTCCAAATGAGCATTCTCAATACGCTCATACCGCGTTTGCACCCAATCCCTTGAAAGAAAGCCATTACGGTATAAAACTTTTTTATCCGTCAGGACCAAATGCGTCATCCAATAATGAATAATCGCATTATAGATGGGGTAAATGGCTAAAAATAAAATAATTAACCCGACCAACCAGTGAAAGACCACCCCAACCAGCAAAGCAACAAAGCCGTAGATAGCAGGCATAACAAACACAATCCAGTGAATGCGCGCATCTAAAACGACGCTCTCCCCTTCTGTTAACAGATTAGCAATGGCCTTAATCATAAAACGCTCTTTACCTGCAAAGTCTCTTTGCTGTTGGTGATATTCACTAAATTATAACATATAATATGCAGATTAGCATAATTTAGGCTTTACTCATAAGAGAGGAATCATTAGTTTGCACAGAAGAAATTACCGCACGCATATCTAAATACGGACAGATGGCAGAGCGGTTGAATGCACCGGTCTTGAAAACCGGCATAGGTGAATAGCCTATCCAGGGTTCGAATCCCTGTCTGTCCGCCATTTCCCTCTCCCTTTGAAATATTGAGCAAAATTTACGCAAAGAAATTCTATCGCTCTAATAGTTTTCCACATAACACCAATAACCATAACAAAAACACTTGCTGTTTATGTATAACCTCGCTACGATTTTATAATATTCAAACAATATTAACAACTTTAGGGAAATTATAATGCGTACACTTGCTACTACCTCAATTCTTACCGCCTTCACTCTAATTGCCGCAAGCACCGCAAACGCCGACCCTATAAAAATCAACCATCCAGATACATTGGAACCAAGACTAGAGTCTCCTATCTCAATGAAAGTCGACACATGTACAGCGGATGGTTTCTTACTCACCACTACATTTGATGTACAGTTCTTCACAGAAGCTGAATCTGGGCGTCATGGAACATTCCATACTGGAAATGCTGCTGTAGCTTTAGGTGAAATGTGGTCAAGCGCAACAAAAAATAGTTCATCTCATCTTTATCGTCCAGAAAATCGAGAAAGCTTACAAGAAATAGCATCTTTGATAAACGAGGCGATGCTTAGAGATCGAATCCCCGAGCAAAAATATGGGCGTTATGGTTATACAAGTGTCGACGTAGAACTGAAGAATATTCACTGCGGCACCTACACCTTAAGCAGTCTTGGTAGATAACCTTAATTAAGCTTTCTAAGATATAAATCAAATTGTACACCATCAAAGCAAACAGACACCCCTTCCTCTGAACTAGAATATAAAATAATTAAATCTTGACAAATTTACATAATTGCTATATATTGAAACAATATTCATTTATAAGTAGGCTTAAAAAGGAATAGAAATATGACATTAGAAGTTCACCTTAAAATAAAATCAACAGCCTTGTTGACACGTTTGTGGGAAGCTGCAGAGCCTGGTAATAGTTTAGACTATATTAAAGAAATAATGCGTCCTAGAAGTATCTCTGTACCAACAACAGAAGATACAACTGCAATCCGTCTAACAGCACTCCAGCGACAGCTTCATGCTACCCCACTAATGCAAGGGCAAACGGATGATACTGTTAAGATGGTTATTCCCAACGATGATCTATGTGAAGATCTATTGGTCGAAGTAGGTAAGTTAATGGCAATAGGCGGAACAACACGACCTATGTTTTCGCAAGCTGTTGTTTATGACAAAAGTAATCCAAACAATGGTCCGCATGGTAAAATCGTAAAAATGATTAACCCCGCCCCTAAGGCTTTATAAGAAATCATTATACAACCCCACTACTTATAAATCATTGCCCCTAAAGGATTTTAGGGTATAAATGATGTTATGTCGGTTTTAGATATTTTAATAAATTATTACCCTGCCTTCTTAAAAGGCTTGATAGTGACCCTAGAGCTTTCGGCCATTGTCTGGGTTTGTGGCTTGGTTTTGGGCGGTGCATTGGGGCTGGCGGGCGCACGCTATCACGCGGTTGCCGTGCCTTCTCGCATTTTTTCTTTCTTACTGGGCGGTATTCCGCTGTTGGTTTTCTTATTCTGGTTGCACTATCCCGCGCAGGCGGTATTTGACCTTGTGATTGATCCCTTTTATACAGCGGCCTTTACCTTTGCCATCGTCAATATCTTTGCGGTGGCGGATATTGTACGCGGGGCGTTGGAAGATTTTTCACAGCAATATCTGACCGCCGCCAAAGTCACGGGTCTCACCCGCAATCAAACTATTTTTAAAATTCAATTTCCCCTGATCCTCAGGCAAGTTTTACCGGGATTATTATTACTTCAAGTAACGATGTTGCATGTCACACTTTTTGCTTCATTAATTTCGGTTGAAGAACTGTTCCGTGTGGCGCAACGTATCAACGCACAAATTTACCGCCCTGTTGAGATTTATACCGCGCTCGGGTTATTTTTCCTCGCCGTATCCCTCCCCATTAATGGCTTCGCCCTGTGGTTAAAGGCGCGTTTCACCCGTGACATTTCCGAACAATAGGAGAGAAAAATGAAACCAGTATATTTAAGTGCTTTAACATTACTTTTGGCTGGAATAGTCAGCTATGCCACCACCAAGGCCGTGCAACCAACAGCATCCTCCTCCAGCACGACCAAAATAACATCAAAAAAATCTGATGAATCCGTTTATGACCGCGTTATCCGTACAGGTAAAATACGATGTGGGTATAATACTGAACCTCCTATGTTAGAAATAGATCCAAACACTGGAAAAGTATTTGGAGCAACCGTCGATATGGTTGAAAGGATTGGAAGCCTTCTATCTTTAGAAATAGAATGGACAGAACAAGTTGGCTGGAGCGAAATGACCGCTGGTTTACACGCCAATAGATATGATCTTATCTGTAACGGGAAATGGGTCTTTGCTCCACAGGCACGCGGCGGACAATTTACACCAGCCTTATATTACACAGCAGTTCACGCCTATGGTCGTGCCGATGAAGAACGGTTTGATACAAATTTAAGTAATCTAAACAGTCCTGAATACACATTAACAAGCATGGATGGAGAAATTAACTTTTATATATCTCACGATAAATTTCCTCAAACTAAAAAGCTTGAATACCCTGCCCTCACAAGTAATGCAGAACTTATTTTATCTGTATTAAACAAAAAGGCAGATGCCACTTTTATGGCTGCCTTTGTTGGAAACGACTACATGGATAACAACCCTGGCAAAATTAAACAACTTACAGAACAGCCTATATGGGTTTTTGACACAGCACTAATGTACAAAACGGGAGAGGCTAAATTTGGAGGTATCTTAGACGCGGCTATCAGACAGTTACATTCCGCTGGTTTCATTAACGAAACACTAGATAAACATAACGTTAAAAAGCAAGAAACCCTCCGCGTTGGGAAACCCTATGAGGTAACGCAATGAAACCAGTATATTTAAGTGCTTTAACATTACTTTTGGCTGGAATAGTCAGCTATGCCACTACCAAGGCCGTGCAACCGACATCCTCCTCCTCCAACACCACCGAAGTAGCATCAAAAAAATCTGATGAATCCGTTTATGACCGCGTCATCCGTACAGGTAAAATACGATGTGGTTATATTGTATGGCCCCCTTTTATAAACAAAGACCCAAACACCAATAAGTATTCTGGCATTATATATGATTTTGCTTCTACTTTAGCTAAATCCATGGAACTTGATCTTGTGATGGCAGAAGAGTTTGGTCTTGCAACTTATCTTCAAGACTTAAATAACGGCCGTTTTGATGTTGAATGCTCTGGTGGTTGGTCTAACGCCCGACGTGGTAAATTAGCGGAATACAGCATGCCTATCGCTTACTTTCCAATTGTAGCCGTTGGTAGAATCGATCAAAAGCAAAATGATAGTGAATTAGACTGGATTAATGATAGCTCAATAAAAGTCTCCGTCATTGATGGGGAAACATCAAGTGTTGTCCGGAATCTCGCGTTTCCAAAATCGCAAGCTGTTGAATTACCCAATATTCAAAACTCTAGCGACTTGTTGATGCAAGTTGTTACAAAGAAGGCAGATGTTACGTTTACTGATGTTCCCTCTATCTTAACTTTTCAAAAAAATAATCCTGGTAAAGTGAAAATTTTAAGTAACAGTCCCGTCAGGATAGTACCCATTAACATGGCATTACCTGCTGGAGCTTTTCGTCTAAAAGGGGCTATTGATACAGCCATCCAAGAATTACTAAATGACGGCGTTATTGATAGTATTTTAGATAAGTATGACCCTGAGAAGAAAATCATTTTACGCGTCGCCAAACCCTATGAGGTAACGCAATGAAACCAGTATATTTAAGTGCTTTAACATTACTTTTGGCTGGAATAGTCAGCTATGCCACCACCAAGGCCGTGCAACCAAC
>CALHAR010000004.1 GCA_937931645.1 uncultured Alphaproteobacteria bacterium
GATAATATATAGATCATCTTTTTTGTTTAAATTTGGTTGGTATTTCGCAAGAGCAATTGTCCACTCTCTTCTAAAGTTTTCATTATCTAAAATCGCAATAACATCTGCTCTACCTTCATTTTGTTGAATCCAGAAAACCTCTTCAAATGCGTGAATACCTGGAAGCTGCTGCCTAGCATAATCTATCAGCATACCTCTATTTTCATTTGGTAGAATTTCAACGAAAGTATTTAAAACCGATAAACTATCTTCGATTTTACCGTAAGATGAGAAAGCATACTCCTGCACTTCTGTTGTTGTTTTTAGAAAATCTTCTTTGACAATTTCTTGGATAAAAACGCTCAACGTCGCATAGGCTGTGACGGTTAAAATCAAGCCATTCAAAAAAACCATCAGCTGCGCCATATTACTGGATAACCAGCCAGAACTACTTTTTATAGGAGCAGGCGGCATCATACCGGGTCTATAATTATCGTTACCAATTGCGTTCATTTTTCTCTAATGATCCATTTGTTTTTCCTATAAGATAAGAAAAAGCGATTTATACACTTAATATCATGACCAAATAGGGTTAATAGAAGACTAACAAATGAAGAAAAAAGTGAGTAATATCAGCCATTTGTTTACATAACTTAAAAATATTTGCCTCTAACAAGAAAAGAAAGACCAATGACTCTTACATTTAACGAATTTTTAAAAGTTGATATCCGAGTGGGACGTATTAAAAAAGCCGAAGAATTTCCCGAGGCACGCAACCCCTCTTATAAGCTATATATTGATTTTGGCGATGATATTGGTGAGCGTAAAACATCGGCTCAAATTACGCAAAACTATACAACTGAAGACTTGCAAGGAATGTTGGTCGCTGCTGTTGTCAACTTCCCACCAAAACAAATAGGCCCTTTTATGTCAGAAGTACTAGTTTTGGGGTTTGAAGATAAAGACGGTCACATCACTCTCGTCACACCTGCCAAAGACGTTCCGCTTGGTGGTCGCTTACATTAAACCGGTAACTGAATAACAACGCGTAAACCATCTTGCGGGCTTTTATCTAGATTAATCTCACCGCCATGGGCAAAGATAATATCCTGTGCAATCGGTAACCCCAAACCGACACCACCTGTTTTACTGTTACGGGATTTTTCTTCACGGTAAAACGGTTTAAACACATCTTCATAATGCGCCTCATCAATACCTTGGCCATCATCATCAATGAATATTAAAATATTTTCATCATCACGACTCATTGTAATACGCGCCTTACTTGCATATTTTTTCGCGTTAGAAATTATATTGCCAATACAACGGTTAAACGCAACGGGGCGTAAAAACAAATCAAAGTTCTTTTCTGTTTCTACCCACAATTCAACATCAAAACCATCTCTTTCAAATAACGCTTGCTGTCCCTGAAGTAAATGCGACAGATCAACACGCTCCATCTCTTCATTACCATCGCCCTTGGCAAATTGGAGATACGCATCAATCATCCGTTGCATCTCCTCAACATCAGATTTTAACGCTTGCCTATCCTCATCATCAGGCAACATTTCAACTTGCAACTTCATACGCGTAAGCGGGGTTCGTAAATCATGAGAGACCCCTGCTAGCATTGACGTTCTTTGTTGTATTTGCTTATTAATACGGTCACGCATACCGATAAAAGATTGCGCCGCCGCCCGCACTTCACGTGCACCCTCTGGTTTAAAGAATGGGACATCCCGTCCCTTACCAAAGCGTTCCGCCGCCACCGCTAAGCGTTTAATAGGACGGATTTGGTTACGCATAAACAAGACAGCAACAATCAATAAAATAGACGAAATGCTCACCATCCAAAGTAAAAACGCATAACCTGACGAAGAAAATAACCGCCGTTGTGGCGAGGTTATAATCAAAGCCCCCTCTTCTAACTGCACCTGAACTTGCGTCCATTTTTCCTCAACATCAACAATAATGCTATAGGGGTTTTCTATTCTCTTCTTTAGTTCATGAGATAGAATTTTTTCAATAATTTGACCACGTCCTACATAATTATCAGGCGCCAATTTTATCTGACCACCTTCTATATATTGCAAATTCAACTGTAAGTTTTTGATAGTTAAATCTGACAAGTTTTGAATAAGCGCAGGATCTTTATTTTCGCTAACAACATCAACAATATAAGCAACCTCACCCGCAACCCCCACAGCAATTTTAGATGCTGTCTTACTCCAATGACCATCGAAGAAAATATAAATGCTAATAACCAACGTTAAAATAATTGGAGCGGTTAAAATAAGTAACGAACGCGCAAACAAAGTGCGCGGTAACAGTTTTTTCAATGACCAATTTTTTAATGACAAAACATAACTCATTTATCTTTTTTCCGTCCGTAAAACATAGCCCTTACCCCTTACCGTTTGTAAGTATCGCGGCATATTACTATCTTCTTCTAACTTACGGCGTAAGCGCGTTACCTGCACATCAACGGTTCTTTTATCAGGGTCCATATCACACGCGGCAGACAAAGCGTCGCGGCTCATGACACTGCCCTTTTGTCCCAAAAGCGCATTAAGCAAATTGGCTTCACCATCGGTCAATTTCACACGCGTATCACCATCTAATAGTTCATTATGGCTGGAATGATAAATCCAACGACCAATCTGTACTTCTTTTTCAATGATCTTTGGTTGTGGCTTGCGGCGCAATATAGCCTGAAGCCTTAACACCAATTCACGTGGATCAAACGGCTTGGTCAAATAATCATCTGCACCTGATGTTAACCCTTTAATCTTATCGTCCGTTTCACCCATCGCGGTTAACAACAAAATAGGCACATCATTATTAACATTATTTTGCTGGCGCAGCTCTGCGGTAAACTCCATTCCATCTTGCCCCGGCATCATCACATCAACCACCAACACATCATATTCCGCCAAGGCTAAAACCTCTTTGGCTTGCGCCGCATCTTGCGCGGTACTGACAAAAAAACCATGCTCTTTTAAGTAACGCGCGACAAGCTCTCTTATTCGGTCATCATCATCAATGACCAGAACATGCGGCAAAAGTGCCAAATTGGTATTTTCTGCAGTAATATCCATCTTCCTCTTGAATAACAGCTCCCCATATTTTTAACAAGATTCTGATGAACAAGCTTGCATTTATGCGCTTTATGCCAAAAAATAGAGGTGTTTTGAAAGAATAACTTAAGAAAGTATATATTATGAGTGCAGATTTTAGTGATCGAGACGGTTTTATCTGGGTAGATGGCGAAATTGTCCCATGGCGCGATGCTAAAATTCACATACTGACACATGGACTGCACTATGCATCGTCAGTTTTTGAAGGCGAGCGCGCCTATAACGGTAAAATTTTCCTCTGCCAAGAACATTCGGAGCGCTTCATTCGTTCTGCCGAATTAATCGATATGACAATGACAATGAGTGCCGAAGAGCTCAACACAGCTAAATATGACATATTGAAAGCGAATGATTTAACGGACGCTTATATCCGCCCTATCGCATGGCGTGGCTCTGAGCAGCTTGGTATTTCTGCCCAAGCGACACAAACCCATGTTGCCATTGCCTGTTGGGAATGGCCTAGCTATTTTGGCGAAGAAGCCCGTGAAAAAGGGATCTCCATCATGACTGGAAAATGGCGCACACCCATGCCAGATACCGCCACCACCGCCAGTAAAGCCGCAGGACTTTATGCCACCCACACTATGTCCAAACATGCGGCAGAGGCCGCAGGTTACACCGATGCCCTGATGTTGGATTATCGCGGCCTCGTCGCGGAGCTAACAGGTGCAAATTTATTCATGGTTAAAGATGGTGTGATTAAAACTCCAAATCCAGATTGCTTCTTAGATGGTTTAACGCGCCAAACGATTATCAAGCTGGCCAAAGACCATAACATCCCTTTAGAAGTTGGAGACATCACCCCTGACGATTTAAAGCAAGCCGACGAAGTCTTTGCCACAGGCACCGCCGCCGAGGTTACCGCCATCGGTAAAATAGATGACACAGTCTTTACCGTCGGCCCTATCACCCGTCAATTACGCGAAGCCTATGAAGCCTTAGTACGGCAATAATTTTAGAGTAACGAGCACAGAAACTTACATTTAAGAAGGACATAAACATGCAACAATTTCATTTTATTATCGGGCTTACCGCGCTTTATTTCTTCGTTATTTTGGGTTTCGTTCTTTACGCGCGGATTAAATCAACCAATAGCCTTTTACCAGGGTTAAACGAATTTTTCTTAGCTGGGAAAAACCTCTCCCCCCTCGTCCTTACTTTTACCTATATGGGTAGTTTATTTAGTACTTTCACGGTTTTAGGTATTCCCGCTCTGGTTTATGCCCACGGGGGCAGTGCCATTATCTTTTACTTTAGTATCGCTGTAGTCGGTAGTATCTTGTTCTACATCATTGGTAAAAAATGCGCCGTTTTGCCGAAACAAAGCGTATATTCTCTCCTTTAGAAATCATTAGCCATCATTATAAATCGCGCCATTTAGGATTGTTTATGGCGGTTATTTTCACCGTATTTTTAATGCCCTATATCTCCCTACAACTTGTTGGAATTGGTGCCTTTATCAACGCCTATACTGATGGTGCTATTACTTACACAACAGGCGTTGGCTCTATGATGTTTATTATCTTTGTTTATTTATTTTTAGGGGGAATGCGCGCTGTCGCCTACACAGACTTTGTTCAAATCACGGCATCATTCATTGGACTTCTTGCAGGGTTATTCTTACTTTTTAATCATTTCGATTTATCATTTTCCTCTATCTATCAAAGAGTAAATGAAATATCACCTGAACATTTAACACTTAAGGGAGCTAAGGGCTATTATACATTTCCTATTCTTACCTCTTTAGCCCTTATTACTTCTGCTATCTTCATACAACCGCATATACTCACACGCGCTCTCATGGCTAAGAACGATCGCGATATAAACCTTATGACTATTGGTGTTATTATCGGCTATGTATTAGCAGGCTCTATCGGCCTTACATATGGCCTGTCCATTTACCTATCCTACGGCCCAGACTTACAGCCTAACCTTGTTATGGGCTATGTTTTTAAAGAGTTGGGCAATATTGGATTGATAGGTTTAATCGTATCTGGCCTCATGCTAATGGGCGCTTTAGGGGCGGCAATGTCGACCGCGGACTCCCTGCTTATTGCCATTGGGCAAATTGCAACACGTGACATGGTGCGTCCTTTTTTCCGCATAACACCAACGAAGCAAGTGATACTCTCTAAAATCATTATGATGATTATCTTGGTTGCAGCCTTTGTCACAGGGTTAAAACCACCGCAATTTATGACAGATCTCGCCATTTATTCTGCGATTGGTGCCGCTATTATGATTCCAACAATGCTAAGCATGACATGGAAACGTCGTTCTACAATCGCGGCTTTTGCCTCCATCATTATGGGGTTAATTGGGTTCTTTATTGCCGCAGGTTATAAAGTAAAAATAGGACATGACTTATTAGAAGGGGTCCATACAGGCACCCTGCCCCTTGTCCTATCTTTTGTGACCTTTTATGGGGTGTGTTTTTTAAGGAAACTTAAACATTAAACCTGAATAAGATGATGTCGCCATCAACGACGACATATTCTTTGCCTTCTTGGCGCATTTTACCAGCATCTTTGGCGCCCTGCTCTCCATTGTTGGAAATAAAGTCATCAAAGGCGATGACTTCTGCCTTAATAAATCCTTTTTGGAAATCTGTATGGATTGCTCCCGCCGCCTCTGGTGCTTTGGCGTCTTTACGGATTGTCCATGCACGGGTTTCTTTTGGCCCCGATGTAAAATAATTATGCAGGTTGAGCAAGCTATACCCCGCTTTAATAATTTTATCGAGTCCTGCTTCTTCCAAGCCTAGACTTTCTAAAAATTCAGTTTTTTCTTCTGCGCTTTCTAACTGCGCAATTTGCGATTCAATTTCCGCACAAATCACAACCGCACTTGCACCTTTTTTTGCGGCCATCGCTTCGACTTTTTTACTAAACTCGTTTCCGCCTGCGGCGTCATCTTCATTAACATTACAAATATAAAGAATAGGTTTCGCCGTCAGCATCATCATTTGTTTTTGCCAACGTACTTCATCCTCATTTTCTGCTTCAACGACACGAGCAGGCTCCCCCTTGTCCAGCGCTTCTTTTACACGCTTCATCAAATCAAGCTGAGCAACTAAATCCTTGTCACCCCCTTTGGCTTTACGTTCGATGTTTCCAATTTGTTTTTCAACACTTTCTAAATCCGCCAATAACAGCTCTGTTTCAATCGTTTCTGCATCACGCAAGGGATCAACCGAGCCATCAACATGCGTGATATCCGCATCTTCAAAACAACGTAATACATGGATAATCGCGTCCGTCTCACGAATATTGGTCAGGAACTTATTACCCAGCCCCTCGCCTTGGCTTGCGCCTTTTACAAGGCCGGCAATATCAACAAATTCCAACTGCGCAGGAATAACTTTGGCGGAGCTTGAAATTGTCGCAATCTGGTCAAGGCGCGTATCAGGTATAGCAACCTTACCAACATTAGGCTCAATCGTACAAAACGGAAAGTTCGCCGCTTGCGCCGCCGCTGTTGCCGTTAAGGCATTAAATAATGTCGATTTTCCAACATTAGGCAACCCAACAATTCCACAATTAAAACTCATATCTTTTTCCTTTTTAATCTTTCAATATTTTGGTCATTAACGCCATCCGAACAAGGTTTTTACTAGTAGTGTTTTCTTGAAAACCTATTTCTTTATAAAACCTTTTCACACCCTTGTTCCAATCCTGAAAAGAAACTTTAAATTTTTGAATTCCCTCTTCTTCTTTCAACGTTATCAAACTATTTAGTAAAAACTTACCTGCCCCTTGATTACGATAAGACTCCGTAACACACATATTTTGAATATCATATCCGCAGATACACTGTTCAAAGCTAAAAAATTTAAAACCCGTTATATAACCAATTACTTCTTTATTCACTTCCACCACAAACGATTCAAAATCGTCCCAACTATCTAAATAATTTTGAGCAGTAGCCCTATGAGTATCTCCATGATACTCACTTAACTCACCTGCTAAATTAACCAATATTGTAACATCCTCTTTTTGTGCCTTTCTAAAAGAATACTGGGTCATGACAATTTCCTGTTTTCTCTAAAACTAAACTTTAAAATTTTCGACCACCCGCGCCATATACTCGTTATGTTTACCATCAATCAAACCATCGATATTTTTTGACAACACATAAATCCAATCATCGAGCCATTTTTGCTCTTCCTTACTAAAATCACTCAGCACATAACCACTGACACGGTTTTTATCACCAGGGTGGCCAATACCAAGGCGTACCCGCCAATATTCTTTATTCCCTAAATGTGCATCAATAGATTTCAACCCATTATGTCCGCCTGTGCCGCCGCCCTGTTTTACTTTTATTGCACTGGGCGCCAAGTCCAACTCATCATGAAAAACGATGATTTTTTCAGGCGGTATTTTATAAAAATCCGCGCATTTACGGACTGAAATTCCCGAGTCATTCATATACGTCATAGGTTTTAATAAAATTACTTTCTGGTTCGCAATTCTACCTTCAGAAATCTCACCCTGGAATTTAGATTTAAAATTAGGGAATATATTATCGCGCGCCAATTCATCAGCTACCATGAAGCCAATATTATGCCGATTATCCTCATATTTATCACCAGGATTCCCCAGCCCTATAATAAGCCACATATCTAAATTCTTTTTCTTTTTAAAAATATTAAACATCATACGAACTATAAATAAAAAAAGAGGATACCGCTATAGCACCCTCTTTTAAAATTATTTGTTATAAAAGACCTACTTTTTATCGTCTTCGGCTTTAGCGTCACCACCTTCAGCTTTCTCACCTTCAGCACCTTCAGCAGCCCCTTCGCCTTCAGCACCCTCTTCGCCTTCAGCAACTTCTGGTTCATCTTCAACAATCTCACGTGGCGCAACAATAGCCGCTAATGTAAAGTCACGATCACTAATCGTTGGTTTAGCACCATCAGGCATAATTGCCGCGCTAATTTTAATTGAATCACCAATATCAAAGTCAGAAATATCAACCGTAATTTCATCAGGGATAGCAACTGCCTTACAGTCAACTTCAACCTCATAACGCACAACGTTCAAAATCCCTTTTGCAAGAAGACCTTTACATGAATCTTGGTTTGTAAAGGCAACAGGTACAGCAACCGTAATGGTTGTCTTGTCTGTTACACGTAAGAAATCAACATGAAGAACATTACTGCTCACAGGATGTAATTGAACATCACGCGCCAGAAGCTTCATCTTTGTTCCTTCTAAATCTAATTCACAAATAGAAGTAAACATATGCGCCTTGTTATATTCAAGGTTTGCTTCTTTTGTTGAAATTGAAATTGTTACAGGGTCTTTATTATCGCCGTAAATAACGGCTGGTGTTTTATTTTCTCTACGAAGTGCTCGAGCGACCCCCTTACCGGCGCGTTCACGTTTCATCGCAGACAATTCATATTGTTTTGCCATGTCTGGTATCCTTTTTGTTAATCCTCATACACGTAACCGTGGACAAGGTTTTCTCTAATGTAAGGCGCCCTCCAGGGGTGTGCGCCATGCTCCACTGTGAAGCAATGGCGTAAATAACCCTATTTCAGGTCAAAATTCAAGGGATTTGTTGGGTTTATTACTTGAAAAGTGCAGAAACTGAACGTTCTTCAGCAATTCTACGCATCGCCTCACCAATCAATGGCGCAACTGAAAGCTGCTTGATACTGCTAGACGCGCGTACAGCGTCAGTTGCAGTGATCGAATCTGTAATGACTAAGCTTTCCATTTCTGAATCTGTCACACGCGCCACCGCGCCGCCAGATAACACCCCATGTACCACATAGGCGTGGACAGATTTTGCGCCATTTTCTTTCAACGCCGCCGCTGCATTACACAATGTTCCTGCGCTATCAACGATATCATCAATCAAGATACATTCTTTACCTTCAACATTCCCGATAACGTTCATGACCTCAGACACCCCTGCCTTTTCACGGCGCTTATCAATAATCGCCAAATCCGCACTCATCCGTTTAGCGATAGAACGCGCGCGCACCACACCACCCACATCTGGTGAAACCATAACAAGGTTATCAGAATCAAACTTTTGCTTCATATCAACAGTCATCGTTGGGCTGGCGATTAAGTTATCCGTTGGAATATCAAAGAATCCTTGGATTTGACCCGCATGTAGATCCATCGTTAATACACGATCTGCCCCAGCCGCCGTTATAATATTCGCCACTAATTTGGCTGTAATCGGTGTTCTACCCCCTGTTTTACGGTCCTGACGTGCATAACCAAAGTAAGGCATCACCGCCGTGATACGTCTTGCAGAACCGCGTTTCAACGCATCAATAGTGATGAGTAACTCCATCAAGTTATCGTTACAAGGATACGAAGTTGATTGCACAATAAAGCAATCTTCACCGCGAACATTCTCCATAATTTCAACAAAGATCTCCATATCTGCAAAGCGTCTGATACTGGCTTTAGTCAAAGGTATTTCTAAGTAATCAGAAATAGCCTCTGATAAAGGTAGGTTGGAGTTACCGGCAATGATTTTCATGGTCGTTTTTTCCGTAAGCTTGTATGATGTGTTATAGCCAGACATTAGAAAATGAATTCGCTTAAATCAATAGCCAAATCAACATCTTCACAAATTTAATTATCTCTAATTGCAATGGCGGAAATTTGACGACCATAATCTGGCTCACTGGCGTGTGTAGTTCGGCGATAGCTAAAGAACTCATCCTTCATTGCAAAAGTATCCTGCCCTGTTATCGTCACCTGCCTTACCCCATGACGCGCCAGACGGCTAGCGACATAACCAGGCATATCAAACATAAGGTGCCCTGATTTTTGCGCTGCGCGGAAAAAATGCTCATCCTCTGGATTATGCGCCAAAAATGGTGCTTCAAAACCAACGGAGACCTCATAAGATTTTGGCCCAATGCACGGCCCTATTGTGGCCTGTATAGTTTCAAGCCCTGCGCCCAGTTCTAACATCTTATCTATTGTTGCCTCACCTATACCTTTTAATGAACCACCCCACCCTGAATGTGCCGCACCAATGACAGGTGTACCATCAGGCTTTAATCCTACCAATAAAATAGGCGTACAATCGGCCGTTAAAACCCCAAGGGCAAGACCTACTTGATCTGTCACCATTGCATCGGCTTTTGGACGGTCATCTCTCGTTGCCGTTATGTCACCTATAATAAGACAGTCGGCACTATGAACCTGCCAAACAGATGCCAGCTTATCAGCCTCAACCTGTAAAGCCTTCGCCACCAAATTACGGTTAGTTGCCACATTACCTGACGTGTCAGCTGACCCGTTACCGCAATTCAAACTGTCATATAACCCTTTACTCACGCCGCCTTGTCGGCCAAAGAAACCATGTGATATTGAATCATGAACCGCATCTAATTTTTTATCTTTAATAATAATCATACGAAACCTGCTAAATTAATATTGGAATTTGATGAAAAGGCAATGACCTTAAACAGCTTACCCATTTCATTATTTTTTGTGTCCTCACCAATCAGCCTTTTAACAGCTGCCTCTATATCGCGTTGTTGCAATTTTGTTGCATTTTCTTTTAATAGACCTTCACGTATCGAAATTCCGAGGCGTTTCAAGTACTCACCCTGTGACACAGGGCCATGCACCATCATGTTCTTCTTCATCGCGATTTGCGATATTTCAGAGAAATTAACATGCGCCGTAATATCAGCCTCACCCGGTGTCTCTAACAAGTCGCAATAGCTATGGTTCTTAACTGCTTGTATAGTGTCACCTGCTACATTATGGACGAACCCATAATCTACAAACAAGAGAATACCTCCTTGTTTTAAAACAATATTTATCAGATCATTAAGCAAGCGTTGCTGCTCAAGCGATACTTCAACTTGCTCCCCTACTTGTGGAGGAATAAGAAAGGGTGTTAGAGCTTCAATCACTTCATTTTTTGCCTCAACATCATATAAACAAAGCGTATCGTTTTTATCTATATTTACAGTTTTTTCTTTCCATCCTGTTTCACACCATGTCAGTTGACGCACCGGCAAGGCATCAAGGAACTCATTCCCGATGACAATAATCGGATAATCGGTTGGTAACGTCGAAAGGTCATCGTGCCATGTTGCATCATATTGAGACAAACGTTCTGCTTGTAAAGAACGAAGAACAGGACTCATTTCTAACAAATGTATCTGCACCGCTTCATGGAACCCATCAACATTTTGTGTCGCTCGCATCGCATCCATCATTAAAGTACCGCGGCCGGGGCCACACTCTAATAATATAAATTTTTTAGGAGTCCCCATCTTTACCCAACTATCGGCGATCCACGCCCCGATAAGCTCACCAAACATCTGCGATATCTCTGGAGCTGTTGTAAAATCGCCCTTTTCGCCGAACGGATCACGGGTCATATAATAACCATGTGTAGGGTGCCCTAAGCATAACGCCATATAATGGGCCAAATTCATCGGCCCCGTATCACGGATAGTTTGTTTGATAATCTCTTCTAACGCGGTTGGCATATCGCTTATGCGACTTTGGAGGGTGACTTAGAGAAAGGCTTCAAGCGCGGCTTCAGATAAGCATAGACCATAAGCCCAATACCAGCCAAAACCATAGGTAAACTTAAAATTTGCCCCATAGAGACCTCAGCAAAGACAAAACCAATATGTGCATCAGGCTGACGGAACAGTTCAACCACCATACGGAACACACCATAGCCTGCCAAAAATGCACCGCTAACGAACCCTGGACGCGCCGATAAATTCATTTTCTTATATAAAAACAATAAGATAATAAACAATAATGCCCCTTCAAGAGCCGCTTCATAAAGCTGGCTAGGGTGACGCGGGTACGACCCACCACGCGGAAACACCATCGCCCAAGGGGCATCGCTGACGCGGCCAAACAGCTCCCCATTAATAAAGTTAGCAATCCGCCCAAAGAACAGACCAATAGGTACACAAGCACAAACGATGTCAGACAGCCTCAACAGGTGGATCTTCTGCTGCCAGCCAAATAATATGATGGCAAGAATAACCCCCAATGCACCACCATGAAAGGCCATGCCGCCTTCCCAGACCTTAAACGCATCTAACGGACTGGCCGCATAAAGGGCTGGCTGGTAAAACAACACATAGCCCAACCGTCCACCAAGGATAACCCCCAGCACCGTAAACGGAATAAAATTATCTATATCATCCCGCGTTGGACGGTTATTCGGCGACAACCCACAAAGATGGAGCGCATACTTCCACCCCAATAAGAACCCCGCCATATAAGCCAAAGCATACCAACGGATTTCAAGCGGGCCCAACGACAGAGCAACAGGATCAATATCGGGAAAAGGAAGGGTCATTATTTATAAGAATCCTCATGTGCCATGTAGGTAGAGACGAAGTCATTAACCCCTTCTTCCAACTCCATGAACGGTTTATCATAGCCCGCGGCGCGTAACTTGCTCATATCAGCCTGCGTAAAATATTGATATTTCTCACGTAAATTTTCAGGCATATCAATATAACTAATCTTCGGTTCAATACCTGCGGCTTTAAATGTCGCTTCAGCCAGATCTTTAAAGCTCCGCGCCTTCCCTGTTCCTACATTAAACAAGCCATTAACTGCCTTATTCTCATATAACCAGAGCATCACATTGACGCAGTCTTGAACATAAATGAAATCTCGCAACTGCCCACCATCTTCATAATCAGGGTTATGTGATTTAAATAGCTTAGCCGTCGCTCCTGCAACCACTTGCGGGTACAGCTTGCAGGCGACACTCATTTGATCCTCTTTATGATATTCATTCGGGCCATAAACATTAAAGAACTTAAGCCCTGCCCATTGTGGCGGTACTGGCTCTTGACCATCTTCTAAAACACGGGCAACACGACGGTCAAACACATGTTTCGACCACCCATAGGCATTCAGCGGGCGTAAATGCGCCAACTCTTCTGTTTCTTCAACATCCTTAAACCCTTGGTTTCCGTCACCATAGGTTGCGGCGCTAGAGGCATAAACGAAGCGTTTTTGGTTTTTACCGCACCATTTCCACAAACGGCGAGACAAGACAATATTGGTCTCCGTAATTAAATCAACATCGGTCTCAGTTGTGGCCGAGATAGCCCCCATATGAAACACCATCTCAATTTCATCAATATGGGTGTCTAAATAATCGAATAAACGCTCAGGACGTACGAAGTCACGAATTTCGCGCTTGGCAATGTTGCGCCATTTATCGCCTCCCTTATTTTCGTTGCCTAATGTGTCGCAAATCACGATATCACGACAGCCTTTTTCTTCCAACGCTGCCACAAGGTTCGAGCCGATAAACCCTGTTCCACCTGTTACAATAATCATAGCTGAATGCTTTCTTTAGATTGAATCACAAGCATAGTTTAATCGTTCAAACCGTAAAACAAAACCTTTATATAAAAAACCATTCTCGGGTTTAATCGAATGACGGCTAATATAATAATGCCAAATAAATAAGTGGATATATAAGAGAATCTTTTTAAGAGCGGTTGTCTGAGTTTTACCTGCAATGCTATCTCTTTGTCATCATGACAAAGCCAACAGAACTTTTAGGAGATATTGCACAGCTTGCTGGCGGCGCGGCAGGCCTTTTGGGCGGCGCAGGCCAACAGATACGTGATGATATAAAAGCCCGTGTTGAAGATATTGCCGACCGTATGGATCTTGTCCCGCGTGAGGACTTAGAGCGCGTAGAAGCTTTGTTACAAAAATCTCTCAAAGACCAAGCAGATATCTTGGCACGTTTAGAAAAACTGGAAGCAAAGAAGTAATCTATTATGTTGAACACTGAAAACGAAATTGATCTTTATGACGATGTCAGCAATCCTTTAGATGGGGTTGAAGAGATCATGATGAATAATGATTGGTCGTTTGACCGTCTTAATCAAGACGAGATGACGGTTCACATTTCTGGTAAGCAAGGGGTCTATAAAATGTCCTTTATCTGGCAAGAAGACTTCAGCGCGATGCAATTTTACTGCACGCCTGATTTAACGATTGCCCCCAACAAACAGATTGAAGCATCACAAGTCATGAATAAGATTAACGCCTCTTTATGGCTCGGTCACTTTGATGTCCGTACAGAAGAAAATGGCGTCGCCGTCAATGTTCCCTGTTTTCGCCATACCAGCTTATTTCGCGGTATGAATGACACCTCTGGCGTTGCTCATATGGAAGACCTCATTGATATCGCTCTGCATGAGTGCGAACGTTATTACATGACCTTTGACTTACTCTCTAAAGTTGCACACACACCAGCAAAAGATATATCGCTCTCCCTTATGGATGTTGCTGGCGTATCATAAACCCAAAAATGGATCATTAAAGCACCATGACCCAACTTAATATTACGGTGATAGGATGCGGGAAAATGGGCGCATCTATGATTCATGGATGGCTCGATGCAAACCTTGTAAAACACGCAGAAATCCTTGACCCTAACGAAATAGATGACTCATTATCGAGTCATAATGACTTGTTTCACGTGAAACTTATGGAATCTCTTTCCTTGGCAAAAACCGACGTCGTTATCCTCGCGGTGAAGCCACAAATTATGGATGATGTATGTACCAACCTTGCCAAGATATTACCTGCGGAAATTCCTGTTCTTTCTATCGCTGCAGGGAAGAGTACGACTTATTTTGAAAAACAATTTTCTAAAGATACGCCCATTATACGTACAATGCCCAACACTCCTGCCGCCATTGGTAAGGGGATCAGCGCGCTGTACGCAACCGACAATGTTACACAAGAGCATAAAGATATAGCCAATAGCCTTTTGAACGCGGTTGGTAAAATAATATGGCTCGATAATGAATTACAGATGGATGCGGTCACCGCTCTTTCAGGGTCCGGCCCCGCCTATGTTTTTTATATGATAGAAGCAATGGCGCAAGCTGGTACGCGGGTAGGACTATCCAAAGATCATGCTATGACTTTGGCGCGTCAAACTGTCATTGGGGCGGCGGCACTTGCTGAATCAGATCATGATACTCCTGCGTCAACTTTGCGTCAGAACGTCACCAGTAAAAATGGAACAACCGAGGCTGGTTTAAAATTGCTCATGGATGGTAAATTTCAAGACATCATGAACAAAACAATTCAAGCCGCCAACAAACGAAGCAAAGAATTGGCCGATTAACAACAGGTCATATTGGCTAACTTTTCACTAACTTTGCGCCAGCTTCCTCTGCCTCTTTTTTGACACTGAAACATCTGCATCACGTAGATATATTGGGTCAGTCGAATTATTCTTCATTCCGGCTTCAAATTTAACTAAACTCATTTGCGCCATGATAATTGGGTCTGGTAAAATCCAGTTTTGAAGCGTATCGAAATTACCCTTAACCATTGATTTAAAACGATCTAAGCAATCCCCTCCTACATCAAAGATATCACAAGGTGCTGCATCAATGACACTCTGCGCCAACCCTGCAGATGGAGCCGTTAAATCGGTTCTTGTCGTATCGAAATATTGGAAATAGAAGTCTTTTCGCTTCGTTTCAAGAACGATTAAAAGCGGCTTATCTGTCTCGTAATGATGCGCCATGACCTCCATTGTATTCAACCCAATTAATGGAATATCCAGCGATAGACTCAAAACCCGCGCCGTGGTCAGACCAATCCGCAATCCTGTGAATGATCCTGGGCCAATATTGCATCCTAAAACACCAACGTCTTTGAATTCTATTTGCGCTTCGTCAAGAACCTCTTGTATCATCGGCACCAATAAAGATGCCTGCTCACGCGCTGTTTCCATCTGTCTACTCACGACATGGCCATTGGACGCAATGACCCCAACCGAAATTCCACCCATTGCGGTGTCAAATGCCAGAACTGTCTTTTTAAGTTTATCACTCATTACGTCGCCACTTTAACCATACTCGCATTTATTTCAACAAGATTGACTAGCTTTCACCATCCAAACACTTTATTTATAAGGCTATGCGATATGTATTATTTACCGCTCTGTTAATAATGACTTTCTCTGTTCATTTCCCTGCTCAGGCACAAATGATTAAGGAAGATAGAACTGCTGTGCGTATCATGGCCTATTATGGTGTTGGGCAAGATGATGCCCCCGCAACCAGCGTTACGCTCAAACAGTTCAAAGCCCACTTACGCGAACTTAACATAGGGAATTATAATGTCGTGGCTCTGCCTGATGTCCTGCACGCCTATAAGAAAAAAGCACCTCTTCCAGATAATAGCATCGTCCTCACCTTTGATGGATCCGATAAATCTATCCTAACACAGGCCGCGCCCTTACTAAAAAAGTACCAATTTCCCTTTACTGTCTTTCTATCCCCTGAACGGGTCATGGGAAATAATGCCCGTTATTTGACCCTTAAAGACATCAAAAAGCTCCAAAAATTACAACTTGTAAATTTTGGCATACATCCTGAAAACTATAGTGAGGAGGGTTTTGAGGATATAGAAACCCTTCGTAGTAACATCAACAGTTCCGTGTCATTTTATCGTGACTTGTTTCAGGAACACCCTCAATATCTGGCCTTCCCGCAAGGGCTTTATTCAAAGACTCACCTTGATATTGCCCACAACTATGGCTTCAAAGCTCTACTGGGTCAGCAGTCTGGGGTAGCGTACCACAACCCAAAAGGCACTATCCTACCACGCTTCTTAATGACAGAAAATTACGCCGATCAAAGGCGTTTTAAAATGACGGCCAATGCCTTGCCCATTCCCGCCAGTGAACAAACGCCTGTAACTTCAATTATTAAGCTAGATAACCCTGCCATTGGTTTTACAACATCGGAAGACTTAGACCTAAAGAAGCTCTCTTGCTACGCCACAGGACAGTCAAAACCAACCATAGAAACACTGAATAACCGTATTGAGATTAGGTTACAACAAAATATTGATGACCTCAGATTTCGGGTCAACTGCACCTTACCTGTTAAGAACGACGAGATTGATACCCCTAAACGCTGGCGCTGGTTCGGCTTACTTTTAAGTGTAAATTAAGAAAAACGCTGTAAAAAATTATCACCCCTCGGCCTGTCTAACCTCTAAGACTTCTGGCACGTAATGACGCAGCATGTTTTCAATACCGTCTTTTAGCGTCATGGTTGAGCTGGGGCATCCCGCACACGCACCGCGCATAGTTAAATAGACTATGCCTTCTTCAAAACGGTCAAACACGATATCGCCGCCATCCATCGCCACCATCGGGCGAACACGCGTATCGAGAAGCTCTTTAATCTGAACGGTTAGCTCATCATCATCTTCATTGGTTGAGCCTTGTGTATCTTTTGGGCTCATCCCCTCACGAAATAACGGCATACCCGTCATTGCATGGTCCATGATTGCCGCCATAATTAAAGTTTTTAACTTCTCCCACGCGGCCTCATCATCTTTGGTCACAGAGATAAAATCACTACCGTAAAAAACGCCCGTGACACCATTTAAGCCAAACAGTTTTTGCGCCAACATAGAAACCGCCGCCGCTTCACTTGTCTTAAACTCCGCTACGCCACCGCCAATGGAGGGATCGTCCATTACTGCATGACCAGGAAGGAATTTTACTGTGTTGGGGTTCGGTGTATTTTCGGTTTGTATAAACATAGACCTTATTTACGCTTTAACGAAGCGAACGTCAATCCGTCAATCAATAAGCCGTCGTACCTTCGGGGCCAGTTTGCGCCCAGAAATATTGCTCTACCTCACCAAGGAAATTGGCGTAATTACCCGTTGAGTGCTCATGATGCATCTTTTTGAAATCAATGGATTTAATAACGCTTCTAAAGTTTGCGTTCCATCTTTCATAGGCATGATTAAGACTAGAACATTCCACGACATATAATTTATCGTGATAAAGCGAGGCAAACATAATCGCGCGCCGCTGTTGCGTTACCGTGCCGTCATGCAAATCATAACTGGCAAAAGCATAACTAGCCAACCAACGCCCTAAACCAGCGCCATCAAATACACGGTCAATCGTATAATCATCATAATGCCCCATATAAGACTTCCAAAATGGAATACTCACGGCCGTTCGCTGCACTGCATCACCATAATCTGCAGGGAAAATTGTATAACGGTTATCATCTGTGATTTTCACCGTACAAACAGGATCATCGCCATTTGATGGCGCAACAATCCGCAAAACCTCATCAGGGTTACGATGTGTCTGACGCACCCATGTATCTGGGAAAGTCATGGTCAGGCCGCTCTTGGCCTCTTTCCAAAGAAAATAGTCTGCTTTAGCCGCGTTAGACACAGCCACAGTCACAGCAAGGGTAAAAAGAGCGAAGAATAAGAAAAGACGAGTCATGATCAACATTGTATATATCTTTCACAAAATTGTCAGGGATTAAAATAAATCACAGGAAAGTTTACTCATTATCTACAAATGACTTGAAAATTACATAACGCACTTTTATGGTACCTTAAATTAATCATTATCCAAGTTAACCACTATATTATGTAGCTTTCATTCTTATGCTTACTAAAACCCCTATTATAGCATTCGCCTCTTTATCTTTTGCCACTGCTTGTTCTTCAACCTCTATTAAACAGCCCCCAGAGCATAATATTCTCAATTATATGCAGGTCAGCGACGTTATCATTGGCGGCACATCATTATCTTGCCCTGCAAAGCTTGATACTGGCGCGCAAACCTCATCCATCCATGCGGATAATATTCAATATGATAAACAAGCGAATATTGTTACGTTTACGATATCTGGGCAAAATTTTGAAGAAGCTGTTATTCGTACCTCAAACGTCAAAACAAAGGGAGAGCGCCCCGTCATCAAAATGAACGTGAGCATAGCTGGCATGTCTCCGTTAGAAACAGAAGCTAGTTTAAGCAACCGAAACGGTTTCAACCGCCCTTTCCTTGTAGGAAGAAACACACTTGAAGACTTAAATGTCGCTGTTACGCCCCAAACAAGCGAGTACATTATTCGAAAGCTACAACTATCTTGTTCTATACCAGATTCTACTCCAGCGTTTCTCGCACCCTAACGTAAAAAACCCATCATTTTATAGACATCATCCAACGTTGGTGCGGCCAGTTCACGGGCTTTATCTGCGCCAGCTTTTAGAATATTGTCAATCTCCGCTTTATCAGACATCAGCTCACTCATACGTGTCGTGATAGGAGATAATTGTGCGACGGCCAAATCAGATAGTGCGGTTTTAAGCGCACTAAATTGTTGCCCACCAAATTCCGCCATAACTTGTTCACTGGTCGTATCAGATAGCGCCGCGTAAATACCTATTAAATTCATCGCCTCGGGACGTCCCTCGCCTTCTTTATCACTGGCAGGCACATTACCTTGATCGGTCTTGGCTTTTTTAAATTTCTTGGCAATCATATCCGCATCATCGGTCAGGTTAATCCGTGTCATATCACTCTCGGCAGATTTACTCATCTTCTGTGTTCCGTCACGCAAAGACATCACCCGTGTTGCTGTGCCCATAATATAAGGCTCAGGCATGGGGAAATATTCTTTTCCACCTGCGTATTTTTCATTAAACACACTTGCAACATCACGTGAGAGTTCAAGATGCTGTTTTTGATCCTCACCAACGGGGACATGCGTTGCTTTATAAAGCAAAATATCCGCCGCCATTAAAACAGGATACGCGAATAAGCCTAAGCTCGCACGCTCGGCATTTTTACCGGCTTTATCTTTAAACTGCGTCATACGTTCCAACTTCCCCATTTGAGTCATTGACGATAACAACCATGTCAATTCAGCATGTCCAGAAACAGAAGATTGAGCCATAATATATGAACGCTTCGGATCAACGCCCGCCGCAATATAGGCGGCAGCTGTCTCACGCGTCGCTTCGGTTAGAGCCTTAGGGTCATGCCCATTTGTGATAGCGTGTAAGTCCATAACACCATATAAGCACTGGTTATCACCTTCATCTTGAAGCTTTACCCAGTTACGCAACGCACCCAGATAGTTCCCCAATTGGAGTCTGTTCGTCGGTTGCATTCCTGAAAAAATTCTTTTGGTCATTATGTTTCTCTTTATTAAGTGAAAATTAAATTAAGTCTTTGATAGCTGTAATAAGATTGTTTTTCAAATCCTTATGCTTATCTACGTCAAATTTATACTCTGAGTTGACCCAATACTCTTCAGGATATTGCCATACATTTCGTTTTTGTAACTGTTCTGGTTCATCTTCATAGCGCGGGAAAAGGTGAGCGTGTAAATGAGGATAGCTATTACCTAAGATACCGTAATTAATGCGTAACGGTCGGCAAACCTTGATGATAGCGTCACCAACAATAGACATATCTGATAAAAAATCAGCTCTAGCTATCGTATTTAAATCATTTAAACTCGCAACAGCAGGGTCAGAAAAAAGAACGCAATAACCCTGCAAAAATTGAGTGTCACCAATACAGGCATAACCACTTTTCATCTTAATTAATGTTGTTGGATTATCCTCTAAATTCATCACGATGCCTTACGTCTTTTCGGTAAATATCGTTTTAGCTCATCTGTTGTAATGGCTTTGGTTGTTATAATAGTGAGGGCGTAGGTAATCAAGCCTAAAGCCACTAAACCTACCAATGATAGTATTTCATTCAAGCCACCAATATACTTGTCAGACACCAATAAAATAAAACCCATTAACAACGCGCTAAAAATAATTTTAAAAACAACGCGTTTAAATCGCACATCAAATTTAAAATTTTCTTGCTTACGTAAACCATTATAAAGCAACGCAAGCTGAAACCAACCAACAAGCCCTGTTGCCAGCGCAATACCAACAACGCCAATAAACTGAATAAGCACCAAGCTTAAAGCAATGTTAATTGCCGTCGTCATAATAGAAATCTTCACGGGACTCATCGTGTCTTGAGATGACCAATAAGCCGTTGAAAAAACCTTCACTACAATATAAGCAGGCAAGCCAATGGCATAGCCCATCAAAACTTTAGAGGCCGTCGCCGTATCTTGCGCGGTAAACGCGCCGCGTTCAAATAACGCCCCCATTAATGTTTCAGGAATAACAAACAATGCCACCGCCGCCGGTAACGCCAGCAACAAACAAATCTCTAAAGAGCGGTTAAATAAATTTTGCGTTTTCGCCTCATCCCCCGCTGCGATTGAACGTGAAAGCATCGGCAACAACGCCGTTCCCACTGCTATCCCTACCATACCCAATGGCAATTGATTTAAACGATCCGCATAATAAAGGTAAGAGATTGAGCCACTCGCCAAGGTTGAGGCCAACACCAAATCAACAAACAGATTAATATGCATGACGCCCGCACCAACAACCCCTGGCCCCATCAACTTAAATAACTTTTTTATATTGCCTGTAAATTTTGGTTTTTTTAGGCGCAACTTAATACCTTGTCGCCTTACGAAATAAAACAACCACAAAAACTGCGTCACACCCGCGGCAAACACACCCCACGCCATAGCGTGACCAGCGGTTTCGGTAAACTTCGTAAAAACCAGCAAAGCAATAATCAAACATAAATTAAAAAATATCGGTGCACTGGCAAACGGCGCAAATCTATCATGCGAATTCAATACCCCGCCCATCAATGCAGTCAATGACATTAATAGCAGGTAAGGAAATGTAATCCGCGACAGCTCAACGGCTGTACCATACCGCAAAGGTTCATCATGAAAACCAGGGGCGATGGCATATATAATCGCTGGCATGGCAAGTATAGCAAGAAGCGTAAACGGAACAAGAAAAGCGATCATCACCGAAAAGGCATTAGAGGCAAAAAGCGACGCTTCATCCGCGCCTTCTTTCTCCAAATTTTCCGAATAAAGCGGAACAAATGCGACACTAAACGCGCCTTCGGCGGTAACGCGGCGGAAAAAATTAGGGAGTTTTAATGCCACAAAAAATGCATCGGCAATCGGCCCTGCACCTAAAATCGCCGCGGTTAAGATATCACGGACAAATCCTAAAATACGGCTGGCCCCTGTCAGGCCCGCCACCGTCGCCATTGCTTTAATCAATTTCATGGCGTTATTTAAACCATAAATCAAAAAAAATGAACATGGATAAAATTCTGCGTGACTTTGCCGCTTTGTGGTTTAAAACATAATATATGACCAAAAAAACTCACCACCCCTCTCTTGAGAACCTTACCGAAACCCCTGCCAAAAATCCTGCCAAAAACCCCGAAAGCGTTCAATTCGGTACGCGTGATGTAACTCCAGAGGAAAAAACAACCCTTGTTCGTGGGGTCTTTGACTCCGTGGCCGATCAATATGACGTCATGAATGATGTCATGTCTGGCGGGGTGCATCGCCTTTGGAAAAACCATTTAATCCGCCGTATACGTCCCAAGGCGGGGCTACATTACCTTGATGTCGCGGGTGGTACAGGTGATATTGCCTTTCGTATTAGTGATTACATCGAAAAACGTAGTCATAACGTCCCTAATAAACCCCTAAATTCAACCAAAATCACCTTATGTGACCTGAACTGGGATATGCTACGTGTTGGCCGTGATCGTGCCATTAATAAGGGCAAACTTCATGATTATGACTGGGTCACAGGCAATGCCGAGACCCTCCCTCTTGAGGATGAGAGCGTCGATGTCTATACCATCGCCTTTGGTTTACGCAATGTCACACATATAGATAATGCCCTAAAAGAGGCTCATCGTGTCCTTAAACCCGGTGGACGGTTTTATTGCCTTGAATTCTCTCATGTTGAGAACCCTGCCCTTGCCGCCCTATATGATAAATTTTCCTTCAATCTTATCCCTAAAATGGGGGAAGTCATCGCCAAAGACCGCGATAGTTACCAGTATCTCGTTGAATCTATTCGTAAATTTCCAACGCAAGAGAGTTTAAAAGACAGGTTACAAAACGCAGGATTCATGAAAACATCCTACGAAAACCTAACCTTTGGTATCGCCGCCATCCATTTTGGTTTAAAAACATAAGTAAGTTTATACATAATTATACACAATTAATTTTCATATTTGTTAAAAAAACTATTGCATTATTGCGGGAAATTCCTTTAATAAGGCCAATCTATTATTTAGGTCACTAAAAAAGAACGCGAGCGGTGATGACATCGTCTCACGAAAAGAATTATATAAGGAAGGAAAACTCTAATGAATAACAACGTATTAAAATCAGTCTTTTTCGCGGCTGTCGTATTAGTAGCAGGTATTGTTGCAATGCAAGTCGTATATAACAACGTAACTGACACAGACGCTGAAGGCTTTGCCTCTATCGCTCCTGCGGCTGGTGAGCTAATCGAAGGTGCAGAAGGAACATTTGGTAGTGCTATTGACGCAACGAAAGCAGCAACTGGTGATGCTCTTGACGGTGCAAAAGAAATCGCTGCTGATGCAACTGACGGTGCAGAAGGCATGATGGATAAGGCTAAAGAGATAGCTGCTGAAGCAACTGATACTGAAGGTGCAATGGACAAAGCTAAAGAGATGGCTACTGAAGCGACTGACACTGAAGGCGCAATGGATAAAGCTAAAGAGATGGCTGCCGAAGCAACTGATACTGAAGGTGCAATGGATAAAGCTAAAGAAATCGTAAAAGATACTGCTGCTGACGCTATGGCTGATAAAGTTCCTGCTGCTGGTGATGCAATGGAAGCTAAAGACGCTGTTGATGCCGTAAAAGGTAAGCTTGATCTATAATCTAAGGTATTGTCATTCGTGACAATACTAGACTATATGATCTATAAGAATTAAGATAAGCCTCGCTTTTACGCGGGGCTTATTTTTATTTGAAAGAACAAAAAATACAAAAAGAACAAGATGCTGAACGGTAAGAAAATATTATTAATTATCTCAGGTGGTATTGCCGCTTATAAATCGCTTGAGCTTATCCGCCTATTTAAAAAATCAGGTGCACATGTACGTTGCGTTCTAACCAATGGGGGCGCACATTTTGTCACCCCTCTTTCAGTCTCCGCGCTCGCCGAAGAAGAAGTCTATACAGATTTATGGTCCCTTAAAGACGAAGCAGAAATGGGACATATCAGATTATCACGCGAAGCAGACCTTGTTGTTGTTGCCCCTGCCAGTGCCAATTTACTCGCGCAAATGACGCACGGCTTGGCCGAAGACCTTGCGTCAACAACCTTGCTCGCCACCAACCGTCCTGTCATGGTTTGCCCTGCAATGAACCCGATGATGTGGCAACATGCCGCCACGCAAGACAACTTAAAAGTCCTTGCCAAACGTGACATCAAAATCGTGGGCCCTGCGGCAGGCGATATGGCCTGTGGTGAAACAGGTATGGGTCGCATGAGCGAACCTGAGGATATTTTATCCGCCGTTATAAATCATTTTTCTGCTAACAAACCGCTTGCTGGCTTACGCGCTATCGTCACCAGCGGCCCCACGTACGAGCCCATTGACCCTGTTCGCTTCATCGGTAACAGGTCATCAGGCAAACAAGGCCACGCTATTGCAGGTGCGCTCTCTCATGCTGGTGCGTCGGTCACACTAATTACTGGTCCCGTCAAACTTACAGACCCTGATGGCATTAAAACCATTCATATTGAGACCGCTCAAGACATGCTAGAAGCCTGTGAAAACGCTCTTCCTGCTGATATAGCTATTTGCGCGGCGGCGATTTCTGACTGGCGCGTTGATAGTTTTTCACCCCAAAAAATTAAAAAAGGCGCGAACAAAAAAGCACCCTCTCTTAACCTTGTTGAAAATCCAGACATTTTAAAAACAATATCTAATCATAAAACCAAACGTCCGGCTTTGGTTATTGGTTTCGCCGCCGAAACTGAAAATCTAAACGATCATGCCAAAGCAAAACTACAATCCAAAAACTGTGATTGGATCATTGCCAATAATGTTACTGAAAATGATGTCTTTGGTAGTGATAAAAACAAAATCACACTATTCACCGCTGATAATAAAAAAGAATTTCCTACCTCTAACAAAACAATAATTGCACGTGACATTATAGACGAAATCATTGATTATCTCCCCGAAATAAAAAATACAATAAAAGGACAAACAAATGCCTGATAAAGTTAAAATCGCCCTCACCCCTATGGAACATGCGGTTGGCCTACAACTCCCAACTTACGCAACAGAACAATCTGCGGGTATGGATTTAACCGCCGCCTTGGAAGAAGCGATCGAAATTGGCCCTGGTGAACGTATGCTCATCCCGACTGGCTTATCCATTGCTCTGCCTGAAGGGTACGAGGCGCAAATTCGTCCACGCTCTGGCTTGGCCTTAAAGCATGGCGTAACCGTTTTAAACTCCCCGGGTACGATCGATGCGGATTATCGTGGTGAAATCCGCGTTATTCTTGCGAACTTAGGGCAAGAAGCTTTCACCGTTGAACGCGGTATGCGTATTGCCCAAATGGTTATCGCTCAACACGCCAAAGTCACATGGGAAGTCACGGATGAACTCAATAAAACTGACCGTGGCGCAGGCGGCTTTGGCTCTACAGGTACAACAGATTAAGTGCCTTTATAAAGGCGGTTTTCTCTGGAAAACCTTTGTAAATCCTTAGAAAACCATAGTGTTCTTAGCCTTCTTAGTGTTAAAAATAACCTATGTCACAAGCGTTGAAAAAAGAGCCTGCCTCTGCGGATTATACATCCGTTGAGGATTTATTAAACCAAGGCCATACGCCAATGATGGCGCAATATTTGACCCTAAAAAAACAATATCCTGATTGCATATTATTTTATCGCATGGGTGATTTTTACGAAATGTTTTTTGAGGATGCAATTCAGGCTTCGCAAACTCTCGACATCACCCTAACCAAACGCGGAAAAACCGAAGGCACCGACATCCCCATGTGCGGTGTCCCCTTTCATAGTTACGATTCTTACATGGCAAAACTTATCCGTGAAGGATTTAAAGTTGCTATCTGTGAACAAACTGAAACCCCGGCTGAAGCCAAAGCTCGCGCCAAGGCGGCAGGCAAACCTGCCTCTAAAGCCCTTGTAAACCGTGATGTTGTCCGCGTTGTTACCCAAGGGACATTAACCGAAGATAACCTTCTTGATGCACGTGAAAATAACTACCTCGCCGCTTTGTCTGAAATTGCAGGACAATATGGTTTGGCATGGTTAGAAATCTCAACGGGTGATTTTTACGTTCAAGCCGTTCATGAAAAACTCATTGCTCCCGCCCTAGAGCGCATTAACGCACGTGAAATTTTAATCGCAGATAAAATGGTTCAACGCGAAAGCTTATTCGATATATTTGCACCTTACCAACAAATAATAACACCCTTATCAAACAGTTTATATGACAGTCAAAATGCAGAAAAAAGATTAGAGACCGTCTTTGGCGTTGGTACATTAGACGCTTTTGGCGCCTTCAGTCGCGCAGAAATATCCGCTGCAGGCACATTGATTGACTATGTGGAACGCACACAAAAAGGTAAAGTCCCTCACCTGAAACGCCCCAACCAAATCTCCGGTGGTGAAAATATGGAGATTGACGCCGCCACCCGCCGTAACCTTGAACTTAACCGCACTTTATCGGGGGAACGTAAAGGCTCGCTCCTTCACACAATCGACCGTACTGTCACCGCCTCTGGTGCTCGCGCGTTACAGCTCAGACTATCTGCACCTTTAACGGATATAAACGCGCTTCATGCCCGTCAGGACGAAGTTGAAATATTCGTTAATCAAACCTCGTTACGTGACTCCATGCGTGATTACCTTAAACAAGTCCCTGATATGGAACGTGCCCTCGCCCGTCTTTCTGTTGATCGTGGAGGACCACGTGATTTAGGCGCACTTCGTGATGGGCTTTATGCCGCCGAAACTATTATTGCTCTCTTGCTACAAACAAAAGAAGCGCCGTTAAAAAATATCACCCAAAATTTAAAGCAATCAAATGAGCTAAAAAAATTAAGTGACACACTCCGTAACGCCTTAAAACAAGATTTACCTTTTTTAGATCGCGATGGCGGTTTTATTGCTGCTGACTTTCATGCCCGCCTTGATGAGCTGCGTGGTTTGCGTGATGATAGCAAGCGTCACATCGCCGCCCTTCAGGCTAAATATCGCGAGATGACAGGCATTGATACCCTAAAAGTCACCTATAACAACGTTCTTGGCTATTTCATTGATGTAACCGCCCGCCATGCAGATAAGCTTATGGTAAAAATTGGTGATGAAAAGCAAGATGACAATCCATTCATTCACCGTCAAACTTTGGCAAATAATGTTCGTTTCACAACACCAGAATTATCTGAACTTGAGCGCGATTTATCTTCTGCCGCTGATAAAGTTCTCGCCATTGAACAGGAAATTTTTAGTGACCTTGTACAACAGGTCAACGCACTATCTAACGATATAGGTACCGTTTCTTCTGCGCTTGCCGCTCTTGATGTTGCAACCGCGCTCGGCTCGCTGGCTATTGAACAAAAATACACACGTCCCGTTTTAGACAACTCACTCACCTTTAAAATAGAAGGTGGCCGTCACCCCGTTGTTGAAACCGCCTTGGCAAAAGACTCGACCGCCTTCATTCCCAATGATTGCGACTTAAGTGAAAATCAAAAACTTTGGCTGCTCACTGGCCCTAATATGGCAGGTAAATCAACCTTCTTACGCCAAAATGCGCTTGTCACCATTATGGCGCAAATTGGCTCGTTTGTACCGGCTACCAACGCTCACATCGGTATTGTTGACCGTCTTTTCTCACGTGTTGGTGCGGCAGATGATTTAGCACGCGGACAATCAACCTTCATGGTCGAAATGGTTGAAACCGCTATCATTTTAAATCAAGCGACTGAACGTTCTCTCGTTATCCTTGATGAAATTGGTCGTGGTACCGCCACCTTTGATGGCCTCTCTATTGCCTGGGCTTGTGTTGAACAACTGCACGAAGTCAATAAATCGCGTGCGCTCTTTGCTACGCATTATCACGAGCTTACCTCCCTACAAGAACGTTTAAGTACGCTTTGTTGTTATTCCCTTCAAGTAAAGGAATGGGAAGGTGATATTATTTTCACGCATAATGTTGTCGAAGGCACAGCGGATAAATCTTACGGTATTCACGTTGCAAAACTGGCTGGTCTTCCCGCCAATGTCATCACTCGCGCCAAAGATGTATTAACCAACTTAACTACGGGCGAAGGGTCAAAAAACATCAAGAATATTGGTAATGATTTACCACTTTTTACCGCGCAGACCCCTGCCCCTATAACACCATCTGACGTTGAAGTAAAACTGGCTGAAATCGACCCTGACAGCCTAACACCGCGTGAAGCCCTTGACGCGCTCTATGCGTTAAAAAGTACTTTAAAAAACAGCTAAAATATCCTCCGCCACCAACGCGGTATAGCCAATATACAACCCAATAAAAATAACAATAATCCCGGAAAGAAGCTTCATGTATTTTATAAATTTTTCTGGTAATTTTTTCCTGAAAAAGATAATTGGTGCACAGTAAACAACCATCCCCATGCTATCTATAAACATCAACATCGCTATAATTACAAAAGCAAGATTAGTAGTTATAAGTTCTGGGGCAACAAAAACAGGAATAATAGAAGCATAAAAAACTATGACCATAGGGTTAGACAGCGTTAAAATAATTGCTGACAACATCATATCGATAAAGTTTTTAGGAGAATCAATCTTATCCATACTTATATTAGAGTCATTATTCCATGTCATGACCCCCTTAACACCGATTGAAATTAAATATAAAGCAGCAAATGATTTTGCCAATATCGCAAAAAAGACAATATCAACATCAAAATGGTTTACCCCCATAAAACCAACAAATACTACGGTTAAATAAATTCCTAACCCGACATTAAACCCCAATAAAAAAGCACTCAACCCTAAGACACCGTGGGATAAAGAGTAAGAAATAGATGTTAAGATTCCTGGGCCAGGCTTAAAAGCAAAAACAAGGACTGCAATGGCAAGTAAGAACATTGATTCAAGAGTCATTTTTATTTGCCCAACTTATTAAAATTAATACTAGAAAACAGATTTTAGATCCTGAGCCGGTAACGCTGTATATCCGATATAAAAGCCAACTAGAATGAGGACAATACAGGAAAAATAGCGAAGTCCTGAAAACAGTTCTTTTGTCATTTTATGGCGACACCACAAGATAGGGAGCGAATAACAAATAGAAACGGTAAACTCAACAATAATGACAACCAAAGATACCGTAAAAATATCTGACGTCGTAATATTTTTGACATCTAGGATTGTTGGCAAAACTCCGGCATAAAACACAATAGTAAGGGGGTTTGAAAGAGTTAAAAAAATAGAAGCCATTAAATTATCTGAAAATGTAACAACTTTCTCACCATCAAATGAAAGGGTATCCTGCTCTTCTTGAATGCCTTTTATACCAAGCCATATCAGGTAAACCGCTGAAAAAGATTTAATAACAATAGAAATGAAAACTATATCTAAATGTGTTGTGAATTTATAACCAAAAACAACCATTAGAAAAAAAATAATACTAACAATAGAGAAACCTGCAGCAAACGCTAAGCAAGCCCCCATTCCTTGAGCCAATGTCCGTGACATCACCATCATCATACCTGCGCCAGGTTTAATGGCTAACCCCATAACAGCCACTGCCAAAACTAAAATCGACTCTAATGTCATACCCTATCCTTTTACCGGTTTACTCCTATCACGTGCGGCTATTGACGCGCTCTATGCGTTAAAAAACAGCTAAAATATCCTCCGCCACCAACGCGGTATAGCCAAGATATAAACCAATTGCGACAATAACTATTGATGAAAATATTCTAAGTTTCTTTAAAAACCCAACGCTGACTTTTTTACCAAATACCGCAAATGGTATGCAGTAGAGAACAGGAATAATAAACTCAATAGTTAAAACAACAAAAGAAATAAGCACCATATCATTCAATGTTATTGAACCAACATCTATAATAGTAGGCAAAATCCCTGCATAAAAAACAATAACTAAAGGGTTGGCCGCTGTAACAGCCAGTGCAGATGAAAACGTATCAAAGAAACTATGCCCCTCGATATCATCAACATTATAAGTGAGATGAACTTCTTTTAACCCTTTAAACCCTACCCACATTAGATAAACGGCCGCCAAAGATTTTGTTAGAATCGTGAGAAAAACCATATCCAACCCTGGGGCATTAAAGCTAGCAAAGACGCATAATAGGTAAAAAAACGTAACGATCAAATAACCAAGCATGAAACTATAGCAAGCCTTCATACCCTGAGAAGCCGTACGTGACATAAGCATCATCATGCCTGGACCAGGTTTAATTTCTAAAATGGCAACAGCTAGTGCCAAAACTAAAATTGACTCTAATGTCATGATATCCCTTACGTATTAGCCATTAAGGTATGTATTATTCCACCCCAACCAAACCGCCATTGACGTAGAAATGTACAATAATACCGGCGGCATACCCTAAAACAATAATAGGTGTCCATTTTAAATGTCCAAAGAAAGTGTAGTTTCCTTTAGCAACCCCCATCAGCGCAACACCGGCCGCAGACCCCACAGACAGCATTGATCCACCAATACCACAAGTCAACGTCACAAGAAGCCACTGAAACTGATCAAGATCTGGGTTCATACTCAATATCGCAAACATCACAGGAATATTGTCAATAATTGCCGAAGCAACCCCCATTCCAATATTGGTGATAGACGCGCCATAACCATCATACATAGTCGTTGAAACCAGCTCTAAATATCCTAAGAACGTTAAACCACCAACAGAGAAAATAACGCCGAAGAAAAACAACAATGTATCCCACTCCGCATTGGCAACCTGCTCTAAAATATCAAAAGCTTCATCTCCTTTATCACTGGTGATACGCAGCCCCCATGCGGTAATCATAAGCAAGCTCATACCTGTCATCATTCCAAGAAAAGGAGGAAGCCCTAACATTTGCTCAAAACCAATCGCCATGGAAATAGTACAAATCCCAAGGAAAATAATTGTTTTCGCACCACGCTTCATCTTAATGTCCTCGGTCATTGGGGCGGGCTTATCTTTATTTACAAATAAACTCATAATAGCCGCAGGAACTAAAAACGCCGCAAGAGAAGGTAAGAATAAAGGAAAGAAATTAAAAAATTCAACATGCCCTGCTTGCCAAACCATCAAAGTTGTAATATCTCCAAATGGCGAGAACGCACCGCCTGCATTGGCCGCGTTCACAATGTTAATACAGGCTATAAGAATAAATTTCTTATCATTGGCACCAACGGCCATTATAACCGCGCCCATAACTAAAGCCGTTGTTAAATTATCAGCAATAGGCGAAAGGAAAAATGAGAAAACACCCGTAACCCAAAAAAGTTGACGCATGTTAAACCCTGCGGCGACCAACTTACCGCGTAACGTCGCAAAAACTTGTCTTTCTTCAAGGGCCGCAATATATGTCATCGCCGCCAATAAAAATAACAACAATGACGCATATTCATCTAAACCGTGAAATATCGCTGCGCGCAAACCATGGTGATCTACCCCATAATCAGGCGCTATAATCGCAATAAAAACCCAAATTAATCCAGCGCCCAACATAACTGGCTTTGACTTACGAAGATGCGTTTGTTCTTCAAACAAAACGGCTAAATAAGATAAGAAAAATACAATTAAAGCCGCGATTGCCCACGGATTAGAAATCATGCTTTCGCGCTCAACGGCTTCACCACCGCCCGTTGCCGCAAGGGCTGGGATAGTGAAGACTGCCAATACAGCCAGAAATGGAAAAATTGAACGTTTAATAAAATCGCTATATGAAGGGAGACGAAAAGTCATGGAAATATCCTGATATTTAAGGGTTAAGGCTTATGAAACAAGCATAGTGATTCTCTCATATTCACTCTTATTGTCAACCACATAAGAATCTGTCTACTATCCCACCCATGAACAAGCACATACTTACCATAGCCACAGCTACAATATTAACCCTAACTGCCTGCGGTAATGGAACATATAATAAGAGCGGCCTTACCCCCCTGCCCGACACAATAGACCTCAAAGATGAAAAATTAGTAGAGGCCGTGACCAACTACGTTCAAGAACAGGGCGCACCGCCAAACTCTGTCTATGATTTTGTCCGTGTTGACCTCAATAATGATGGAAATCGCGACGGCATCGTGCTGTTTAAACTCCCCCACAGCTATTGGTGCGGGTGGGGCGGATGCGGCATGCTGGTTTTAAAAGCAGGGCAAGAAAGCTTTGCTACCCTTTCCACCATCAGCAATGTTCGCGGCCCTATATATGTCAGTGACGAAACCAATCAAGGCTGGCGTGATATTATTATCCGAATTTCAGGGGAAAGAGTAAAAGATAAGAATGTTATTCTAAAACATAATGGAACAGGTTACCCAGAAACCCCTCTCTTAGCACCGACGCTAGAGATACCGCTTTCAGTCCTCAATACAAAAGAGTTTTTTAGATAAGCTTATGCTGTTGCTGCTTGCCGTTTATTTAAGAAACCAAATAATTTCTTACTGCGCTCGGTCTTAAACTGCCATTGATTGTCACAAAGCTCAATCTCATTGGTAAGCTCTCGGCTATCTTCTAATGCTTCTTGATTCTCTGAAAGCAAACTTTGTTTTGCTAAACGACCAATAATCAACTCTTCCTGCGCATCATAATCACCATCACACCAACTGAGCGCACGTGCCAAAGCAAAAAAATCTCTCTTATCTTCTGCTTCTTCTATGCAGGCAAACATCTGGTAAATATCTTTTGGTTCGCGTAAATCTTCACCAATAATGTCCAACTGCCCTTGTGAAAAATTTAGATGCTTAATGTAGTCATTAATAAACGATAATTCATGCGGGGTCACAACACCATCAGCATGCGCAATACCAACGACACACCGCCACATATAAAAACGGCTTTCACTTATTGCTTCTGTCATGACATAGTCCCTTGTTTTAATTTAAGTTTTTTGTAAATTGCCCTACCCTATATAATACCATCCTAAACGTTAACATTTTCTAAAACTCTCGACTAGAACTCCCTTATTGCACAATTTAGCTCTATCCCTTAAAAACAACCCCATCATGACAAAGAAAAACGATATATCTCCTATTCACATCATTGGCGGCGGTCTTGCTGGATCAGAAGCCGCATGGCAAGCCGCACAAATGGGCGTACCCATCATCATCCACGAAATGCGCCCAACCCGTAAGACAGAAGCACACCAGACCGATGGGCTGGCAGAACTTGTCTGTTCCAACTCTTTCCGCTCTGATGATAAAGAAAATAACGCCGTTGGCGTCCTTCATGAAGAAATGCGCATTTGTGGGTCACTTATCATGCAACAGGCCGATAAAGCCGCTGTCCCCGCTGGTGGCGCATTAGCAGTTGATAGAGACATCTTTTCGCAAGGCATCACCGCCGCATTAGAAAGTCACCCTCTTATCACAATTGAACGAAGCGAAGTGGCAGGTCTACCTCCTGCAGAATGGGACAATGTTATTATTGCCACTGGCCCTCTTACCTCGCCTGGACTTGCAAAAGCGGTTCAGGACGTTGGCGGTGAAGATCAGCTTGCCTTCTTCGATGCTATCGCCCCCATCATCTATAAAGACAGTATTAATTTCGATACAGCATGGTTTCAGAGCCGATATGACAAAGAAGGGCCCGCCGGAACAGGGTCTGATTATATCAACTGTCCTATGAACGAAGATCAATATGTTGCTTTTATTACAGCATTAATTAATTCAGAAAAAACCGAATTTAAAGAATGGGAAAAAAACACGCCTTATTTTGAAGGTTGCATGCCGATTGAGGTTATGGCCTCGCGCGGGCTAGATACGCTACGCTATGGTCCAATGAAACCTGTTGGTTTAACAGACCCTAATACGGGAAAACGCGCCCACGCCGTGGTGCAATTGCGCCAAGACAACGCACTTGGTACGTTATACAACATGGTCGGCTTCCAAACTAAAATGAAGTATGGCGCACAGGTCGAAGTCTTTAAAACAATCCCGGGTTTAGAAAATGCGGAGTTCGCCCGCCTTGGCGGTATCCATCGTAATACTTTTATTAACTCCCCTAAATTACTAAACCAAACCCTACAAATGAAAGCCATGCCGCGCTTAAGATTCGCAGGACAAATTACAGGCTGTGAAGGTTATGTTGAAAGTGCTTCGGTTGGTCTAATGACTGGGCGCTTTGCCGCGTTAGAACGTTTGGGCTTAACGCCAGAACTTCCCGATAGCACCAGCGCCATGGGCGCGCTTCTTCACCATATTACAGGTGGCGGAAATGCCGATACATTTCAACCGATGAATATAAACTTCGGATTATTTCCTGAGTACCAACTATCAGACGAAGAGAGAAAAGGCTTAAAAGGAAAAGAACGTGGCCGCGCCCGTAAACAAGCCATGGCCAAGCGTGCTTTGAACAGCGCCACCCAATGGAACCAATCTTTTATTGATAAGAAAAAGGCGGCTTAACATACAAAAGTGATTTATTAACCAAAATCATTTATAATGATAAAAGGATAATAAAATAAGGCTGCACACCTGTATGATTTTATCGACAATCGCTCAAATAGCTCAAATTACGGGGACTACAGGACTGTTACTGGCAACGCCAGTTGCCTCGCCTTTTACATGTAGCATCACCCAAGCGCCCATTATTAATATCCGCCCCCAAACAAAAGAGGTTTTATACGACGTTGGAAAAACCTCGGCGCAACTTAATCAATTAAAATCAAATACTATTTCACCTTATGGACTAAACGCCGATCAAACAACAGGTGGCCTGCGGCATGACCAACCAACCATGACAACCACGATGAAATATAATGTTATTCAAGACCCTGTGACACAAACAATATGTATGTCTTACAACACCATTAATGTAGATATTCAATTGCAGCCTAAAATCTATATTGCCAAAGAATTTAATAAGGGGCGGTGCGCGCGCGAAGTGATAAAACATGAAAACAAACATGTTACTGTCGATAGACAAGTTATCAATAAATATTCAAAATTAATGGGAACCGCCATTCAAAAAGCCGTTAATGAAGCGGGAGCAATAGGCCCCTTCCCCGTATCACGTGCGCCAGAACTTCAAGAAATGATGGCAGGACATATTGAAAATGCCCTATCCTCTATACGCCTGTTAATGACTAACGAAATGAACCAACGACAACAACAAGTCGATTCCTTAGAAGAATACGAACAGGTCGGCCAATTTTGTGAAAAGAATGCTCAAAAAGCCTATGACAGTCAGCAAAAAACCTTAAAAAAACAACGGCGTTAAAAGTATTTAGGTATACAGCCCTCTACAGCCCCTAGAATCATTTCTGCTCTTGAATCATCGGGTTTTGTGGCAGCTAAATTATTGGCCATCTCCAATGCTTCACCTATAGGTATGGATAACCTATTCTCAGTACCTGTGACTTTTATAACGACATTTCCATCTTTTACACTCACAGATTCCCAATTAGGGGTTAATGGCTCTAATGGCTCTAATGGCATATTAGTACTCTCTTTCAATATAAAAACAAGATCAACTTATACATAATACACCAAAGATAAGCAAGGCTTTATATAGCCAACCATAATCTCAACGCCATAAAGCGCGGTGGCACAGACAAATATGCAACAACCAGCTTAAAGTCCTAAAGCATCTCTAAGCATAGGAATTCTTAAATCTACATGATCACCAGCGCTCTCAGCTCTCTCCAAACTAGCTAACATTGCTTCAGCTTTTGCCACAGGCATAAAAAAACTTTCCCCGTCTCTTTTTTCAACTTCAACAGCCGCTGCAAAATCACTACCAAGCACTTCACCAGTTTCCGATAGTTCGGGAAATTCTTCCGGCCCATCAATAACAGCTGTCACACTTTCCCACGTCGTACCTATAACTTTAGGAGAGTCATCAGGATTACAAACTCTTTCAGTCCACGACATATCTTGTTCAACACCAACACCCATACTATTTACCCTTTATATAAAATTTTATTTCATTATGTATAATAAATTTTATTTGAAAAAGCAAGTCTTTTTTTACATACCCAACCAAAGCCGCAAAGCAAAAAAAGGAGGGGGGCGTAATATCTTGCTATCAAACAGATTATAATCAACGGCTTTTATTTGCGCTTCATACAGGCGCGCCACGAACTCCGTCTTTTTCAAAAACTTTGAGCATTTCTTAGCGTACTTACCGTTTCGAAATTGTTTTTGTTCTTCTAAAACATCCTTTATGACTTTAGGGAGCATCTCTTTCTCATTGAAATCAAATATTTTTTGCGGCGATAGATTATGTTTCGTCAGAATATCTTGCGGCAACATCATTTGTCGCTGTTGAAGCATATAGGGGACGGCGCGTATCACTCCAACCAATGCATAATACTTAGAAATGTCCACAAGGTGCGTATCGTTATTATCTTCACCAATAATTTTTAACGCCAATTCAAATAAAGGGGCGGATGTATATTCACAATAATTCATTAAACCTTCTAAGGTGGCTGGCGCTACATCTTCTAAATCAAATTCACGCGCATAAATTAACTTATCAAATAGGTCGCGCGGCAAATCATGCGTTTTAATCGCTTCAGCCAACGGTTGTACCACCTCGTGACGGCGGACTGATTTATCTTCATAAATCTCGGCAATAGCCTCCCGCCACCATTGCAGACGTATTAGGCCAATCGTTGTCTCACTTACGACGTCACGGGTTTTAGCAATTTCGTAATTAAACGCAAATAAAGCCCATAGCGCAGGCCGTACGGCGCGCGGCGCAAACAGGCTTAATAAAAACCTGTCACTATCTTGTTGACGTACGATATTTCCACAGTAAGTTAGTGTCATAGTTTGTTTTAACCACAAACAAACACGAATTTATATAGACAATTTACTGATAAGGAACACAGCCATGACTTTTGAACTCCCCGACCTTCCCTATGCCTATGATGCGCTGGAGCCTCATATGTCTAAAGAAACTTTCGAGTATCACCACGATAAGCACCACTTGGCCTACATCGCAAAAGCTAATGAGCTCATCCCAGGGTCTGGTCTTGAGGGCATGTCTTTAGAAGACGCGGTAAAAGCCGCTCACAGCGATCCTGCAAAAGCAAGCCTATTTAATCAACTAGGGCAGCATTACAATCACTCTCTTTTCTGGGAATCGATGTCACCAAATGGTGGTGGTACAGATATTCCTGCGATATTAAAAGCCAAGATAGATGAAGATTTAGGTGGCTATGACAGCTTCAAAGAACAGTTCATCGCCGCTGGTATGACACAGTTTGGCTCTGGCTGGTGCTGGCTTGCCCTAAACAACACAACAGGTAAGTTAGAAATCACAAAAACAGCCAACGGCGATACGCCCTTGGCACACGGCAATACCCCTCTTCTTGTTTGTGATGTATGGGAGCACGCCTATTATATTGATTACCGCAATGCCCGTCCAAAATTCTTAGAAGTGTTCGTTGATAAGCTTATCAACTGGGAAAATGCTGCGAAGTTGCTTGAAAACGCTTAGCACGTAGAACAATAAATCGTTAAAGAAAGAACCGATCATCATGGTCGGTTTTTTTATTACTTATTTTTTGCCTCAACGCCTTATTCCATGGCAGTGCTAATAACGGGCATCATAACCGCAACAACCCTACGCCCTTCGGCCATCAAAACATTATAGGTACGGCACGCCGCGCCTGTGTCCATGACATCAATCGATAACCCAAGTGCGCTTAATTCGCTCCGCAGTTTAGGCGGAACAAAGCCCATTGTCGCCCCCGTTCCAAATAAAATAACATCAATTTCACTGGCATGCGCCAATAAAGGCCTAAAGTTTTCAACGGATAGGACATCAATATTTTCGGGCGCATCCGCCCACTCACTCGTTTGATTGGGCGCGACGATAACCGCCCCCTTATAAGAAATGCCACTAATCCTAAATAGACCAGCGGCATAACTTTGTATTATTTGTTGTCCCTCACTGATTAAAGGAGTGACATCCATCAGGGTTTACGCCCCTGCCAGAGAAACACCCATATGATTCAGTGTTTCATAAGTGATACCACGTGATGCTAAACCGTTTTTCAACTGATAAGAGTTAATAGCATCCATTGTTGAACTACCTAACTTACCATCAACAGCAAGGTTATATCCTTTTGCATTTAAGCCACGTTGAATCTGCATGATAGCCGCTGTGCTTAAATTTGTTTCACACAAGATACGACGCCATTCCCAGCTCTCAGACTTAATAATATTTTGCGATGTGATTGTATCAAACTGTGCAGGAATTGTTTTATATTGCGGCTTTTCTGGCGACACTAAAACACGTTTTTCAATCGTTTTATATTCCGCTGGCTCTTCAACAAGACAAAGAATCTCACCCGTTACTTCATTTACTTTCGTAATTGGGCCATGACCGGCTTTCCAATATTGGCGCGCTTCTTTAACCTTCACACGTTCTGTCGTAATTTCATATTTTGCTGGAATAATACGGTCTAAAACTTTTTGCTCTTCAGATACTTGGAAACGCTCTGTTTTTGTTTCCGTTACCGCAGGGATTAGAACCTTCGCATAGCACTCACCAGGCTTCGCATTCGGTGGAATATCGCCCGTTGCGCCAGATGGTAACGCCGGCGTTGTTGACGCTGACACAACATCTGTCGTGTTGTTTGTTGCAATGCTAGAAACGCGCTGCGTTGTAACAGGCTCTTTCATCGTTACTGTTTTCATCGGTTGACCATCGACAGAAACTTTTTGTGTAACCGTTTTTGCCTCAGGAACATCAATCGCTTCAGCAAGCGTTTCGCCAATCTTTACCTCTGTCACCGCATCAACTTTTTCTGTTGTGCTCGCTTTAACAGTTTCAATTTTGGCTTTCGCTGTTTCTTCGGCAACTGTTTTAGCAACTTGCGTTGTACCAGAATTATTGACGATAATATCATCGCGTGTACCAAGGTAACCGACCTCGTCTGACCCTAAACCACTGTTACAAGCTGATAAAGCAACAGCCGCAACTGCCACCATTAATAAAGAATTTAAATTACGCATGGATTTTTCCCTTTTGGACAATTATTAATTTTCTAACGCCCAATAAACCCGATATAGACAATAGAATCAAGCTTTAAGCTGATTCTGCTTCGGTTTTGGCGGGGGTTGCACTTCCCCTTCTGATGTTAAGGAAAGTCAAAACAGGTGATGCCACAAAGACAGAAGAATATGTTCCAATAAGAATACCGAAAATCAAAGCATTCACAAACCCACGGATTACTTCGCCGCCAAAGGTCCACAGCGCCAGTAACGCCAATAACGTCGTGATAGATGTCATTAAGGTTCGTGATAATGTTTGGTTAATAGCATTATTAAGAAGTTCGAAAATTGGCATCTTCTTAAATTTACGTAAATTCTCACGGATACGGTCAAACACCACCACCGTGTCGTTAATGGAATAACCCGCAATCATCAAAATCGCTGCCACTGTTGATAGGTTAAATTCCATTTGTGTCAACGCAAACAATCCAACCGTTGCAATAGCATCATGCATCAACGCGATAATCGCCGCGATACTAAACTGCCATTCAAATCGAAACCAAATATACGCTAACATCCCAAGGATAGAAAATAAAACCGCATATAATCCCTGTTTCTTTAACTCTTTCCCAACTTGTGGACCAACAAATTCAACACGGCGATAATCAACAGTTTCAAACTTGTCGTTCAAATAAGCTTTTAACGTCAACAAAGCTTCGTTTTGCACCTCAACGCCGCCTTCTTGTTCTGGCATACGGATAAGAAGATCATCTGGCGCTCCAAATTCTTGTAAAGACATCGCGCCCAACTCTAAGTCATTTAAACCATTACGAAGGTCACCCAAATCTGGCGTAGACGGTGTGACTTTAATCTCCACCAATGTTCCACCAGTGAAATCAATCCCATAATTTAACCCCTTGGTCATCAGCAAGCTTATCGAGGCAATCAGCAAAAGCCCTGAAAACACAAACGCGATATAGCGCATCGCAATGAAGTTTATTTTTGTATCTGTTGGAAATATTTTCATGTTACTTTTTTCTATTAAATCTTTAGTTCAGTTGGTTTATGTTTTTGCAACCACATGACAACCAAAAGGCGTGTCACCATAATGGCGCTAAAGAATGACGTCATAATTCCAATACCCAATGTCACGGAGAATCCTTTAATAGGCCCTGTACCAAATGAATATAAAATCATCGCCGCAATTAACGTGGTTAAGTTCGAGTCAATAATTGTGCCCATGGCGCGACTAAACCCGGCATCAACCGCCGACATGACAGAGCGACCATTCACCAGCTCTTCTTTAATCCGTTCAAATATCAAAACATTCGCATCAACCGCCATACCAATGGTCAACACAATACCCGCAATACCCGGTAACGTCAGTGTCGCCTGCAGACTAGAAAGCAACGCAAAGATAAGCGCCACATTTACCAACAACGCCCCACTGGCATAAACACCAAAGCGCCCATAGCTAATCAACATAAAGATTAAGACACCAACCAAACCAATAATACTGGCTATTTTACCTGCCTCGACTGAATCCGCCCCCAATGATGGACCAACGGTACGTTCTTCCAATATGTTTAACGGCGCAGGCAACGCCCCTGCCCGTAATAACAACGCTAAATCATTGGCTTCTTTTAATGAAAAACTTCCTGAAATTTGTCCTTGGCCACCACAAATAGGTTCACGAATAACAGGCGCGCTAATCACTTCCCCATCTAAGACAATCGCGAATAAACGGTTTACATTTTCACGGCTTAACGTACAAAATTTCTTCGCACCTACCGTATTAAACCTGAACGAAACCGCAGGCTGTCCATTTTGGTCAGCTGAATATTGCGCGCTATCCAGCATATCTCCTGTTATTTCTGCGCGGCGCAATACATTAATAGGCGGGCCATCATTATTTACCATCGGCAACGTCATACTGCCGGCGCTACGGCTACCGCCCTGGTCAACAAGGTGAAAACCCAACTTCGCCGTTGTCCCTAGCAAGTCTTTAATCTCCTGCGGGTCATCCAGTCCCGGCAACTGCACCAAGATACGCGTATCACCCTGACGTTGAATGGCTGGCTCTTTGGTTCCTGTTTCATCAATACGGCGACGTACAATTTCAATAGATTGATTAATTGTCTGATCTTGAATTTCCTTGATCATGACATCGGAATATTTTGCTTCAACAACATCACCCTTCACGCTGATTTCTAAATCACGCTCAATATCACGAATAATTTTCTTTAACTTATCTACATCTTCGCCATCGCGCATGGTAATCACCACACCATTTTCAATATCTTTAAGACGCTTATAGCCAATTTTTTCTTTCCGCATTTCAGGGCGCAACGCACTGACCAAACCTTCGCTACGCTCTTTCATGACCGTGCTTAAATCAACCTCTAACAACAGGTGCGATCCCCCTTGTAGGTCCAGTCCTAAATTCACTGTTTTGTTTGGAAATATTGCAGGTAAATTATTTTCTACAAACCCGCGTGCGCCACTACCTATAACGTTTGGCAGGCTATACAACACGGCAAGCGCACACACAACGGCAACTAAAATCTTTTTCCAACGGGCAATATGTATCATGGTTATTACTTCCTAAAATGCCTGATTGTCATCCCGAGCATAGTCGAGGGATCTTTAAGATTCCTCCGCTCCCTTACGGTTTATCAAAATGACAGTGTCATTTATTATTTTTTTGTATCTTTCTTATCGTCTTTTTTCTCATCTAAGATATCAGACAATGTATGGCGCAAGGCTGTCACTTTCGTACCGTTCCCCAAATCAACTTCAACTTCCGTGTCGCTCGTTAGTTTTGAAATTTTACCAACCAAACCACCGGCGGTTGAAACCTTGTTACCAACCTTTAATCCATCCATCATTTCTCTATGCTGCTGCAATCTTTTTTGCTGTGGTTTAATCAACAAAATGTAAAACATCGCCACAAGAACAAGGATCAACCCCATATTCCACATAAACGCACTCGTCGCACTTGGTGCTTCTGGAAGGGCAGCTGCGGTCTCCGCCGTAATTTCCGCACTCACTTCTTGGGCATAAGCCATTGAAATCAACATTTTTTATGTTCCTTTTTTTCTTTGTTTGAATAACGTTTAGGACTATAAAGGCTGAGACCATAAAGGCAAGAGAAGGCCATAAGAATATGATAAATGATTCACAATTTTACGCTTTAGAATCTCTGTTAACTCGCATTGCAGAAACATTAGACATCAATGCAGGCCGCGGCGATATTTACAAACCCTCTGACTGGGGTGAAACCACTTCATGGCTCTGGCAAGCCAATAATATGTCATTAAAAGCCGTCTATAAAACCGATAGCATCCCTCTGGATCTTTTAATCGGAATAGATGATCAAGCAAAAACACTGATGGATAACACGATCCAATTCGCCAAAGGTCACTCTGCTAACAATGCTCTTTTATGGGGTGCGCGTGGCACGGGTAAAAGCTCGTTGATAAAAGCCATTCATAACAAGTTAGATGATGATCCGACCTTACCTCTTCATTTAATAGAAATTTACCGTGAAGATTTACAAACGTTATCTGGGCTTCTTGATATATTAAGAAGCGAACCTAAAATTCGTTTTATCCTTTATTGCGATGATTTATCTTTTGATGAATATGACAGCTCTTATAAAAGTTTAAAGGCTGTTCTTGATGGGGGCATCGAAGGCCGCCCTGAAAATGTTATTATATATGCTACGTCAAACCGTCGTCACTTATTACCAAGAAAAATGATAGAGAATGAAAGCAGCGAAGCTGGTGGTGCTATTCACAAATCTGAAAGTATGGAAGAAAAAGTATCTCTCTCTGATCGCTTTGGCCTGTGGTTGGGTTTTTACAGCATAGACCAAGAAAACTATCTAAAAATTGTCAATGGTTACGCCAAACATTATAGGTTAAAAGTCAAAGATAAAGAGGCCTTAGAATGGGCGACAACCCGTGGAAACCGCTCTGGCCGTGTTGCCTATCAATTCATCCAACATATGGCTGGGCAACAAGAAAAGACGCTTTAGTAAGGTTTATATTTCTCTATTTCAAAACTTTCATCGGATAAATTTTCTTTGAAAATCTTGACCCTGCATCTAAACGTCTTTCTACTTCGTCTAAACTAATATATTCATGGTTTATTTGTTGCTTAAAAAGTCCAAACATATCAACCTCACCTTTTTCTGCTTTGTTTTGAATTTACATCTTTGGCTATCTTCACACGCCGTCTTAACTTCTCTACTTGCATGTCTAAACCACCATAATAATCATTATCATTTGTAAACTTCATAATATATCCTCCGTCTTGTTTAAATGAATTAAACTGTTTTTTATTGTATTAAAAACTTTGCTTATTAAAAGTCTTGACTCATTCTGTTTAAAGAACGAATACCTTCAATGCGTAAAATAGCACGTGTCAGTTTCTGCACATCAGTACGCGCATAAACAGAACTCTCTCTAATTTGTGGAATATCGTGATACATGGGTTTTTCCTTTTATTAATTTTTGTTGTGTTAAACATTTCTAATGTAAATATCTTCGATAGCTCTTCGCGCAAAGTTACAATCCATAAAAATTCGCATTCTAAAGATGAAAAAATTTACACATATTTGTTTTTATAATTATATTGACATAATTGAAAAAAATATGTACATAATCCAATAAAATAAATAGAAGAGAAACAAACCATGAAACCACTATCTGGCGCGATCATTGGCTTAGCAATAGTATTTACGGGATGCACAGAACATCAATCGCCGTTAGAGAGACCTAATAGTGTTTCGGTTAGCAGAGACCCTTATGATCCAAAACGACCAGATGTAGAACTACACCATAGCGTCGATAACTCCCAAGATTGCCGGATGATTACAAGGCTATTAGCAGAACTTTCTGGAGAGGCAAAAATGCAGTGCAATCCTGCAGGACAACTAGCCTCTGCATGGCATTGCACATATTCTGAGGCCAAAGATGAAGCTTCCTGTCATGGCGGTAGTAACATGAATTCCCTCCATACCCCAACGCTAGATTAATAAATTACAGATATTTATTAGGGTCTAACGGTGTTGAGCCTTTACGGATTTCAAAATGAAGCTGTGGTGTATCGACCTGTCCTGTTGACCCAACCGTCCCAATAGATTGCCCGCGGACCACTTTTGCGCCACGCTTAATAAGCGTTTTATCCAAATGCGCATAGGCACTCATAATTTTATTTTCATGGCGGATAAGCACAAGATTGCCATAGCCTTCTAAATCATCACCATTATAAACCACCACGCCATTCTCTGCCGCCCGCACAGGACTACCCCGCGCTGCTTTAATATTAATACCGTCATTCATCAGGCCATTGGCTTTAGGGCCAAAGTTAGAAATTACTTTTCCATCAACAGGGCGCATATATTTACCCGCTCCCGATAACTTTGGCGTGGATTTAGGAATTTTAACCTTACTATTCACCGACGCTTTTTGCACTGTTGCCTGTTGCGCTGTAGAATTTGTTACTTCTGGTTTTCTTAATCTTGCCGCTTCTTGCAATGTTGAATTGTTTTTTTCAACCACACCAGATGATTGCGTGTTTAACGCTTCTCTATCGACTGATCCCAAACGTGCCGTTTGTACGGGGTTTCCTGTCACGGTTGACGACCCTTGAGCTTGAGGAGGCGTTGTACCTTGCGTCACAATGTTTTGAATAACCGCATTTTGTACCGTGGCCCGCTGCCCTTCAGACGTTGGTAGTCGCAGACTTTGGCCTGCTGGCAAATTATAAGGCGGCTGCAAACTATTAAGCTGCACCAACCTACTCGGGCTTATCTCATACATATGTGCGATTGTTTCAACCGTGTCGCCCTCACCCACCAAATGCTCGTTCGGCGGCGGTAGTTTCATGCGATAGCCTGTATTCAAAATATATGGCGCTTGAATATTATTCAGCGTAATAATCTCACGTATAGGCAACTGATAATTCTGCGCAATCGTATAAACCGTGTCGCCTGGTAAAACTGTATGCACGCCGACACTCCCCGCCCCTTTTTCAACACCATAGGTATTAAAAACCGCTGGCTCTTGCGAACACGCACTTATCGACACTGTCATTAAAGCAAGAAGGAGAGTCTTTTTCATCACGCCACTACCATTTCTTCTCTTGTGTCGTCACGCGCAATATCGGGTAGCAACGGCACAAAACGCACAGGCATAATATCTGATATAGAATACGTATCTTCAGACTCTTTCTTATAACGTTTCAACATTTGCTTGCCACTCTCACCTACGGGCGCAACCATAATGCCGCCAACCTTTAATTGCTCTATCAACTTAGCGGGCGGTTTCTCCCGCGCCGCCGCCGTTACAATAATACGGTCAAAGGGGGCTTGCTCTATACCATGAATTTTAGGCCAACCGCGCATTCCATCACCACAAAGCGTCGTGATGTTACGCAAACCCAACTGTTTAAAATTTTCTTCGGCGTGACTATGTAACGGTTTATGCCGCTCAATCGTGTAAACACGCCGTACTATCTTGGACAACACGCACGCCTGATATCCCGTACCCGTTCCAATCTCTAAGGCTTTATGACGATCATTTAACTCCAGCGCTTCGGTCATTTTTGCCACGACAAAAGGCTGGCTGATGGTTTGCCCTAACCCAATCGGCACCGCAATATCTTCATAGGCTTGGTCTTGCATGGCTTGCGGAATGAAATGCTCACGCGGCACACGCTCAATCGCACTCAACACCGCCGTATCTTGAATCCCTGCTTTACGCAAAGACATGACCAATCTAATTTTTTTACTTTCGGCGGCGTTCACGGTATTTGGACTCCAAAGGATAATGGACTTCATAGACTTTAGAGTAATTTTACCTTGTTAAGAACCACTTCGCAAGCGTGATAAAACATCAAAAATGATAGATAAAGCCTTTATGGCGTTATCGTTCGGTAATAAACAAATCAAGAGAGACATTAGTAACGATAGCCTTATCCCCCTCTAACTCACCTGAAAAACTATAAACCTTCATCATTACCGCATGATGCTTACCTATTTCTTTCAAAACAACTGGTGCACTCATCTTGTTACTGTTTGGTTGGTTTTGAATATGTTGCCTTGCAACCTCACCTACATCAAACACAAAACCTTCATCTTCGTTCAGATATAAATGAACTTTATTTTGTGCTAACTTTTCTAACGAGTACATCAGATCTTTAGTAATATGCCGCTTTTTCGAATATGATGTTTTATAGACATATTGGCGAGGTATATAATAATCGACCCCCTTCACAACCAAAGCACGGTCGCGTACATTTTGACTATATTCAAAATGAAACTTGCCCTCTTTCAACGCTATCTCAGCTTTTGCGTTACTCCACTTGGATAGGTGATCAAACCCCAGTTCTTGAAAAAGCTCATGCCTATTATCATACCCCTTAAACTTATGCTTATGCTGGAAAATATAATCTGCAATACCACTAATATTTTGACGGACTTCAAATGGAATCTCATCACTTGATTCAGATTTTACAATTTCACCGTCCACCAATAAGTTATGTTTAACAAGCACCGCTTCTAAACGACCAACTTGGCTCCATTCCGATATATCTCGTGCACTCCATGGCCCCCAACTTCCAATCAATAGCAAAATACCCAAAGATAAGGGAATATGCTTTAATTGTAGTTTTTTAATCAAAAAACCTCCCGCAATAAAAGAAAACCATAAAGCCGATAGCAACACGACATAGCGTTTTTCAGTAAAACCATATTGCTCTATACGCATGCCAATAGATATGACCTGAAACACAACGGGGATAATCATAGACGGAAACAAGTACTTAACGATTAAAGTAAGCGCCCTGCTACCATTCCCATGTAACGGCCATGATACCAAATAAGTCACTAAACTCACGCCGATAAAACCTACAATCATATAAGAAAGTTGCCCTTTGGGGATATCCCACGTCATACCTATTTTAATAAAATAGGCATATAATATAGCCATGTAAGTCACAACCAGCGGGGCTAAAATCCAATTTACAACAAAGTTAACCTGACTGGGCGTATGGCACTCTGACTCTTTAAATCTAAAATTATGCGGTACAAATGACAGGGCATAAATAGGGCCTAAAATAAAGCCACAAAATATAAAAATATCATTAAAAAATATTTGGTTAATACTCACATCAAACAAATATTTAACCGCCGCCAACGCCGCAGACGCCCCCAATGCTAACAACAATGACGCAACATAAGCTATCGCCGTACCAAACCAGACATACCGGTTAAACATCCAAAAAGATTCATCGCGGGATTGTTGATAAATATATGGGGCCACCGTGATTAGAAGGAGCATCGCAGGTATAATAAAAAATAACCTAAAAAACTCTTCTGTTGACCCAAAGACAATAAATAATAACGGGGTAAACCCTATCAAAGCTAATGCACTATGCTTTAGATTATTGAGACCTTTACTCTCAGAAAAAATTTGACAAAATCCAAACCAAAAATAACCCAAAACAAAGCTTAAAACGAAACGTCCCAACGTTTCATCTTGAATAAAATTAGCACCATGAATACTTAAAAAAACGAAAATAAAAGCTAAGAAAGCACAAACCGATGATAACGGAAAACGTTTCACCGTCTCTTGAAAATCTTCCAAATTATTAACCAGTGAAAGTTTACCAAAAAATATTTTCATGTTTCCTCTTCCTTCTGACTCATCAACCCATCGTTGCAAAAAAGCATTCGCCCAATATACACCGCACCTTCATGCCTGCTCTTTTCCACCCTACCATTACGAAGCAAACTCGATTTATTGAGGCGACTGCGACAAATCCATTTTCATCCAAAGATAGGCTACGTCATCATGACATGCACCGCAATGACAGTAGAGTGTTTAAAGCACTCAATAGCTTTTCACAAAACCTTCTTGACTTTTCATAAAATTTAATCATAATGTTCACAACTTAAGAAAATATAAAAAAGGAATAAAAAATGAACCCTTTTCTCCGCATACCTCTAGGCCTTGCCGGTGTTGCAGCCACCGGCGCTATTGCTTATCTAGTCATACCATCGCTTATAACAACCTTTTCTGACGTGGCTAACGATGTGATGAGTCCTGATCCTGAATATCATTGTGATCTAGATCGAGAAACAATCCCTGCTTGTGAAGATATTAGGGGCATCATATCAGACATGACTGGTGATAGAGTTAAACTCGTATTTAAAGGCACGCCAGCACCAGCCCCCTAATATTCCCCTCGTCCAAAGATAGGCTACGTCATCATGGCATGCACCGCAATGACGGTGAAGTATATGCTTTCAGGTTCTACCCCTTAACAATCTTCTCCAGCCCGCCCATATAGGGTTTTAAGACTTCAGGGATAAAGATACCGCCATCGATAGGATCGTAATAATTCTCCATCACGGCAATAAGACAACGCCCAACGGCGAGGCCAGATCCGTTCAAGGTATGAACAAATTGCGCCTTCTTCTCCCCTTTCGCTTTAAACCGCGCATTCATACGTCGCGCTTGGAAATCGCCACATGTTGAACAGCTTGAAATTTCACGATACGTATTCTGCCCAGGCATCCATGCTTCAATATCATACGTTTTACGCACACCAAATCCTGTATCACCCGTACATAAAACAATCGTGCGGTACGGAATCTTCAACGCCTCTAGAACTCCTTCGGCGCATTTTAACATGCGGTCATGCTCGGCATCGCTGTCTTCAGGTTTTGTGATGGACACCATTTCAACTTTATAAAACTGGTGTTGGCGTAACATACCCCGCGTATCCCGCCCCGCACTCCCTGCTTCTTTTCTAAAACACGGTGTAAAGGCAGTATAACGACGCGGTAATGTTTCCACATCAACAATCTCTTCACGGACAATATTTGTCAACACAACTTCGGCTGTTGGCACCAACCAACGTCCGTCCGTTGTTTCGAACTGATCATCATGAAATTTAGGTAGTTGCCCCGTGCCATACATAACATCCGTATTCACCAACAAAGGCGGGGATACTTCGGTATAGCCATTTTTGTCGGTTTGCGTGTTGAGCATAAATTGTGCCAAAGCCCGCTCCAACCTCGCCAATTGACCACTCAACAACACAAAGCGCGACCCACTTAACTTCGCCGCCCCTTCAAAATCCATCATGCCCAGCGCTTCACCAATCTCATAATGCTCTGGTGCATTTTCATCAGGCGTAACTTCACCCCAAACTTTTATCTCAACATTATCATCCTCATCCGCACCATCTGGAACCTCTGGCGCGTCTTTCATCACGTTAGGCAGGCTTGATAAAATAGTTTTCAGCTCCTCGCCCAACGCACGGCCTTGCTCTTCCATTGCACTCATTTTTTCTTTTAGTGCACTCACCGCGTCCATAGCACCTTGCGCATCACCACCCGATTTTTTAATCGCGCCAATCTCTTTTGATTTTTCATTACGCTCCGCCTGAATAACCTGCAATTCAGTTTGCACGGCACGACGTTTTTCATCGAGCGCTAGAATCGCAGGGCTTTGTGGTTCCAATTTTCTGCGTTTCATCGCCGCGTCAAACGCGTCTGGATTGTCCCGAATGGTTTTAATATCGTGCATAACTTACTTCCTTAACTTAAAAATTGCCCAAAAGATTTAACATGCTGGGATAATATTATAAAGCCCTTGGCGTTCATACCGTTGAATGATTATTATAGAGCTATGCTTATTCCAAATGTCCTTGAACTCATTGCACCGGAAAACCCACTTCCGCTCATCTTCGATAGTCCGCATAGCGGCACGCACTATCCTGATGATTTTGCCTATGCCTGTGACTTTGACCTACTGAAAAAAGCGGAAGACACTTATGTTGATGATCTTTTTGCCGCCGCGCCACATCATGGCGCTTGCCTGCTCAACGCCCTATTCCCGCGCAGCTACCTTGACGTTAACCGCGCCGCCGATGATATAGACCCCGACCTTTTTGACGGGAACTGGCCTTATGACGACATGCCGATAAACCCGACAAATCGTTCCCACGCAGGGATAGGGCTTATCCGCCGTTCACTCACTCCTGATGTGGCAATTTACAACCATAAAATGTTGCCAAAAGATATTAAGTCGCGAATAGAAACCTACCATGCCCCCTATCATAAATTATTGGGGCAACTCATCCATGATGCGCATAAGAGCTATGGTCAAGTTTGGCACATAAACTGCCATTCCATGCCCAGTAAGAGCCTGAAAAACAACCCTACAGGACGTGTCACGCCTTATAAACAGCCCGATTTCGTCTTGGGGGACAGAGATGGAACTAGCTGTGACCTTGACTTTACCCATGCTATACGCGATCACATTAAGTCCAAAGGCTACATTGTCGCCATAAACACCCCTTATAAAGGAGTTGAATTAGTGGAGCGCTACTCTCAACCCTCCATTGGCCGTCATTCTATACAGATAGAGATATCTAAGGCGCTATATTTGAATGAAGAAACCTATAAAAAGAACAAGAACTACGACACGCTAAAATCTGACATCACAGATTTAATTGCTTTTTGCGCTGCTTACACCAAATCCAACCTCATTCCCATGGCGGCAGATTAAAAAACTCTTAAAAACTCTTAAAAACTCTTAAAAATCTTTAAAATTATCCATCAGAGCTTTATCCAGTTCTTCCATACTCGCCTCAACACCCAAATCTTCAAAACTGGTGACGCCATGGGCAACAATGCCGCAGGGGACAACACCCTCAAAATGCGATAAGTCTGGGTTAAGATTAATTGAGATACCATGATACGTCACCCAATGACGGATACGCACACCAATGGCGGCAATCTTCGCCTCGCTCTTCTTTCCATTATCATCGGTCTTTACGACCCAAATCCCCACACGCCCCTCGCGGCGCTCCCCCTTAATACCAAAAACCTCCAAGCTATCAATAATCCATTGTTCCAGATGCTTAATATATTTTTTAATATCGGGTTCAGTCTGACGTTTCTTCAGGTTAAGTAGAACATAACCCACACGCTGACCAGGGCCATGATACGTATATTGCCCGCCCCGTCCTGTCTCAAAAACAGGGAATTGTGGGTTGCGTAAATCTGCGGGCTTGGCGCTTGTCCCTGCGGTATAAAGCGGTGGATGCTCCAACAGCCACACTTGCTCTGGCGATGTCCCTTCACGAATATCCGCAACCGTGCTTTCCATGACGGCCAGCGCATCTTCATACTCAATTGGTTTGGGGCTTATCGTCCATTCAATATTGGCAATGTCTGGGGTATCTGCGTCTTTTTTGCTCATAGTTATGTGCCGATGCTACTTTGTAAGGCCACAGCGCGTCTACATGCCTCAGGCTTATAAAAAATGGTGCGGTCGAGAAGATTTGAACTTCCACGGGATTATCTCCCACAGCGACCTCAACGCTGCGCGTCTACCGTTCCGCCACGACCGCATCTTTAGTACCTTTTGCAAGGCCTTCAAACTGTTACCACACTTAAATAAAATAGAGCAAGTATTAAAGCTTTGGATTTAGGTAATATACCCCTTGCACGCCCCCCCTTTAAGCAGGCAATATAACGCCACAACAACATGTCTTTTCCATTTAAGAAAACGACAATCTAAAAAAGAGAGGGTTGCCTTATGGCCAATAATAAAAAGAAGAAACAATCGAAACAAGAAAAGCTGCATGATGCCGCGTTGGAGTATCATAAAGTTCCAAACCCTGGGAAAATTTCGATGAAACCAACAACGCAACTAGAAACTCAGCGCGATTTGGCTTTGGCTTACTCCCCTGGTGTGGCAGCCCCTTGTTTGGAAATTGAAAAAGACCCGCTGAAGGCTCTTGATTATACCTCACGTGGAAATGTCGTTGCCGTTATTTCAAACGGAACTGCGGTTCTTGGTTTGGGTAATATTGGCGCATTGGCGTCCAAACCTGTCATGGAAGGAAAATGTGTTCTCTTTAAAAAATTCGCGAATATTGATTCTTTTGATTTAGAAGTGAATGAAACAGATGTCGATAAATTTTGTGATGCTATTGCTGCTCTTGAGCCCTCCTTCGGTGGTATTAACCTTGAGGATATAAAAGCACCAGAATGTTTTGAAATTGAACAACGTTTGATTAAGCGTATGAACATTCCTGTTTTCCATGACGACCAACATGGGACGGCTATCATTGCCTCTGCCGCGGTGACAAACTGGTTAGAAATCCAAGGACGTAAAATTACAGATGTAAAACTCGTTGCTAATGGCGCTGGTGCAGCGGCTATGGCCTGCCTAAATTTGCTGGTTTCCCTCGGTCTGCCCCGTGACAATATTACCGTCTGTGACCGTGAAGGCGTTATTTATAAGGGCCGTAAAAAAGGTATGGATTCTTATAAAGAAAAATACGCCGTTAAAACAAACGCCCGTACTTTAAGTGATGCGCTTGAAGGTGCTGATGTTTTCCTCGGCTTGTCTGGCCCCAACATGGTGACCGCAAAAATGGCGGGAACCATGGCCGATGCCCCCCTTATCATGGCTCTTGCCAACCCAACACCAGAAATTATGCCTGACGAGGCCCGTAAAGGATCACCCAATGCTATCGTTTGTACGGGACGTTCTGACTTTACAAATCAAGTTAATAACGTGCTTTGCTTCCCCTATTTATTCCGCGGTGCTTTAGATGTTGGTGCAACCGCCATTAATGAAGAAATGAAAATGGCCTGCGTGAAGGCCATTGCCGCCCTTGCCCGTAAAGAAGTTACACCAGAAGTTGCCGCTATCTACCCTGGTGAAACGATGGAGTTTGGCCCTGATTACATGATTCCAAAACCGTTTGATCCCCGCTTGGGTGTTGAACTACCTATCGCTGTGGCCAAAGCCGCCATGGATAGTGGTGTTGCCGCCCGTCCTATCAAAGATTTTGATGCTTACCGCCAAAAACTAAAAGAGTTTCACATTCAAAGTAATCAGGTTATGCGTCCTGTCTTTGCAGAGGCTTATAAAAAGCCTATGCGCATTGCTTACACCGAAGGTGAAGAAGAAAATGTTTTACGCGCTGTTCAAATGGCCGTTGATGAAAATATTGTAAGACCAATTTTGATTGGTCGTAAAGATGTTGTCTTGCACCGTATTGAAAAAATGAATCTACGCTTAAAGTTAGACGAAGATTTTGAACTTTGCGATCCGCAAGATGACCCGCGCTATAAAGAATACTGGACAAGCTACCACAACGTCATGGAACGTAAAGGTATGACCCCCTCTATGGCAAAAAATGTCATTCGTACAGACACCACCGCCATTGGTTCCATCATGCTTGAAAAAGATGAAATTGATGGGCTTATTTGCGGTACTATTGGTGACTACACCAACCACCTTGAACATATTGTTGATGTTGTTGGTTTAAAAGACGGGGTTGAAACTCCTGCGGCGCTTCGCCTGCTTATCATGCCTAATCAGGGCAATTACTTTGTCTGTGATACGCACGTTAACCCGAACCCCAGTGTGTCACAACTTTCTGAAATGACTTTACTGGCCGCACAACGCGTCAAAGATTTTGGTATTACGCCAAAAGTTGCCATGCTTTCACATTCTAACTTTGGCTCTCACCGCAGTGGGACGGCTAATAAAATGCATGAAGCCTGCGCCGATGTTAAATCACGCGATAGTAAGTTAGAAATTGATGGAGAAATGCATGCAGATACGGCGTTATCAGAAAATATTCGCCAAACCATCATGCCGAATTCTTCTTTAACAGGTCAGGCAAACTTGCTCGTCATGCCTAATATCGAAGCCGCTAGTATTTCTTTCAACATGTTGAAAGTTCTGGGCGAAGGTATCCCTGTTGGTCCTCTTTTGTTAGGTATTCGTAAGCCCGCTCATATCATGACTTCTGCTGCTACGGCGCGGGGTATATTGAACATGACGGCTATCGTTTGTGTTGAAGCGCAAAAACGTCAGAAGAAACAAAGCAAAAAAACGACAGCAAAAAAACCAGCGAAGAAATCAACCAAGAAAAAGGCGGCCTAACCTCACCTAGTTATTACCAAAAATTACTATAAGAAAAAGAGTATCAAATGGATTCTGATGAACATACAAAAGAAAACGAATTTGATGCTCTTTCTTCTGACCTATCAGGTAACGAATCTAGCCACCGTAATAATGAGAAAACACACGATGACCAAAATAAAGCTGGGTTAAGTGATGATTCTATCCGCGAGATTACAGATGCGCTTCATGACGCCGACAATGATAATCATCTCGCTCTTATTAATGAACTAAGCCACGCAGATACCGCCGACCTGCTCCAAAAAATATCGCAAGAAGATAGAGAAGATCTGTTAGAAAATCTCCCTATAGAGATTGATCCTCAAACCTTCTCCTATATGGATTCTGACCTGTGTAAAAGCACACTTTCTGCGATGTCTGCGTCACAAGTTGCAAAAATAATATCTGAGTTAGACAGTGATGATGCGTTAGACCTTGTTGAAAATTTAGATGAAGCATTCCAACAAGACATCATTAAACAGCTTTCCGCTAAAACGCGTCTTGCTATCGAAGAAGGACTAACCTTCCCCGAAGATTCCGCAGGACGATTAATGCAGCGTGAATTTATCGCCATCCCACAATTTTGGACAGTTGGTAAAGTCATTGATTATTTACGTGTTGCCACTGATGACCTCCCTAGTGAATTTTACGATATCATCATCATTGACCCGCTCTATCATGTTGTTGGCGAAGTTCCCTTAAATCGTGTCTTACGTTCTAAACGAAAACAAAAAATTGAAGACTTAACCCTGGATGACCTCCACACTATTCCTGCGGAAATGGATCAGGAAGAAGTCGCCTTAATTTTCCGCCGTGAAGGATTAAACTCCGCCCCTGTTGTTGATAATGACAACCGCCTTATCGGGGTTATTACATTTGATGACATCATTGACGTTATTGATGAAGAAGCCGAAGAAGATATTTTGAAACTGGCTGGGGTTGAAGGCGGCGACCTTTATCGCGCCGTTCTTTCCACCACAGGGTCGCGTTTTCGTTGGTTGTTTTTAAACCTTCTTACCGCCATTGTGGCCTCAATCGTTATTTCTATGTTTGATGCCACCATTGAACAAATTGTCGCCCTTGCCGTTCTTATGCCTATCGTTGCCTCCATGGGCGGAAATGCAGGAACGCAAGCTCTGACAGTCGCCGTGCGGGCGCTCGCCACCAAAGAATTATCCAGCACCAACACGTTTCGCGTTATCGGTAAAGAAACCATCGTTGGAACGTTAAACGGTATTGGTTTTGCTGCTATCACGGGGGTTATTGCGGCCCTATGGTTCGGCTCCCATACCCTCGGTCTTGTTATTGGAGCCGCTATGATTATAAACTTATTCTTTGCGGGCTTTTGTGGCGCGGCAATTCCTATCTTTTTAAATAAAATTGGCTCTGACCCTGCCTTATCCTCGACTGTCTTGCTTACAACCATTACCGACATCGTTGGTTTTTTCGCCTTCCTCGGCCTCGCTTCTATCTTTCTAATTTGAGTGTTTTACTGTATAAGAGTTATCTATGAGTGCTTCAAAATTAATTAGACCCTCCATTGAATATAAAGATGATTACCTCAAAGCTTTAGAGGAATATCATGCAGAAGGTCGCTATCTTCATCAAAATATAACACTCCTCAATGCAGATTTTGAAACCTTCATCAAAGAATTAAAAAGCGAAAAGGGTTACCCCCATCAACCCTATCAAGATTGGGTTGAACCTGTTCCTGAAACAATCGTCTGGCTTGTCAAAGATGGAACATATATTGGCACGGTTGATATCCGCCACCGTCTTAATTGGCATTTAGAAAAATGGGGCGGGCATGTCCATTTTAACATTCGCCCCTCTATGCGTGGCAAAGGATATGGCGGAAAAATCCTCAAAAAATCCATTCCGATTATTAACTATCTCGGCATTGATAAAGCTCTCATCACCCTTAACCCAGAAGATAAAGCCGCCATACACATCGTTGAATCTTGCGGTGCTATGTTTGAAGACGAAACCCCCGCAACCGATAAGTTCCCCGCTATGCGCCGTTATTGGCTGGATTGTACGTAAGCAACTGACAACTTCTATATATGCACCGCCGCGCCTCTTCTTGCTCTCGGCGGGCTATCATTAACTTTTAATAAATCTATAACTTTAAAGTCTGATCCCGCCAGTTCAAAACTATACACACCAGGGCTTTCTCCTACAAACTTGTCAAAGACCGCCTTGCAAAATATATTTCTGAAAACACCATTTTTATCATTTTTATCTTTTAATACCCTAACAAGCTCTGGATATCCAACCCTGACAATGATCTCATCTTTTGCAAATTTATTCAGCAAAGCACTGCGGAACAATGTAGTTCCATTATGACGGATACCCCCCGATTGATTACGTACATAATGTGTTGGCCCATCAACCTCCACCAAAATAGAGGAATTTTTTTTCGACACTTTAAAATCAATTGATTGTTTAAACCTACTAACAAGGCTACTTCCATCATCCGTGTTATAACCAGCCTTAATAAAAGCGAATAATAAGCCCTCTTCCAGAGATGATCTTATTTCGCGTTGTAAAGGGGTATTTATATTAGAATCACCACTAAACCACATGTCAGCATCACGAATCTGACGTTTACTTATATCACCAAAATCATCAATATTTTGTATATAAGGGGTCAAGACCCTATAAAAAGACTTTAAGGTATGATTCTCTGAAGAAAAACTATCTATTGCCGCAGCAGCCCATAAACTGGTTGATAAATCTTGAGGGTTAAACTTATCCATTTGTGCAATGGTTTGTTTTTCCCACCCCTTCAAAAAAGCAGCACTCGGCACTATCCCTAATGACGCATAAGCCGATAAACTGGTTGATAAATCTTGAGGGTTAAACTTATCCATTTGTGCAATGGTTTGCTCTTCCCACACAGCCATATTAGACGCCAAGGCTGTAGAGAGTTCGTGATGCTGAGAGACACTTCGGGATAAAATATTTTTCATTCCTTTAGCGACACCACTTAATATCTCCACTAAACCCCACGCATCTTTGACTGAAAACTTTTTCAGTTCCTTCCACTTATGCTCAAAAGATTGAAAGAATTCATCTCTATCCTTTATATATTTAAAATAAAAAATCATATCTTGCGATAAAATTGGCTTTGACTGTTTTTTATCTGTGTTAGACATTTTGTACTTTACTCTTTATTTAACTATTTCTTAATATTTACTTAACATAATGTTGTACTGTTTGTCCAGTTTTTTTTATAATCTGGACTTTTATAGGCAATGTCCGTATGACTATGAAGCTGTTATATATAAGAAATTAGACCTAAACCATGCCTAAAAAGCCGATAAAAAAATCGACGAAAAAGACAAAGAAAAGCGCGAAGAAACCCGGCGTCATGAAGAGCTTCATCGGTCGTACTGTTAAATTTTGCTTGAAATGGGGCTTGGTCGTGGGGCTTTGGCTCTCTCTCGTTATTGGCGGTATTGTGCTGTGGTACGCACAGGAACTACCCAACATCACCAAGGAAATGGTGTTTGAACGCCGCCCGACTATTATTATCAAATCCTCTAACGGTGAAGTCATTGATCGGTATGGTGATATTAAAGGGAAAATTATTGATGTTAAAAACCTCCCAGCGCACGTAACCAATGCTGTCTTGGCAACCGAAGATAGACGCTTTTACAGCCATTTCGGAATGGATTTAAAAGGGTTCGCCCGCGCTTTATTCGTTAATATTACACGCGGCGGTTTTGTCCAAGGGGGGTCAACCATTACGCAACAACTGGCAAAAAATCTTTTCCTATCGCGTGACCGAACATTAAAACGTAAAATTCAAGAACTTGTGCTTTCCTTTCAACTTGAACATGAGCTCACAAAAGATGAAATTCTAAGTGCCTACCTCAACCGTGTTTACCTTGGCTCTGGGGCTTACGGTATTGACGGCGCGGCACGTGTCTATTTTAACAAATCTGCAGAAGAATTAAATATTCGTGAGGCCGCTACCATCGCTGGCTTATTAAAAGCTCCATCGCGCTACTCCCCTAACAGCAATCCAGAACTATCCAGTCAACGTACAAAAACTGTTATGCAGGCCATGGTGGATGCAGGTTACATGACACAAGATGATTTAGAATCTTACAAAGTAATTCCACCAACACCACGGCGTAAACCCTCCAGCGGCAGCTCCGTTCGCTATTTCACCGACCATATCGTTAGTCAATTGGACGACCTTATCGGTGCCATTGACTCTGATATCACTGTTGAAACAACACTCAACCAAGTCACACAACAAAAGATGGAAGAATCCATCACAAAGGCAATTCTTAAGTACGGCCCTCAAAATAACGTTGAGCAAGCCGCAGGAATCTTTATGCGCCTTGATGGCGCTATCGTTGCTATGATGGGCGGAAAGGACTATCAAAAAAGTCAATTTAACCGGACAACAGAAGCTTATCGCCAACCTGGTTCATCTTTTAAACCTATCGTTTACCTGACCGCTCTTGAAAATGGTTTTACAATGAACAGTTTGGTGAATGACCAAAAACTTACAGGTCGTTATCGCCCTAAAAACTTTGGGGGTAAATATATGGGCCCCGTTAGTTTAAAAACTTCTTTAACAAACTCTCTCAACACAGTTGCCGTGCAACTTATGCGTGCCGTTGGGGTATCAAAGGTTATTGATATGTCCCGCCGTTTGGGCATTACGGCTGACCTTGAACCTAACTTAAGCACCGCCTTGGGCAGTTCTGGCGTCCCGATGATACAAATGGTCACCGCCTATACTATTCTAGGACGCGGCGGCTCTGCGGTTGATCCTTACTCTATTAAAAAAGTTTTGGATAAAGATGGTAAAACTTTATATGAACGAACCCCGCCACAAACGATAAGAAACGTCGTGGAAAAAAATAATATTGCACAAATTAATGCGATGATGCGGTCGGTTATTTTAAATGGAACGGGGCGCGGCGCTCTTTTACCTTACCCTGCCGCAGGAAAAACAGGAACATCTCAAGATTATCGTGATGCATGGTTTATTGGCTTTACTGACAAATATGCTGGTGCTATCTGGTTTGGTAATGATGATAACTCACCAACAAAAAAGCTAACCGGTGGCTCTGCTCCCGCACAGGTATGGAAACAAGTCATGTTAAACGCGCAGGCACAAGGCGGAGAATCTTACGACAGCTTTATTCCTGCCCAAGGTGGTACTTTTGACAACCTATTAGATACTATTCTTAATAGTGATGGTGATGGTAACGATGCCTCTGGACAAAACGGCGGCGGTGGAAGCTGGTTCGGTAACTTATTCAATAATAAAAGGCAATCTGGCCAACAACGTTATAATAATAAACAAAAAGCGCCACAGGGGAATAAAGCTAAAAAAGAATATACCCCACGCGGACGCCATCAATGGGATATGAATGAGTAAGCGTTACGTTTCTATATAAACCGTTTCATGCGCTATTTTTACATCGTGACGGAAACTAGAAAACTTATCTTCGCCAATCTTATCCCAATAGTGCCTCAACTCAACCAAGTCTTCATTCGGGCTACCTAAATCCCATGCTTTACGCATGAAACTTTTATCTACAAACTCTAAATAAGCCGATGGAAACGCTTTACGCGGAACACGTAAGCCTAAATCTACCAATGTCTTTGCAACCAAGGCATCGCCAAGATCCAACATGTCGGCAGTAAATTGAATTGCTGATAAAACTTTGATTTCCATTTTACTATTCGGCACCATTCTTAAGTGCCGCATAAAGCGGGCATAGATTTCCATCTCACTTCGAACATCGTCACCTTGTGGTGCCAAAGGCAGAATAAAATTCTTACCATTATCATTACTTTTTAAAGGTTTTGTTAGCGGGGGGGCCATTGCAGTCTCCTTTTTTTAAGCTGCGAAGCGAATTGCCTCGTCCTTTAAGGGTGCGCTGAAATAGTTAACGGAATCTTAACAAAGGCTTGCCCCCCTGTGGGTAACCATGTGGATAAACACCCTAACGCTTTGGAATCGCTGATACTGCCAGCTTATCCACACGCTCGTTCATTTCATGGCCAGAATGCCCTTTTACCCAAACGAACGTCACTGAATGTTGCTGAAGTAAAGAATCGATTCGCTCCCACAAATCTTGATTTTTTACGGGCTGTTTAGACGCACTCTTCCAGCCACGGGCTTTCCACCCTTCCAGCCACTCTTCAGATCCCTGCTGCACATATTTACTATCGGTATAAATAGTCACCGTTGATTTCTTCTTTAACGCTTCCAACCCTTTAATCACCGCCATCATCTCCATGCGGTTATTGGTGGTCGCATCCTCACCACCCGATAATTCTTTTTCTTGGTCTTGCCAATGTAAGATAGCCCCCCATCCCCCTGGACCAGGGTTACCGCTACACGCACCATCTGTATAAATCTTAATACTCATTTTAATGCGCCATGCGCGTAAACGCGAGGGCTTGCCTCCTACTCATATTCATCTGGCAAATGCATGGTAATCACGTCCAAAAATTCATCTGCTGTTTTTATATCTTTAAACTCTTGCGAAGAAATAGTAACCCCATATTTATCAGCAATAGCTTGATATTTAGGTAAACGATTTTCAAATAACTTAGGAAACACCCATCGCGCAAAATCATCTTTATCAAATTCATCAGTGTTTTTAACTTTGTGTTGCATCGCATATTGCGCTACCCATGTGTCAAATTTTCCGGGTGAAAAAAACATTGGCTTTGGATAAGCTTGCGCACGCTTTAAAACCTCTTGTTCTTCATCAGGGGTCGCCTTGATGTAAACAATCAAAGAATTTTCATCAACATTACCCAACAGCGTATCATCACCTATTTCACAAAAACTACCCGTGGAATCATTCACAACATGGCTGTGCCCCTTCTCTACTGCATTCTTCACAACGTTTTTTAAATCCTGCAAAGACTGGCACTCCGCATCCATATATTGTTGCTGACGACGTTTAAACTCATTCAACGCCAAGCCACCATGTCCCAACTGCCCCACATATTGGGACAACTGCGATAAATCATCGGCCGTAACAGACAGCTTTTCACCCAGCGTTTCTTCAATTTCGTTTCCTAAATATTTTGTTCCAATTTCTAAATCACAAGAATAATGAAGCCAGTCAGGATCGTTTGCCAATATTAACGATAGATACGTCTTCCCCACACCAGACATCCCCATCAAAGTAATAACTTTATGTTCTATATTTTTAAAATCTGATTTTGTTATCGGCATCTTACGCGGCGTTATCTCTTAAAATTTTTGGAATATTAAACACAACATTTTCTTCTGTTATACTTTGCGTTTCGACTGTCACATCATACCGCTCTCCAATGGCATCAATCACTTCTTCAACCAAAATTTCTGGCGCGCTCGCTCCCGCCGTCAGGCCAAGCGTTTCTACCCCTTCTAACCATGCCCAATCAATCTCACTCGCCCGTTGTAACAACATGGCTTTAGAACAACCATAACTTAACCCCACTTCAACCAAACGGTTTGAGTTAGACGAGTTTGGCGCACCAATAACAACCATTGCATCACATTGTTTTGCAATCGCCTTGGCGGCATTTTGCCTGTTGGTTGTGGCATAACAAATATCTTCTTTGTGCGGACCTTTAATGTCGGGGAAACGTTTCTCCAACGCCGCCACAATGTCGGCGGTATCATCAACGGATAACGTCGTTTGCGTACAAAAGGCGATGTTGCTTTCTTCTGTCACTTGCAACGCCGCCACATCGTCCAAGGTTTCAACCAACAATACCGTGCCATCAGGCAACTGCCCCATCGTTCCTTCAACTTCAGGGTGACCTGCATGACCAATCAGAATAACTTGCCTGCCTGCGGTGAAATGCCGCTCGGCTTCTTTATGCACCTTACTCACCAACGGACAGGTTGCATCAATAAAAAACATCTCCCTACGTTTTGCTTCGGCTGGTACGCGCTTTGGTACGCCATGTGCTGAAAAAATAACAGGCTGTCCGTCATTGGGAATTTCGTCTAACGTTTCAACAAAAACCGCGCCTTTATGACGCAGACTTTCCACCACATATTTGTTATGAACAATCTCGTGACGTACATAAACGGGCGCGCCATATTTTTCTAAAGATTTCTCAACAATTTGAATCGCACGGTCAACGCCCGCACAAAAACCTCTTGGGCTTGTCAGAAGTATTTTCATATTGCTTTTAGCTGTAGTATTCATAGAACCTATATATAAGACAGCTCTTTAAAAATCCACATATAAGAATCAACTGACAGCAATTCATAAGCAAAAATCTATAAACAAAAATATAACATAACGTACTTTTTATCTTGTCAATCAAGGCGCGCTCTCATACCCTATGACCATGAAAATATACAAAATAATACTCGTGTCCTTTCTCGCCCTCTCTTTAAATGCGTGTGAAACATTTGAAGGGGTTAAAAGAGACTTTGGCTTACTCAACACTGCCGTTGGCAGTAAAGTACAAGACATAAAAACCGTAGCGTCTGATAACACAAAAGAAGTACCGCAAACCGCAACCGTCATTTTAAATGACGGGACATGCCCTCCCATTTCGGTTGATCCACAACTCAACTCTGTTTCTGAATTTTACGACATAGAAAAACCAAGCTCAGGGACAGAAGTTTCAACGCTGAACTTAATTGATACAAAAAGTGCCTGTGAAGTAAATGGTGAATTTTTAGAAGTTCAAATTGAAATCTCTTTTGCTGGAGAGTTAGGGCCAAAAGCCAAACGCAAAACAGGGGATCGCCCCTTCTTTGCCTACCCTTATTTCATTGCGGTCACCGATAATGAAGGAACGGAACTCGCCAAAGAACTCTTTGCCGCTTCTGTAACTTATGATTCTAAACAAGAAAAGATTCAGTTGGTTGATACTATTCGTCAAAAACTACCACTTAATGATGATGGCTCGACACCCGCCTACCAAATTAAAATTGGCTTTCAACTCACTGAAAAACAATTATTTTACAACGCATCTAGATAATAAAAAATAACCAGAATAGTAAAGGCACGTAACAACCATGGTTGACTTAAGCACTAAACAACCCGAAGTCAAAACACCGACAAAGGGGTATGACGATCTGGAGTATTGGACAAAGATAACCACTGCTCATACAAAATGTGCGGCCAAGACTTTTGCAACACAGTTTGAAACCATTCAAAAAATGGTTGATATGGCGGTTGAGGTTATCACCAATGGCAACAAAGTTTTATTTTTTGGTAACGGGGGCAGTGCCGCCGACAGTCAACATATCGCCGCTGAAATGGCCGTCAAACTCAAAGACGAACGCCCGCCAATCGCCGCCCTTGCTTTAAGTTTGGATTCCTCTGCCCTTACCGCAACGGCGAATGACTTTGGTTTTGATCAAATCTATCAACGTCAGGTTCGCGCCCTTGGTTATGCGGGTGACCTCGCCGTCGGCCTCAGCACCTCTGGTAATAGTGAGAATATTTTAAATGGCCTTAAAAAAGCCCGCCGCATGGGCATGCAAACTGTCGGTTGGTCTGGTAAGACTGGCGGTAAAATGCCAGGGCATTGTGATCTTATGCTGTGTATTGATGAAACAGACCCTGGCCGTATCCAAGAAATGCACATCACCATGGGGCATATTTTTGTTGGAATGCTGGAACAGCGTTTGGGACTGGTTTAACACCCTGACTTTACTCCCGCCCTTATTTAAAATTCCTACACCCTTATGAAACCAACATTATATACCAGCGCACTATCACACAAACATGATACAGGCGCAGGTCACCCTGAAAGCTCTGCTCGTATTGCCGCGTTAGAAGACCTGTTCCAAACTGCTCCTTTTAAAGACTGGCCACAAAAAACCGCACACGCGGCTGAACTTGACACTATTCTCCTCGCCCATGACGAAGATTATATTTTCAACCTTCAGGATAAAACACCTGACCAAGGATTATTTTATTTAGATGGTGATACCGTTCTATCGCCCGCCTCTTACGATGCCGCGCTTCATGCCGCTGGCGCAGTTTGTGATGCTGTCGATGATGTTATAAATTCTACCACTTCGCTGTCACAGAAGAAAAACAAGCGTCCTCGCGCTTGCACGCATGACGGCTTTCAAAATGCGAGAGCATTTTGCGCGACGCGCCCACCCGGGCATCATGCTGAACCAACACACGCACTTGGTTTTTGTTTAATGAATAATATTTTTATCGGCGCAAAACATGCCTTAAATCAATATGCGCAAAGCACGCATAATATTAAAAAAATTGCGATTATTGATTTTGATGTCCATCACGGCAATGGAACAGAAACAATGTGCCGCGCTCATAACAACGCGCACCCCGATACACCCATATTTTATATTTCGACCCATGGTCACCCCCTATTCCCCCACGGTATTCATGGCGGCGGTGATCCTGCGCAAAATGATGATACAACGCTCAATATTCACCTGCCAGATAAATGTACCTCGGCGCAGTTTCGTAATCTGTATGAAGGCCAAGTCTTTCCCACACTCGATGCTTTCGCGCCAGATTTACTAATGCTCTCGGCGGGGTTTGATGCGCATAAGAATGACCCCCTCGCCTCTGCGGCTTTAGAAACTGCCGATTATGGCTGGCTCACCCGTCATCTATGCGATATCGCCACCAAACATAGTAAAGGCCGCGTGGTTTCGGTGCTGGAAGGCGGCTATGATATCCCCGCCCTAACCGACAGCGTCACGGCGCACTTGAAAGAACTGGCGATATAAACTTGCGGTTATATCCCACACCTTATTAAGGAGATTCTGGCTTTGGTTTTCTTGGCAACTGACCAATGGAAAGAACACCTTCTCCCTGCCTGATATCAGCTATATCTTGTCTCACTTGAAGGAGTATCTTTACAAGAGAGTGGTTACTCAAATTTTCATCTTTTGTTGCCGATGAAAAGCTTTCATTTAACTCTTCTAATTTCTCTAATTTACCCAGTTCAATTTCATCACCTTTAAATTCATCACGTATTTCTTCAAGTAGGATTTCTTGCAATGCATCAAGCGCCGTTAATTGAGAGTCACGGATAGCTGTTAATTGCTTATTATTGAACAAACTTATTTCTGAATCAGGATTATCTGTAACCTTTAAGTACGTTCCTTCTTCTCCAAGGGCGCAAATCCTTTTTCTTGCTTCTTCAAAATCTTGGTCTACGCCAATACCATACATGTATAAATAACCCAGCTCTAGTTGAGCGTCTATTAAACCTAAATCCGCCGCTTCATTAATCGCCGATAATATATCATCTTCTACTTCGTCGTCTAGACGTGCATTTTCTTCAGAATCCAGCAATATTTGATGATCTTTCATCGCTTTCTCATACAAATCTTGGGCTCTTTTTAGGGTATTTTCGGGGGTTAAATCATCTGTCATAACTTACATCCTGCGTAATTTTATCCTATAAAGGGACATAACTAACATAAAATGTGAAGTTATGTCAATATAAATTTGAAGATAAATCTCTCTAACAAGCCCTTACTCTTTGAGTGTTAATCTAAGGCGAGAAACGCCTCTAAGGCTTTATTACTGGCTGCTGAGCTGGCTTAATTATACCCGCATCTACAAGGTTTCTATTCGTTATATCTAATATTCTTCCTATATTTCCAAAATCCGCCGCTGTTGAAAAGGCATGACGCATCTCCGCGTTAAGACGACAACTAAGCTCATAAATAAGATCATCTCTAACATAAAGACTATTACTGACATTGAGGCCATTATCACCTTCGACCACAGGTAACCTTACTTTTGCTTGCGTATTCCACCCTCGCAACCTTTGTCCAGTCGGGCGCGCTGTTGCAATCGCATTGGCCTCTAATAAAGAAATATTAATTAAATCTAACGTTCGTCCTATTTTTCCAAAAGATGCGGCTGTCCTAAAACTACCACGTAGTTCCTGATGAAGCCGTAGCTCAATCTCTTCAAGAACTTGCTCTTTCAAATAAAAAAGCCCTGCCGATCTTAAATCTTCATTTTCTACAATGTTAGAAAAGATTAAGCGTGCCCTTTCAAAGTCCTGAGCCACACCCTGCCCTTTTGTATAACAAACCCCTAGATTATATTGTGCGACCGCATCTCCTTGGCGCGCCGCAGAACGAAATAACTCAAATGCTTTTTCAAGATTACCCTCTACTTCAATTTTATTTGATGCATACAACTGTCCTAAAGAATTTTGTGCATAGGTAAAACTCGGGTCAATTTCCATTATACCTTCTAAGACTTCAGCCATACCCTGAAAATCTCCATCATCACCCAATATTTTTGCTTGATTATACAACGCTCCTACCACCGTCACTGGCGCACTTAATGTCACTAATTTAAATGTTTGTTGCATCATTTTATGTTGGCTTTATTTTGTTCTTTGGAAGGATATAATTAACACTTCATTTTAAATTATGTCAATATTTATTTACCCCTTCTCTATATCCACCTAATATCTTGAGAAATTCAGGAATCTGGCATAGACTTCTGCATCTTAAATAGGGAAACACGGTAAATGAGCACACAAACTAAATCTGATAATACAAGGTCAGAAAAACTAAGCCCTGAAAGCTTAAGTTTTGAACAAGCATTGGCGGAACTTGAAACCATTGTCACCGCTTTAGAAAGCGGTAAATCACCTTTGGAGGACTCCATATCCGCGTATGATCGCGGTATAGCCCTTAAAAAACATTGTGAAAAGAAGCTCAATGAAGCGCAAGAAAAAATAGAAAAAATCACCATTGGGTCAGATGGCGTTCCTTCGGCTGTCCCTTTCGAAACAGAGTAAATAACAAGTAAAACCAACAATATTATTAAACAAACAAAAAAGAATAAAAGCTAAATATAATAAAAAAATAAGAAAGACTTTATACCATGCCATCACCTCGCGATGCCTCCCCCCGCCTGCAACAGGCTCTGGATGAAACTGTTCAATCAGTTGAAAAAACAATTAAACGCATTTTGCCTGAAACGGACTTGGCAGAGCGTCACTTGTTTGATGCCATGCGTTATGGTGTTTTGACGGGTGGTAAACGTCTTCGCCCTTTCATGGTGGTACAGGCCGCGGCCTTATTTAATGTTGACCCTTCCCGCGCCAGACGTGCGGCGGCGGCGGTTGAATTCCTTCACTGCTATTCCCTTATTCATGATGACTTGCCCGCCATGGATAACTCTGACAAACGCCGTGGTAAAGCCACCGTACACCGCAAGTTTGACGAAGCCACCGCAATCTTAGCTGGTGACTCCTTGCTCACCCTCGCCTTTGAAGTTCTGGCAGATCGTGACACCCATAATGACCCTCATGTTCGGATTGAGCTTGTACGGAAACTTGCCATCGCTTCTGGTGGTCACGGTATGGTTGGTGGTCAAATGCTTGACCTTATTGGTGAAAAAGAAGAATTTGACCTCGGTACAATTTCACGTATGCAACGTATGAAAACAGGACATCTTTTTGCCTTTGCTTGCGAGGCTGGCGCTATCCTCGGTAAAGCCAGTGACCAGCATAAAAAAGCCTTATGCAGTTATGCGTATGACCTCGGTCTTGCTTTCCAAGTTACTGATGATGTTTTGGATGTTGAGGCAGACCCACGTGATACCGGTAAGCCCGCCAATCAAGATGCGCAGGCTGGTAAATCCACCTTTGTTTCCACCATGGGGAAAGAGCAAGCCAAAATGCGTGCTGAAATGCTGGTTCATCAAGCCATCCGCCACCTCCATATATTTGATGGTCGCGCTGAAATACTGAAAGAACTCGCCATGTATGTCCTAGAAAGACGTGCCTAGTTTTTCCTATATTTTAAAGAAAAAACCTTAAATTCCTTGGAATTCGGCGCAAGCCACGTTAAAACGGTGCATCATGAAAATTGTACATAGCAAATCCGCGCCTGAAGAGCCGAAAACCTCGCAAACGCCTCTGCTCGACACCGTTAATGAGCCCGCAGATATGCGCGGTTTCAACGATGATCAGCTCAAGCAACTGGCGGATGAGCTACGCCTCGCTACGATTGATGCAGTTTCTAAGACAGGCGGGCATTTAGGCGCAGGCCTTGGCGTGGTTGAGCTTACCACCGCTATCCACGCGATATTTAACACCCCTGATGATAAGCTGATCTTTGATGTCGGCCATCAATGCTACCCGCATAAGATCCTCACAGGGCGTCGGGACCGTATTGAGACCTTACGCAAAGGCGATGGCTTGTCTGGCTTTACCAAACGGGCCGAGAGTGAGTATGACCCCTTCGGCGCCGCACACAGCTCCACCTCCATCTCCGCTGGCCTTGGTATGGCGGTCGCCCGCGACCTACAACCAGACAGCAAGACAAAGCATATTATCTCCGTTATTGGTGATGGTGCAATGTCGGCGGGTATGGCCTATGAAGCCCTCAATAACGCAGGCGCGCTTAAATCAAAACTGATTGTTATCTTGAACGATAATAATATGAGCATCGCCCCGCCCGTTGGCGCGATGAGCGGTTACCTCACAGGTCTTGTATCTTCTAAACCTTACTTTACCGCCCGCGACATGGCCAAGAAAATCACCAAGCTTCTACCTGAGCCCCTACAAAAAGCCGCCGCCCGCGCCGAAGAAACGGCGCGCGTTACCCTTGGCGGTGGTACTATGTTTGAAGAGATGGGCTTTTACTATGTCGGCCCTGTCGATGGTCATGACATGCACGCCCTTCTTGGCATCTTACGCAATGTCCGTGACAATATTGACGGTCCTATTTTAATTCACGCCATCACTAAAAAAGGCAAAGGTTACGCCCCTGCGGAGAACGCGCCTGATAAAATGCACGGCGTTGCAAAATTTGATGTGGTAACAGGCAACCAATTTAAGTCAAAATCCTTACGCCCTTCTTACACCAAAGTCTTCGCGCAGGAGCTAATTGAACAAGCACATAAAGATGATAAAATCGTCGGCATCACCGCCGCCATGCCAGGCGGTACAGGCATGGATTTGTTCGGAAAAGAATTCGCAAATCGCATGTTTGATGTCGGCATCGCCGAACAACACGCGGTGACCTTCGCCGCTGGCCTCGCTACCGAGGGCTTAAAACCCTTCTGCGCAATATACTCTACCTTCTTACAACGTGGCTATGACCAAGTGGTGCATGATGTCGCCATTCAAAATATACCTGTGCGTTTCGCCATTGACCGCGCAGGTCTTGTCGGTGCCGATGGCTGCACCCACGCGGGCAGCTTTGATATCGCTTATCTGGGCTGCTTGCCCAACTTCGTTCTTATGGCCGCCAGTGATGAGCTGGAATTAAAACACATGGTCGCCACCGCCGCCGCTTATGATGACGGACCCATCGCGTTCAGATACCCACGCGGTGAAGGTACAGGCATTGATATGGATACCCCCGCCAAGATTCTAGAAATCGGTAAGGGGCGTATAGTTCATTCCACAAGTAACTATTTCACTCCGTTAGAAGGCGGTCGTCCCCCCGCTTGCGGGCATGACGGACAAAGCGACACGAATAGTGTCGCGTTAATAAGCTACGGCACGCGTTTAAGCGAATGCAAACTCGCCACCGAAATGCTGGAGGCCGAAGGACTCACCGTCACCATCATGGATGCCCGCTTTGCCAAACCTCTGGATAAAGCGTTAATAAAATCCCTCGCTCAAACCCATGATACATTGATTACCATAGAAGAAGGCTCCATTGGCGGTTTCGGCTCGTACGTGTTGGATTTTTTAAACGAAGAAAACCTCATCGGCACCGCCTGCCGCGTCCACACCATGACCCTGCCCGATATTTTCCAAGATCAACACGCCCCCGACAAACAATACGAAGCCGCGCAATTGGTGGCAAAGGATATTGTTAAGAAGGTTCTTTAGAACTAATAAACTTTTCTACCTTCAGCAATATTAATTAACTCTTGCATAACATATACAGCGGGCCTTTGCCCTTTTCCTTCTTTAATCATTTTTATTAATTTTGCTTCAGTTAAAGATCTTAATATATTATTTGTTGTGACTTTTGTCGGAATTGCTGACAACTCATGAAACACAGAAGCATTAATAATAGGTTTAGAGAAGAATGTATCTAAAGCAGTTATTGCATACTTTGAATTTGTTACATTACCAAAATCAATCTTCATTCTTTCGTAAAGGTCTTGTATATTTTTTGCTTTATTCGTATTTCTTTCAGCTTGAACTATAGCTCCCTTGAGAAAAAATTGAATCCATCCATGCCAATCACCACTTTCGGTTATGGCTAATAATTTATCTCTATACTCCTCATCATTTTGTTCAAAAAATTCACTCAAATAAAAGATAGGTCTTTGTAAAACCTTCTTCTGACATAGAAATAGCGGTATTAACATTCTTCCAACACGACCATTTCCATCATTAAAGGGATGGATTATCTCAAATTGCGCATGAACAACTGCCATTTGTACCAAAGCGTCTTCAACATCTTGGGAAATAAAATTTTCTAAATTATCTAAACTAGACTTCATCACTACTGGATTAGGTGGAATAAAGCGTGCCTCTTCAATAGGCCTTCCCCGTTTACCAATCCAATTTTGATCCTCTCGAAAAGCCCCGGGATTTTTATCTTGCCCACGAACACTGTCCATTAAAATACTATGAAGCTCTCTTATAAGAGATAATGAAATCGGTCTATTTTCAAGATACTCTTCAGCTACCAAAAGAGCTTTCCGATAATTAATAATTTCTTGAATATCTCTTTCTTTTTCTTGTCCAAACTCTTCCCCTGCTTCATGTTCAAGAACCTCACCTAAGGTCGCCTCTGTCCCCTCAATCTTTGAAGATAAAACAGCTTCGTTTACAGTAATAGGGGATAATAGAACCGCTGAATTTATAATGCCCTCCAACATTCCATCATATCTATTAATGGCTCCGCTTGCTTGACTTACCAGTCTTACAAGCCCATCCCATTCAACATTAATTGGAAGCATATCAGGAACACATGGTTTTTTTGCAGATAACGACATTTTTGACCTAAAATTTGTATAAAGTTTATATGTTGAAAAACTATTTGTATAAAGTAACATTCGGTAACACTTTATACAAATAATTTAGTATTAAACACACTATACACAAAACCCTTGACAAAATAGGTATTTAATCCTACATTGTCACTATGACAGACGATATAGAAAACACCCCCACCCCCGAAACAACCAACCAACAAGCGCCAGAGCCGTTAACCGCGTTGCAAAGATTGATGATTGCCCATGGCAGGCGACCTACGCCCAATAGTGACGCGGACACAGACACCGCGCCGCCCGTCCCCGCCTTGACGCAAGGGGTGGACAACGCCCGCGCGATAGATTTGCCCGATAATTTAACCGCGGCCAGCATCGTTAAAATGACGGAGAGCCTTGACCCCGCCCATCCCGCGGCACAACTCAGCACGATGAACGCTGATCTCCTCTCCCTTATGGTGGCCGAGGACGACCAGACCCGCCTTCTCCGTCGGCAGGCGCAAACCCTTGATACGCTTTTCCACACCATGTTGAATTTTGGTTTCACGCCGCCAACAAAAAAGAAAACCACGCGCGGGAGAAAAAACAAACCTGATAAAGACAGCCTCTCTGTCGCTTTACAAAGTCAACGTCAATGTTTTGACATCGTTAAGAACCTAAACGCTACCGAGTACACCAACGCTTTGGCGCAGCATCTGTTGTCGAAGTTGGAGTCGCGATCACGCACCCATGATACGCGTTTTGAAAACGCGGTACGTGATTTTGCGGGCGATAATCACGCCGATACCCCCCTCCCCCAAATTTCCGGTGAACAAAATGAGTAACTCTAATTCATCAATAAAAACAAAAGGTTATAGACCCCAAAAACGCAGGCAATGGACACCGCAAAGGCGCGCCGCGCAGGCGCAAAGAATGCGTCAACAAAAGCTATGGTTAAAAGCCACAGGGCCAAAAACGGTTGAGGGGAAACAGCGCGTTGCAAAAAACGCGCTCGGTCACGGCTTATACAGTGTGGCATTTAAACAGCAATTAAAAATTCTGCGTTTGCTTTTGCGCGCTCATCGGACGCAACTAAAAACGTTTAATCAACGTCAAAGATTACCGTAAGCGTTCTAGATCAGGATTATAAACCGTTGTATGGTTGCCCGTTTCTAACAGTTTCTTTTGTGTCATATGGGCGTCTATAAACCCTAAATCAAGACCCAAAACATTGCCAAAGAAATTACTTAGTACTTTACCAAAGAAATTGCCGAGCGAGACTTGCTGCCCCAAAAGTTCTAAAATACGCTCAACATTGTTCAGCTCTTTTGGCATTTTAACAACGCTCAAATCATGTCGGTTATTTTTCCCTAGCATCATCGCGGTTTTGTCCAATGCGTCATTCAATCCACCAAGCTCATCAACCAAACCACGCTCTAACGCTTGCTCACCAGTCCACGCACGACCTTTGGCAACAGATTTGGCTTGTTCTGGCGTCAGTTTTCTTCCCGAAACAACACGTGTGATGAACGAGTTATATGTATCATCAATAAGGACATTCATACGTTGTGTTGCTTGCGCGTCAAACTTCTTATGCAGTGACCAAATATCCGCATTCTCACCAAAGTTCGGTCCTTGCCAATTAATGCCAAGCTTGCTGAACAGTTCACTCGCCTCAAACTTGCCCATGACAACACCGATTGATCCCGTAATCGTTCCCGCATTCGCCACAATCATATCTGCATCCGTTGATATCCAATATCCACCGCTCGCGGCAACTGGTCCCATAGATACAATGACCTTCTTACCTTTCTCCTTGGCTTTCACCAAGCTACGCCGAATAGTCTCCGACGCCGTTGGTGATCCACCAGGCGAATCCACACGCAGGACAATCGCCTTAATACTATCATCCTTATAGGCTTGCGTAATCGTTCCTGCTATATCATCCGCGCCAGCATTACCCGTCGCACCAGCGCTATCCACAATCGTTCCAGTTACATAAATAAGCGCAACGTTATTTCCTTTTTTAACTGACTTTGCTTTGTGTTGGGAATAACTGGCTAAAGTCACCAGCTCAACCGAATCATCATTTGGGTTACCTGTCACGGCTTGGCGTATCTCAGATAACATCACATCACCGTAATCTAAACGATCAAGCAGCTTCGTATCCAATGCTTCTTGACCTGTCAAAATACCTTTATCAATCTGCGCCTTTAAAACAGCACCTTTAATATTACGCTCAGCCGCAATATCAACAACCATTTTAGAGGAAAGGCTATTCAGTAAAGATTGCATCGCTTGCTTATTAGAGGGCGAAATTTTTGAATTTGTAAAATTCTCCATCGCGCTTTTAAACTCTTCACGTTGGAAGAAATTTGCACTAACACCTAAATTATCCAATGCTTCTTTAGCAAAGGGCATTTCCATGCTCGCGCCAGAAGTAGAAACCATACCAACAGGTTGCATCCAAATTTCGTCAAACGCGCTTGCTAAATAATATTGACTTAATCCACCCATCGGATCGCTATAAGAGGTTGCATAAACTTTGGCGAACTTACCAGACGCACGAAATGATTTAATCGCGATACGAAGCTCTTGCGTATGGGCAATACCTATAGATGCTCCATTAAGCTTCACGACCAAACCACGAACACGTTTATCTGTTTCGGCTTTTTCCAAGGTATCTATGATGTTACGCAATGTTGGTTGCATAAAAGGAAAGGGGTCTAACAATGTCGGTTTAACTTGCGACTCACTAATACCTTCTTCAATGTTAAAATATAAAACCATGTCATCGGGTAACGATGGCGCGGATTTTCCTGCCATCGTCGATATAAGAAACACTGATATTAAGGTCGAAATTAAAACAGCAGCACCAATAACAGTACAAGTTTTACGGATCGCTTTGCCTAAAATAGCCCAAATATTCCAACGTTTAGCTTTAATCGCTTTTTCATTTTTCTTAGGTTTGTAAAATAATGAACCAAAATTTTTCATAGATCAGGCTTTCCTTACAGTGTGATTACAACTTAATAGGAACATAAAGAACGGTAAATTCAAAGGAATTTGGTGGTTTTAACGTATAAAAATATATTATTACTACGGTGAAACATAACGTTGATGAAAAACAGGGTCAGGACGTCCATGTATTCTTTCAATTACTCTCTCACTCATACGAACCTTTTCACCATTTTCATCTAAAGCAAATGTAGAATGATGTGGTATCTGAAAATTCTTTAAAACTTGTAATAGTTCGCTACGCCATGCCTGAATATCAATAGTTTGCTGTGGTAAATAAATTCCAGCCATGGCAAACATGTTGTATAATGTTAACGGGACGCAACTATGAGCGTCTTTTTGCTGCTGTGCCTTCATTGTTATATGTTGATAAGTGGGACAAACACTCTCTAATATTTCTTTTCCTTCTTCTGGCAAATCATAGCCATTTGGACATTGTGTTGTAATTGTGCCGCCTTTTCTATCAATACAAATAGCAACAGCATGCCCTAAGTTTTCTATATATGATCCGTCAAAATATGTTCGTATTGGCCCATCACGACCGGATTGATTTTCTCTACTTCCATCTTCATGGATATGATGTGGTGTCTGATCTGTCGTTGGAAATAGCGCTCTATAAATAATTTTATCGGCATCAGTAAACATATCCTCTCTTATTTGTAATATAGTATCATCTGGTAATGATTCTTCATTAAATATACAATGTAACCGGGAAAAAAGAACACCTTCTTCTGAAACACCATGAACGGAACGATATATATCTGTTAGTATAATTGCCTCGTAAGAAGAAAAAAGATACATCGGATTTGGTCGGGGATTTGGTAGGAGATTTGGCGTACGCTCTGTCATTACAAATATGCTTTACTCATTAAAAAGTAAAACATAGTTATCTAATTGCGTTATGTCAATAATTTTATAAGCACTGCGCTTTATGGCGGAGATAATGATCGGCGAGAACGCAGGCCATCATTGCTTCCACGACAGGTGTCCCACGCAAACCAACGCACGGATCATGACGACCCTTGGTGATAATTTCGGTTTCATTACCCGCTTTATCGATAGTTTTAACGGGCGTTAAGATTGAGCTGGTCGGTTTAAACGCCACACGGGCAACAATATCCTGACCAGATGAAATACCACCTAAAATGCCACCGGCATTATTACTGGTGAAACCGTCCTTGGTAATTTCATCGGCATTTTGTTCGCCGCCCCATTCAACGGCTTCAAACCCTGCACCAATCTCAACCGCTTTGGTGGCGTTAATACTCATCATTGCTTTGGCGATATCTGCATCCAACTTATCATAGACTGGTGCACCTAACCCTGCAGGGATTCCACTGGCGTGCACTTCAACAATCGCGCCCGCGCTTGATCCATTTTTACGTTGCGCGTCTAAATATTCTTCCCACTGTTTCGCCGCGTCAACATCAGGACACCAAAATGGGTTTTGATCCACTTGGTTCCAATCAAAATTATCACGATTAATTTTATGTGGACCAACTTGTACGACGGCTGCGCGAATTTTTACATCCTCACCAATTTGTGTCCTTAAAACTTTACGTGCCACAGCCCCCGCCGCCACGCGCATGGCGGTTTCACGCGCGCTTGAACGTCCACCACCACGGTAATCACGAATGCCATATTTTTCATTATAAGTATAATCGGCATGACCGGGACGAAACTTATCTTTGATGTCGCCATAATCTTTTGATTTTTGGTCAAGATTTTCAATCAATAAACCAATCGGCGCACCTGTGGTTTTACCTTCAAACACACCCGATAGAATTTTCACCGCGTCAGGTTCTTTACGCTGTGTTGTAAACTTACTCTGCCCGGGTTTACGGCGATCAAGAAACCCTTGAATATCTACTTCAGATAACTCAATCAACGGCGGGACACCATCAACGACGCAACCAATAGCTGAGCCATGGCTCTCACCAAAACTTTGATATTGAAATAATGTTCCGAAACGATTACCTGACATAGCACCACAGAGTACACGGAGATGAAGAAGAGATCACGGAATTTTTATCCTTATATTTTATAACGTTTTATACCATCTTTCATAAGAGGTACATTAAAATTAATAAGTAACCCAACCTCAACTTTTGATAGGCGCATATAGGTTAATATTTGAGATTCATGTATAGGATGAATTTTATCAGTACTTTTTAGCTCTACAATAACCTTATCCATCACAAACAAGTCTATTTTAAAAGCATTAGGAATAATAAGCTTTTCATATTCAACAGTAATAGGGCTCTGTCGTTTAAAAGCTATTTTTCTTTTCTCCAACTCATAGGAAAGACAATCTTCATAAACTTTTTCGTAGAGCCCAGGTCCCATTTCCTTATGAATTTTAATACAACTATCGACAATTTCACCCGTTATATCGTTTAACTTCATCGTGGCCATGCATACCCTCTGTTAACTCTTAATAACTCTATGTTCTCTGTGGTTCAAGCCGCTTCGTCTTTATTTTCTTTGGGGGCTAAGGACATTAACAGCTCACCTGTTTGAGCGGCAGTATCCACCGCACACATGCCAACAGTGTGATAACCACTATCAACGTGCAATGTTTCACCTGTTACGCCACTGCCTAAATCAGACAATAAGAATAAACCTGAGCGACCAACATCTTCAGTGGTTACATTACGACGAAGGGGAGAGTTTAGCTCATTCCATTTTAGGATAGCGCGGAAATCACCAATACCTGAAGCCGCCAATGTTTTAATTGGGCCAGCTGATATTGAGTTTACACGGATATTTTGTGGGCCTAAATCATTAGCGAGATATTTCACGGAAGCTTCCAGTGCCGCTTTCGCAACACCCATAACATTGTAATGTGGCATCACCTGTTCTGCCCCATAATAAGTCAGCGTTACAAGGCTTCCGCCCTCTTTCATCAATTTGGCGGCACGTTTGGCCACGGCAGTGAATGAAAATACCGAAATATCCATTGTTTTTAAGAAGTTCGCACGCGATGTATCAACATACAGACCATCTAGCTCATTCTTATCTGAGAAAGCGATTCCATGAACAACAAAGTCGATTTTTCCCCATTTGGCTTCAATTTCATCAAAAGCGGCATCAATAGATCCCTCATCTGTAACATCACATGGTAAAAGAATGTCTGATCCCACGCTTTCTGCCAAAGGTTTAACACGCTTTAACAGCGCATCCCCTTGATAAGTAAAGGCTAATTCGGCTCCTGCCTCATGTGCAGCTTTGGAAATTCCCCACGCGATGGAACGGTCATTGGCGACCCCCATAATCAATCCACGTTTACCTTCAAGCCAATTTGATGTTTTTTCAGTCATTTTCGTCATTCCTAGTGATAATATTGTGAAATATCCTACACTTTTACTTCAAGTTTCGTCCAGTGCCTTTATGTTTCAAATTGTAACGGAGGTAAAGAGTAACTTATAAACAGTTTCAGCCTTATATTCCGCCAATTTTGACGTTTTATTAACGTTTGTCGCATAGAATTATAAGTAAGGTTATATGGGATTATTAGGAACGAAAACTATAGGGCGCGCTTAAACATGGCTGTAACAACAAGCCAAATACAAACGATTATAAACGATGTAACGCAGGAGGTAGAAAAAGCCTATGCGGGACTTTCGCTATGTTTTGTCACTCACCAATCTGGGAAAATACGCGAATCTATCGCTTTGGCAGAACATGAGGTTATTTCTCATCCTGCAGGAAATGCCGCCCGCACTATTCTACGTAAACACACCACCAACGATCAATCCTCATTTCTTGGCCTTGCAATCACGACCAAATCAAAGATGATGGGTTTTAAAAAGACAGATCACCTCTTAGGGTTGTTCAACGTCAATATTAATGAATTTGAAAATTTAGACGAAGCAAGAGCGCAAATTTATCATCTTGCCTGGCATGCCATTGATCTTTATGAAATTCGTCAACAGCCACAATATCGGAACAAATTCAAAAAAGGGCCGATGATTCCAAAACGTTCCCCCATGAACGCGGCGAAAGCTTTTCTTCAAGCAGATGTTTTCGCGATCAGTCTTTCCGCTCTTAGAAAAGAAAATGATTTATTAAATCTTCTTTCTAGTAGACGGGCGCATAGTAGTTTAGAAGCGAAAAGTAATTTTAAACCTGAAGATTTTCCTTCTACGATTGCAATGGATATCTGTAAGTTAGCTATCGATGATTTAACTTCTAAAAACATTCAAAAAGAAGATCACATTCAACGCGCCCGCAAGCTTTCCATTGATGTTGGCCATACGTTTGATGAAGAAAATATTCGCCAATGGTGGAACTTCACAATCCCCGCACAAGATATGGCATGGCGCGGTTTTAGCAAAGAACAAATACTGGGCGCAGCCATTCACACCAGTAGCGACCCTTTTGTTCGCTCAATCGGTTTCTTGATTCAAGGCGTTACACATGTAGAACCCGTTGCCGCCGATACTTTAAAGCAAGGATATAACGCCTTTATTGACCCTGAAATTTTAGCCAGCCTCCATAAAGAAATGGTCGATACTATTTTTGAAGATGCCATTATAAAAGGCTTAGAAGAATCGAGTAATCGCCCGTTTTTAAACGCTGCAAACAGTTTAAATGAAGCCTTAACTGAAGGTCATATTTTGGGATGGTGTTCAAATGCACTACAAGATGCAGCGCACGCATTCGAACGCGCTTTATTAAACGGTGCGCCTCCTGACCAGGCGGCACGCATGCAATTTGAAGGCAACAAAAGCCATCCAAAATGGGAAACCTTAAAAGAGATTGGCAAAGATATTGTTGACCAAAAGCGTCAAGGATTTGCCATCACAATGGGGCATATTGCCGAAGTTTGTCACAATAATGCAGCCTTTGCCCCTGTCTTAGATTCATTAAAGATTACATTAAACGACCCTAACTATATCCAAACATTAGAAGCATCAAATGATCTCAATGTTATGCCGAATATTCCAACCATGGCTCCTTCTGCGCCCACACCAAAAGGTCCAGCGCCAAAAGGTCCAGCACCAAAAGGACCTGCCCCGAACACGCCAACACCGCAAGCACCAGCGATGGGAATGGGACCATCATTGGGCGGTGGCGGTAATAACAACGCGCGACATATTATGTACCAAAAACAATTAGCCACGCAAAAAGCCGCGCAAGCGCAACAGCAAGGAACAGACGACAAGCAATAAAAAAGCCGCCTTATTATAAAGCGACTTTTTCTTAATTCTTTATCAGAAAACTATTAACTGACGATCTGCCAACTGCCATCAGGTTGTTGACAGGCAATACCGTAACCACTTTCTTGCTTTCCACCAACATAGATAGTTTGTTGGTATTCACGGCAGTAATTATTTTCTGCATTTCTACCATCGCGTGTTGTCACAACAGAACCTGAATTACCAGTTTCTGGGTTATTCCATGTGATTTCTTCACCAAGCGGCGCACTATGTGCTTTAGCATTTGCCGCATTCGCATAGGCGATATCTGCTTTATCTAATGAGCGTCCAACCTCACTACCGACGAGGCCACCAAGAAGAACACCAATACCTGTCGCCCAAAGCTGACCGTTGCCATTCCCAACTCTCGAGCCAAGAATACCACCTAATACAGCACCACTTGCAGCACCGACTGTTTGTTTTGTTCCTGCTCCTTGGAAGGATTCACATCCAGCCAAGCCGATTGAGGCAATCATTGCCGTCATTAATATAATTTTTTTCATTTCATACCGTCTTTCAATAGTTGCGATTCTTAATTAACACGTTAATCTATCGTACATACTAATGACTGAATAGGACGAAATAAAGGCTATATTCAGTCGATATAACGAATTGTGACAAAAACATGAATAAAGAGACACCAGAAACTTTCACGCCCCCCGCTAATCCTTATGATTTATTCAAGGAATGGCTAACCTTAGCCGAAGCGCAAGAGGTCAATGATGCAGGGGCGATGTGTCTGGCAACCGCCAGCCCAGATGGCAAACCCAGCGCGCGAATGGTCTTGCTAAAAAACTTAGACAAGCGTGGCTTCGTTTTTTATACCAATAACGAAAGCAATAAAGGGGAGCAAATTGCATCAAATAAACATGCCGCGCTTTGTTTTCACTGGAAATTCCTGCGTAAGCAGGTGCGCGTCGAGGGCACCATAGAAGAAGTCAGCCGTGAAGAAGCCGATGCTTATTACAACACCCGCCACCGCAATAGTCGTGTTGGTGCTTGGGCATCGAAACAGTCACGCCCGCTTGGTTCTTATGATGAATTAAAAAACTTTGTCGAAAGATATGAGGCGGATTTTGAAGGTAAAGAGAATATCCCACGCCCCCCCTACTGGAAAGGGTTTCGCCTGAAACCAAAAAATATTGAATTTTGGATAGATGGGGATTATCGTCTACACCAACGTTATTTATACACCAAAAATGAGAACGGCATCTGGTCAAACGGAATGCTGTACCCTTAACCCTTTAAAGTGAAGAAAACATGACAAATACACAGAAAAAAGAAACAGAACAACCAGAAGAAAAAATGCAATTTGAAACAGATGTGTTTCGTTTGCTGGATATTGTGACCAACGCACTATATTCCAATCGCGATGTTTTCCTGCGCGAGCTGATATCAAACTCTGCAGATGCCTGTGATCGTTTACGTTATGAAGCCTTAAAGAATCCAAAACTAACCGAAAATAGTAAACCGTTTCATATTCGTCTAACGCCAGAAAATACAAACACAACCCTAACCATTGCTGATAACGGTATTGGTATGAACCGTGAAGAATTGATTGAAAATTTAGGAACTATTGCTCGCTCTGGTACGGCTGCTATTTTAGAAAATTTAAAGAATAGCGGACAAGACAAAGACATGTCCCTGATAGGCCAGTTTGGCGTTGGGTTTTATGCCAGCTTCATGGTGTCCACAAAGGTCATCGTTATTAGTTCAAAAGCAGGTGATGATACAACATGGTATTGGGAATCAGATGGTCAAACTGGCTTTACCATCCGTGAAGCAACACCCGATGAATCAACACTTTTAGCCGATGGGCATGGAACGACTATCATTCTTGATATGAAAGGTGATGCGATTGATTACCTGCTCGAAGATAAGATCACGCAAATTGTTTTAGAATATTCTGACCATGTTGAAATACCAATCTTCCTTGATGATAAACATGCGGCAGAAAAAACGAACGACTCAAAAGACAATGAACCAGAAGAAGAAAAACCAATCAACGCCGCTTCGGCTTTATGGACACGTCCAAAAGATACAATAACCAAAGACCAGTATAAGGAATTTTACCACCATATTGGCAATGTGTTTGATGAACCTGTCTTAACATCGCATTGGACGGCAGAAGGTAAGATTGAATATACCGCGCTTTTATTTATTCCATCTTTGCGTCCGTGGGATTTATATGACCCGGAACGTAAGAACGCCCTGCGCCTATATGTGAAGCGAGTATTCATTAGTGACCAATTAGATACTATTTTATATCCGTGGTTGCGCTTTGTGCGCGGGATTGTCGACTCTCAAGACCTTCCCCTTAATATCAGTCGTGAAATGTTACAAACAAACCCTGTGGTTCATAAAATCCGCAGCGGTGTTACCAAAAAAATATTAAACGAGATTGATAAATTATCGCGTGATGATGAAGCGGGCTTCGCAGCACTTTGGCACCAATTTGGCGCAGTGATTAAAGAAGGGCTTTATGATGCAATTGAACATCGTGAAAAGATCTTCAAAATATGTCGTTTCTTTACAACCAATGATCCAGAAAAACCAACCAGTCTGCAAGATTATATTGAGCGTATGCCAGAAGGTCAGGATACAATTTATTATATCTCAGGCGATAATGCCAAAAGCTTGCGTAGCTCTCCTCAAATTGAAGGGTTTGTATCACGCGGCATAGAAGTCTTATTAATGACCGACACAGTTGATGAATTCTGGTTACAACAGGTTAAAGAATTTGACGGTAAAAAATTCCAATCTGTTACAAAAGGCAATGTTAATCTTGATTCTTTTGACAAGAAAGACAGCACAGATGATACGACCAAAAAAGAAGAAGAGACGCCCACAAATGCAAATATCGACACATTATTGCGTGTTCTTCAAACTGAGCTAAGCGATCATATTAGCTTTGCTCGTCCTTCTAAACGTTTAACAGACTCGCCTGTTTGTTTGGTGGCTGATGAAGGCGGAGTTGATATGCATATGGAACAAGTTTTAAAGATTCAGCAAAAATATGAGCCTAATCAAAAACCTGTTTTAGAGATTAATCCGAAGCATAAGCTTATTCAAAAACTGGCCGATATGGCAAAAGAAGACCAAGAACAGGAGCTATTAAAAGACTCTGCGAAGCTCCTCATGGATCAAGCCCTGATCATACAGGGCGCGCCCTTGCCTGACCGTGGCGGCTTTGCCAAACGTATGGCGAACTTCATGGAAAAAGGATTATTGGGTTAAAAGCTTTATAAGTTAAAGCATGCCTTGATAATGGCGGGTGGTCATCTCTTCGATATCCTCATCAGAGAAATCAAAATGATTGCCTATTTCTTCAATCATGGCCTCGCGGATAATATGCGTTAGGTCTTCGCCCGTCTCGCACCACGCATCTAAAATAGGACGGCGATATAAAATAAGAACATCGTCATCATTGGCGGCTTTCTTTTCTACGCCAGGTGCAATCTCTTTACCTGCCTTATAAAGTGCCAAAAGGTCAAAGGGATCTTCGAGTTCTAAATCACTCTCGGTTGTCTCATCAGGTATATCTTCAATCTGAATAATAAGTTCTTCAAAAAACTCATTCAGTTCATCAGGTAGATTTTCAAGTTGCTCATTGGCAATGATAGATAAATCATCATCTGTCGGTGCCTTAGAAAAATTCATTAGAATTTGCTGATTCATATAGACCTCCTTAACTGCTTCAAATTTTGATTTGTTATAAATTTACGCTTATTTGCGATATTTGCCAATGTTTTTAAAAGGTTTTTATCGTATGTATTGGTAAGTATTTATAAAAACTTAAGAGTTTGTATGATAAACTATAGGTAGATTGTACACATAGCAGGGGAAATCATGGACGCAAGCTCGCTCATTTCAGCACAAATTTCGCAAACACGTAGTGACGTAGCCTTAAGTGTTATTAAACAGACAGCGAACTCTGAAAGACAGATTGCGGACTTATTACAATCTGCATCTGCCAGTATACCCACATCCCCCATTCGTGGGACGAACGTCAACGTAAAGGCTTAAATCTTTTTTGCTGCTGCGGCCGTTTTCATGGCGTCTTCAATCTCCGCTAAATAGGGATAGGATGATTGCGTTCCCTCTTTTAAGCATGACAACCCTGACGCAACTGTTGCCATTTTTAAGGCCGTTTCCAAAGAGCGTCCTTCATGCAGGCACGCGGCAAACGTTCCACAAAAACAATCCCCCGCTCCTGTTGTATCTGCCACTTTCTCTAAATCCATAGACGGAATTTGCCACCCTTTTCCTTCTGCAGTAACCGCAATAATACCTTCTGCCCCCATTGTCACAATGCAAGTCAGTTTTCCTTGCTTGGCCATTGCCTGTGCTAACTTCACCGTATCTTTCTTGGGGTCTAGCTTTAAGTTTTTGGCTAATTGTTTGGCTTCAATTTGATTAACAATCAAATAGTCAACCAGCGACAACATTTCTTTGGGGATGGTCAAAGCAGGGGCTAAATTTAAAATAACTTTTGCGCCATTATCATGCGCCGTTTTCATGGCTATCGCATTTTGTTCAAGCGGCACTTCCATTTGTGTGAGCAATAAATTCTTCGAATGTAATATCTCTGCCGGCGCTTGATCTGCACTCACCGCAACATTTGCACCAGAGGCCATGATAATACGGTTACCGCCAGACCTATCTTTGACAACAGTCGCCATTCCCGTTGGGTAATCATCAGATTTTGCTACACCTGATGTAATCACCTCGTTACGTTTCAATTTATTTAAAATACGTAAACCCGGCCCATCATCACCGACACACCCAACAATCGCTGTTTTTGATCCTGCACGGGCGGCGGCTAACGCTTGATTTGCGCCTTTCCCCCCTGGGGTTGATGTATAAGATGGAGCCAAAATCGTTTCCCCATCTTCTGGGAAACGCTTTACCGTCATATTTACATCCATATTGATGGAGCCAAAAACAATAATCATTTAATTCATCCGTATTTGTTGGTACATAGTATAATCACAAACACGAATAACGCAAAATTGAAAATATCATGGATTATAACCAAATATTTAATACACGCTTAGAAGACTTACGCGAAGAAGGCCGTTATAGGACTTTCGCTCCCTTAGAGCGCCTCTGCGGTGATTTTCCCAAAGCTATTTATCACGCGCCTGATGGGTCTTCTAAAACAGTTACCATTTGGTGTTCCAATGACTATTTAGGCATGGGGCAAAATAAAGTTGTTTTAAATGCCATGAAAAAGGCAATTGATGACCATGGCGCAGGCGCAGGTGGTACGCGCAATATATCAGGTACGCAAAAACTACATGTTGACTTAGAAAACTCTTTGGCTAACCTCCACCAAAAAGAAGCCGCTCTAACTTTTTCTTCTGGCTATGTCGCCAATGAAGGCAGTTTAAGTACAATTATAAAACTCCTCGATAACCCTATTGTTTTTTCTGATGCGCTTAATCATGCATCAATGATTCACGGTATGAAATCAGGGCCATGTGAAAAATATATTTTCCGTCATAACGACGTTACTCATTTAGAAAACCTTCTTAAACAAGCAGATCCAAAACGCGCCAAAATTATCGCCTTTGAATCTGTATATTCTATGGAAGGTGACATTGCACCAATTAAAGAAATTTGCGCCCTCGCAAAAGAATATAATGCACTGACTTATTTAGATGAAGTTCATGCCGTTGGTCTGTATGGCGCTCATGGCGGCGGCATCGCAGAACAACGCGACCTACTGAATCAAGTTGATATCATCGAAGGCACTTTTGGTAAGGCTTATGGCCTTATGGGTGGTTTTATCACAGGGTCAAAATCCGTCATTGATGCCGTACGTTCTTTTGCCTCTGGGTTTATCTTTACCACATCTTTACCACCCGCTTTACTGGCAGGTGCCTTAGCCAGTGTTGAATATTTAAAAACATCTGAAATTGAACGCGCCCGCGCACATAGCAACGCCAAATATCTAAAACAAAAATTAGAAGGCAATAACCTGCCTTACTTAAAAGGTAACAGTCACATTGTTCCGCTTATCGTTGGGGATGCCAAATGTTGCAAAGCAGTGACAGACATTTTATTACGCGATCATAATATATATGTTCAACCGATTAACTACCCCACTGTTCCAAAAGGGACAGAGCGTATGCGCCTGACCGCCACAGCGGCACACCGCATTGAAGATATTGATAAAATGGTTGATGTGTTAGCCACGCTCTATCAAGAACATGACATTTTAAGCTTAAAAACTGGATCCTAGCCTTTAGTCACTTATCGTAAGATACAGAAAATCATTACTCATTCCACATATTTTCCCACCATGGGTTGTCTGACCCTTTTGGCAGGTCTTTGAAAGACTGGCCATTCTTTTCCATTTTGGTACGAATCTCATTCACGTCCCATCCTGTTAATTTCGCTAACGTTTTTGCTTCCTTATCAAAACGTTTCTGCAGCCCTGCATAATAAGCACCTGCGGCTTCACATTGCGCACCATTTTTATTTGAGGGTTTAAATGGGTGACGCATGACATAGCGTCCTTGGAAGTTTTTACGATCATCTGTCGTTTGCAACATAATATCTTCAGGAAAACTATCAGCCGTATAACGCACATGCATCCGTGTTACAAAAACATTAACCGCGCCGCCCTTTGGCGGTAGAAAAATACGGGGCTGCGGTGCAGGCCATGACGTACCATTAGGCGATGGCTGCACAGGAGCTACACGCGGCCTTGGTTTACCTGTATAACCTTGATCAATCCACCATGCGCCCATTTTCTTCAAATCCTTATTAGGCACGGGGTCTGCGGCACAGGGGTCACACCATGACATATCCCATGCATATTCCAGCATCACGGTTTTCATTTTTTCTTTTTTAACTTCTTTGTCAAACATCGCCTTATAGAACTCACCAAATTCATCAGCAATAAAAGTTGGAATTTCATCACCCGTTGGAATTTTAGTCGTACGATAATTTGTTGGCTCTACCCGTCCATTTTTAGTGAGAGTAAACAACAACAAGTCTTGCGGCCCTTTGGCATTCAATGTTCCCAACCGCACCGGTAACATAAATTTTTCTGATTCATACGCAACCTGTAACGGACGCAAATAGGTATATCCCGTCTTCTCAAACTCTTTCAAATTTGCCTTGGCAACAAAGAACTTCATATCTTGCTTGATATAACTTCTAAGGACTTTATCTGCACCTTTAGGCAAGGTATATCCTTCTTGGTTTAGCCATTTGAACAAGCCATCACTTTGTTCCGCGGATAAAATGAGTATGTCATACTCGCCCACTGTATAGCTCTCTTCAATCTTAACGCCTAACTTCTTAGCTGACTTTTGCAATTTACGGGGAGCCGCAGCACCATCAGCCATCGACATCGCCATCATTTCACGTTTAAAGATTTGCTGACATGGGTCACTATCATGGTACTCAACAAGGCGAGGCGCAGTATAGGAATCTATATGATCGATGATTTTACTATCACCAATATTAACTTGCGACTTTTTAATCACTGTTGGCACAGGAATAACAATCGCAAAATCTTTTGTATCCCCTTTAAAATCATTCGCCATCGTCATAACGGTACGGTTATCATGACGCGCCATCACAACTTTCGACGCTTCATTAAAAAGCGAGGCATCAGCCTTAGCAACATAGAACCCACAAAAGGCATTCGCTTGACTTGGTAAAAAACTGATTAATAGTAAAAGAGTAAATAGAAATTTCATTTTGTTTTTCCCTGTTTATCTTATTTGTTTATCTTATTTGTCTGTCACATTGATTGTTTAATTATTATTGCCTGACCATTGATATAATCGGTCTTTTAAAATCAAATCTATAACCGGCGTTGTCATACATATTATAAATAACGCATAGAATATCGCCTCACGCACCTGAAAGACATATTGCAAAATATACGCCACCACCGCAACGGTAAAAGCAAATAATAACCGCCCCCAGCGATTATTCGGTGTTGTCATAGGATCTGATATCATAAAGAAGGCAAAAATAAGGAGTGCGCCGCTTTGCAGGTTATGAATCGGTATAGAAAGCGGATCTCCCAACCACATAGCACGACCAAAAAGCAATAGAATCCAACTGCTTAAGAAAAATAAAGCCATGTCTGCTCGCCCTGCCTTACTCAGAACAAGGATAGCAAAAGAAGCCAATGCAAACCCAACCCAAACCGCATTGCCCCATTGTCCTGGTGACACCCAGACATGGTTGGGGACAAGTAACAATCCCAAAACAATTCCTGCATTGGCTGGATTAAAAATATGTTTTTTATTAAAACGAATAAGAAATTTGCTCGCCATCGCAACCACGCCCGCCAACGGGTAAAACCAAATTATATTTGTTTTAAAAAGTAACACCAAAGATAAACTGGTGATGAACGGAGAGCGATAATCTTTAGAAGGTATTTTTAAAAATTTAAAAAATAAAAACTGTGTAACCAGTGTCGCACTTAACGTCAAAATAATGACCAGTAATGATGGCGCAAAATCACTCCATAAAAGAAGAAAAATCAACAATGACGACAATGTTAGAATTTGAAAATGTCGCGCATCTCTTTTTATTTTTAAAAGAAACTTCATAAGCGTTATGCGATGGGAAGTGAGTTATAAAGCATTTCAGCCTTATCCAAGGCCTTATCTAACGCGGCCATAGTTTTGGCCATGTCTGGGCTATCATCTTCTATCCATATTTTTAACACATAAAGATAAACCCCCGTTAGGCCCGTCACCCGAACGCAGCCCGCAATCCCTTGCGTTGAAATATTCACGGCTTCTAAAACACGTGTCATAGAACGCCCCAAATGCGGCAAGCTTAAAATTGCCTGTTTTGGATCGCCTTTAAAAGAGTTTAAAATTGAGATAATCGCGGTGCGATCTTCATTCACCACATCGAACCGTTCCATTAAAACATCAAAAATTTGCTCACGATGTGACATATCTGCGGCACTCGATGATATATTCGCCACCATCTTTCTATCAATAATACGGCCATAGGCCGCCATAATATCTGACTTATCATCAAAATATTCACGCGCCTCTTCCAACTCAATGCCCGCTTTTTCTATAATCTCTTCAAAAGAGACATCTTGCCAGTTTTTAGATGCTGCAAGGCTCAAGGCTGCCTCAATAGCCTTATCTTTAAGCGTTTTATCTTGTGTCTTTTTAGCCATAGAAGCTTGCCTTTTTTAAGGATTTTATAGAGATTAGTGATATAAAAATCAATCACTCTAAATAGAAACAAGGTAAATACTATGTCTAACCCCGAATACGGCCTTATCACAATTGGAAACGCTCTCGTTGATGTTTTGGCAAAAACAACTGATGATTACATCACTAGCCAGAGAGAATCTGCTGGCATGGAAAAAGGTTCAATGAACTTGGTCGATAAGGATCGCGCCCTTTCTTTATATGGTGACATGGACGCCCCCACTGAAATGTCTGGTGGGTCTGCGGGTAACACAATGGCTTGCTTTGCATCTTTCGGCGGTAAGGGCGCGTATATTGGTAAAGTTGCTGATGATACTTTGGGTAAGACCTTTGCCAGCGACCTGCACCAAATGGGCGTAGATTTTAAAACCTCGCCTCTTTCTGGCGCAACATCAACAGGGCGCTGTATGATTTTGGTAACACCCGATGGTGAACGTACAATGAATACTTTCCTTGGGGCCGCCGTTGAGTTAACGCCAGAAGATATTGAACCTGACTTTATTGCAAAAGCAAAGGTTACTTATTTAGAGGGCTATTTATTTGATCCGCCAAAAGCAATGCAAGCTTTCGTTAAAGCCGCACACGAAGCACACGAAGCAGGACGTCAGGTTTCTTTAACTTTATCAGATGCGTTTTGTGTCGGTCGTCACCGCGAGGCTTTCAAAGATTTGGTTGAAAACCATGTTGATATTTTATTCGCCAATGAAGATGAACTGATATCGCTTTATGAAACGGATGATTTAGAAGAAGCTTTAGAAATCGTAAAAGATAAATGCGCTATCTCTGCCACGACACGTAGTGAAAAAGGATCAGTCATTATCAATGCAGGCAACCGTACCGATGTCGAAGCAGAAAAAAACGTTACCGTTGTTGATACAACAGGCGCAGGTGATGCCTATGCGGCAGGTTTCCTTTATGGTTTTACTGAAGATATGGATATGGCACAATGTGGTCGTCTTGGCTCTATCGCCGCCGCCGAAGTCATTAGTCAAATGGGTCCTCGCCCTTCTATCAGCTTGGCTGACCTCACCCAGAAGAAAGCGGCATAACTCTCAGCATGCTAAAATATTCAACCATTGCCATTTCTACTGCCTTGCTCTTTTTTTCTTTTGCCTTTTCTTTTCCTGCATTGGCAGAAGAAAAATTCGGTATGGCGATGGTTGGGAAACCTAAATATAACGCTCAAAGCACTCATATTGACTACGTCAATCCTGATGCTCCCAAAGGGGGAACTTTAAAACAAGCAGGCGCAGGTAGTTTTGATACCCTTAACCCCCACGCCATCAAAGGTAGTGCCGCGCAAGGATTAAACCTTGTTACTGACCGTTTAATGAACCGTGTTTGGGACGAACCTTTTACCCTATACCCGATGATTGCCCAGTCCGTTGATGTACCCGAAGATCGCTCTTCTATTACCTTCAACCTTAATCTAAAAGCGCAATTTCATGATGGCTCCCCCATCACCACCGATGATGTTTTATTTTCTTTTGAAACCTTACGTGAAAACGGTCGTCCTAATATGCGCCGTATTTATAAAATGGCCACGCCCACAGTTACCAACAAACAAACAATTCGTTTTGACCTTAATGATGAGCGCGACCGTGAAACCGTCATGATTATAGCGTTGATGCCAATTCTATCTAAAACTTACTGGACAGATAAAGAGTTTGATAAAACAACGCTTGAACCGCCACTTGGATCTGGTCCTTATAAGATAGTGAGTGCCGATCCAGGCAAGCGTATTATTTATGAACGCGTTAAAGATTATTGGGCGAAAGACATCCTAACAAACAAAGGTCACCATAACTTTGATAAGATTATCTATGACTATTACCGTGATGATACGGTTGCCTTTGAAAGCTTTAAAAAAGGTGATTTACATGTCCGCCGTGAATGGGATGCAGGTAACTGGAACAGCACTTATGACTTCCCTGCCCTAAAAGAAAACAAAGTCATTAAAGAAGAACTAAAACATGGTCGCCCTGACAAAGTTCGTGGATTTATTTTCAACACGCGCCGCGCGCCCTTTGATGATATCCGTGTCCGTCAAGCGCTCAATCTATTTTTTGATTTTAACTGGATGAATAAAAATTTATTTTACGGTCAGTATAACCGTATCAATAGTTTTTATCAGGGTACAGACTTGGCACGGAAAGTCGAAGTTTCACCGCCCAAAAATTTGCGCCAAAAATTACGTGAAGGCAACGCCCTTCTTGAACAAGCTGGTTGGGTTATCAAAAACGGTAAACGTATAAATAAAGAAACTGGCAAAGCAATGAGTTTCCAAATCTTGCTCGATAATCCTAATGATGAAAAAATCGCCCTCGCCCTCACGCGCTCTTTAAAGAAAATGGGTATTGACGCAGGGGTGCGTGTCCTCGACAGTGCCGCCTATCGTGGTCGTTTGAATGAGTATGATTTTGATATGATCCTGCATTACTGGCATTCGACTCTTTCCCCAGGCACAGAGCAATATCTTTATTGGAGTTGTGAAGCCGCCGAGCAACCATCACGTTGGAATTACGCAGGTATTTGTGACCCCGAGATTGATGAGATCGCTAAATCTATCCCCACCGCCCGCACGCGTGAAGAATTAGCCGCAAAAACTGCCAAACTGGATGAAAAGCTCTGGAATAATCACTTATTCATCCCGCTTTATCATAATCCTGTTGATTTTGTTGCTTATTGGAATGATATCCGCCACCCTGAAAACACTCCGCTTTATGGTATGGTGGTTGAAACATGGTGGATGGATAGTGCTTCTACACAATAATGCGCCATAACCAAGCTTGAGCCTGCTAAACTATACTGATATTCTATAATCTAATGATTTGATTCTTACATTTGCGGACATTTTCCTATGACTTACAAAAAGCTTTTATCTCTTTCGCTCTTATCTGTTTTAACGGTGATACCTGTTTTAACATTAAGTGCTTGTAATGGCTCTGGTCTCAATTTAAATAATTCTAAACCAAAAATAGAAAACGCCAAATATTGGCAACGTAGCTCCGCTAGCTCCGCGCTTCATCTACAAGGACCAAAAGCACAACAAATATTACACGCAGATATTGCAACTTGTGTTAACGAGATTAGTGAACTTGAAAAACTTGGTGAAATTCGCCGCGCTGTCCCTGCGAACTATAACAGTGGCAATGTCATAGAACACCGCTCTGCTTCGCAACAAAAACTTGATCAATATGACACACCGCAACGTGACGGTTTTCTTTACAGTGAACATCTTGATTATCATGACTTTGAAACTTGCATGAACGCCAAAGGGTGGGAACGTCTTGAGCATCTTCCCTACCAAGAAGCAGATTTAGCGCGTAAAAATTACCTAGAACGCTATGGTAAGAAAAGTAAAAACAACCTTGGTGGCCGTGAGAATGTGACAACACTTCACAAAACCTCAACGAACTTTCCAACGCAAATTGGCGTGAATGAATAAACGTTATCTTGTCTTAACAAAGTCTTGAATAACCTCCTTAACACGCGCAACTGTTAAACCTGACATAAGTGTGTGTTTGAGTGTTTTAGGGGAATATCCTTCAAAATCAATAAGTTCATCAAAATTTTTGGGCGTTCTTGCATAGGCTGTATGCATTCCCCACGGTGCGTATAAATGCGGATAGCTAGGGCCAAATACTCCTACTGTCGGTACGGATGCTGCTGCTGCCGCGTGCATAAGTCCGCTATCATTCCCTAAATAGAAATCACAAAGGCTCAACGCCGCCGCAACTTCTCCGGGATTGCCTTTGGCTATACCATTAATACGTTTACCTTCGGGCACACTCATCAAAACAGGGGTGGCTTGCTCTTCTTCCCCTGGCGCGGCGAAGACAGCCACGTGGGCGTTTGGAAAAGAACTATTGTCAGAGGTCAGCCATTTTATTACTTCAATAAACTTTTCGGATTCCCATGTCTTACCAACCCAATTAGCCGAAGGGCCTATCGCAATAACTGACGATCCTTCTGATAATTTTGTTGATATTAAATTTTGAGCAAACTCCTCCTGTGCGTTCGTAAAGTATAACTTGGGAGCAGGCACATTAGAAAGCTTCATAACGTCCGCCGCCTGTTCTACTTTATGTTTACTTTTATCAATATGACTGCCAAAGTTATAGCGCGCTTTACTGCGTATCAGGCGTGATACCGCACTATTACGCAGGTCAACAACAATGTCCCATTTCGTGCTAATAGTCCGTTTCCAAAGTTCTACCCAATGACCATGACGCTTTTGCTTCTTTAACGTTATAATTCTTTCAACATTGGGGAATCCTTCAAACAGACTTTTTGGTAAAGGGCCGCAAGCCACGGTCACTTGCGATTCTGGATATTGTTTGACAATATAATCGAGCAATCCTGTTGATAAAACCGCGTCCCCTAACCTAGTCGATGTGATAAAAAGTACTTTCATAAATTCTATTAGAAAGCTAAGAATAAAGGATGTCAAAGCCAATTTACATTACATTACCAAGTCGCGGCCTTATTCACGTTGAAGGCGATGATCGTATAAATTTTCTACAAGGGCTCATCTCTAATGATGTCACAAAATTAGAAGAACAACGTATTCAATATGCTTGTCTTTTAACCCCGCAAGGAAAATTCTTGCATGACTTTTTCCTACATTGGGGCGATGGATTTATCCTCATTGATTGTGAGGGCGGCGCGCGCGCGCAAGATTTATATAACCGCCTTAATAAATATCGCTTACGTGACAAGATTAAAATTTCAGTTGAACAAAACAACGCTGTCTATGCGGTCTTTGAACAAGAAATTGGCTTACCCGACCCTCGCCATTTTAAAATGGGTTACCGTAGCTTTGAAAAACCAGAAGAAGGGTTAGAAGAAGGATTACCCTCATGGGATAGAGAGCGTATCTTGCTCGGCATTGCTGATGGGTCACGCGATATGGAGGTTGAGCGCTCAACAATGTTAGAATGTTGCCTTGATAAATTTAACGCTATTGATTGGGAAAAAGGGTGCTGGATGGGTCAGGAACTAACGGCTCGTATGCATCACCGCAATTTAGGCAAAAAACGCTTACAAACAGTAGAGTTTGATGGCACACCGCCTGCACCATTTTCTGACATTATAATCAATGATAAAGTCATAGGTAATATGCGTTCATCTTGCGACAATATAGGTCTTGCTTTAATAAAAAATAACGCGGCAGAAGATTTAAAAAAGGACTTACAGAATGACAACCATTCATTACGTATTTTGGGATTGTGATAACACGTTAGTGCACACGGCAGAGCATCATTGGTTGAAAAACCTACATGTTTTAAAACGCTATGGTATTAACTTACCCGAAGAACATAAACACCGTATATTTTTACAAGGTAGTCCGCAAAACTATCAATGGTTCACCGAAGAACTTGGCCTTAAATGCGACAAAGAAACTTATTTACGTGACGTTGATAAATGGTTCACTGAAAATGCGGCTGACATAAAAATTCGCGATGGTGTTATCGAGGCTTTGGAATATTTCAAATCTAACAATATAAAACAAGCTGTTGTGTCTAACGGACGCACCCATTCCGTGCGTACAGTTTTAGAGGCGGTAAACTTAAGCTCTTTTTTTGATACTATGCTATGCAAGGAAGATTATAACGAGCGCAAACCTCACCCTGAACCTTATTTGGCAGGGATACAGGCGTTAGAAAAAATTCATAACACTAAAATTAACCCGGTCACTTGCTTGGCGATTGAAGATGAAGAAAAAGGCGTTAAATCCGCCGAAGCTGCGGGGATGAGTGTTTTATACCGCCCTCTTGGCGATGACTCATCTATTAAAACCTTAGTTTCTTAAATCACCCTAAGCTGCTTTTTTATTGGCTTTAGCACCGTCTTTACCCTGCATAATAGCTTCTTGTGCAGCGGCCAAACGTGCAATCGGTACACGATATGGGGAGCAAGACACATAATCTAAACCGCAACTTTCAAAAAAAGCTATCGACGATGGATCACCACCATGCTCTCCACACACACCCAGCTTAATATCAGGGCGCGCAGAACGACCACGCTGACACGCCATATCAACAAGTTGCCCAACACCATCTTTATCTAACGTTTGGAATGGATCTTTTTCTAAAATATGTTGGTCAACATAATCAGTTAGAAATTTACCAGCATCATCACGGCTCATCCCCATACATGTTTGGGTAAGATCGTTCGTGCCGAAACTAAAGAACTCTGCCTCTGTCGCTACATCATCGGCCATCAACGCCGCACGCGGCATTTCAATCATCGTCCCAACCATATATTCAACAGACTTACCTTTTTCGGCAAAGACTTTTTCGGCTTGTTCAATCACAACATCTTTTAAGATTTTCAACTCTTCCTTACCGATAATAAGAGGAATCATCACTTCTGGAACAGCCCCTGTTTCAACAGCCGCTTCAAAAATAGCACGTGCCTGCATTGCACAAATTTCTGGATACGTAATCGCCAAACGACAGCCACGATGCCCCAGCATGGGATTACTTTCATGTAATTCAGCCTGACGACGCGTAACAAAGTCACTATCTAACCCCGCTGTTTTGGTAAAATGCGCAATATCTTCCAATGTTTGTGGTAAGAACTCATGCAAGGGTGGATCAAGAAGACGAATTGTCACAGGCAAACCATTCATAATTTCAAACAGCTCCGTAAAATCTTTACGTTGTTCAGGCAATAATTTTGCCAAAGCGTCTTCACGTCCCGCTTTATCTGTTGCAAAAATCATTTCACGTACATGTTGAATACGACTTGGTTCAAAGAACATATGTTCTGTACGACAAAGTCCGATCCCTTCTGCGCCAAAATCAACAGCGGTTTTTGCATCTAGTGGCGTTTCTGCATTGGTTCTAATTTTCATGCGGCGCGCTTCATCCGCCCACCCCATGATTGTACCAAAATCACCTGACAATTTAGGTTTGATTGTCGCGACCTCACCCAACATCACCTCACCCGTTGATCCATCAATGGTGACAATATCACCCTCTTTAACAACTGTACCACTGACACTTAACGTTTTTGAGGCATAGTCAATGGCAATAGCGCCCGCGCCCGCGACACAAGCGCGCCCCATACCGCGCGCAACAACCGCCGCATGTGATGTCATTCCCCCACGCGTCGTAAGGATACCCGCCGCCGCATGCATACCATGAATATCTTCTGGTGATGTTTCCGTACGGCATAGCATTACGTTTTCGCCATTATTGGCCTTCTTTTCTGCATCATCGGCACTAAAGACAACAATACCAGATGCCGCCCCTGGTGAAGCGGGCAAACCCTTGGCAATAATATTTTTAGAGGCTTTTGGGTCAAGCGTTGGATGTAAAAGTTGATCCAGCGCATGTGCATCAATACGAAGTAAGGCTTCATTTTTATCAATCAACCCTTCACCCACCATATCTACAGCAATCTTAAGCGCCGCCGCCGCCGTCCGTTTACCTGTCCGTGTTTGCAACATATATAATTTTTTCTGCTGTACAGTAAATTCAATATCCTGCATATCGGTATAATGTTTTTCTAATTTATACCGTGCTTCGTCTAACTGCTTAAACACTTCTGGCATTACCTCTTCCATAGCAGGTAAGTCAGACCCCTCTTTTTCTTTCCCCTGAATGGTTAAGCTTTGCGGTGTACGGATACCCGCCACCACGTCTTCACCTTGCGCATTCACAAGATATTCACCATAGAAGAAATTCTCACCCGTTGATGGGTCACGGGTAAAGGCAACCCCTGTCGCGCAATCATCGCCCATATTACCAAAGACCATAGTTTGAACATTCACGGCCGTTCCCCACTTGGCAGAGATATCATTGATTTTTCTATACGTCACCGCACGCGGCACCATCCACGAGCTAAACACAGCGCCAATCGCACCCCACAGCTGTTCTTGCGGGTCTTCTGGGAAAGGTTTGCCTAAATTACGCTGAACCATTTCTTTATATTGTGCGACAACTTGCTTCCACCCTTCTGCTGTAATGTCCGTATCTTCGGTCACATCCATGTCACGTTTATGTTGCTCCATGATGTCTTCAAAATCATGATGTTCTAGCCCCAGCACAACATCACCATACATTTGAATAAAACGACGGTATGAATCCCATGCAAAACGCTCATCCCCAGACTTAGCAACCAAACCTTGAACCGTTATATCATTCAGTCCAAGGTTTAGAACCGTGTCCATCATACCCGGCATCGACACACGCGCACCAGAACGTACAGAAACCAGCAATGGATTTTCCGCATCACCAAATTTCATACCCATTTGGTCTTCAACTGCTTTTAAAGAAGCCTCAACTTGCGCTTTTAATTCTTCAGGATATTTCTTGTCATTATCGTAAAAGGCCGTACAAACCTCGGTCGTGATGGTAAACCCTGGTGGGACAGGAAGACCAAGGCTCGACATTTCTGCTAAGTTCGCGCCCTTTCCCCCTAATAAATTCTTCATATCCGCTTTACCATCGGTAGTTTTACCGAAGTTATAAACCCATTGTGTCATAGATGACGCCCTCTCAATAACTGTGAATCTCGAATAGGTACAAATTGGGGCATTTTGACCGATAAATCCAGCATAAAAAGGGGAAATAACATATTGACATAAAAACGCATCTTGATATGTTACGAGTGATTTAACAACGAAATAAAGAGTATTTTATGAGTGATAATATATTACAAGAAGTTTTAGCTTCAATTATTGGTTTTCCACCTCGCATTTCAGAAGACTATGAAAATGGATCTCTTATAAACGCTTTTATAAATGCAGTTCAAGTTTTTGAAGATGACGAATTACCAATTTTTCTGAAACAACGTTCTTATAGCGCACTTCAGGATAAGGTTAAGGCGAGTACACAATCGAGTGCAAAATCTTGTTTCGACGCCTTTAATCAACACTATCAAGATAAATTAAACAGTCTTTCTCTTACTCAAGAAGTATCTCCCCCTATTTTAGACAACCTTTTCGTAGCAACAGAGGCCGCCATAATAGAGTACCAAAAATATAAAACGTCAGAAAATCTGACCCAAGCAAGTGGACTCATTCAGCAAGTACTAATAACAGCGTTCATAGACGAATCTGGTGAAATACAAATAGCTCTCAAAGAGTTAAAAAGTAAGTATGGAGGTGTCATGAAAAACATTTTACAAGCATCAGCGCCACATCATCGTCCATCGGGTATGAACCGCCAACCGTAACAGCTTCACGGTCATAAGTGACGCCATAGCCATCGGGCATATACCCTAACTTACAATAAAGCCGTTGCGCAGGGCCATAGTCTTTGGTTAACCCTACTGATATCCCCATGCTTTGCGCCCCTTGGTCGCGGGCAATATTTTCAAATGCTTCTATTAAGGCCGTCGCCACCCCTTGTTGCCTCGCTTCAGGGATAACATTCAACTCTTGAATCTCTGGAATTTCTAAGCGTTGATATAGTTGATATTTAGGCTCAAAATTTAAAACACCAAAGCCAACATTTCTGCCCCCATTGTCGTCCCCGCGATCTGCGTCAGCAGATATAAACGGCGGGGATCCATTATGCGAAATCTCCATTTTCTCTTTTTCTGGATTCCGTTCGTGTGAACGTGCTTGCGGGCGCACCAACGGAATGACGGTTGAAGGGAAAGAAGCCATTAAAATCAAACAGTCTTTTTCAAAGCATCTTTCAAAATATCCATCATCTTTTTTACCAATCACATCATACAACGCATATAACGCCGGCAGGTCACTTTCGCTCGCTTGTCTAATATATAAATTCATAACAACGCCTCCGCCCCGCGTAATATCTTTTCTGCCTGCGCCGTATACCCGCCTTCCGCCTTATGAAGCACAAGTCCCGCATGAAGAATCGCAGGAGAGCGCCTATCTTTAATACAGCGCACAATCACACGCTTTGCATTCTCCCTCTCTTTAGGCCAGAGCGGGACTATCTCAACCGCGCCAAAGCGCTTCCCTAAGGCTTGAATAATTTTATCAACCTTATCTGCTCGATGAACCATGGATAAAGACCCATTCGACTTTAAACAAAAATACGCCACATCAATCCAGTCTTTGACTGTTAAGTCCGTATCTTCATGTCCCATGGCGGTTGCCTTTTCTTCGGAAGGGGATCGTAAATGCGCCCCTGCCTCCAGATAAGGTGGGTTACAGATGACATGGTCGTATTTTAAATTGCTCAGGCGCGCAGGCGCGCTACGCATATCTTGGTTTCCGCTCAGGCGCGCAGGCGCGCTACGCGGGTTCTTCCCACAAGATTCTTTCTTTAAATCTCTAATATCTGAAACCACAAACTCGGCTCTATCTTGCATCATATTCGCCACCGCATTCTGACGCGCTAGCTCCGCATGGTCGCTTTGAATCTCTACCCCTGTCAACGTTACACCCTCAATACGAGATAGAACACAAAGCCCTGCGCCGCCAACACCACACCCCATATCCAAAATATGATCGCCTGCCGTGGCAGGGCAACTTGCCGCCAAAAGAATTGAATCCATCGAGGTTTTAAAGCCTTTCGCACTATGTAACAGCTTAAGACGCTTATTCAGGACATAAATTTCTTGCAGGTCACTCATTCCTCTATTAAACCATTATTATGAGCGCATTACAGCCACAAAATAAACAAGGTCAGAATCCATCCAAAACCCCTTCTGAGAATCCATTGGATATCTTACAGGCGCAGATGAATGACGATATGGTCGCCGTTAATCAAATGATTATACAGCACATGCAATCTGACGTGGCGCTCATCCCACAATTAGCAAACTATCTTATCGCCGCTGGGGGAAAACGTATCCGCCCTTTATTGACGTTGTCCTGCACTGCTTTGTTTGAGGGAGAAACGCGTAGCGAGCCTACCCGCCTAAGCGAAAATATGACACGCGCCCATAAATTGGCGGCGGCAGTTGAATTTATACATACTGCCACTTTATTGCATGATGATGTCGTAGATGATAGTGACGAACGCCGTGGCAAGCCTTCTGCCAATATCGCCTTTGGTAATGAAGCCTCCGTTTTAGTCGGAGATTTTTTATTCTCACGCGCCTTTCAATTAATGGTCGCCGATGGAAATTTAGACGTGCTTCGGATTTTATCAAATGCTTCGGCGATTATTGCCGAAGGGGAAGTCATGCAACTAAGCGTACAAAACAATATTGAAACAACTATGGAAGAATACGCCAAAGTGATAGAAGGCAAGACGGCCTCTCTCTTTGCTGCCGCTTGTGAAGTCGGCCCTATCATTGCCAATCAAGGTACTGAAACGGTTCAGGCGTTACGTAATTATGGTCTCAACCTCGGCATGGCCTTTCAGGTTATTGATGATGTTTTAGATTACAGCTCAACCCGCGAAAAAATTGGCAAAGCTGTCGGTGATGATTTCCGCGAAGGAAAAATGACCGCCCCTGTTATTTTTGCTATTCAAAAAGCAAACGGTAAAGAAAAGGAATTTTGGCAACGCACCTTGGGCGATAAAAAACAAAATGAAGGCGACTTAGAAAAAGCACAAAACTTTATCTCACAACATGATGCCCTTGCCCATGGTATGAAGTTGGCACACCAATATGGTGATAAGGCTATCAAAAATTTAAACATGCTACCCGATACCCCCCTTAAACAAACACTTGTTGATCTGGTATCATTCACAATTAACCGTGAATACTAATATGTAAGAGTATTAATATTTTTAACCACCCTAAAAACTGGAGATAATTATGCTAAAAAACAAAAATAAAATTATTGCCGCAGGCTTAGCCATTCTTGGCGTTGCCATGATCTACCTTGGCCAAACAGCTGGTATTTTACCACCCACTCTGACAGGCGTTGGATTTTTACTCCTGACTTGGTACATACTCTAGGTTATTTAGCCTCTATACTTCATATTGATAAATTGCAACATACCCCCACAGGGTATATAATAGTGAGTATGAAGTATTTTGCAGTCCTTTTCTCGCTCTTTTGCCTCAGCGTCGAAGTACAAGCACGCCCTGTATCTTACCCTGAAGGGTGGACACTCATAGTGACCAATGACGAAAATACAAACTCTGCCCTTATTCATTACTCGCCCACGGCAAAATACTCGATCGGCCTGCGCCATGAATATTTCCGTGAAGCTGGCACACATGTTGATACCGTTCAACTCAACAACCTTCTTAAACGTTGGAATAGTGGTGGTCAACAAGCCAACCTCTACTTACAATCTGGTGTCGGCGGTGTGCTTGATGATGGCGCATATAGTCCTGCCGCTTTTACAGGTATTGCAACAGATTGGGAAACGCGCCGTTATTTTACCTCATACGAAAATCGTTTTTTCTGGAGTGATGATAGTGAAAAATTTATCCAACAAGAAGCGCGCCTTGGTATAGCCCCCTATATTGGCGATTATGGTGATCTTCATACATGGCTTATGCTTCAAGCAAATTATAATACAAGTAAAGACGATAGCTTTACCCTTACCCCTTTAGTTCGCTTCCTTAAAGCTGGTACACTAGTTGAGGTTGGATATAGCTTTGACAACAACTTACATTTTGACTTCATTCAACGATTCTAACAACCAAACAACAAGGAAAACATAATGAATAAATTTTTAACTCTCCTAGCTGTCACTTTTATAATGACCATGCCTACCCTCACCCCCGCCTTCGCAGATGATAAGAAAGATGATATCGTCATAACAGTAGAAGGCATGGTTTGTGATTTTTGCGCGCAAAGCTTGAAAAAAGTTTTTAACAAGGAAGATAGCGTCAATGATATTGCCGTGAATTTAGACGATCAAACCGTTATTGTTGACACAAAAGACAATGCCGAACTCAGTGATACTAAAATAAAAGAGTTGATCGAATGGAGTGGCTATGACCTTGTTGATATTAAGCGAGGTAACTCATGACCGAATGTTGCGATCATGAAAACCACCCTGATCATTCCACCGAATTAAAACGATTAAACCGTGTTGGCGGTCAGGTTGATGGTGTTAAAAAAATGATTGAAGATGGGCGCTATTGCCCGGACATCATGATTCAAATAAAGGCCATTCGCTCGGCGCTCAAATCTGTCGAAGCAAATATTTTAGAACGCCACTTAGCAAGTTGTGTCACGGATGCCATTAAAAGCGGTACAAAGAAACAGCAAGATAAAAAAATTGAAGAGATAAAAGAATTATTTAAAAAATTCGAAGATTAGTTAATTATTTTTTCTTTTTAGGGCAGGGATAAACTTCAAATAAAGCCAGGTTCACCGCAGGAGCGGCAATAAATTGCTCATGGTAAGAATTGGTTGTTAGATATTTCCAAACAATATCTTGCAAGTCATTTAACTTCACATTTGCTGGCACGCATAAATCAACATTAGGGGATGTTCCCAATGATGCCAATAAATTGTGGTAATCAACAATGCCTGCGATATAAGACTGACAGGCAATATGTGAACCTTTAACCAGCTCTTTCCCCTGCTCGTCCCGTTTGCACAGTTCCAGCAAATACCCGCCTGAAATAAGCGCACCTGTTTCTTGAGCTTTAGCTTTAATAGGGGTTGGCAAAACCAACAGTGCCATGACAGTGAAAATTATAAAACGCATAACGGCTATATTAATCTTTTTTGCCTGTTTTCAGTTGCTGTAAAATAGCAAATGGGGAATCCTCTGGGTTCACTTCGGCTTCGGCTGTAAAGACATGCTGACGGGGCGGTGATTTTTTCCCTGCCTTACCTTTCGGTTTAAACTTCTTCTTGCCAGATTTAAAATCTGTGCCTGAAAATTTATTATTTTTTGGGTTATGCGTGACTGGTTTATCAATCGCCTTCCCTTTTTTAAGCGCAAAAACAGCAAGTTTAGGTTTTTCTTGGGGTGTTTTTTCTTGTGGTATTTTTTCTTGAATTTTTTCTTGTGGCTTGGGTGCTTCTTCTGCTTTCACAGTTTCCACTGCTTCGCTTGCTACCGCTTCAGCAACAGGCGCAGACTCAATCTCAACCTCAGTCACAGTTTCGGTTACAACTTCTTCAACCTTTATCTCATCCGCAGGATCACTAACTTTCTTATGACCCATCGCTTCCAAGACGGCATAAAGGTCAATAATGTTACTCCCCAACCATTCAGCCATTTGGTGTTGTGCCATAAACTTACCATCCTTGGCCGTATCATAAACCGCGCAAATAACACGGTCTAACATATCAACACGGATAGAACGCGGACCATAAATCGGGTAACCAATAGATTGATAATATTTTTTATCCAGCTCTTTACCTTCAACAACAAAAGACACAATACCATCGGCAGGGACTTCAGCGGGTAATTCTTTATCATGCCACAGGCTCAATAATAATCCACGGAGCTTAACCGCCGCAGGTTTATTAAGTTCAGGCAAGTACACTAATAACGGACCAAAGCGAATTTTCTTACCCCGTAGAGAGTTACGTTTTTCTTCATCCATTTGGGAAATTAAATCTTGCAGCTCGCTTCGCGGAATAACCCCCAATGCGTCAAAAATTTTATGTGCAATATCACGCGGCGCCCCTTCGGGAATATCATCGCCTTTAAGGTTAAATAATGGCGCAAGGGCTTCGTTTAAATAACGTCCCAGCCAGTCAGAAACAAATGTTAAAACAGCTGCCTTGTCCTCCCCTTCAATCGCGGGATAATCCACCAACGCACAAGCAGGACTCAAAACAGTCTCACCTTTTTTAATTTCAGCCACAACCTCACCCGGCATCGGGTTGGTTAAATCTTTTTGCCATGTAATTTGGCCGTTTTCGGCCAAAACAAGCTGTTTATCCAGAGAATTTAAAATCATATCATCTACTTACCCGAACTTGCCCCAAGATTAAAGAAAAATAACCAAAAAACAGGGTTTTGATAACGATTCAAACTTGCTAGGGTGGCTCAATCTTAACAAATAATACCGACGAATATCAATGATACCCAAATCACCCTTTATTCTGACCGTTTTTTACCTCGCTCTCCTTATTATGGTTCCCGCGCCTGCTTATGCTGTAGAAATCAATGATACAGGGGCAAAGGCGCTTAAAACAATGCTGTCCTCACACATGGATAATTACAAAAAATCCATGCAGGCCTCTGGCGGCGACGTAACGCTTGACGGTGATATCACCATTGAACAAGGCGATGGTTATTATGCTGCGACCCTACCCGCCACAACCTATCAAACAGTGACGGGGAATAATGTCAAAATCGGACTCATCGCTATAAACGCCATTCCTACGGACAATCCAAATAACTGGAAATTCTCAATGGCGTTTCCAACCCCTATTTTAATTAACAATAAAAATGATGGGATAATTCAACGTATCGATATTGGTGATCAAAATATGGGCGGCATTTGGTCTGCAAACTTAGAAAGTTTTTCAACAATAAATGCACAATATAACAATGTGAAACTTACAAATATTGAAGATAACAGTTTATTCAGCATTGCAAAAATAAGTATTAATTCTGACCTTAAAGAAAATAATAAAAACTTATGGAGTGGCCCAACCAACATCACACTATCTAATCTATCTGTAGGTACGGCAAACAAACCACAAGAAATCACAATAGAAGAAATTAAAACTATTGCGAATATTGACGGTTATAAACCAGGGCAAGAAACGTCTGATACACTACCTAACAATAATTTTAAGGGCGACCTTACAAAGCATATATTCAACAGGTTTCAATCACTAGGGAATATTTCTACTCAGTTTAATATCAAAAACATAACCATTAATAATGCAGAAAAAAACAAGACACCAAAGGCGATAGATCTTATCCAATTTTCTTATAAATCTACCATGATAAATGAAAATAATGTTAATCAAGATATTAACTTTGGTTATAACGGTCTAACATTCAACAACCAAACAGCAGACACCGCCATCATACCAGATAATTTCCAAACAACATTATCTCTTAAAAACTTCCCTCTTCTTGCCGTTATAAACTTTGCAGAAGAAGCCATTGGTGGAGGTAAAGATAGTTCAGAAAAGCAAGTCGCCGCGACCAAAGCCATGAAGTTCCTTCCTCAAAAACTGAAAGAAGCAGGTACTATTTTACACTTAAAAAATACACACCTTGGAAACGCTGCATATAACGTTAGTATGAACGGAAATTTAAAGGCAGATCCCGCTTCAACCATTGGTGGTATTGGCGAACTTAATATTGAAACCCGTGGTTTAGACACGCTTATTGAAAGCCTAAAAAATACGAAAAACGGTAACAGCCTTGCCACACAACTCACTCTATTCAGAATCGTCAGTGAACAACAAAACGATAAAAATAGTGCCCGTATTGAATTAAACGAAACAGGTAATGTGACAATTAACGGTAAAGATATGAGCGCCCTTCTTGGTTTAGGCGGCGGCTCTCAATAAATATTTACAACTCAACAAAGCTTACAACAAGTAAGACAACAAACCATTTAAACGCTGCATACCATCTGGCGTTGGCATGATGTGTGTTTTATTGACGATTAACATTTTTTCATCAACCAAGTTTTGTATTTTGTCTTGCTGTAAAACCATGCGCCAATCTTGCCCTACCTCTTTCTCAATATTTTGAATGGATACACCTTCACGAAGACGTAAACCCATCATCATCATTTCGGTTAATCGCTCTTGCGTATCAACACTTCCAAATGGGTGATAGCCATGACCGTCTTGACCAACTTTTTCCAACCAAATGTCGGGCGCACGGTGTGTACGCGTTGCGTACTTATAGGGGCTTAGCGTTGAGGTCACCTCCCCACCCTTGTCCCTATAAGGGCTCTTAAATGTTAAGCGCCCATGCGCCCCAGGGCCAATCCCCGCATAATCACCATATCGCCAATAAGTTAAATTATGCGCGGACTCCTGCCCTTTAACTGCATGATTTGAAATTTCATAAGCGGGCAATCCTGCTTGCTGTAAAACTTCTTGCGTCACTTCATAAAACTCACCGGCTTGGTCTTGTTCAGGGATACGAAACTCCCCACGTGCATGCTGTACATAAAATGGCGTACCTTGTTCAATCGTTAATTGATAGAGCGATAAATGTCCGTTGCTATAGTTTAACGCCTCGCTTAATTCTTCTCGCCATTGTTTAATCGTTTGTTCAGGGCGCGCATAAATTAAATCAAAACTATAACGGTCAAAAACTTTCTTCGCTGTTTTAATCGCTTCAACCGCTTCTGCGGCAGAATGCTCACGCCCTAAAAACTTTAAATCAGTATCGCATAAAGATTGCACGCCAATAGAAACTCGATTAATTCCTGCCACTTTAAAGTCTTCAAACTTTTGCGCTTCAATAGATGTCGGGTTGGCTTCCAGCGTAATTTCTATATCATTCGCGATATTCCAACATTTTTGAATATGGTCAATGATACCTGCGACTACTCTTGGTTTCATTAATGAGGGCGTACCGCCGCCAAAGAAGATTGACGTTACAACGCGCCCTTTTGTTAGGCTCGCGACATAGTCTATCTCACGCAAATATCCGTCCAACCATTTATCATGGTCTATTGTGTTACTGACATGAGAATTAAAATCGCAATACGGGCATTTAGATTTACAAAACGGCCAATGAATATAAATACCAAATAAATCTTTCATATTTGTCATTCCGACCAAGCGTTAGCGCATGGAGGAATCTTTTTTAAGATCCCTCGACTGTGCTCGGGATGACACTAGGTATTCTTTAAACTTCTCAACTGCGACGGCACGGTGTGAAATTGCATTTTTTTCATCCGCATCCATTTCCGCGCAAGTTCTTTTAAAGCCAACTGGCACAAAAATAGGGTCATACCCATGCCCGTTATCACCACGCATCGGCCAACATAAATTACCACTTAACTTGCCTTCAAATACTTGTTCGCATAATTTACCATTAGCATCAGGGTAAACCAGCGCTAGAACTGCAATAAAGTGCGCGGCGTGTTCACCCTCAACAATACCACCCAACTCTTTATTCACGCGCTCCATTGCCATGTTAAAATCCCGACCCTCTGGCGTTTCCCCCCAACGGGCTGAATAAATCCCTGGCGCTCCGTCCAGCGCATCAACACAAAGCCCGCTATCATCCGCTAAAGCAGGCAAACCCGTTGCCTGAAAAGCTGCTCGCGCCTTTAACAAAGCATTACCAGCGAAACTATCTTCCGTTTCTTCAGGCTCAGGTAAGTTAAAATCCGCGGCAGACTTCAGGGTTATTCCCAATCCGTCTAACATCCACCCAAACTCAACAACCTTCCCTTGGTTATGCGTCGCAATTAAAAGTGTTTTAATATCCATTAAATACCGATAGTTTTTTTCTGTGCTTCAACTAATTGGCCACAGCCTAGTTTCGCCAAGTTCAATAATTGCTGGAACTCTTCTTCACTAAACGGGGTTTGCTCTGCCGTACCTTGAATTTCGACAATGCCGCCCTTGCCTGTAATCACAAAATTTGCATCGGTTTCGGCGTCTGAATCCTCCGCATAATCTAAATCAAGCACAGGCTTACCTTTATAGATACCGCAAGAGATCGCTGATATCGTATCTGTCAGAGGCAGGCTTTCCAGCAATTTTAAATCCACCAAATGTTGCAACGCCAAATGAAGTGCAACATACGCGCCCGTGACAGAGGCCGTTCTAGTACCGCCATCGGCCTGAATCACATCACAATCAATTTTGATTTGTCTTTCACCCAAGGCCTTCATATCCACAACCGCGCGTAACGCACGACCAATAAGACGTTGAATTTCCTGTGTGCGGCCAGATTGCTTGCCCCGCGCTGCTTCACGATCCATCCGTGAATCGGTTGAACGCGGCAACATCCCATATTCTGCCGTCACCCAGCCCTTACCAAGGCCACGCATCCACCCCGGCACTCTTTCTTCAATACTCGCCGTGCATAACACGTGCGTATCGCCAAACACCGCCATACAGCTACCCTCGGCATGCTTTGAATAATTAGGAATAAGCTCTACTTTGCGTAAATCTGAAGCCGCGCGCCCTGATGGTCGTGTCATAATATATCTCTTTTGTTGGTTAAATTGCCTTTAAATATTGTCCTTAAATTAAGCCACAGAGCTTGATTGTCAATTCTTATCAAACATTTGCCCTATTTAACGATAACCGTTATCATATCACTGACATTCATAAAGGATTTCAACCATGAAAAAATTTGCTCTTCTTCTTATCTTATCGTTCTACGTGACCTTGCCTGTACAGGCGCAAGAACAACAAACTTTTGTTCCCACGGGTATTAATTGGGACAATACCGCCGCACGGACAAGCCGTGTGCTACAGCAACGCTCATTATCTTCTTCCAATGCTATACCCGCAGGCATCGTCAATGTCTCAATCGTTCACCCTGATTATTTAGACCCTAATCAATTCGGCCTTTTAATAAGTAAAGCCAACAGCATTACAGATTGTCATGATTACAGTTCTTTAGAATATCAAGCCAAATACATCGAAAATTATTACATGGATATTGATGTCAGCCATTACCGCCGCACTTTAAATGAAACACAAAATCCAGAATTTGACTGCGACAAAAAAAGTAAAATCATTTCAGGCCTAATTATTTTAAGTGCCGATGAACTAAAAAGAAAAAATGTCCGACAAATCCGCTTTAGCAACGGTAACGCCCGTGACACTTACAATGTAAGCGTGACACAAAATGCCGTACGCCTGACCCCTGAAAGCATGATCGCCTTTAAAGCACAAAATCTGCAAGGGCCTGATAAGACATATATTCAATATAACTTCGTCGATAAAAGCTTGTTAACATTACAAGTTCCCATGGCGGAAAAAGGGGAAGATATCACACAGGCGGTACGCAACCTCGCCTCAAAAAGCGCGCTTCAACCTGTGCTTGACCGTGCAGGCCTTGATACCTCTGGCACCAATAACGTCTTTTACTTCACCGACCCAAACAACAGGGCGGCAGAACGAATAGGCGCAGATGGTTATGCCGAATTTGGAACTATTAACGTCATGCGTCCTCATGATGGACCAAACGGACGGACGGCCATGCCGACCCCCTTAAAAGTGTTCTTGACGCGCCCGAACGTAACGTTGTAGAAACTGTATCCATGAGCACAGAAGAAAATAACACAACAGCTGAAACCCAAAGCGAAGAAATTTCAGCCGAGGAAAACATTGTTAATCTTGACGGTATGAATGGTGAACCCAGTCTGGAAATAACACCAGATATCCTCATAGAAAATCTACAAAAAGAATTGGCAGAAGCCCGCGACCGCACTATGCGCGCCCTTGCCGATGCAGAGAACACACGCAAACGGGCACAAAAAGACCGTGAAGATGCAGGCAAATACGCCGTATCTAACTTCGCCCGTGACTTATTAGATTTCGGGGATAACTTTAAACGCGCCCTTGAAAGCATGCCTGAGGGCACACCTGAACCAGTGACAGAAGGCTTAAGCGCGATGGAGAATGAGCTTCTCGCCACGTTTGAACGCCACGGCATTAAAAAGATATATCCGTTAGATGAGGCCTTCGATGCCAACTTCCATGAAGTGATGTTCGAAGCTCCCACGCCAGATAAGGCCGCGGGAACAATTATTCAGGTTATAGAAGCAGGCTATGTTTTGAATGACCGTCTATTACGCGCCGCCAAAGTTGGTATTGCCAAAGCAGGTCCCGCCGAAAACGGCCCAACCGACCCCGGTGCGCAAGTCGATATTAAGGGTTAACCTAGACCTAGGGGCTTTGGACTTTCTGGTTTGGTATCTATCCCCATTTTTCTCATTTTTGCTTGATGATGATCTTTTATTTCTATCAAGCGACTTGTAAACGGAACAAACATATCTTCAGTAGAAATACTTTTGGGAACAAAGTTTTCAACCTCACTGTTATATTGAGGTGTTGTTTCAACATTTTCTGAATCTTTGACAGTAAAAAACAAAAACCCGCTTCCCACTAAAGATCTTAGCCCTATGCTCAATCTACCTGTTTTTTTATCATCTGTAATTTGCAAAGTAGCATCACGCTTACGTCGTTTTACGTTAGGGTTTCTCGTCTCAGCATGCTCCATCCTTTTTGTATAACCAACAGACTGAATAGGAATGAAATAATCTATTTTACCATCATTATATCTATGTACCTCAACATCACCAAAAGATTCTATTAATCCGCCCTTTTTCGCCTTTTCTAAAAACTCCGTTACACGGTCAATCCAACCTTGTACTTTTTTATTCTCTGAAACAGGCAATGCGTTAGCGGCTGAAAAAACTTTATCAAAATTAATATCTGGTGTTTTGTCTTTGCTCATAACTCATTCCTCAAAATAAAAATAAAGTGTGCTTATAGAGGATATACAACAACCCTTTAATTATGTCAATAAAATTCATAAAAAACTATGTATAGCCTTATTTAGTAATCTTACCTCCACTTAATCGAACAGCCCATGGAGGGGGATTGATCTTGCGGGCCATTGCCTGTTTGGGCAACCTGACGCATAGCATTTAACAGCTCTGGCGTTCTATTTGAGGTATCACCCATCTTGGCATCATCAAGGCGTCCACGATATTGCAGCTCCAAGTTCTTATTAAAGCCAAAAAAATCAGGGGTACAAACAGCATCATAAGCACGGGCGACAGCTTGCGTTTCATCCACCAAATAAGGAAAAGTGAAACCATATTGAGTGCTAAACTTCTTCATATTTTCAGGACTATCATCAGGGTAAGCATCATAATCATTCGACATGATAGCAATCACATTAACACCCTCACCCTGCAAAGTTTTGGTATCTTCAACCAAACGATCAATAATCGCCAACACATAAGGACAATGGTTACAGATAAACGCAACCAACGTTCCTTTATCACCCGCATACCCTTCTAACTTATGCAGTTTACCGTCTATGTCAGGCAATTCAAAAGATGGTGACTTCCAACCAAAATCACATAAAGGTGTATCTAGGAGCATATTTAAACCTTTCTATCTAAAAAACCATTTGTCATCCCCGCGGTGAGCATTTGCGAACATCAACAGCGGGGATCCATAATGTGAAAGCTATGCTTTCTCTTTTACGAGATCCCGTTCGTGTTAATTCGCTTCGCTCATACCAACGGGATGACCGTTATTTATTATTTTTTCTAAAATCTGTAGCATTGACTTTTCAGGGTCATTCCCCTCATCAGGAAACTCAAATTTTTGACCCGTTATCTTCTCATAAACGTCAATATAAACGTCTGCCGTTGCTACGCGCAACGCATCAGGAATATCAGGAATATTATCTTTGTACGGGTCACAACGCGCCACAACCCAGCGCCGCACTTGGTCTTTATCCAGTGTAATCGGCGCTTCACCTGCCTGCACACGTTCCTCATAGCTATCAGCCATCCAATAACGGCTACTATCAGGCGTATGAATTTCATCACCCAAAGTCAGCACACCATTTTCATCAAATCCAAATTCATATTTTGTGTCGGCTAAAATCAGTCCTGCCTTGGCGGCGACCTCTTGCCCGCGTGCAAATAACGCCAACGCGTACGCGCTCACTTGTTCCCACGCATCGGCGGGAAGTATCCCCTCTTCCACAATTTGTTTGGCGGATAACGGCGCATCATGGTCGCCGACTGCCGCTTTTGTTGTAGGGGTAATAAGCGGGGGTTCTAACTTTTGATTATCAACCATGCCATCAGGGAACGTTGCGCCATACATATTACGCTCACCCTTTTTATACATCGTTAAAATTGACGTGCCTGTAGAGCCCGCAAGATACCCCCGCACGACCAGTTCAACGGGCAACATTTTAAGGTTTTTACAAACAACAACACGCGGGTCAGGATAATCAATCACATGATTGGGGCAAATATCTTTGGTATTTTCAAACCACCACCGTGAAAGCTGGGTCAGTATCTGCCCTTTAAAGGGTACTGTGGTAATTTGCCTATCAAACGCGGTCAACCGATCAGTTGTCACCAACAATTTATTGCCATGAGAATCGTCATACACATGCCGCACCTTACCTTCGTAAGAGCCATGTGGACTGGTAAAATTAATATCTTTAACCGTTTTATCGAGGAAGTTTTTTATCATGGACTATGAGTAAACGAGAATAACGAATTGTTCAATATTCAAAAACATATTACATAACGCACAGAGGTAAAAATCCTTGATTTTTATTCTCTCAATTTGCTAAAATGCCTTCATATAAAGACGCTGTGAAAAACGGGTTTTTATTAAATATAGGCCAAAATATTTTGGTTTAGCACTAGGAATGCGAAGTGAAGTGTATATAAATACACAAACTACAAATGACAACGTGATAAAGCAAAGTATGAAGGCATAATCTTGCTTAATTATAAGGAGAAAAAAATATGAGCAAAGTAATAGGCATTGACCTAGGAACCACAAACTCTTGCGTTGCCGTCATGGACGGTAAAGAACCTCGCGTTATTGAAAACGCTGAAGGTGCGCGGACAACCCCTTCCATTATTGGATTCACAAAAGATGATGAGCGTCTTGTTGGCCAACCTGCCAAACGCCAAGCCGTCACCAACCCTGAAAACACTGTCTTTGCGATTAAGCGTCTTATCGGACGTCGCTTTAAAGATAAAGATGTTCAGGAAATGAAAGACAAAGCCCCCTTCAACATTGTCGAAGGTGATAATGGTGATGCATGGGTTGAAATTGATGGTGAGAAAATGGCACCATCACAGCTATCTGCGATGATTTTGCAAAAGATGAAAGAGACAGCCGAAAGCCACTTAGGTGAAGATGTAACACAGGCTGTTATTACTGTGCCTGCTTATTTCAATGACTCGCAACGTCAAGCAACAAAAGATGCGGGTAAAATTGCGGGCTTAGAAGTTCTTCGTATTATTAACGAGCCAACAGCCGCAGCGCTTGCTTATGGTCTGGATAAAAAATCAACAGGGACTATCATTGTTTATGACCTTGGTGGTGGTACATTTGATGTGTCCGTCCTTGAAATTGGCGATGGTGTTTTTGAAGTAAAATCAACCAACGGGGATACCTTCCTTGGTGGTGAAGACTTTGACACACGTATTATCGAATATTTGGCCGAAGAGTTCAAAAAAGAGCAAGGCATTGACTTACGCGATGATAAGCTTGCCCTTCAACGCCTTAAAGAAGCCGCAGAAAAAGCCAAGATTGAGCTATCCTCTGCTTCACAGACAGAAGTAAACTTACCGTTTGTAACGGCTGATGCGTCTGGCCCAAAACATTTAAACGTTAAACTTTCTCGTGCAAAACTTGAAAGCTTGGTTGATGATTTGGTGAAACGTACGATTGATCCTGTGAAAGCCGCGCTTAAAGATGCTGGTTTAAAAGCCTCTGAGATCGACGATGTCATCATGGTTGGTGGTATGACGCGTATGCCAAAAATCTTGGAAGTTGTGAAAGAATATTTTGGTAAAGACCCACATAAAGGTGTAAACCCAGACGAAGTTGTTGCCGATGGTGCCGCGATCCAAGGGGGTGTTCTTCAAGGGGACGTAAAAGACGTTCTTTTACTTGATGTAACGCCATTATCACTTGGTATAGAAACTTTGGGCGGTGTGTTTACGCGTCTTATTGACCGTAACACGACTATTCCAACCAAAAAATCTCAAGTTTTCTCAACGGCAGAAGATAATCAATCGGCTGTGACCATTCGTGTTTTCCAAGGGGAACGTGAAATGGCGGCAGATAATAAACCACTCGGTCAGTTTGACCTTGTTGGTATTCCGTCTGCACCGCGTGGCATGCCACAAATTGAGGTGACATTTGATATTGATGCCAATGGTATTGTTCAGGTTTCTGCGAAAGATAAAGCGACAGGTAAAGAGCAACAAATCCAAATCCAAGCCAGTGGTGGTCTATCTGACGACGATATTGAAAATATGGTCAAAGATGCCGAAGCCAACGCAGATAGCGATAAAGCAAAGCGCGAATCAGTTGATGTTCGTAATAGTGCCGAAAGCTTAATTCATCAAACAGAGAGTACTTTAAGCGATTTGGACGATGAAGTTCCAGAAGCCGAAAAAGCTGAAATTGATACGGCAATGGGCGAATTGAAAGACCTACTTGAAAATGAAGATAGTTCTTCTGATGACATCAAAGCGAAAACAGATGTTCTGATGCAAGCATCCATGAAGCTAGGTGAAATGGTTTACCGTAAAGCACAAGAGGCAGAAGCCGCTGAAGGGGCGACGGGGGGATCCGCTGACGCTGAATCATCTGATACACCTGATGATGTTGTTGATGCTGACTTCACCGAAGTCGATGATGGCGCTGACGCTGATGCTGATGCCGACGAAAAATCAGCTTAATTTAAATTAATTCACGTCATTGCGAAGAACAACGTGACGAAGCAATCCAGAAATATTTACTACAAAAACTGGATTGCCGCAGTCGCTAACGCTCCCTCGCAATGACGTAAGGAAAACTAAAATGGCTCAAGACTATTATAAAACATTAGGCGTTGATAAAAACGCAGATGCTGCAGAAATAAAAAAAGCCTATCGCAAACAAGCGATGAAGTATCACCCTGACCAAAATAAAGATAACAAAGAAGCTGAAGCTAAGTTCAAAGAAATCAACGCCGCGTATGATGTTCTAAAAGATGACCAAAAGCGCAGTGCCTATGACCGTTATGGTGAGGCCGCCTTTGATGGCTCTATGGGCGGTGGCGGCGGTGGCAACCCCTTTGGCGGCGGCTTCCAAGGCGCAGGGAATTTCTCTGATATTTTCGAAGATATGTTCGGCAGTATGGGCGGCGGTCAACGGCGCGGCGCAGGCGGTGCAATGCGTGGCAACGATATGCAATATGCCATGGATATCACCTTAGAAGAATCCTACAAAGGCGTTGAAAAAAACATCACCATCCCCGTTAATGACACTTGTAACAGTTGTAGCGGTAAGGGCGCGGAAAAAGGCAGCAGCGCAGAAAGCTGTTCAACCTGTAACGGCGCAGGACGCGTTCGGGCGCAGCAAGGTTTCTTTACCATTGAACGCGCTTGTTCAACCTGTGGCGGTGAAGGAACGGTTATTAAAAACCCATGCAAAACATGTTCTGGTGCAGGACGTGTTCGCCGCGAGAAAACATTAAAAGTTAACATTCCAAAAGGAATTGAAGGCGGTCGTCGTATTCGCCTCTCTGGCGAGGGTGAAGCTGGCACGCGTGGCGGCCCCTCTGGTGACTTATATATTTTAGTTGGTATTAAGTCCCATAAGTTCTTTAAACGCGATGGCGCCAATCTTTATTGCCGCGTCCCTATCGCCATGACCAAAGCTACCCTTGGCGGTACTATCGAAGTTCCCACCATTGCTGGTAAACGTTCAGAAGTTAAAATCCCTGGCGGAACACAAACGGGGCAACAATTCCGCTTAAAAGAACAGGGCATGACGGTGCTAAACAGCAAGACAAAAGGCGACATGTATATTGAAATATTCGTTGAAACGCCTGTAAACCTTAGCAGTAAGCAAAAAGATATGTTCAAATCTCTCGATAAAGACATGAGCGGCAAAGACGGTAAAAAGCACTCCCCTGAATCTAGTGGTTTTATGAATCGCATGAAGGATATCTGGTCAGATTTAACGGAGTAAAAAATAATCCCGTAACAAATAAAGGTAATATGCAATGATTTGGTTTGAAAAATACGATATAGAAACCTTAAATGGTCTACGTAATGCCAATATGGCAGGCAATTTGGGTATTGAATTTTTAGAAATCGGTGATGATTACCTAAAAGCACGCATGCCTGTTGATGAACGCACCAAGCAGGCCTTTGGCATTCTCCATGGCGGTGCCAGCTGTGTTCTGTCTGAAACTCTTGGTTCTGTTGCCGCATGGATGTGTATTGACCCTATTCAAAAACGCGCTGTTGGTATTGAAATCAATGCCAATCACATTCGCCCCGTCAGTGAAGGTTTTGTTACAGGCATTTGTAAACCTGTCCAAGTTGGTCGCTCTATCCACGTTTGGAATACTGATATTTTCAAAGATGACGGCAAGCTTTCGGCCACCTCCCGCCTCACTTGCGCAATAAAGGATACAAACATATGATTAAAATTGGAATTACTGGCTATAAAGGCCGCATGGGGCAAATGCTCATTCACGAAATTGACAATATAGACGATCTTGAATTTGCCGGTGGTATTGATATGGGTGACGATGCGGAGGCTTTATTTAACAAGGCCGATGTCGTGATTGATTTTAGTGTCCCTGACGCCACCATTACACATGCGCTTCTGGCAGCACGTACCTCTACCGCCCTTGTCATCGGCACCACCGGTATGACAGAGGCACAGGAACAAAAAATTACAGAGACCGCGACAAAAGCACCCATCGTTTATGCCGCTAATATGAGTGTCGGCGTTAATATGCTTGCCGCCCTTGTTGAGCAAACTGCGGCGCGTTTAGGCATTGATTGGGACATTGAGGTTTTCGAAACCCATCATAACCAAAAAATTGACTCGCCTTCTGGTACGGCACTTGCCCTCGGTAAAGCCGCAAGAGCAGGCCGTTCTAAGACCATAGAAGGCGGCGGAGAGTTTGTCACAGACCGTGTCGACAAACGCAACCCAGGTGATATTGGTTACGCCGTTCAACGGGGCGGCGATGTTGTGGGTGAGCATGATGTAACCTTCTTCTCTCAAGGTGAGCGCATAACATTGGGGCATAAAGCAACCGATAGACGCTTATTCGCGCAAGGGGCATTACGTGCCGCGCGTTGGTTGAGTGGAAAAGATGCAGGGCTATATTCTATGAAAGATGTTTTAGATTTATAAGTGAAATAAATATGATTTAACTCACGCCTTCTTTTTTTAGAATAGTTTTCTTTAAATCAACACCCCAGCCATAATTACCAAGGCCGCCACCACGTTGCACAACACGATGACACGGCACGACCAAAGATACGGGGTTTTGCCCTACGGCAGAGCCTACAGCGCGCGATGCTTTTGGACGTCCAATATCATTGGCCACATCGCCATAGCTAATGACCTGCCCCCTTGGAATATGAAGCAACGCTTCCCATACCTCACGTTGAAATTCCGTCCCGCGTAAGTCTAGTTGAATATCGTTTAATGTATCTTGGTCCCATGCCTGCATAATCTTGGCAACAACATCTTCGGTCTGCGCGTCATCACGCATCAATGTAGAAGTTGGAAAAAATTCAGTCATACGCGTAAAGCCATCACCTTTATACGCTCCCTCTTCTTTACTCACCATAAAGCCGAGCCAACAAACACCCTTGTCACTTTGCGCCACAACAATTTGACCAATTAATGTATCATGTAACCCGTAAATAATTTTATCGCTGATTTTCTTCATAAATTTGAGTATAAAGAGAGTCTATCAATAACGGCAAGCGCAATCATAAAGGTTATCAAATGTCTGAAAATAAAGAAAAAATCCACATCATCGCAACAGGTGGTACGATAGATGGCGTATATGACCCATCTTCAGAAAGAAAAGTAACAGGAACTAAAAGTAGCATTAGGGCTTATCTTGAAAAAACGATAGCGCCACATTTTTCTATTGAGCTCAATGAAATTATGATGATCGATAGCTTAGATATGACAGACAATCACCGAGAAAAAATTGTTGACGCTATCAATGCCACTGAAACGAAAAAGATATTAATCACTCATGGTACAAGTGCTATGGTTGAAACGGCTCAATTTATTAATAAGAACATAACAGATAATAATAAAACAATCATATTGGTCGGTGCGATGATTCCTTTAGAAGGGTTTTACCCTACTGATGCGCCGTTTAACTTAGGATACGCCATTGCACAAGCACAAACACGTGATGCCGGTATCTATCTTTGTATGAACGCGCAATGCTTTACCCCCGACAACACCACCAAAAATATAGACGCCGCCCGCTTTGAATTTAAAGATGAAACATGAAAAAAGAAAACATCATTAAACTTTTTAAAACGTTTCAAGCGATTGAACCTGAACCCAAAGGTGAGCTGGATTATACCAACCCCTTTACCTTGTTGATTGCCGTTCTTTTATCGGCGCAAGCCACAGATATCGGCGTCAACAAAGCGACCCCTGCCCTTTTCGCCGCCGCCGATACGCCAGAAAAGATGCGCGCTTTGGGCGAAGATAAAATTCGTGATTACATCAAAACTATTGGTTTGTTCAACACGAAAGCCAAAAATATTTATAAGCTATCGCAAATTCTCATCGATGAGCATAATAGCGAAGTCCCTCAAGACCGTGATATATTGGTCACGCTTCCTGGTGTCGGGCGCAAAACCGCCAATGTAGTTTTAAGTATGGCGTTTGGTATTCCGACCATTGCCGTTGATACGCATATATTCCGCGTTTCCAACCGTACAGGGTTAGCCAAAGGCAAAAATCCTGACCAAGTCGAAGCCAAGCTAGAAAAAGTTGTGCCTGATGAGTTTAAGTTTCATGCCCATCATTGGATGATTTTACATGGGCGGTATATTTGTAAAGCGCGTAAGCCAGATTGCGGCAACTGCCCCGTTTATGATTTATGCGCCTTTAAGGACAAGTCGGCATAAATATCACTAAAGCCATTATCAATCGCGCGACGACGCTCTTGAATAACAGTCTGCACACATTGCCATTGTACAGGGTCCACCACCGCTTGCGTTCCATCAAGAACCGAGCGACGTTGACGAATTTCAAAATGAGAAACCGATTGTTTCGCTCCTTTATTTTTCAAGTAAACATCTAACACACAGCCTTGCGTTCGGTATTGCCAAATCGCATTACGTCCATCTTTACGTTCTAAATCAGGAGTAGAAAATGCCAGCTTTACTTCATTAGAGCTCAGCTTTTTAATATTATTAGGTTTTTGCAATATAGCCATCTGCAAAGCATAACCATAGCGCACCAAGTCTGACTTGCTGAGTTGTTGTAAATTAGCAGGCTTCTCAGAAAAATCTAAAAACTCCGTGCTTTCATTACAGCTACCGACCAGAAATAAACTAAGACAAAGCGCCAATAGAGACACTCTCTTTTGATGCTTCAGAGATAGAAATACCCCACAAAAAAGCGACGAACCGAACACAAAGGCTCGGTTCATCTTATCTTTCGCTTTTTGCAGTATGCTTTGGTTTAACCTGGGCATTTGCGAAACTCTTTTTGTAATTAATACGCTTGTTACTTAAAGGCAGTAAATTATTCGGCTGCCTGTGCTTTATCACTAAAAGGAAGCTCAGCACCATTATTTTGCGTTGCTTTCTTTGCTTTTGGCGCAGACTTACCATTTGTCTTTTTAACCGCATTCGCTGATCCAATTGGGCTTACTGCTCCATCAATCACCGCGCCTGCTTCCATTGACAGCTCTTTATAAGAGATAGAACCAACAACAATACCTGTTGATTCAATCGTCAAACGACCACTCACCGTGATGTCGCCTTCAAAACGACCCGCGATATTCGCTTCATCAATTTCAACAGTTCCTAAGAAAGCACCGCTTTCATAAACATCAAGAACACTGGCCCCTTTTAATGTGGCTTCGATTGTTCCTTCAACGATCAAATGTTCACAAGACTCAATCTCACCAGACATTGTGATGCCTTGACCGATAACAAGCTTACGACCATTTTCGCTTTGGTTTTGTGATGCGTATGGGTTGCTCGCCGCTGTATTGGCGGCGTATGAACCAGGATAGCTAGGGCGGGCTGTCGCTGTTTGTGCGCCAGGGCGTTGGAAGTTATTACCTGGGATATTCACATCGCGGTTTTGCGCTGTTGGCTTTGCCGCTTCTGCTGGTGAATTATCTTTCGTTTGTGGTTCTGGGTTATTCATGGAGGTAACTTCCTTTTCGTTATAGATTGTTGTTTCGTTTATATTTGAATTATTCTGCACTTCTATTGGCATGTTTTTATTCTGATTTGCTAAATCTCCAGACACAGGCAAGGCCTCTTGAGATTTTGCATATCGTTGAACCGCTGAGCTTTCAACTCTATTTTGATATTGCTTTCTTTCTGCTCCATCAACCGACGATTCACGCGTCTTATTAGACATATTTTTCTTTGCGGTCGATGCTGCACGATGGAACATATATAACTCCTATTTCTTACATACTTTACTAAAAAAGCATTCATTGCCGTTCGTTTGAATAAGGCAGTGTTATCAAATCCAATACCCTTTCGCAAGCACGAAATGAAGGGTTTTGCTCATTTTTTATGTACAAAGTACCAAAGCTTTTGATTTATTTATACTTTTTCACACTCCCTTGACAGTGGATGAAAAAATGCGAAGATGGCTCCATCATTCATAAAATTGGAAAAACACGCTATGTCATTGAGAGTAATAGAAATTTCTGCTCCAAATACCGCTTCTAACAAGATTCAAGAGCTTGCCGAGCGTTACGAAGCCATTGATTGCTGGCACAGCAAGCGAAATAGCTGGTTTAACAAAAATGAAGATAAACGCGAAACCACACGTATTCTAGTAGATGTCCAAAACCAGCAAGATATGCTAGATGCCCTACAACGCGCCGTCAGCAACAATGAGGGTTGGCGTATCATTCTGCTGCCGGTTGAGGCCACCCTGCCAAGACTTGTAGAAGAAGAAAAAAAACCAGAGGATAACAATCCCGATACAATTAAACCCAAAACCGTGGGTAAATTTAAAATTAAGAATATCTTACGTGGTTCCGTCACACGTGAAGAACTGCATGACGACATGGAAAAAGGGGCTTCACTGACGGTTGATTTCCTATTACTCGTCGTCCTTTCTTCTTTAGTGGCAGGGATCGGGCTTATCTATAGCGACGTTGCCGTTATCATTGGGGCGATGGTGATTGCCCCTCTCTTAGGCCCAAATCTAGCCTTAGCCTTTGGTGCAGCACTAGGCGATAAGCCTTTGATTTTAAAAGCTATAAAAACAAACTGTATCGGCATTGGATTAACATTAATCATATGCTTTGTTGCAGGCCTCTTTATCTCTCACGATATTGTTTTACAAAGTACAGAAATGATGAATCGCACGAATGTCGGTTTTGCCAGTATCGTCTTGGCTCTCGCCTCTGGCGCGGCGGCGGTGCTATCCTTGACCATGGGCGCATCCAGCGCACTTGTCGGCGTGATGGTTGCGGTTGCGCTTATGCCACCTGCCGTTACGTTGGGCGTCACATTAGGCAACGGACAACTTGGCTTGGCCTATGGTACATTCTTACTTCTGGCAACCAATATCGTCTGTGTGAACCTATCAGCGCAGGCCATCTTTCGTTTGAAAGGCATCAAACCTCGCACGTGGTATGAAGAAAAGAACGCCAAAAAAGCCTCTAAGATTAATGGCTTTATCTGGCTGGTCATGCTCGCCGTCTTGGCTATACTCATTTGGTTAAAACAACAGCATGTGGGAGGCTAATAACTAAGAAAGCGTACATGAGTATTAGGTTTCATTAAAGAACCCATAGATTTTCTCGGCCATCGCTTGCGATACCCCCTCAACGGCGCATAAATCTTCAATCCCCGCGCTTGCTACACCCTTGGCAGAACCAAAATGTAGCAATAATGCTTTTTTACGCTTTGCACCAATCCCTGTAATCTGGTCGAGCGGTGATTTAGAAATATCATTCTTACGCCTTTTCCGATGTGCACCAATGGCAAAGCGATGCACCTCATCTCGTAATCTTTGTAAATAATGTAGCGTCGGGTCATGGATTGGCAGTTGGAACGGGTCTTTACCCTCAACAAAAAACTGCTCCCTTCCCGCGTGACGCCCCTCATGTTTGGAAATTCCGACCACCATTAAATCATCATAAATACCAATTTCCTCGAGCGTTTCTTTCACCACATTAAACTGCCCCAAACCACCATCAATTAATAATAGATCTGGCCAATCATCACCTTGCTTATCAACATTATCCTTTAACGCACGGGTGAAGCGCCGCGTCATTACTTCGCGCATCATGCCATAATCATCACCCTCTTTAGCTTCACGTATATTAAACTTACGATACGCCGCTTTGCGGAATCCTTCAGGACCCGCCACGATCATTCCCCCCACCATATTGGTGCCTGAAATATGTGAATTATCATAGACCTCTATCCGCTTCGGCACGTCCTCCATCTCAAACAATTTCGCAACACGCTCTAAATGTTTGGCTTCTCCGGCTCGCTCCGCCAAATGACGCTTTAAGGCTCCCGTCGCATTCGTCAAAACAAACTCAACCAGGCGTTTACGTTTTCCGCGTACTGGTTTGAAAATATTAACTTTTCCTTGATCTCGCCGTGTGGTTAAAGCTTCTTCTAACAGGCTCACCTCGTCTGGCTTGTGACTGACAACAACCTCCTTAGGCACAGGCTTATTCTCGTAAAATTGCGCTATAAAATTTGTAAAAATACGTCCAATTGTTTCCTCAACATCATGGCGCGGAAAATACGCACGGTTGCCGTAATTCTGCCCACCACGAAAAAAGAAAACCTGCACGCAACTCTTGCCCTCATTTTGGGTCAAGGCCATCACGTCAACATCGCCTATCCCTTCTAAATTAATATCCTGCTTGGATTGTATCGCGGCTAAGGCTTTAATACGGTCACGCAACTCCGCCGCCTTTTCAAAATCTTCCTCGTCACTCGCGGCCTGCATATTGGCCGAAAACATGTCCTGCACCGCACGGCTTTCTCCTGATAAAAACTGCCGCGCTTGGTTCACCTGCTCGGCGTAATCTTGCTGGGAAACTTTATCAACACAGGGCGCAGTGCATCGCTTAATATGATACTGCAAACAAGGCCGCGTTCGATTTGCAAAAACGCTGTCAGAACAATTTCTTAACTGAAAAACCCGTTGCAAAATCTGAATAGTATGATTAACCGCCCCCGCAGATGCAAAAGGTCCAAAATATTCACCGCCGCCTTTTTGATTGGCTTTTTTACGTACCCCACGATGCTTCTTTATTTGTGAAAATTCATGGTCACCCGTAATCAAAATATACGGGAAAGATTTATCATCGCGCAGTAAAATATTATAGCGCGGTTTCAGCTTTTTAATCAGGTTAGATTCAAGGAGTAACGCCTCAACTTCCGTATGCGTATTCACAAATTCCATCGTCACCGTTAACGCCACCATCCGTTTCAGGCGCATCGGCAATTTATCAACATGGGTATAGCTCACCACCCGCTTTTTAAGGGCTTTGGCCTTGCCCACATATAATATGTCACCATTCTCGCTAATCATGCGGTAAACCCCCGGCGTGGCCGGCAGAGTCTTCACATAGCCGCGGATAACGGCCGCTCCGCGCTCCAACGGAGTCTGACTTTTAGGTTTTTCAGTGTTTTTTGGCATTACTTGTGGAATTTAAGGTACTTACCCCCATTTCGCAACTTGCACTTTATCAAAAACTTATTTAAACCTTATATCGTCTTTGAAATACACGTATCTCAAGACAATCTATAAGGGTTATGCTTTCTTTTTAGGCAAGACGTCAGAAGCGCCGCGTATAACAAATACGCAAGCGACGTAACAACGAAGCATAAGAAGAAATGATAACCCTTAAAGGGGCTGTGGCGGAATGGTAGACGCTGCAGACTTAAAATCTGTTGTCCTTTGGACGTGGGGGTTCAAGTCCCCCCAGCCCCACCACAATTAAATCAACACAATTTCTCTTTACATATATACGGGCAAGTTGTATTGTCTACTACAACATAAAAACACGTATAAACTAAGTAAATTAAGGAGTAAGAAGCATGGTAGACGCAGAAAACACTGATGCGAAAGGACGTCAATTCGCTTTAGCTCAAGAATTTGGTATTCACGCTGTCGATATGGGCACCAAATCATTTGATGTGGGAGGGGGGACGCATATAAGTATAGACCGTTCAGCGGATAGTACCTCTATGACGATACATTTGGCACCAGGTGATAAAATATTTTGTGATGACTCAATGGGAGGCGGACAAACTGACGAAGGTATAAAAGTTAGATCAGGAGCACGTTCTATTATCAGACCAATACAATCTGTTTTTAGAAGATTGAGCGGTGAAAAAGCTTTAATGCGTTCCTTTGAAAATGTAACGAATGTAGAACAGACATTTACTTTAAAATCATCTGGTTCAACAATTGTTGCTATTGATTTAGAAAAAGCCGGAGGTATGGTTAAATCACAACTAGGGTCTTTTGTTGCTGGTATGGCAGGTAAAAGAAAAGAAAAAACAAAAGTTGGAATCTCTTTAAAACCGTGGACAAATATTTTAGCTGGAGATCGTATAATACGGCAAAAAGTTCAAGGAAAACGCTATGCATTTTTTGGAACGAATGGAGCTTTAAGTCTAAAAAAACTTGAGCCAGGGGAAAGAACTCTAGTATGTGCACAGCATTTCTTAGCTTCAAGCAGTTCAATTTCAAGAGGTTTCGGAATGAAGTTTCACTTTCTTTCAAAAGTAATGCACGGTGATAATTTACTTTACTTAAAGTTGAAGAATAAAGGAAAAAAAAGCGGCTATGTGTTAATAGCACCTTCAAATAATTAAAATCATTCCCTACCAACTAAAATCAATAATATTTTTACTATTTGCTACGCACATCTGAATTAATGTAAAGCCAAGTGCGGTATTTTATCATCAAACGAAGGCATATCTTCAGGCATTAAGTATAAAGTGCTTCTATCGTCTTGATAAGGAAAGCCTTTACTACCAGGCTCGCAATATGAATCTCTTCTTTCTTTGAACTCTAAACTCAAATCTGTACCAAGCTTCGTTGTAGTCTTTACAATTGTTTTTAAATCTTTCTTTGCTCTCTTTTTTATCTTTTCTGCTTCTTTAAACGACACATTATCTGTAATTTGATATGTCTTTTTTGGTGTCCATTGTTGACCAACTTCGTAACCGTTTATTCTTTCAAATTCCTCTAAACTGATAGAACCACATCCAAGAAAATCTGCAGGAACATCTTCCAAGGAAACAAAATATTTAACCTCACGCTTTCCATTTGCACAGTGACGCACACCAAGAATATTATGATCTTCAGGCATTTGATCAAACAAATCTTGAATAGGCCCTGGTGTTCGTGAATGTGGTTGTGCATCACGAGATTTTATTGACAGAGACATAAGTCCTCTTGGATGAAAATATGAATCTATACCATCTGTTTGACGTACTAAAAAATATTCTTCACCATTTAATTCGTCTATAGCTTCTAATAAAACCTCTGAAGTATTGATTCCGTCTTCTGCACTAAAAGGGTTTAAAAGAACTGACGTAGCCCAATCAAGCCTGTCTTGGGCGGTAAACGCAGGTGCATTTGGAGCACTATTCCTTATAACTTCTATGTTTGCAGCAGTCGTACTTTCGACAACATGATAGTTTAAAGGTTTTCCTAATTCTGACGGTAATGATGCTGTTCTTTCGTTCTGCGCTTGCAAGCGTTCTGTTACATCTTTGCCAATATTAACTGTATTGGCAGAGCGTCCACGGGAAAGGATTTTACGGCATCCTTTGGCGCAAGCGCGACCAAACCCTATAACTCCACGAGAAAGGGCACCACCTTTTGCTGCCCCTACAACACCGCCTCCCGCTAATACCAAAAATGGTATTTTTGATATTGAATACAATAAAACACTAGATCCAATAACCGCGCCCGCAGTTATCAAATTCATATGAACAAGAGTGTTTGCTATACTTTGTGTCGAACGCAAGGTGTACTTCCCTAATGCATGGTAAAATGTACCAATATTACGGTACCACTTATCTGAATCTCTTTCAGGAGTAAAAAGGTCATACGGGTCTAAGCCAAACTTAATATCTCTTGCTACTCTTGGAAAAACTTGATTGATCAATTCATAGGCTTGCGCTTTAGAGTATGGTTCCGTATTTAAGGGAATGGACGCAAGTTTAAGCAAAGATTTTATGAATCTATTATTTAAAGCCAACTTATCTAAGAACAGCCTCTCTTTGCCATGCTCTGGATTACAGTAAAAATGAACGGTATATTTTTCAGGGTGGTCTTGATGCTCCTCTAACCAAAAAACACTTGAAGAAGACCGTGTAAAACCTCCCGTTTTTTTGATCGTAGACCCGTGACGTTTAATAAATTTACGTGAATTAAACGCATGTTGCTTAACGGCTGCATCCACCCACGATGTTTCTATATATTGCTCACCTGTCTTGGCATCTTTATGCCCTCTATCATCACGATAATGAGCAGCGATTACGACAAGATTTTCTTCTATGTTCTTTTTTGTATCCTTTCTATCTTCCGCACTACTCTCCACATCATCTTTTGGTTTTCTTAAAAATGTTTCAATCAGGAAGTCAGGATCTGAAGAATGTATCACGGCGCACCCTGCTACCTCTTCAAAGATCCCCTTAAGCCTATCAGGTTTAGCAACTTTTCTAGATATAACCGTATCTACAGGTAAGCTAGCACCACGAGGAGAGAGCGTAATGATGCTCTTATAAGGTGCGACACTATCATCAACGCGCGTGCATTCAACTTCAAATGTTTTTATACCAACGTTATATTCATTAAAATTTGCTAGGCGGTCTAACCGCTCTCTTACTGTGTCAGCATCGTGCGCCAATCCGCTAGACATACTTTTTACAGTAGCCAAAGTACTCCTTTTAGGCTGAGTGCCGTTAGGCTCTTCTTTGTTTCGTCGTAAAACCATGGGTATTATATACAAAGTAATTATCCATAATACAACAATTTTTTACAGTGTGATCACAATATTAAGTGAAAATGTTCAATTTCTATCTAATTCAACCTTATTGACATATTACATAAAAAATGCAATAAACTCATAATAAGAAAGATATGATTATGAATAACCAACTCAATTCCAAAGAATTTTCTAAGCTTATTCCTGTTTCAGGTAATAGTTTTGACGCCTTAAACACTGCGCAGCAAGAAGCTGTCACAGCTATTAAAGCTTCCTTAAGTGAGGGGTATCATAAAACCTATTCTTTTATAGTTACACAAAATTAATACATTCAAAATATGTAAGATATATAGACTTAATAATGGAGACACTTTCTCCTAAATCAGACTAAAACTTGCACAAACTCTTACACACTTTTTTAGAGAAAAATAAAAAATAAAACTCAATCAATAGGATAGGAAAATGACAATAGACTTAAAATCTGTTGTCCTTTGGACGTGGGGGTTCAAGTCCCCCCAGCCCCACCATTTACTTTAAAAACCTTAAAAAAATAACAGCTATTTAATTTCAATTCATTACAAGTTGTTCAGGCGGTGTTGGGGCAGGCGGTCTTGTTGCCGGATCAATCTCTGATCGTGGATCAACAAATATTTTTAGCTCTTCTCCGTAGTGCTCTTTCAACATATCCATTATTGCAGGATCCATATCTGGATTGTTAAGTATTAATTTTAAATCCTCTACCTCAACAGGGTCAAGATCTTCTCCTGTCCTAATTCTTTCTAAGGCAGTTGCCACAGCAATGTAATCAACGTCTTCTTCAAACTCATCTCCTGTACTTGCCAAGCGGTGGTGATGGCTTGGCCCATGTCGAACTTTTCTCTGAATCGGATCAGGGTCAACAACCTGCCTTTGGAAGGCGTCGATATAATCTTCTATATATTCTTTGATATGTGAGTTATCATCTGCGTATTCGCTATTTTCAAGGAGGTAACCTGAATCATATAAACCACCTTCTAAATTTTCTCTTACAGTTTGCACAAATTTTTCAGGATCAGATTCTACTAACGCAGCAGCCGCATCTTCAGTAATGCCTAACTTATTTGCCACACCTTCTAGCATAACATCTGTCATTTGTTTAGCTGCCTCAATATGATCTTCTGTGACCTCAAAATTACCTTCCTTATCGATAAAGATACTAGTGGCATGTGTGTGATCTTTACTAGCGGCCAAAGCTCTATAGTCTTTTATGGCTTGCGCTAGCTCATGTTGCCCATGCTCTTTTAACCATTCTAGCGCCACGCGGTCTGCAATAACTTCCCCTCTTAAGGTATTAACATCGCTGACACCAAGAGAACCTATGCTGCAATGGGCCCCTTCGTGAATACCTAGAAAACGCTCCCAATAATGGTCAGCCCCTGGTATGCGGCCTAATGTTTCGGCGTCAAACTTAGACAAGAACGACGCCAATTCCTCTCCGCTATCTAGCGTTTCGTGTGGTTGGTTGACAATACACACTGACCTATTATTTAACTTAAGCGAAGATAGCGCAAAAGGACCAGCTCTTAATGAGAGTTCTACAAAGTTTGCAATGTCTGAATCTGTAAAGTTTTCTGTACTACCTGGACGATACTCTTCGAACATAGAGCGCATTGTGTCGATGTCTTCTTGAGACGGAGGGTTTCCGTCTTCAGCTATACTCCCATAATCAAATTTGTTTGGATCTATAAACAGGACAGGGACGTTTGAGGCGCTCTCGACAGCAACCATGTAGTCATCAACAAAAAAAACTCTTTATATCTACCCACCAGCTCATTGTTGACGCCACCTTTTAAATAAAGATTGAACCTCTTCAATAGTTGCTTCCACCCTTGAAAGAAACGAAGCGATAATCCATTTTGGAATTTTTAATCCACCTTCAGAAAACGGTGCACACTTGATTGTAAAATAAGAGTTATCTTCGGTTATTATAAAACTTTTACCGTCAAGTTGTCCCTCAGTATTATTCATATAATACACCCCATCACTATCACCCTTATATGAAACACCTTACGGTAAATTCATTAATTTAAGGTTAACAAGTTCTATTCAAGGCTGGAAATCATTTGAAATACCTGCGTCAGGACGGGCTATGGGACATACTGTTTCAGAAGGAATCCGTAGCCCTCCTCCTTTTGTCGGAGTTCTTTGGATTATAGAACAGCCGTTATCGAGCTCTTCTATTTGTAATGCACTCACACCATCCTTTGGCGCACTGCCGTCTCGATGCAGGCTTCGTTCCTTTTGGGGGCTTTTCGTGGGTTGCGTTGTGCACAGGCGGTGCTTGCAAAAACGCCCATCAACGCGACTGAAGCTAACACAACACTTTTTGGATTCTTTAAGTTTAACACGTTATAATAAAACTTCAATTTTTGGACATGCGGCAGCACACGTGCGCGCCTATATAGTTGCCAGATTAGCCGCCAATAATGAAAGAACATCACTATACCAGGTTTTGAACTACTAATGCCCCTTTCGATGGATGCTATCTTGAAAATAGTAATGTTTATAATTTGTGCTAAATTTTCTCTCAAAAACCGTAAAAAAGGCGAACTAGTATTAAGATCACCTTCTTCAAAAATATAATTTAGTTATTATTTTTTAGTCAAACAGAGCAAGCGGAAAAAATACCCCTACCACACTTATAACAAACCAACATTACCGATGAAATTCTACTTTAAATTTCACCTCACCCAAAGGCTTGACACGGTGTAATTCTTCTGGCGCCACAACACCCTTACTCCCTTCTGGTGTAAGAACATGAACTTCATTTTCTCCAATCGTATATTCAAGCTGACCTTCTTCAACATGTATTAAGCCCCAAACGTCTGGCGCCGTTTTATGATCTTTCAAAAGCCCCTTTGGAACTGTCTCATGGGTAAAAACAGGCGTGGATTTATAGGGATTAACGTTATCTGGTATGGTTTTCATGGTGTTTTCCTTTCAGGTCTGTAATATAAGGCAAGCTTTAGGCTCTCGGCAACGCGCTTGCTTTTATCAATATAGTTTGTAGCAATGCTTTCGGTGTGAAGCTCTTTTGCAGTTTCTTCAAATAGCTCCAGCCATTGATCAAATAATTCTGGCTCGAACTGTGGAATATCCATATGTTTTTGCATGGGGTTGCCGTGGTAGCGACCGGTGCTGAGGATAATCGATGACCAGAATTGGTACATACGCTCCAAGTGCGGTCTCCAGTCCTCTTCGCTTGTACCGATCATACTCTCAAATATCGCGCCCAGTTTTTCATGACGGCGTACTTTTTCATAGAATCCGTCAACCAGAAGCTTAATTGTTTCATCGTTTACTTGGTCGTATTTTTCGTTATTCATCACGTTTTTCAAGACACAATTTTTGTTTGTTTTATATATTCATCAACCACAGCGTTTACGATGGGCTGAGCTTCTGCAAGGCAAGGGCAAACGTTCTCTTGTACAATTTTTGTAGCGCATTCACGGATGCTATCTTTGCAGTTTGCACCTGTTTCTAGAATGTGGTCATGCGCTTTTTTCATCAACTTTTCCATGGGAATCGCATCAGCATAGCCATCACCATAGGAATTTTTATGATCACTCTCATCTGGCATTAAACATTTCCTTTTATAAAAATTAAGCTTACGCTTATCATTATAACATATATATTAAATACATTAATTAAGTTTTCAAGTCGATTCTTGGTGTAAAGTAAGTAAAATGAATTTTCCTGAAACATTGATAACCAAAGCACCAGAGGCAGGATTTGAGCTGGCTTTAAAGATTTTGCGTCTGAACATTAAGGCCATTCAACCTGATGAGGACATTCGCAATGAACTAACACCAGTTCATGAAAAATATACCGATAGCTTAATCGCTACCGCCCATATGGTTGATGGTTGCGGTTAACTTTCAAACCATTGCCACCGACAATCAGCATTGGAATAAGGAGAAATAAAGACCCGTAGATACACTGTGAAACACACCATGCATCCTGTGGAGCTAAATACGGCTTTTACATTTTCCTAATATTGACTAGAATGCAATAAATAAAATGCCTCTTTTCAAAGGAAACTCTCAATGCGCCTCACTTCTTATAGCGATTATTCACTGCGTGTACTAACTTATTTAGCATTGAACGGTGAAAATACTGTGACAATTAAAGAGATCGCGGAAAGTTACAACGTTTCTAAAAATCACTTGATGAAAGTAGTGAATAATCTAGTGCAAACTGGATATGTCACCTCAATCAGAGGGCGTTCAGGGGGCTTACGTTTGGCGCGACCGGCATCAGAGATTGTTTTGGGAGAAGTTATCCGAGAAACCGAGGATGACTTTAAGATTGTAGAGTGTTTTGATCCAGACACAAGCACATGCACAATCTCAAAACACTGTAAATTAAAGCATGTTGTACATGAAGCATTATTTGCTTTTATGAACGTATTTGACCGCTACACGCTAGAAGATCTGGCAACCCCTCCCGGATTACTCAGGAAATCATTGGGCATTCAAATAAATTGATAGTTCAGCATTAAACTTGCCGCACAATTACAGTCCTAAATCGCTCAAGTTTGGGTGATCATCCGGTCTGCGGCCTTGAGGCCAATGATATTTGCGTTCGACCTCAGTGATCGACAAATCATTGATACTGGCATAACGCTCTTTCATCAGGCCATGCTCATCAAAGACCCAGTTCTCATTGCCGTAGGATCGGAACCAATTACCGCTATCATCACGCCATTCATAGGCATAGCGCACAGAGATGCGGTTATCCTTGAAAGCAAACAGCTCTTTGATTAAGCGATACTCGTTCTCTTTTTTCCATTTTTCTTCTAGAAACGCTTGAGCCTCATCACGGTTTCTTACGAAGTGGGATCGATTACGCCACTTTGTATCTGTCGTGTAGGCCAAAGCAACCTTTGCCGCATCACGGCTATTCCAGCCATCTTCGGCAAGGCGTACTTTTTGAACCGCAGTCTCTTCGGTGAATGGTGGTAAAGGCGGTCTGTCAGTCATCGCAAACGTCCTGTGTTTTGATTGAGGCAAAAATAGCCTCTACAATGAAAGGCTACCTTTTATAGATAGTATTAATAGCTTAATCAAACAAGTGTGTGCCGTGTGTTACTGCACCGCCAGCACGCAGCGCACCAGCAAGATGCGTGGCTTCGGCAAACTCTTCATCGGTCGCACCAGCTTCTCGCGCTGCCTTTTTGTGAACCTCAATACAGTAGCCGCATTGGGTGGTTAGGCCGACAGCGATTGCTATGAGTTCTTTATATTTCTTAGGGATAGCACCTTCAGCAAAGGCTGCATCAGTATAGGCTTGAAAGCCGTTCATTCCAGCAGGATTGCCCTTTGCTAGCGTCGGTAGTTTTTTAAGATTGTCCATATGTTGCATTATCTTCTCCTTGTTAAATTAAATCATGTATATATAATACATCTTTATATATAATAGAGAAAAAATAGAAAGTCTCTAACAAAATGTAATTTTTTAAAAAAGTTTGGTAATAAGTATAGTTAAGAATAAAATATGATTTTTATCGTAACGAATATATGTATCAAGTGTAAGCACACTGACGATGATCCAGAAGAAAAAAATGTTATATTTTTACTGATCCTAAAATTACCTTGACTGTTCCAGTTGCACGGCGAAGTTTTCAGGGATGTCGATATTTAAAATAAAACGATGCGCCCGGTGACATTGACGTCTATAGTAGCCATATAGAGGACACTAGAACGCCCGATGAAATACTGGTAGAATTTAAGATAGCAGGATTATTATGATTCAAATTTATATCCACCGCATTTATGAAGACCATCCCCCGCAAGGTCACCGCGTGTTAGTTGATCGTCTTTGGCCACGCGGTATTTCAAAAGATCGCGCCGCTCTTGATGATTGGTGGAAAGACTTAACACCTAGCACAGAGCTGCGTAAATGGTTTGGGCACAAGGAAGAGCGATTTCATGAATTTCGAATCAATTACTTACTGGAATTAGAGAAGCATCAGTCACTTGCCAAAACTTATATTGAAAAAATACCTAATAAATCACTTATTTTGCTCTATGGTGCAAAAAGCCCAACGTGCAACCACGCTTTAATTTTACAGGATTTTTTAAAAAATATGTATTAGTTTTAAACTATATATTGATTTATTTAAATGCGGAGCTCAAAGAAATATATTTTAATGAATTCAGGATTTTCTCCCATACCCCCCGAAGAAATGACCAAAGTAAATCCGGTTATTTTATCTGCCCTCTCTACCGAATGCAGATGAAAAAAGGATGATTGAGGTTTTTAAGAACCTGCTCGTTTCTTATCAATAACCTCAACAAAGCCATGATTAACGTCTCTGTGTTCCGCCTCATCTGCACGGATTACTTCCACAACGTCTTTTAATCTGGCATCTTTTGGTAAGTTCCAATAATCAATGGCAAGTTGTGGAGCAGGCACGTTCTCATGTGTCCCTTTTTCAATTTCCGCTAAGTATTGTGTGTAGCTTAAAACCGCCTCTTCCTCAAAATACCCAACGACACGGTGTGCTGTTCTTGGTGCAAATAAATAAAGGAAAAAATAAGCATTATAGAACATTGCCTGAACAATCATAATAATCAAGCGTTCAAAAATATTTGGTTTTGCAATTTCAATAAACGTCATAAGATGCATACGTTCATTTTCCGCTTCTTCTAACAACGTACGAATCCACCCTTCATCATCCCGCATTCTCCGCAAAGCATGAAGATGTTGCCATAGTCCGCCAACCATGCCAGGCACAGCAGCTACGGTTTCAAGAACAATGGCCCTGTGTCCATAACGTTTAGCAAAAAACATATCCGCAAAAAAACGTAACATTTTGACAAAACTATAGGCAACACGGTCACTCATCGTTTGTGGTTTGATATGTACATCCAATTCAATATCCATATTCGTATGCTTGACAGGTGTGGAAGTTGAAAGTTTTACCATTAATTTACATCCTATATTTATTAAATTCGAAACGTCTAATTGGTATGTTATATAATTATAAAAATATGCATACCACAAAAATGCGCGCTTTCGTCTCAAACACATTTATTTTTAGAAATTTTCTGTTTTGTATCAACAACATCTTGTTCCCTGCACCCTATGCACATAGACCAAAAGTTGAACAGTGAGGCATTTCAAAAATAAATTAGATATCGTGTCTTATATTCATCAGGGTAACAGGTTGGTTAAATCCTCTTAGGCCAATTACTTATATACGTCATAATAGCGATGGATGCCATGATGATTAATAAAGGTAAAAGAAAGAAAATTTTTTTATTTTTGCGAAGGTCTGTGTATTTACTAAAATACAAGCCAGCAGAAAAGCATAAGTTTTTTAGAGTGACTCAACATTCTAATTTACCTTTCTTTTATAGTTTAATGACAGCCATTTTATCCTGTGTCATATCATGCATGGTATAGCCAATACCGCCTGTATTGTAGCCAGATTGACGCCGACCGGCGAACGGCATCCAATCTACACGAAACGCTGTATGATCATTCACCATGACAGCCGTCGCGTCTAAATTTTGAATGGCATACATAGCAACATCCAATTTTTTTGTGAAAACAGACGCTTGAAAAGCGAAAGGAAGCGCGTTTGATGTCTCTATTGCTTGCGTAATTGTTTCGTAATCATAAACACAAACAGCGGGACCAAATATTTCATTTTTAGAAACTTTTGCGTCTGCTGGAGGGTTATACAAAACCGTCGGCGCATAACTTGTATCACTTAGTTTTTTACCACCTGATAAAACTTGAGCACCTGCCGTTTTGGCTTCATCAATCCATTCAGCAACACGATCAACTTCATGGGGGCGGATAAGCGGACCACATTCAGTGGTTTCGTTGATGGCATTACCAACGACAAGCTTTGATGCCCCTTCCGCCAAGAGTTGTGCAATGTCTTTTGCCATGGATTGTGGCGCAAAAACACGTTGGACGGAAACGCATACTTGCCCAGAATGGTAGAATCCACCTTTTAACAGGCTTGGAATCATAGCTTCAATATCAGCGCTTTCCTCTATAATTACGGGTGCAACGCCACCATGTTCAAGGGCACAGCGCGTTCCAGGAGCCAGTTTTGACCTGAGCATCCAACCTATTTTGGAAGAGCCAATAAAACTGAAGAAAGCGACGCGGTTATCGGTCACTAATTTTTCAGCAACGTTATTATCACATGCGGTAAAACGGCACCATTCTTCCGGTAGACCCGCTTCATAGAGGATATCAACAAACGCTTTACAGGATAAGGGCGTATCCCCCGCAGGTTTGACAATCACTGGACAGCCAACGGCGATGGCAGGAGCCACTTGATGTACGATCAAATTAAGTGGATGATTAAACGCAGAGAGCGCAACAACAGGACCAATAGGCTCACGGCTGGTAAACGCCATGCGTCCTGCACCTGCCACGGTTAAATCCATTGGAATTTCTGTGCCGTTTAGGTGGGATAATTCTTTGACGCATAACGCCACCCCATCAATCGCCCGTGTCACTTCAACTCGCGCATCTATTAGAGGTTTACCGCCTTCATTCGCGATTTGAAAGGCCAGTTCTTCAAAACGGCTTTCCATTATGGTCGCTGTTTTTTTAAGAATTTCGATACGCTGATACGCCGCAAGCCAGTTTGCCCGATTGCGAAACAAGTCGTGCGCCGTTTGTAAATATTTATCAATCACATCCCAAGAATCAAGTGGAACAGAACCGATCGGCTTCAAATCATAAGGGTTAACGACTTCAAGCGTTTTTGCACTCATAACAAGCAAACTTTTGCTTCTAACTCATCAATCAAAACTTTTTGATTTTCAGAATAATCAACGGGTAAATCAATAAGATGAACACCACCAGCCTTAAATGCTTTTTCAAAAATAAGTAAAAGATTTTCTGCGCTTGTTACACGATGCCCTGTTGCGCCATAACTTTCTGCGTATTTAACAAAATCAGGATTATCAAACTCTAATCCCCAATCATCAAACCCAGCATGCGCTTGTTTCCAACGAATCATCCCGTACGAACTATCATTAAACACAGTAATCACCAAGTTAAGGCCAAGACGTACGGCGGTTTCGACTTCTTGTGAATTCATCATAAATCCACCATCACCACAAATCGCCATCACACGGCGTTCTGGGTAAAGCATGGCGGCCATCATCGCAGAAGGAAGCCCAGCGCCCATCGTCGCCAGCGCGTTGTCTAACAAAACCGTATTAGGGTGGTAGGCTTTATAATTACGCGCATACCAAAGTTTATAAATACCATTATCCAATGCAATAATATCTTTATCGCCCATGGCCTTACGCGTATCAGCGACAAAGCGTTGTGGAACGATAGGGAAGCGAGGGTCATCAACACCTTCTTTAACATGTGTTTCAACTTCATTACGGATCATTTCAAAATAAGTTTTATCGAATTTAACTTCACCGCCAAGCTTGTCTTTTAATCGCGTCATAGACGCTGCTAAATCACCGATAACTTCAAGCTGTGGGAAGTAAACCTGATCCACTTGCGCAGATTTATAATTAACATGAATAACTTGCTTACCACCATCTTCCATGAAGAAAGGTGGTTTTTCAACAACATCATGACCCACATTGATAATTAAATCTGCACGGTTAATAGCGCAATGGAGGTAATCACCATCGGATAACGCCGCTGTCCCTAAGAACAAATCGGAGCGTTCATCAATCACGCCTTTGCCCATTTGGGTGTTAAAAAATGGAATACCTGTTGTGTGCACAAAATCATTTAGCGCTTCATGCGCTTCTTTGCGGTTTGCCCCTGCTCCCAACAAAACAAGCGGCATTTTAGCGGCTTTAATCATAGCGGCAGCTTGATCCAGCACGTTATCACCCGCGACGGCGTAATGACGCGGATGGGGTGGAATAACTGGCTCAGTACAGTCTTCGGCTGCAATATCTTCGGGCAGTTCTAATAAGACTGCGCCAGGACGTTCTTCCTCTGCAACGCGGAAAGCTTCGCGTACTAAGGCAGGGATTGTATTACCATGGACAATTTGTTTTGACATTTTACAAATAGGATCAAATAACCCTACCACATCAATAATTTGAAATTGCCCTTGCTTGGATTTCTTAATTGGTTTTTGCCCCGTAATCATAATTAATGGCATACCACCCAAATGGGCATAAGCGGCGGGAGTTGCAAAATTGGTAGCACCTGGCCCTAAGGTTGCCATGCAAACGCCTGCGCGTCCCGTAAGGCGGCCATAGGTTGCGGCCATAAAGGCTGCCCCTTGTTCATGACGTGTGAGAATAAGTTTGATTTTAGAGGGTCTTAAGGACTCAACAAAATCCAAGTTCTCTTCACCTGGCACGGCAAAAATATGTTCCACGCCTTCAGCTTCTAAAGCCTGTACCAAAAGATCGGATGCTTTGGTTGCTTTGACAGCTTGTTCTTGTTGTTGCTTCTTTGCGGGGTGGCCCATTTTAAATCTTTTTCTTATTTTTATTTTTATATGCTTTTTATTTTCTCGCGCATGGTCACAAACTCTTCCGCAAAAGTTGGGTGAACCGCAACCGTGTGGTCAAAGTCGCTTTTGGTTGCTCCTGCTTTTAACGCAACGCCTAAAACTTGAATTACTTCACCGGCATCTGGGCCAATCATATGTACACCAACAACTTTATCGCTGTCCGTATCTACGATTAATTTTAGCATTATTTCTTCATTCACTGTTTTGGATAGACGGTTTTTTGTCGCTCCAAAAACAGTACGGTAAATATCAATATGGGTATATTTCTCACGGGCTTGCTCTTCCGTCAATCCAACGGTGCCAATTTGTGGTTGTGAAAACACGGCAGTTGGCGTGACAAAATTTGAAAAATTACGCTTATTATTGCCAAAATGTGTGTCGGCAAAGGCGCGCCCTTCATTAATGGAAACCGGTGTTAAATCAAGATTTGTATTGGTCACGTCACCAACGGCATAAATATGGTCTACATTCGTTTTTTGCCATTCATCAACGATGACTTTGCCTTGCTCGTTAAGGGCAACACCCGTGACATCCATATTGGCATGATCTAAATTAGGTGTCCGCCCCGTGGCGAACATCACTACATCGGCGACCCAATGCTTTTTGTTATTACAGGTGATATGGATTTTACCATCGCTTTCTTTAGAGATAATAATAGGCTTGGTTGTGGCGGCAGTTTTAATGCCTTTTTTCTCAAATTCTTGTTGGGCATGGGCACGGATATCATTATCAAACCCGCGCAACAATTCATCCGCACGGTACATAATGGTTGTATCAACGCCCAGTCCGTTCATAATACCGGCAAATTCAACGCCAATGTAACCACCTCCAACAATAATTATCTTTTCAGGAAGTTCTTCTAAATGAAAAACTTCATCAGACGTAATACCATGTTCCGCTCCTTCTAACGGGGGAACAAATGGCTTACCGCCAAATGCCAAAACAAATTTATCCGCAGTAATCTCTTCATCACCCACAATAACGGTTTTGGCATCTTTGAAATGCGCAAAGCCACTATGAACGGTGACATTCGCATCGGCTAACATTGTGTCATACACGCCATTTAATCTTTTAATTTCGTTAAAGGTATTTTCTTTTAAGACATTCCAATCAATCTTTGGAACTTTAGGATTCCAGCCATAGCTTTTCGCCACTTCAAATTCTTGTATATATTGGGACGCATACATGTACCACTTTTTGGGCATGCAACCGCGATTAACACATGTTCCACCAAACTTATCCCCCTCCGCAATACCAACTTTTGCGCCAAGCGTGGCAGAACTTCTAGCTGTTGCTACGCCGCCTGAACCGCCGCCAATAACAAATAAATCATAATGAACCATGCATTTTCCCTTTTTCAATGCAAATTTTAAAAGTAAAAGAGGAAAAGTGTAATAGAGATTACATTCCTCCTCTTTTAATCACAAAGTACGGAGTTTCTACTTTTTACAGTGCTGTAAAGTATGCCCCATCAAATAAACTGCTGCGCCAAAGAGAACCAAATCTTTAAGCAAGAATTGCCCCGGTACAACGGAAAGAGCAGGAAAACCGCCCAATGACGCTTCCCAACCTGGTGCGCTAAGCAAGAATGTTGATGTCATGGCAAA